>NZ_JBSSHK010000006.1:0-520333 GCF_053891155.1 Roseomonas sp. F4
CTTAAAAGAACAATGATCTCATCCGAGGCCAGAACCCTGACCACCGGCACCATCGCATCGCTGCGTGGAGAAGATCGTCGCCTTAGCGGCGGGGGAGAGTATCTAGCGGATAGCTCCGCTACTTTCAACCCCGCTTTTCAGCGCCCCGTCTCGAAGCCGTGTGGCTCGTCGTCGGTAGGGGGCTTTTACGGGCCAGGACGGGGGGAGTCAACACGGGGTCATGCATAGCGTCACATAGCTGCCATAACCCGCAACGCCTTGACATTGCTGCGCACGTTACATTGCGGCGGCGGGTTCGCGGTTGACTTCACGGCCCCATCCCAAGAAGTTCCCGGCCGCCACCACTTCGGACATGACATCCGCATGATTTCCCCACTGCGCCTCACCCTCTGCCTTTGTATTGGTCTCGGCGCCCGTTTCGCGCCGGCCCAGGCGGCGGACCCCCCCGATGAGGCGCAGCAGATCGTCACTGTTCGGCCCGGCGATACGCTGGGTGGTCTGCTCGGGGATGCCGGGGTCGATCCGGCCGAGGCCCATGCCGCCATCGCCGTCCTGACCCCCGTCTTCGAACCCCGCCGCCTGGCCGTGGGCCAGGAGGTCGGGTTGCGCATGAATGATGAGAATGCGCTGATCGGGCTCGAGATCGCCCCCCAGCCCGGCCATACCCTGACGCTGAACCGGCGCGGCACCGATTGGGTGCTGGAGGAAGTGGTGACGCCCCGCCTGCGCCACCTGGCCCGGGTGGAGACCACCATCACCAATGGCGTCTTCGCCAGCCTGACCCGCGCCGGCCTGCCAGGCCCCCTCACCCATACATTGATCCGGGCCTTGTCCCATGAGGTGGATTTCCAGCGTGACCTGCAGCCCGGTGACCGGATCTCGGTGGCCTTCGAAAGGCTGCGCGGCCCCGATGGCGACCTGCTCGGCCATGGGCAGCTCCATTATGCCGCCCTCAGCCTGTCGGGCCGGGTGATGGAGGTCTGGCGCCATGCCGGGCCGGATGGCGAAGTCGACTGGTATCGCGCCGATGGCCGCCCCCTGCGCGGCGGCTTCCTGCGCACGCCGCTGGATGGCGCGCGGATCACCTCCGGCTTCGGGATGCGTCGCCATCCGGTGCTCGGCTATAGCCGCCGGCATGCCGGGCTCGATTTCGGCGCACCGACAGGCACGCCGATCTATGCCGCCGCCGACGGCACGGTCCTTTCGGCCAAGGCGGAGCGTGGCTATGGCCGCACGGTGCGGCTGCGCCACCCGAATGGGGTGGAGACGGTCTATGCGCATATGTCGCGCTTCACCCCGGGCCTGCGCGCGGGGGCGCGGGTGCGGCAGGGTGCGGTGATTGGCCGCGTCGGCTCAACCGGGATGTCGACCGGGCCGCATCTGCATTATGAGATCCGCATGGCCGGCGTGCCGCAGAACCCGGCCACCGTCGCCCTGCCCGGCGGCGCACCGCTGCGAGGCCAGGCGCTGGCCGCCTTCGAGCGCAACCGGCTGGAACTGAACCGCCAGCTCGCCAGCATCAGGGATGACATCACCGAGGTCGCGCTGGCCGCGGAATAGTCAGCGCACCGACCAGGCGGCAGGCCTTCCGGTCTGCCGCCAGCCCGTCAGTCACGTCACGGGCACGACGACACGACGGAGAAGGGCGTTACAGCGCCCGCCCGTGGCAATGCTTGTATTTCTTGCCCGAGCCGCAGGGGCAGGGCGCATTGCGCGGCGTCGCGGCCCAGGTGGCGGGGTCGTTCGGGTCCACGGCCTGGGCCTGCATCGGCTGGCGCGCCGCCTGCGTGGCGGTGCCGTAGCCGGCGGCGGGCGCGTCCGCATATTCCAGCTCCGCCATGCCACCCATGGCGCCATTCGGGTCCGGATGGCGCATATCCATCACCTGCACCGGTTCGGGCATCGGCGGGGGCGCGTCGGGGCGGATGTCGATGCGCATCAGCACGCTGGTCGTCCGCTCCCGCAGATCCTCCAGCATGCTGTTGAACAGGTTGAAGGCCTCGGACTTGTATTCGTTCAGCGGGTCACGCTGGCCATAGGCGCGCAGGCCGATGCCCTGGCGCAGATGGTCGAGCGCCAGGAGGTGCTCCTTCCACACCGCGTCGAAGATCTGCAGCAGCAGGGACTTCTCGACCATCCGCATCAGGTCGGTGCCGACATTGGCCACGCGGGCGGCGTAGCTTTCATCGGCCGCCTTGATCAGGCGTTCGCGCAGCTGGGTCTCGTCGATGCCCTCCTCCCGCGCCCAGTCCGCCACCGGCAGGTCCAGGCCCAGGGTGTTCAACACCCGCTCCTGCAACCCGGCGACATCCCATTGTTCGGGATAGGCATTCTCGGGGATGGCGGTATCGACCAGCTTGCCGATCGTCTCCCGCCGCATTTCGGCGACCGTCTCCGCCACATCCGGCGCCATCATGAAGGCCTTGCGCTGGGCATAGACCTCCTTGCGCTGGTTGTTCATGACGTCGTCGTATTTCAGAAGGTTCTTGCGGGTGTCGAAGTTGCGGGCTTCGACCTTCTTCTGCGCCTTCTCCAGGGCCTTGTTGATCCAGGGGTGAACAATGGCTTCACCCTCCTTCAGCCCCAGCTTCTGGAGCATCCCGCCCATTCGGTCTGACCCGAAGATGCGCATCAGGTCGTCTTCCAGGCTCAGGAAGAAGCGGCTGGCGCCCGGGTCGCCCTGGCGGCCCGACCGGCCGCGCAGCTGGTTGTCGATGCGGCGGCTCTCATGCCGCTCCGTGCCGATCACCAGCAACCCGCCGGCGGCCTTCACGGCGGGGCGGATCGCCTCCACCTCCGCCTTGTGGCGGGCGAGTGCGGCCTCATACTCGGGGCTGTCGCTGTTGCCGATCTCGGCGCGGGCCAGCATGTCGGCATTGCCGCCGAGCTGAATGTCCGTGCCGCGGCCGGCCATGTTGGTGGCGATGGTGACGGAGCCGGGGCGACCCGCCTGCGCCACGATGCCGGCTTCCTGTTCGTGGAAGCGGGCATTCAGCACCTGGTGCGGCACGCCCTTCTTCTTCAGCAGTTCGGAGATCAGCTCCGACTTCTCGATGCTGGTGGTACCGACCAGCGTCGGCTGGCCACGCTCCCGCGCCTCGGCGATCAGGACGGCCACCGCCTCATATTTTTCGCGCGCGGATTTATAGACCTCGTCATCGGAATCGATGCGGGCCACCGGCACGTTGGTGGGGATTTCCACCACCTCCAGCTTATAGATCTCGGCGAATTCGTCGGCCTCGGTGGAGGCCGTGCCCGTCATGCCCGCCAGCTTGGGGTACAGGCGAAAATAGTTCTGGAAGGTGATGGAGGCGAGCGTCTGGTTCTCCGGCTGAACCGTCACACCTTCCTTGGCTTCCAGCGCCTGGTGCAGGCCTTCCGAATAGCGGCGGCCTTCCATCATGCGGCCGGTGAATTCATCGATGATGATGACCTTGTCCTGCCGGACAATGTAGTCGACATCCTTGGTGAACAGCACATGCGCGCGCAGGGACTGGTTGGCGTGGTGCACCAGGGTCACATTGGCGCTGTCATACAGCGCGCCCTCGGTCAGCAGCCCGGCCTCAGTCAGCGCCACTTCCAGCGCTTCCGTCCCCGCCTCGATCATATGGACGGTCTTGAATTTCTCGTCCTTTTCGTAGAGCGAGGTGTCCTTCACCAGCTCCACCATCACGGCATTGACGCGCTGATACAGGTCGCTGCTGTCATCCGAGGGGCCGGAGATGATCAGCGGCGTGCGCGCCTCATCCACCAGGATACTGTCCACCTCGTCGACAATGGCATAGGCGAAGTCGCGCTGGACCATCTCCTCCAGCCGGTACTTCATGTTGTCGCGCAGATAGTCGAAGCCGAATTCGTTGTTGGTGCCGTAGGTGATATCGCAGTGATAGGCGTCGCGGCGTTCATCATCCGACTTGCCATGCACGATGGTGCCGGTGGTCAGGCCGAGGAAGCCGTAGAGCTTACCCATCCATTCCGCGTCGCGGCTGGCCAGGTAGTCGTTCACGGTGACGACATGGACGCCCTTGCCGGGCAGTGCGTTCAGATAGACCGGAAGGGTGGCGACCAGGGTCTTGCCCTCGCCGGTCTTCATTTCGGCGATGCGGCCATCATGCAGCACCATGCCGCCGATCATCTGCACGTCGAAATGCCGCATGCCGAGGGCGCGCTTCGCACCCTCCCGCACCGTGGCAAAGGCTTCGGGCAGGATGTCGTCCAGCGTCCGCCCGGCGGCCAGCTGGGCGCGGAATTCCGCGGTTTTTCCCCGCAGCGCCTCGTCGGACAGGGAGGCCAGCGTTGGCTCCAGCGCGTTGATCGCGGGTACCCGGCCCTGAAAGCGCTTCAGCGCCCGGTCGTTGGTGTTGCCGAATACGGCGCGGACGAGGCGTTGAAACATGTCTGGCAGTTGTCTCCGACCCGCAGCTTGCGACCAGCGGCAGCGCCGATGCGATCACGCCCGGCGGTCGGGGGCGCAAAGGCCCGGCCCGGGCAAAGCGCGGCGCCGGAGAGATAGGCGCGCGGCCCTGCCACGTCAACGCAAGCCCGGCATCCGCCGATGCGGGGCAAGCCACTCTCTATTTATGCCCGCGGCCATGCCGGCCCCCGCCTTGTGGCGCCCCCCCGCATCGGCCATCTTCCGGCGAACATGACGAGAATTCCCGCGATGCGCCGCACGGCTCCCTTCCTCGCCGCCCTGCTGCTTTCCACAGCCCTGGTGGCGGCCCCGGCCCTGGCCCAGGCGCCCGCTGCCGCCGCGGACCCCGTGGTGGCCCGTGTAGATGGCGCCGAAATCCGCCTGTCCGAGTTGCAATCGGAGATGGAGCGCCTGCCGGCGGAGCTGCGCTCCATGCCGCAGCCCATGCTGCTGCCGCTGCTGCTGGACCAGCTCATCACCCAGAAGGCCATCACCGCCGCCGCCCGCGCCCAGGGCCTGGCGAATGACCCCGAGGTCCAGTCCCGCCTGCGCCGGGCGGAGGAGGAGGCGCTGCAACAGGCCCTCATCACCCGCGCCGTGGCCCCGCAGATGACCGAGGAATCTCTCCGCGCCCGCTACCAGCGCGACGTCGCCGGCCGCCCGGCGGAGGAGGAGGTGCGCGCCCGCCACATCCTGGTGCCCACCGAGGCCGAGGCCCGTACCGCGCTGGCCGAGGCACGCCGCCCCAATGCCGACTTCGCCGAGGTCGCCCGCCGCCGCTCCACCGGCCCGGGGTCCCGCGAAGGCGGCGATCTGGGCTTCTTCAAGCGCGGCGACATGATCCCCGAATTCGCCGCCGCCGCCTTCGGCATGCAGCCCGGCCAGATCTCCGAAAGCCCGGTGCGCACCCAGTTCGGCTGGCATGTCATCAAGGTGGAGGAGCGCCGCGCCGTGCCGCCGCCGCCCTTCGAGGAAGCCCAGGAAGCCCTGCGCCAGCGCGCCTTCGAGGAAGCCGTGACGGCGGAGGTGGAGCGCATCCGTGGTGCCGCCCGGATCGAGCGTTTCGCTATGGATGGCAGCGCTTTGCCCGCGCCGGCCGCGCCTTCCCTGCTGGATGGCGCCGCCCCGCCGCCCGGCCCCGGCCCGCAACCGCGGCGCTGAACGCCCTTCCCCATTCCACAGCCTGAAAAGACCGCGACCATGGCCGGCAAGGATCTCCCCGTCTCTCCCCTCGCCTTGCCGCTGCCGGCGATGCCGCCGGTCGCGGGGCTGCGCCTCGGCTCCGGCCGGGCGGAGATCCGCTACAAGGCGCGGGAGGATGTGACCATGATGGTCTTCCCCGCCGGCACCACCGTGGCGGGGGTCTTCACGAAGAACAAATGCCCGGGCGCCCCGATCGACTGGTGCCGCGCCGCGCTGAAGGGCGGCAAGGCCCGCGCTTTGGTCGTCACCGCCGGCAATTCCAACGTCTTCACGGGCAAGGCGGGCCGCGAGACCTGCGCCCAGACGGCCAAGGCCATGGCCGGACTGGCGGGTTGCAAGCCGACGGAGGTCTTTCTGGCCTCCACCGGCGTGATCGGCGAGAAGCTGCCGACCGAAAAGCTGGTCGCGGCCCTGCCGCCGCTCTTCGGCAAGCTGGATGTGGACGGCTGGGCCGGCGCCGCCAGCGCCATCATGACCACCGACACCTTCCCCAAGGGCGCCACCCGCACGGCGCAGATCGGCGACACCACGGTGACGGTCAGCGGCATTGCCAAGGGCAGCGGCATGATCGCGCCGGATATGGCGACCATGCTGTGCTTCCTGGCCACCGACGCGAAAGTGCCGGCCGCGGCGCTCCAGGCGATCCTGGCCAAGGGCACCCAGAAATCCTTCAACTGCGTCACGGTCGACAGCGATACCTCCACCAGCGACACTGTGCTGCTCTTCGCCACCGGTGCCGCCAAGCACCCCCGCGTGCCCGCCG
The DNA here is from genome assembly GCF_053891155.1 of Roseomonas sp. F4. Lineage (NCBI taxonomy): Bacteria > Pseudomonadati > Pseudomonadota > Alphaproteobacteria > Acetobacterales > Roseomonadaceae > Roseomonas > Roseomonas sp. F4. The sequence continues at coordinate 6,381 of NZ_JBSSHK010000006.1, forward strand.
AAGGCGGCAAGATGCTGAAGGATTTCGCCCGCGCGGTGCATGAGGTGCTGATGGACCTCGCCCTGATGGTCGCGCGCGACGGCGAAGGCGCCCAGAAGCTGATCCAGATCGACGTGACCGGCGCGGTCAGCGCCAAGTCCGCGCACCGCATCGCCATGTCCATCGCCAATTCCCCCCTGGTGAAGACCGCTATCGCCGGCGAGGACGCCAATTGGGGCCGCATCGTCATGGCGGTCGGCAAGGCCGGGGAGCCAGCGGATCGCGACCTGCTTTCCGTCGCCATCGGCGGCACCTGGATGGCGCGCGAAGGCGCCGTGGTGGCGGGTTACGACGAGACGCCGGTCATCGCCCATATGAAAGGGCGCGACGTGCGGATCGAAGTGGACCTGGCGCTCGGCCGCGGCAAGGCGACGGCTTGGACCTGCGACCTGACGCATGGCTATATCGATATCAACGGCGCCTACCGGTCCTGAATCCCCCATGCCGACGACCCTTGCTCTGGCGTCGGACCCCCTGGCGCCGCCCCCCTTCCGCCCGCTGCAAAGCGAACGCCTGACGCTTCGCCCCCTGCGGCCGGAGGATGCGGCGGAGCTGCACCGGCTGGTGAATGACTGGGAAGTGGCCAAGACGCTGGCCCGCGTGCCCTTCCCCTATCCCCGCGCCCTGGCGGATGAATGGATCGCCTCCACCCGCGCGCAGATGGAAGCGGGCAGCGCCTGGCACCTCGCCATCACCGGCGTGGAACATGCCGGGGAACCGGAGGAGCGGGAGGTGCTGGTCGGCTGCATCGGCCTGACCCGGGATGCGGCCAAGCGCCAGGCGGAACTCGGCTATTGGATCGGCCGGCGCTTCTGGGGCCATGGCGTGGGGCCGGAAGCGGCGCTACGGCTGGCGAGCTGGGCGCTGGCGCATCTGGACCTCGACAGACTGGTCGCCTCGGCCCTGATCGAGAACAGCCGCAGCCAGGCCGTGCTGCGCCGTATCGGCTTCCGCGAGACCGGCGAGGGGGTGCGGGATTTCGTGGCCCGCGGCGGCACCATGCCGGTGAAGCTGTTCGAACTGACCCGCGCCGACCTGCCCGCCGCCACGGCGGAGAAGAAGGCCGAACCTCCGCAGGGCACCAACATTCTGCTGGTCGCCGCCTGCGCCCTGATCGATCCGGACGGCCGCGTGCTGCTGGCCCGCCGGCCGGAGGGCAAGCCCATGGCCGGCCTCTGGGAATTCCCCGGCGGCAAGGTCCAGGCCGGGGAAACCCCGGAGGTGGCTCTGATCCGGGAGCTGAAAGAAGAACTCGGAATCGACGTGGCCGCGAGCTGCCTCGCCCCCTTCACCTTCGCCAGCCACCCCCTGGGCGAGCGCCACCTGCTGATGCCGCTCTATCTCTGCCGCCGCTGGGAAGGCCGGATGCAGCCGTTGGAGGGCCAGGCGCTGTCCTGGGTGCGGCCGAACAAGCTCGGCGACTATCCCATGCCGCCGGCGGACAAGCCGCTGGTCGCGCTGCTGCGGGATTTCCTGTAGCAGCGCGAACAGCCTGATGATATCATCCGATGATAGCATCGAAAGGCGCGGGCTGAGATGGGTCAGATCCTGATCCGAAATCTGGATGAAGCGGTGATCGAACGGCTCAAGGGCAAGGCGCTGGAGCGCGGAACCTCCCTGGAGCATCTGGCCCGGGAGACGCTGACCGAGGCCTCCAACGCCTCCGATCGGGAGGCCTGGATCGCGCGAAGCCGTGCCCTTCGTGCACAGACGACGCCAGATCCCGACTGGGACAGCACCGCCGAAATCCGCAGGGCGCGTGATGCACTCGCGGCGCGATGGGCGGATGACGACGCGAGCCCTGCCGGTTCGTGACGCGCATCGTCGTCGACGCTTCGGTCGCCGTGGCCTGGTTCGCCGCCGAGGCCGCCAGCGACAGGGCGGAAGAGGTGCAGAGCAGCGGGGCCGACCTGCTGGCTCCAAGCCTGCTGCTCGCCGAGATCGGCAATGCCCTGTTGACCAAGGCACGGCGCAAGACCGTGCCCCAGGGCCACGCCCAGGCCGTATTGGCCGAGTTGCGGCGTAGCGGCATGCTGACGCTGTTCGACATGGACATCCTGGCTGTATCAGCCTGCATCATCGCCGAGCGGCTATCCCACCCGATCTATGACTGCCTGTACCTTGCCCTGGCGCAACGGGAGCAGGCGGAACTCGCCACCTTCGACGGGCGCATGGCCGCGCTGGCCACAAGCCTCGCCATCCCCCTCTGGTATCCGGACCCCACCCGATGACCGCCGCCACGCCCAACCCCACCGCCGCCCTGCTGGTCATCGGCAATGAGGTGCTCTCCGGCCGCACCAAGGACGCCAATATCAATTTTCTGGCCACCCGCCTGGGTGAGATCGGGATTCCGCTGCGCGAGGTTCGCATCATCCCGGATGTGCGGGCGACGATCATCGCCACGCTGAACGAGGTCCGGCAAAAATACGACCACGTCTTCACCACCGGCGGCATCGGCCCGACGCATGACGACATCACCAGCGAATGTGTCGCCGGCGCCTTCGGCGTGCCGTGGGAGCCGCAGCCGGAGGCCTGGGCGCGGCTGGAACGCCATTACAAGCCCGGCGACTTCAACGCCGCCCGGCAGCGCATGGCCACCATGCCGCGTGGCGCCACGCTGATCGACAACGCCATCTCCATCGCCCCCGGCTTCACCATCGGCAATGTCCATGTGCTGGCCGGGGTGCCGCGCATCATGCAGGCGATGTTCGAATCGCTGGCCCCGACGCTGGCCGGCGGCCCGCCCATCGCCTCCCGCGCCGTGCATGCGGATGGGGTGATGGAGGGGCGGATCGCGGAGGGGCTGGCGGCGATCCAGGGGCGCTGGCCCGACCTCGATATCGGCAGCTATCCCTATTACCGCATGGGCGGCGGCGGCGTCGCTTTGGTGGCCAAGGGCAGCGATGCCGATGCGGTGGAGGAGGCGGCGCGGGCCATCACGGCGCTGCTGCGCGCCATGGGCAGCCAGCCGGTGCAGGGCGAACCGCCGGCCTGAATCAAAGGCCTAAAATGCCCCGCGTGGTTTGCCATCGATCCGGTTCCCGACTCACCATTGCGGGATGTCCGACCACCCCCATCTGATTTTCCGAGCCTCTGCTTTCCAGCCTCTGCCTTCCACAGGGCGCGATGATGCGACGGCAGGACCTCTGCCTTCGACGCGTCGAGATGCCGATAGGACCTTACCCGTGAACATCCAGACCCCTGCCCGCAGCCTGGGCGCCCTGCCACCCGCCACCCCCATTCGCCCGACGCGCGAGGAGGCGGAGGCCGCCGTCCGCACCCTGCTGCTCTGGGCCGGGGATGACCCCACCCGTGAGGGCCTGGTGGACACCCCCGCCCGCGTCGCCCGCGCCTATGGCGAATTCTTCGGCGGCTATGAGATCGACCCGGTCGATCTGCTCGCCCGCTCCTTCGAGGAGACGGATGGCTATGACGAGATGGTGGTGCTGCGCGACATCCGGCTGGAGAGCCATTGCGAGCACCACCTGGTGCCGATCATCGGTCGCGCGCATATCGCCTATATCCCGGATGGCCGCGTCGTCGGCATCTCCAAGCTCGCCCGGGTGCTGGAAGCCTATGCCAAGCGCCTGCAGATCCAGGAAAAGCTGACCGCCCAGGTGGCCAATACCATCGAGCAGGTGCTGCGGCCCAAGGGCGTGGCCGTGGTGATCGAGGCGCAGCACCAGTGCATGACCACGCGCGGCATCCACAAGCCGGGCGTGTCCATGGTCACCAGCCGCATGCTTGGCGCCTTCCGCGATGACGCCTCCACCCGCCGGGAATTTTTGGCGATGATCGGCAGCCCGCGGAGCGGCGCGGAGGCATAGGCACCGCCTTCCGCGGCGTCACCAGCGCCCGAAAAGGCCGAGCTGCGGCCGGTGAAACCGGCCGAGGCCGCACGCGCGGCCCGCCGCTTATGCGGCGAGCCAAGGCCCCGGCGGGGCCGCCCGGCGCTTGAGGGCCTGGAAAGTCACCGCCCGGTCAGCAACGCCAGGATGCGGTCGGCGATGGCCTCGACCGAGAAGGGCTTGGTCATGACGTGCATGCCGGCGTCCAGGTGGCCGTGGCTGATCACCGCGTTCTCCGCATAGCCGGTGATGAACAGCACCTTCAGCTCCGGCCGGTCGACACGCGCCGCATCGGCCAGCTGGCGGCCGTTCATGCCGCCGGGCAGGCCGACATCGGTAACCAGCAGGTCGACCCGCGCCCCGCCATCGAGCAAAGCAAGCGCCGAGGCCGCATCAGCGGCTTCCAGCGCGTCGTAGCCCAGCTCCGCCAGCACTTCCGTCAGCAGCATGCGGATCGTCGGTTCATCATCCACCACCAGCACCACCTCGCCGGCGCCGCCTTCCGCCGGCGGGACGGGGCGCGGATCAGCGGCGGCCTCAGCCACAACGGCTGCCCCGCGATGCCGCGGCAGATAGAGGCAGACCATCGCCCCCTGCCCGGGTTCCGAATAGATCCGCGCCTGGCCGCCCGACTGGCGAACGAAGCCGTAGATCATGCTGAGCCCCAGGCCCGTGCCCTGGCCGATGGGCTTGGTGGTGAAAAAGGGGTCGAAGGCGCGGGCGATGATCTCCGGCGTCATGCCCGCCCCGGTATCGGAGACGCAGAGCGAGATGTACTGCCCCGGCGGCAGGTCGCGCTCCCGCGCCGCGCGATCGTCCATCCAGCGATTCGCCGTCTCGATCGTCAGCCGCCCGCCCCCCGGCATGGCATCACGCGCATTGATGCAGAGGTTCAGCAGCGCGTTTTCCAACTGCGGCGGATCGACCAGCACGGTCCAGAGCCCGCCGGCCCCCACCACTTCCACCTCCACGGCCGGACCCACCGTGCGGCGGATCAGATCCTCCATCCCCGCGATCAGGCGGTTGACCGCGGTCGGCTTGGGATCGAGGGTCTGGCGGCGTGAGAAGGCGAGCAGCCGCTGCGTCAGCGACGCGGCGCGCTTGGCGGCGCCCTGGGCGGCGTTGATGTACTTGTCCACCTCTGCGGTGCGGCCCTGGGCGATGCGTGCCTGCATCATCTGCAAGGACCCGATGATGCCGGTGAGCAGGTTGTTGAAGTCATGCGCCAGGCCGCCGGTCAGCTGGCCCACGGCTTCCATCTTCTGGCTTTGCCGCAGCGCCTCCTCCGCCGTGCGCAGGCGTTCCTGCTCCTCCAGCCGATCCGTCACATCATAGGCGAACTGATAGGCGCCGAGCTGCCGGCCCTCCGCGTCGCGCAGCGGGCTGAAGCGCATTTCGTAGAAGCGGCGGTCGCCCTGCACGGTGCTGAAGGGCGCGATCTCGACGAATTCCTCGCCGGCCAGGGCGCGCGACCAGGCGGCCCGCACGGCCGCGCACACCTCCGGCCGGTCCGCCAGCAGATCGAGCATGGAGGCGCCGACGCTGGGCCGAAGGCCGAACAGCCGCTCGAACTCCGCCGCCGCCGCGCCATTGATGGCCAGCCAGCGGAACTGCCTGTCGGCCACCTGCACGAAGGCATTGGCACCCTCGACGATATCGGCCAGCAGCCGCCGTTCCGCCAGCGCCTGGGCGATGCGGACCTCCAGCATCTCCTTCGCCTGGTGCAGTTGCACCTCGGTGCGCTTCCGGGCGGTGATGTCTTGGAACAGCACCGCGACCTGGCGGCGCTCCGGCGGCTCGATGCGGAAGGCGGACAGCTCCAGATGCCGTCCCGTGGCGACCAGCTCGCGCTCGAAGCGGATCGGCGTGCCGGTGCGCAGCACGCCGCCATACAGCGCGACCCAGCCATCGGCCTCCTCTGGCACCATCTCCCGCAGCTTCTGGCCGGTGACATCGGCGATGCCGGCATGGCGGGCATAGGCGGGGTTGGCCTCGATATGCACATAGTCGCTCAACGGCCCATGCGGGCCGTCGAAGAACTCGATGATGCAGAAGCCCTCGTCCATCTTGTTGAACAGGGTGCGGTAGCGTTCCTCATTCTCCTGCAGCGCCACCTCGGCGCGCCGGCGGTCGGAGATGTCGAGAACGGTGCCGACCAGGCGCACGGCCTGGCCGGCCTCGAAATGCGCCTCGCCGCGCGCGGCAACCCAGCGCTCGATGCCGTCGGTCAGGCCGATGGTCCGGTATTCGGTGCTGAAGCGGCCCGTTCCCGCCGGGTCCAGCGCGCGCGCCACGGCCGCCGCCGCGTCGTCCCGGTCATCCGGGTGCAGGCCGGCGAGGAAGCTGCCCTCATAGCTGACAGGGGCGCCCGGCGGCAGGCCGAACAGCTCGCGGCAGCGGTCGTCCCAGGTCAGCACGCCGCTGTCGATCTGGTAGTCGAAGGTGCCGATCCGCGCGGCGGCCGTAGCCAGCCGCAGCCTTTCGTCGCGATCGCGCAGCGCCGCATCGGCGCGGCGACGCTCACTGAGGTCGAACAGCGCGCCGACCATGCGCAGCGGCCGGCCCTCCGCGTCGCGGATGACGAAGCCGCGGTCGAAGACCTCGGCGAAGCTGCCATCGGCCCGTTCGAAGCGGTACTCGCCGCTCCAATCCGTGCCGGTGCCGTCGATCACGGCATGGATGCTGGCCTCCACCTGCCGGCGATCGTCCGGGTGAATGCGGGCGAGCCACCAATCCCCGTTCGGCTCCACCAGCGAGGGCGGCCAGCCATAGGCGGTGTGGAGCGCCTCGTTCCAGGCGACCGAATTGCTGCGAAGGTCCCAGTCCCAGATCGCATCGCGGGTGGCGCGCTGCGCCAGCCGGTAGCGTTCCGCCACGATGTCCTCGGCGTGGCTTCCCGCCACGACATCTTCCGCGCGGCTCACCGCCACGACGTCTTCAGCATCGACGGCCCCCATGCCCTGGGGAGGCGGGTCGGCTCCAGGGCGGGGCGGGGTCGGCATGAGGGAGAGGAGATACCAACACCTTCCCATGCGGGACATTGTTGCCGCCCCGCCACCGTCATGACATTTCCGTGTTGAGCCGGGGCGACCGTGGCGTCAGCGCCAGCCCAGCGCCGGGGCGACCTGCTTCAGGATGCCCTCGATGACATGGGCGCAGTAGTCGACACCGAGCTGGTTCGGGATGGTCAGCAGCAGCGTATCCGCCTCCGCGATCGCCTCATCGGCGCGAAGCTGCGCCACCAGCGCCTCCGGCTCCGCCGCATAGCCGCGGCCGAAGACGGCGCGGGTGTTCTCGTCGATGAAGCCGATCTGATCCTCCTCCTTGCCGCCGCGCCCGAAATAGCCGCGGTCGCGGTCATCCAGCAGCGGAAAGATGCTGCGGCTGACCGAGACGCGGGGCGTACGGTTATGGCCGGCCTCCGCCCAGGCGGCGCGATAGGCGCGGATCTGCTTGGCCTGCTGGATGTGGAAGGGTTCGCCCGTCTCATCGTCCTTGAGGGTGGAGCTTTGCAGGTTCATGCCCTGCTGCGCCGCCCAGACCGCCGTGGCATTGGAGCCGGAGCCCCACCAGATGCGCTCCCGCAGCCCTTCCGAATGCGGCTCCAGCCGCAGCAGGCCGGGCGGGTTGGGAAACATCGGGCGAGGGTGCGGCTGCGCGAATCCCTTGCCGCGCAGCACCTGCAGGAAGACCTCCGCATGGCGGCGGCCCATATCGGCATCGGTCTCGCCCTCCGCCGGCGCATAGCCGAAGTGGCGCCAGCCATCGATCACCTGCTCCGGCGAGCCACGGCTGAGGCCGAGCTGAAGGCGGCCGCCGCTGATGAGATCGGCGGCGCCGGCATCCTCCGCCATGTAGAGCGGGTTCTCGTAGCGCATGTCGATGACGGCGGTGCCGAGCTCGATACGGCTGGTCTTAGCGCCCATGGCGGCGAGAAGCGGGAAGGGCGAGGCCAGTTGGCGGGCGAAGTGATGGACGCGGATATAGGCGCCATCCGCGCCCAGCTCCTCCGCCGCCACAGCGAGGTCGATGGACTGGAGCAGGGCATCGCCGGCGGATCGGGTGCCCGACTGGGGCGCGGGCGTCCAATGGCCGAAGGAAAGGAAGCCGATCTTTTTCATGGGGGTCGTGTCCGATGGGGCGGGGCCGCCCGTACAAGAAGGGGCGCTCGCCAGGGTCGTTGATCGGAGCGGAGTGTGGGGCCTCAGCCCGCGCGCGCCCAATCACCCGGGGCGATGATGGTCATGACGGATCAACGCCGCCGCGGCGGGTCCCGGCTCAACCCCTTTGCCGCCAGCGCCGCCTCATAGGCCGCCCAGCGTTCCGCATACTGCTCGCCCAGCGTGCGAAAAAAATCCCAGCTGTAGATGCCGCTGTCGTGCATGTCGTCGAAGATCAGCCGCACGGCGTAATGGCCCACCGGCTCGATCCGCATGATGCCCACGTGGCGCCGCCCCGGCACCGTCACCCGCTGCCCCGGCCCATGACCCTGCACCTCAGCCGAGGGGCTTTCGACGCGCAGATATTCGGCGGGCAGGGCGAAGCTGACGCCATCGTCCCAGGCCAGGTGCAGGAGCTGGTCCGCCTTGCTCAGGCGGATTTCGGTCAGCTTCGGCATTATGCCGGCAGTTTGCGCGCCTCGTCCGGCAGCATGATGGGGATGCCGTCGCGCACCGGATAGGCGAGGCCCGCCTTTTCACTGACCAGTTCGCCGGCCTCGCGGTCATAGCGCAGCGGGCCCTTGCTCACCGGGCAGACCAGGATTTCCAGAAGCCGGGGGTCCACCGCCCCGGCCATCGGCTCGGATGCCGTCATCGCCAATGTCTCCCCAACAGGAATGCGAGGGGGCAAGGCCCCCGTCACCCAACCCTCTCCCCCGTTGGGGGGAGAGGGCCAAGCTGGTCCGGTTTAGCTGGGGCGGCCCTCGGACGCCATGGCGTGGCCGCCCATCTGGAGCAGGGCGACCAGCATGGCGGCGCGGTCGGTCACTGTCGGTGCTTCCAGCAGCGCCTGCTTCTCCCGCACCTCGAAGGGGCAGAGCATGCACAGCGTGGTCACCAGCAGGGCGTCCGGCGTGGACTCCACCGCCTCCCAATTCGCCTCGATGCCGCGCGCCTTGAAATAGGGGCGCAGCGCGGTGAGCATGCTGGCGCGGTCCACCTGCGGGGCCGGCGCGTCCAGCGCCAGGTCGGCGGCATAGGGGCTGTAATCGGCGCGGGCGCGGCGATAGCCCCGGCGCAGCCCCACCTCCTCCTCAATGCGGCAGCGGATCACGCCGGTCAGCGTGATGAGGTAGCGCCCATCCTCCGTCTCGGCGAAGGAGGAGATGCGGCCGAGGCAGCCGACGCGGTAGATCTGGCTGCCGATCTCGGTGCGCGGCAGCGCCGGGTCGGGCTGCACCATGGCGAGGAACCGCCCCGCCGCCAGCGCATCCTCCGTCATCGCCAGGAAGCGCGGTTCAAAAATGTTCAGCGGCAGGCGGCCGCCCGGCAGCAGCAATGCGCCGGAGAGGGGGAAGATCGGGATCTCCGGCGGCAGAGCCTCGAGGGGGGTCTGGAAAGCGGGCATGGGCTCCGTTTCAGCCGGCGGCGCCATCGCCGCCGGCCACTGTCATCCCGTGCGGTTCGCGCCCCCGGCCGGGTCGGCTTATCGGAACAGAAGGGTGGAGAGCTTCCGGCGTCCCGCAAGGGTGGCGGGGTCGTCGAATCCCCAGGCCTCGAAGAACTTCAGCAACTGCTTGCGCGCCGCCTCCTCGTTCCAGGCGCGGTCGCGCTTGATGGCGACCATCAGCGCGTCCACCGCCTCCCCCCGCTTGTCCATGGCGTTCAGCGCCACGGCCAGGTCGATCCGGGCCGCGTGGTCGTCCGGGTCGGCTTCCAGCCGGCGCTCGAACTCGCCCAGCTTCTCCCGCGCCTCGCGGCCTTCCCGGGCGAGCTGAAGCTGCGAACGGACGGAGGCGATCTCGGCATGGCCGGCGATCTTCTCCGGCACCTGGTCCAGCACCTCCTGCGCCTGTTCCTCCTCGCCCAGCGCCATCAGGCAGCGGGCGAGGCCGGCCATGGCCTCAGGGTTCTCCGGCTCAGCCTGGGCCAGGGCGGCGAAGAGCTCCACCGCGCCGGCGTGGTCGCCGGCTTCCACCAGGGCCTTGGCCTCGGCCAGCAGGTCAGCGCCGGGCAATTGCCCGCCGGCCGCCTTCAGCAAGGCCTCGATGAACTTCTTCACCTCGCCTTCCGGCAGAGCGCCCTGGAACAGGTCGGCGATCTGGCCTTGCACGAAGCCGACGACCGTCGGCACCGATTGCAGCGGCAGGCCCATCTGGGCGAGCTGCTGGACCAGCTGGCGGTTCTTGTCGATGTCGATCTTCACCAGCTTCACGCGGCCACCGGCGGCGCGCACCACCTTCTCCAGCGTCGGAGTCAGCGTCTTGCAGGGGCCGCACCAGGTGGCCCAGAAATCGACCAGGACCGGCGTTTCGCGGCTGGCCTCGATGACATCGGCCATGAAGGTGCGCTGGTCGCCATCCTTCACCGGATCAGGCGTGCCGGCGGGGCTGGCGCCGCCTGGGGCGGGCTGGCGGCTGGGGTCGAAGATGAGATCCATGGCGGCAAATTCCTCTCGCTTGGGCGCATAGATGCGCCATGCGCGTTCCGAAGCAAGCGGGTCCGGGCGTTTCCGGGGCGGGTCAGACCGGATTCGGGGGGTCCACCACCTCCGGCGCATGACCCAGATGGCGCAGGAAACGCAGCAGATCGGCCGGGCGGATGGCCGTGGTCATGCGGTTGGTCAGGGGATGGACATGGATCCACTCAAACCCTTCCACCAGCAGTCGGTCGATCGCGATCCGCACCGTGCCGGGGGCGGCATTGACCAGGCCAAGGGGCGTGACGGAGCCAGGTTCCACGCCCAGCGTGGCCCACAAGGCCTCGGCCTCCGCGAAGACGCTGCGCGGCTGGCCGAGGGCGCGGATCAGGGCATTGACCTTCACCTGCCGATCCTCCTCCAGCACCGCCAGCAGGAAGGGGCCGGCGGCCTTTTCGGGCCGCAGGAACAGGTTTTTGACATGGCCGCCGGGCAGGCTGGGCCGCAGCGCCTTGCTTTCGGCCACGGTGAAGACCGGCGCATGGCTGACGGTATGGGCCTCGATCCCCAGCGCGGACAGCCGCGCCAAAAGCCCCTCCGGCGTCTCCATCAATGCAGCCGGCTGGCCGGCTGGTGCGGGCTGTCCAGGCTGAAAGTGGGGACGGCGACGTCGAATGGCTCGCCAGTCTTCGTCACCACCATGTGGTAGGCGCCGGCCATGAAGCCGGACGGCGTCGGCAGCGGGGTGCCGGAGGTGTATTCGAACTGCTCGCCCGGCGCGAGCACGGGCTGCTCCCCAACCACGCCTTCGCCATGCACCTGCTGCACGCGGCCCTGGGCATCGGTGATGCGCCAGCTTCGCTTCAACAACTGCACCGTCTCCGCCCCCTCATTAGCGATGGCGATGCGATAGGCCCAGACGAAATGGCCGCGCTCCGGTTCCGACTGGTCTTCCAGATAGAAGCTGCGCACCGTCACGCGGACGCCACGGGTGATCTCGCTGAACGCATCGGCCTGGGCCATCTTCGGTCTCCCCTGGCCGGCCATTCTCGCCCCGGCGGGGCGGGCGTCAACCTGCGGCGCGCATGCGTCGCGCCAGGGCTTCCCCGATCATCACGCAGGTGAAGTGCAGATTGGCGCGGCAGTCGCTTGGCATGATGGAGGCGTCCGCCACGCGCAGGCCGGAGACACCGCGCACACACAGATCGGGGTCGACCACGCCGCGCGGTTCCTCATGCGCCGTCATGCGGCAGGTGCCGGCGGCGTGCTGGATGTCGCTGGCCTCCGCCAGCATGATCGCGTCCAGCTCGTCATCCGGCAGCGCCGCGGCCTGATCCATGCCGAGGCCCGTCTCGCCGAAGGTGATCTGCTGCGCCAGGTCGCGCAGCGGCGCCAGCGCGGTCAGGCGGGCCAGGCGCCGCACGCCGTCGCGCAGCCGCGTGCGGTCGCGCGGATCGTCCAGCATGTTCTCCTCCACCACCGGCTGCGCCTCCGGATCGGCGGAGGTCAGGGTCAGCGTGCCGCGCGACCAAGCGTCGTAGAGCGCGAGGCCCACAGCGCCACCCTCCGCCGGGCCGCCATCGGTGGTCAGGCCGCGATGGTTGTAGGCGATCATGATCATGTCGCGTTCGCCGCCCATGCCGCTGCTATAGGTCAGGCAGCAATTGGTGTGACGCGCATCGGCGCCCTGGGCGCGATGTTCCGGCTTCAGCGCCAGGGTGGCGCGCAGGATGGGGTGGTCCATCAGGTTCTGGCCGACCCAGGGCAGGTCACGCACCACCGCGATGCCGAGGCCTGACAGCGCCGCCGCCGGGCCGATGCCGGACCGCATGAGGATGGCGGGGCTGTGGATGGCGCCCGCGCAGAGCACCACCTCCCGCCCCGCAATCTCCTCCCATTCGCCGCCACCGAAGCGCACGCGCACACCAGTGGCGCGGCCGTTCTCGACCACGACGCGATCGACCAGCGCCTCGCCCCGGATGGTCAGGTTCGCGCGACCGCGCGCCGGCTCCAGATAGCCATCATTGGTGGTGACGCGCAGGCCATTGCGGAGGTTGATGGGGTTGCAGGAAATGCCCTCCCCCTCCGGCGCGTTGAGGTCGGGCTTCCAGCGATAGCCGCCGGCGAGCGCCGCGTCGCGCAGGCCGAGATCGACGGCGCCCCAGTTTTCCACCGGCATCCGAAAAACGGGCAGCGGGCCGCCCTGGCGGATGCCGGGCGCGGTGCCGGTATCCGCATCATCCTCGATGGCATCGAAGATCGGCAGCACATCGGCGGCCGACCAGCCCTCGCAGCCGGATTCCGCCCAGGCGTCAAAGGCCGCCGGCACGCCGCGGATGGCGATCTGCGCATTGACCGTGGAGGACCCGCCCATGGCCTTGCCGCGCCAGTAGAACTTCGGCTGCTGCGCCTTGGTCCGCCGAGTCATCAGGCCCGGCCATTGCCATGCGGCCTGATGCGCCGGGTCGTGCATGAAGGGGATGATATTGGCGCTGCGCAGCGCCGCCGGCGCCTCCGCCGCGCGCCAGTCGCGCCCGGCTTCCAGAAGCAGGACCTTGCGGTGCCCGTCTTCCGACAGCCGCGCCGCCAGCGGCGCGCCGGCGGAACCGGCACCGACCACGATGACATCGTACATGAGTGCTATCGCTTCCCGACATTCCAGAACAGGGGGATGGCGGAGGGAATCAGGTTTTCCAGCTGCGTGCGAGAGGCGGCCGGCTGGGCGAACTGGCCCCAGGGCACGGCCATGCCCTGCTCGTAGATGATCGCCTGCATCTGGGCCACGATCGCCTGCCGCGCCTCCAGCGTCGGCGCTGCGGCGAAGGCGGCAAACAGCGGCGTCAGACGCTGTTCGCAATGGAAGCCGCCGGTGGTCGCATTGGTGCAGTTGAAGCCGATGACGGAGTTGGTCAGCGGGTTGTGCAGATCGACGCCCAGCGCATGGACGCCGAACACGCTCCAGCCATCGCGCCGGGTGCGGCGGGCGAGGACGGAGGCCCAGTCCATCACCTGCATGTCCACGGTGAAGCCCGCGCGGCGCAGCCGATCCGCCAGGATTTCCGACGAGATTTTTGCCGCTTCGAGGTCGTTGGCGACGAGGACGACAACCGGCTCGCCCGCATAGCGCGTCTGGGCGAGCGCGGCGCGCGCGGCCTCGATGGAGGGGCGGCGCATCGGCTCCGTCCCCACATCGGACTCATAGGGCGAGCCGCAGATGAAGAAGGCGTTGCAGGTCCGGGCGTAGCGGTCGGACAGGCCAAAGCCCGCCATCACCTCCGCCTGATCGACCAGATGCAGCAGCACCCGGCGAATGGCCGGATCGGCGAAGGGGCCGGAGGCCGCATTGGTGCGGTAGTGCCCGGTGAACTGGTCGAGACCCGAAAAGCTCTGCACCCGGATGCCGCGATCACGCTCCAGCAGCGCCAGCATGTCGAAAGGGGCGTATTGGATGAAGTCGATCTCGCCGGCGCGCATGGCGGCGACGGCGGTCTGGCCATCCGGAATCACGCGGATGTCCAGCGCCTCGATCCGCACCTGCTTGCCGCCGGCCAGATGATCGGCGGGCTCCGCGCGCGGCACGTAGCGGGCATTGCGGCGCAGCAGCATGCGGTCGCCGGTGCGGTGGTCAGCGCGGGTATAGGTGAAGGGGCCGGAGCCGATGATTTCCGCGATCCGCTCCGTGCCCGGGGTGCGGGCCAGGCGTTCCGGCAGCATGAAGGGCACGGGGGAGGAGGTGGTGCCCAGCGCATCCAGCACCAGGCCGAAGGGCTCCTTCAGCACGAGGGTAAAGCGCTTCGCGTCATTCGCTTCCAGCGAGGCCGTGGCTGCCATCAGCCGGCTGCCGAGCGCACTCCGCGTGCCCCAGCGGCGCAGCGAGGCGACGGCATCGGCGGCGGTGACGGGCGCGCCATCATGCCAGAGCAGGCCATCGCGCAGCGTGAAGGACCAGGTGAGCCCGTCCTCGGAGCGGGTCCAGTCCTGCACCATCTGCGGCCGGATGCGCCCCTGGCTGTCCGCCGCAAACAGCGTGTCGAAGACCATGTAGCCAAAAGTGCGGGTGATGTAGGCGGGGGTGAAATGCGGATCGAGGGTGACGATCTCGGCTTCCAGCACCGCCGTCAGCGTTTGCGCGCGGGGTGCCGCCGCCGGCAGCAGAGGCAGGGCCAATAGCGGCAGCAGGCGGAGCCAACGGGGAAGCTGGAGCGGCATCGCGGCACCTCGGATCAGGGATGCCGCGAGTTTAGGAACAGGGTTTCCGCAGTGTAAACCTATCTGTTGCAGCGCAGCAGATCAGCCCCGCCGCAGCGCCACCGCGAGGCCCGCCCCCATCAGCACGGCGCCGCCGCCGCGGTTCAGCGCCCGGCGCAGCCCGGGCCGGCGCACCGCGCCGGAAAGCCGCCCGGCCAGCGCCGCATAGATCGCGGCGTTGGCCGCCGCCAGCGTGACGAAGGTGGCGGTCAGCAGCGCCGCCTGTGTCACGAAGGATCGTGCCGGGTCGATGAACTGCGGCACGAAGGCCACGAAGAAAACGATGCCCTTCGGGTTCAGCGCCGTGACCAGCCAGGCCTGGCGCAGCGCCTTGCCACCCGCCAGCGGTGGTGCCGCCGTCGCCTCCACCGGCGCGCGCCACATCTTCACGCCCAGCCAGATCAGATAGGCCGCCCCCGCCCATTTCAGCGCTGTGAACAGCGTGGCGGAGGTCGCCAGGATCGCCCCCAGCCCGGCCAGCGACAGGGTCATCGCCGTCAGGTCACCCAGCGCCACCCCCGCCACCAGCGGCAGCGCATTGCGCGCGCCGCCGCCGAGGCTTTGGCCGATCACCAGCAGGATGGTCGGCCCCGGGATGATGAGCATGGCAACGGCCGCCGCGCAGAAGGCGAGCCAGACGGCGAGGTCCACGGGACTACTCCTTGCGGCGGGACGCTTCCGGCAGGTCGCTCGCCAGTTCGAACAGCGTGGCGTCGGCGGCCGGCTTCGCCTTGGTCGGCTTCTTCGCTGCCGGGGCCGGGGCGGGCTCGGCCGCCGGTGCCGGCGGGTCGATCACCACCTTGGCGCGCTTCGTCGGCTTCGGCGGCGGTGAGACGGCATCCAGCGCCTCCGACAGGTCGACGATCAGATCGGCCACATCCTCCAGCCCCACCGACAGGCGGATGGTGCCATCGGTGATGCCCAGCCGCGCGCGTTCCTCCGCGCCCACGCGCATATGCGTCGTCGTCGCCGGATGCGTCACCAGGGATTTGGAATCGCCCAGGTTGTTGGAGACATCGACCAGCTTCAGCGCATCCAGGAAGCGGAAGGCCGCTTCCTTGCCGCCCTTGATGTCGAAGGTCACCAGGCTGCCGCCGGCCGTCATCTGCGCCTTAGCCAAAGCCTGCTGCGGATGGTCGACGCGGAACGGATACAGCACGCGCGACACCTCCACCCGCTCCGCCAGGAAATCGGCGATGGCGGCGGCGGAATGGCACATGGCGGGCAGGCGCAGATGCAGCGTCTCCAGCCCCTTCAGGATCACCCAGGCGTTGAACGGGCTGATGGAGGGACCGGTGTTGCGGATGAAGGGCTGCAACACCTCATCCACCCACTTCTTCTTGCCGAGCACGGCGCCGCCCAGCACGCGGCCCTGGCCGTCCATGTGCTTGGTCAGCGAATAGACGACGACATCCGCGCCGAAATCCATCGGCTTCTGCAGCAGGGGCGTGGCGAAGACATTGTCGGCCACCACGATCGCCCCGGCCTGATGCGCCAGGTCGCAGACCGCGGCGAGGTCCAGAATGTCGAGCATCGGGTTCGACGGCGTCTCCAGCAGCACCAGCGCCGCCGGCTTGGACAGCGCCGCCTTCCACTGCTCCAGATCCCCGCCGTCCACGAACTCGGACACGATGCCGTAGCGCGGCAGCAGGGTGGAGACGATCCAGTGGCAGGAGCCGAACAAGGCGCGGGAGGCGACGACGCGGTCGCCGGCCTTCAGATGGCTGAGCATGGCGGCATGCACGGCGGCCATGCCGGTCGCGGTCAGGCGGCAGGCCTCCGCACCCTCCAGCGCCGCGATGCGGTCTTCCAGCATGGTGACCGTGGGATTGCCGAAGCGGGAGTACTGGTAGTGCTGGGTGGTGCCGAGGAAGGTGTCCTCGGCCTGGCCCGCGCTTTCGTAGACGAAGCCGGAGGTGAGGTAGAGCGCCTCCGACGTCTCATCATGGTTGGACCGCATCTGCCCACCGCGGACCAGCAGCGTGGCGGGGCGGAGGGGGCGGTCGGGCAGGGTTCTGGCCATCGGGACACCTAAAAGCTGCAGCTGGGCTGCGACCACAGGACGTCCGGCCCCCTTCCGGGGCAACAGGACCGCATAAGGCGGACCCCGCGACCCTTTAGCGCGTTTGTTTTCGGAAGTTCTGGGGCCGTGCTGGACCCGGAACCACCGCCCGGTACACCGGGACCTCGCCGCAATCAGGCCGGACAAATCGCGAGGGGCGCGCGGGGCGCCTGACGCATGGCTTACGAGCGAGGCGGGCGGCGGTCAAGGATGCTGTGCGCCGCGCCGCCCGCTTCATCGCGTGGGCCTCAGCGGCAGCGGGCCACCAGCTCGGCCGGCCGCATCGCCTCCAGCCCCAGCCAGTCGATCAGCCGGTTGCTGCCGCGCAACGGCTTGCCCGTGGCGCAGGCGAGCAGGCTGAGCGCGGCGGAAAGCTGCGGCGTCGGCACGCCGGCGATGCGGCCGAGCACCTCATACACCGCCAGGCCATAGGGCATGTCCTCGTCCAGATAGCGGTGGTCGAAGCTGGCCGGCCCGCGCGGCCCACGGCCTGCCGCCTCGATCGCCGCGGCGATCTCGGCCACCGGGCCCTCCGGCACGTGATAGGAAAGATGATAGTGCCGGGCCAGGCTACGGACCTCGATGCCGAAAGCGCGGGCGATGGCGATCCGCTCCCCGTCGATGGCTTCGGCGATGCGCGCGCCGGCCTGCCGAAAGTTCTCGAACAGCTGCCAGGCCTCGCCGCGCTCGATGCGCGACATGTTCGGGATCACCTGCCCGGCATGGGCCACCGGGTTGATGTTGGACAGCAGCGGCACCAGCAGCGAGTCCGCCGGCGTGACCTGGGCGCCGAACAGCTCGGCGCAGAGGTCCACCAGCTCCGGCAAGGCGGCCGCGGGCAGCGCCGCCATTTCGAAGGCGCCGCGCACCGTACCGACCTGGATGCGGCGATCGGCCAAAATGCGGGCGGTGCCGAGGGTGGTGCCCCAGGCCGCGACCTGAAGGCTGACGCCGCGCGCCGCCGCCTGCTCCGCCAGCCAGAGCGGGGCGAGGGACAGCGCGCCGCTGCAGATCAGCACCTGACCCGGCCGCAGAACCTCCAGCAGCGCTGGCAGCAGGCTGGGATAGGCATCGCCAGGGACCGCCAGCAGCAGGTTGGGCCAGGCCGACAGCGCCGTGATATCCGGCAGCAGCTGCGCGGGCAGTTCGGCCTCCAGAGCGCCGGTGCAGCGGAGGGTCAGCCGGTCTCCTTCGATCAGGCCGTGGCGTGGCGCGCCGCGTGGTGACCAAAGGGCGACCTCGTGCCCGCGTTGCGCGGCCAGGGCAGCGGAAAGGCCGCCGATCGGGCCGGCGCCGATGATGGCGAGGCGCATGCTCAGTTCACCCGGATGTCGCGGCTGCGGATGATGCTCGACCATTTCGCCGTCTCATCCCGCACATGCTCGGCCAGTTGCTGCGGCCCGCCGGCCACAACCTCGAAATCCTCCGCCGCCAGCTTCTCCCGCAACTGGAGGTCGGCGAGGCTTTCGGCCGCGGCGGCGTGCAGGCTGGCGATCACCTCCGCCGGGGTCGCCTTCGGCACGAACAGGGCATAGGCCGTGGTGGCCTCGAACTGCGGCAGCCCGGTCTCGGCGATGGGCGCCACATCGGGGAAGGTGGGCGAACGGCCGGTGCCGGTGGTGCCGAGCACCCGCGCGAGCCCGGCCTCAACCAGCGGGCGGACCGTGGTGGCCGAGAGGAAGGCGATGTCGATCTCGCCACTGCCGACCGCCTGCACCGTCTGGCCGCTGCCGCGGTAGCTCACCAGGGTGAAGCGCGTTTCCGAATGCGCCATGAACAATTCGCTGGCGAGGTGGCTGGTCGCGCCGGTGCCGCCGATGCCCATGTTGAGCTCGGTCGGCCGCGCCTTGGCCAGGGCCACCAGCTCCGCCACGCTGCGTGCCGGCACCCGGGCATTGACGCAGAGCACCAGCGGGCTGCGCGCCATCAGCGTGACGGGCGCGAAGGCATCGTCATGCACATAGGGGATGTTGTTGTAGAGCGAGGGCGCGATGGCATAGGTGCTGTTGGTCGCCATCAGCACGGTGCGGCCATCCGGCGCGGTGCCGGCGACATAGGCATGGCCGATGGTGCCGCTGGCGCCGGAGCGATTCTCCACCACCACCGTGCGCGCCAGCTTCGACTGCCAGACATTGGCGAATTGCCGCCCGATGACATCGGTGGACCCGCCCGGCGCCCAGGGCACCACCAGCCGGATGGTGCCGGATGGCACGGCGGCGCGGGCGCGCCCGGGAAGGCCTGCGGCCGCGGCGGCAAGGCCGGTGAGGAGCAGGCGGCGGTCGAGATGCATGGCGTAGCGTCCTGGCTTCGGGCCGAAAGGCGGGCCCAGGAAGGGTCTCCGGCTTTCGGTGCCGTCAGATATCGCGCGGTCCGCCGCCCGGCGCTACCCAGCGCGGGCGCCTTCGCACCGCGCTTGCTCGCGGATCGCTCGCCGGATATGAAGGGCTGTAGTGCGGGCGTAGTTCAGAGGTAGAACGTCAGCTTCCCAAGCTGAATGTCGGGGGTTCGATTCCCCCCGCCCGCTCCATCATCCGCAGGGCCTCGCCAGGCCCGAGACGCCCCCTCAATCCAGCAGCCGCAGCCTCAGCCGGTCATAGACCGGTCGCAGCAGGACGGGGGACAGGAACAGCGGAAACTGGCACAGCGCGAAGAACATCAGGATTCGCGCATCGGTCGCCGCCGGCAGCACCGCCAGATACAGCGCCATGTTCCGATTGCCCGAAAGCAGCCCGCCGGAAAGCGCCACCCGCGCCCCCGCCACCTTCATGAAGGCCAAGGCGGTGGCGATGTTCAGTCCGAAATTGCCGGCGAAGGCCAGGGCGATTCCGCCCAGCACCCAAAGCGGCTCGGCCAGCAGCATGGCCTGCACGCCATCCATCACGCCAAAACCGTAGAACACCACCAGCAGCACCACGGCCCCGTCCACGCCGCGGCCGTAGCGGGCCAGCCGCGCCGGCCCCACCAGCCGGCGAATCACCAGGGACACCAGCAGCGGCAGCCCCACCACCAGCGCCAGCCGCGCCATCAGCCCGGTCAGGGAAATCGCCAGGTCGATCCCCAGCAGGCCGAGCGCCAGCGGCGGCGCGGTGAAGGGCACCAGAAGGGTGGAGATCACCGCGACAACCAGTGAAATCTCGCCATCCAGCCCCACCATGCGCGCAAAAGCCGGGGAGGATGTGGCGGCGCAGCCAGTGGCCATGATGACCACCGCGGCGCTCAGCGGCCCCTCGAATCCCAGGACCCGGACGATGGCGAAGACCAGCAGCGGGCAGGCCAGCAGCACCCAGCCCAGCAGCGCCGCCACCAGCAGTGGCCGGCGCAGATAACCGAGCACCTGACCGAAATCGACCCGCAACAACACCAATGTCATCAGGCAAGCGACGACTGGCGTCACCACATCCCGTGTCGCGGCGGCCAAGGGCGGCAGCAACACGCCGATGAAGACCCCAAATCCCAGCAGCGCACCGCCGTTGCGGGCAGACCATTCGAGAAAACGGAGCAAGGGAACCCAAATGCCAGGGGAGAAGACGAAGCGGACGCGAAAGGTTGGAGTTGTTCGACCTGTGTTCTATATCGCCGAGGTGCGCCCCCGTCATCACACCCGGTTTGCCATTCTGTTTCCAGCCCTTCTGGCGCTGTTCGCCGGGCTCGGCGCCGCGCCGGCCCAGGCCGCCTGCACCGACCCGCCGGGGGTGGGGGTGGATTGGCGGCGTTGCAACCTGGACGGGCGGGACCTCACCAGTGCCAACCTCGCCGGCATGCAGCTGCGCGACGCCTCGCTGCAGCGGGTACAGCTTGCCGGCGCCAATCTGGCCGGGGTGGAGGGGTCCTATGTGCGGTTCGTCTCCTCCGACCTGAACCGCGCCGACCTGACCGGGGCAACGCTGCGGGAGGCGGATTTCACCCGCGCCACACTGCGCGGCGCCAAGCTGATCCGCGCCGATCTGCGCCGCGCCCGGCTGTACCGCGCCGATCTGACGGAGGCCGACCTGACCGGCGCCATGCTCGGCGGCACCGATTTCACCGGGGTGATCCTGGACGGCGCGACCTGGACCGATGGCAGGCGGGTCTGCGCCGCCGGCTCCGTGGGCTCCTGTCAATGAGCTCCCCTGGGAGCCTGCCGGCGACCCAGCCGGACTACCTGGCGCGGCTGAACCCGGAACAGCGCCTGGCGGTGGAAACCCTGGACGGGCCGCTGCTGGTGCTGGCCGGCGCCGGCACTGGCAAGACCAGCGTGCTGACCACCCGCTTCGCCCATCTGCTGATGACCGGCCGCGCCCGCCCCTGGCAGGTGCTGGCCGTCACCTTCACCAACAAGGCGGCGAAGGAGATGCGGGAACGCGTCGCCACCATCCTCGGCCAGCCGGCGGATGGCCTCTGGCTCGGCACCTTCCACGCGCTCTGCGCCCGCATGCTACGGCGGCATGCGGAAATCGTCGGGCTGAAGTCCAACTTCACCATCCTCGACACCGACGACCAGATGCGTCTGCTGAAGCAGATCATGGAAGCCGCCGGCGGCATCGATACCAAGCGCTGGCCGGCCCAGGGGCTGATGGGGGTGATCCAGCGCTGGAAGGACCGCGGCCTGACCCCGGCCCGCGTCACACCGGCCGAGGATTCGGACTACGCCAACAACCGCGCCCGATCGCTCTACGAAGCCTATCAGCGCCGGCTGATCGAGCTGAACGCCGCCGATTTCGGCGACCTGCTGCTGCATGTCACGGAAATCCTGCGCACCCGCGCCGACATCCTGGCCGAATATCACCGCAGCTTTCGCTACATCCTGGTCGACGAATACCAGGACACCAACCTGGTCCAATACCTCTGGCTGCGCCTGCTCGCCCAGAACGAGGACCCCAACCAGCGCAACATCTGCTGCGTCGGCGATGACGACCAGTCGATCTATTCCTGGCGCGGCGCCGAGATCGAAAACATCCTGCGGTTCGAAAAGGACTTCCCGGGCGCCCGCATCGTCCGGCTGGAATCCAACTACCGCTCCACCAAGCCGATCCTCGCCGCTGCCGCAGGGCTGATCGCCCGCAATGCAGGCCGCCTGGGCAAGACGCTGCGCCCCGGCCGCAAGGACGCGGAAGGGGAGAATGTCCGCGTCGTGTCGCTGTGGGACAGCGAGGAAGAAGCCCGCATGGTGGGCGAGCGGATCGAACAGGCCCAGCGCAAGGGCCACCCCCTCTCCGAATTCGCCATCCTCGTCCGCGCCGGCTTCCAGACCCGCAGTTTCGAGGAACGCCTCATCACCCTCGGCCTGCCCTACCGCGTGGTCGGAGGCCTGAAATTCTATGAGCGCGCGGAAATCCGAGACGCCATGGCCTATCTCCGCGTGCTCAACCAGCCCGCCGACGACCTCGCCTTCGAACGCATCGTCAACACGCCGAAACGCGGCTTGGGCGACAGCGGCATGCGTGCTCTGCAACAGCTCGCCCGGGCCGAACAAATCCCCCTCGCCCGCGCCGCCGAACGCATCACCGAATCCGACAGCCTCAAGCCCAAGCCCCGCACCGCGCTGCGCCAACTCATGCAGGGCTTCGCCCGCTGGCGCCAGGTGAACGAAACCGAGGGCCACGTCGTCGCCGCCGCCACCCTGCTGGACGAATCCGGCTACACCGACATGTGGAAGGCCGACCGCAGCCCCGAAGCCCCCGGCCGGCTCGACAACCTCAAGGAACTGCTGCGCGCGATGGGCGACTACGCCAGCCTCGCCGGCTTCCTCGACCACGTCGCCCTGGTGATGGAAACCGACGAGAACGCCGAAGCCGAGCGCGTGCAACTCATGACCCTGCACGCCGCCAAGGGCCTGGAATTCGACACGGTCTTCCTGCCCGGCTGGGAAGAAGGGCTGTTCCCCTCCCAACGCTCGCTCGACGAAGGCGGCGACAAAGCGCTCGAGGAAGAACGGCGCCTCGCTTACGTGGGCATCACCCGCGCCCGCCGCACCGCCATCATCAGCCACGCCGCCAACCGCCGCATCTACGGCAACTGGACCTCCTCCATCCCCTCCCGCTTCCTGGACGAGCTACCGGAAGAGGCCATCACCCGCGAAGGCCAGTCCACCATCCGCGCCCAGCGCATGGCCGACACCCCCAGCGTCTTCCTCGGCAGCCAAGGCTTGCTCGCCCGCCGCCCCCGCCTGACCGAAGTGAACCCCTGGGACCAACGCGAACGCCCCGCCCGCGACAGCGCCCTGACCAAAGGCGAACGCGTCTTCCATCAAAAATTCGGCTACGGCACCATCACCGATATCGACGAAGACCGCCTGGACATCACCTTCGACCACAGCGGCCCCAAACGCGTCCTCGACCGGTTCGTGTCGAAGGCAAGCGAGGTTTAGGCCGCGGGGAAGGTCGTGCTGGTGATTGCAAGGAGGGCTCCGCCCTCCCTGCACCCTCCCGCGAAGGGGCAGTGGCCCCTTCGAACCCTCGACTTAGGGGTAGGCGAGAGGAGGGGCACGAAACGACCGCTTGGCCCGACGCGCCCGCCGTGCCCCTCCTCTCGCCTACCCCTTAAATGGGTTTCCAAAGGGACCACTGTCCCTTTGGCGGGGGTGCAGGGGGCAGCGCCCCCTGCAAACAACCAGCGCCGACCTTCCCCCCGGCCTTACCGCAGCTTGACGTCGATGCGCACCATGTCGCCGCGGTAGGTGCCGTTGGCGATGAGGAGGAGGGTGCCGTCGGGGTCGATGGCCAGGCGGTGAACGTGGGCGATGGGGGCGTTGAGGGGGATGTGGAGGTGGGCGGCGGTTTCCACGTCCGCGGCGCCGATGGTCAGGGTTTGGCGGGCTTGGGCGATGCGCACGCCGGGGATGCTGGCGACCAGGCGCAGGGCGGTTTTGGTGGTCAGGTCTTCGGCGGTGACTTGGGGGGAGAGGCGTTCGTCCAGCCAGACGTCGGCGAGGAGGAAGGGTTGGTTGTCGCGCCAGTGGCGGCGGCGGAGGTGGCGGTAGAGGGGGGCGGGAAGGCCGTCGCTGGCGGGTAGGGATTGCGGATCTTGTCCCGGGGTGTCGGAGAGGATTTCGATTCGGGCGCCTTCGCGGGAGCGGAGCAGGCCGTTCCAGTCGGTTTCCACGTCGCACCACAGGCGCTGGGGTGGGGTGGTGCTGACGAAGGTGCCTTTGGCGCGGAAGCGTTCGATCAGGCCTTCATCGGCCAGTTGGTCGAGGGCTTGGCGGATGGTGGCGCGGGCGACGCCGTATTCGGCGGCCAGGTCGTCCACGGTGGGGATCTGGGTGCCGGGCAGCCAGATGCCTTGTTCGACGCGGCGGCGGAACAGGGTGGCGAGTTGCAGATAGCGGGCGACGGCGCTGCGGTTGAGGTCGGGGGCCGCGGGGCGTGCTGCGGCGGGGATCGGGATGGCCGGGCTGCGGCTTTGGGTCATGCGGGATCCGGTCGGGCGCCGGGTTGGGCGCTGAGGTCGCAGGTTACCGCAGCCTCATGCCGGAGGGAAATGCCGTGACGCGGAGGGGTGGCTGACGCATTGGCGGAGCCGTCAGCCGCGGGGCAGCGGACGGCTTCGGCAATGTTCAGGCCCCGGCGCGCATGACCTTGGGGATTTCCTCGCGGAAGCGGAAGCGCAGGGCGGACCAGGTGTCGTCCAGGGCGACCTGGGTGACGGGCAGCAGGCCCTCGGTGGTCAGGGGGTCCCAGCCGTGGTCGCGGTCGAGGTCGGAGCGGACCGGGCCGGTCTTCTTCGGATAGGCGAACCAGAGCCGGGCGCCGATGCCGTAGAGGTTGAGCGCGCGGGGCGCGATGGCGCGGAGCGCCACCTTATCCGCCGCGAAAGCGAGGATGAGGTCGGCCGCGGCGGTCGCCCCGTTCGGCAGGCCAAAGGTCATCCCCGGGGGGTTTCCAAGAACAGCACAAGCCATGCCAGGGCGGTAGCCCAGCTTGCGTGCGACCTCCCCGATTACGACACCCATTTGAATAGTTTCCGTCATGGAGTTGCCACCATCTCGTGGGTCTAGCGCATAAGCAGCCGCTGCGCAGCCACGCAATCGGCAGGGCCGCAATGCGTTTTTGGGCGGGCGGCGCGCCAGTTTCGCATACCATCCCCCTTCAGCGCGCAAAAAAACGCCTCTGGAGCTGGGGCGCGCCGCAAGATCGTGAAGGTGTCGCTCAGCGCGGGCGCAGCACGGCCACGGCCTCCACCGTCGCGGTCACCACCGTATCCTCGGCGACGGCGACGGGTGGGGCGGCGGAGGACAGGCTGGCGCCGCGGGCGGCCATGGCCATCATCGGACGCGGGCCGCGATCCGGCACATCGATCCGCACTTCCCGCAACCCGACCAGTTGCAGGCCCAGCTGGGTGGCGATGGCGCCGGCGCGGCGTTGCAGCGATTCGAGGGCGAGGCGGGAGGCTTCCTCTCGCGCGGTGCGGGCCGCCTCCCGCGTCAGGGTCCAGTCGAGGGAGGCCAGGGCCAGCCCCTGGCCCTGCAGCGCGCCGACCAGTTCCAGCAAGGCGGGGGTGGCGGCGCCGCGCAGGGTCAGGGTCTGGCTGGCCTGCCAGGCCCGGGCTTCCTCCACCCGGGCGGTCCAGTAGCCGCCGGTCGAGACCTGCACGCCGTTGCCGCCTTGGGCGCGGGCGACGGCGGCCGCGATGGCGCGGTTCACCGCATCCTGGGCCGCCGCCGCGGTGCCGGCGCGCGATTCGGCGCGCAGCACGGCCACCACCTCATTCGGCGCGCGGGTAACTTCGGCCGTCTCGGCGATGTGCAGAGTGGTTTCCGACAGGCCGGCGGGCTGCGCCAAAGCGGGGGGCGCCAGCAGCAGGGTGGAGATGGCCAAAGCGCGGATCGGATGCAGCATACGGATTATCCCTCGGTGAACCGGAAAGATGGTGATTTTCTGTGGCAGGACAGCGGCCTAGGCGCGGAATGCGATTGACGCCTTCGCGATGCGGAAGGAGGCTGGCCGTCGCGACCCCTCCCGGAGAGCCCCCGCCATGCGCCCGCTTGCCCTCGCCGCCCTGCTTGCCGGCGGCCTCGCCATGGCTGCGCCCGTCGCCGCGAAGCCTTTCACCTGGGCTTATAATGCGGATGTGCTGACGCTAGATCCGCACTCTTCCAACAACACCTTCACCAACACCTTCATGGGCAATGTCTATGAGGCGCTGGTGCGGCACAACGATCGCATCGAGATCGAGCCCGCTTTGGCGGAAAGCTGGGAACGCACCAGCCCCACCGTCTGGCGCTTCAACCTGCGGCGCGGCGTGGTCTTCCATAATGGGGAGAGCTTTGACGCGGACGACGTGCTGTTCACCTGGGCGCGGGTGAACGGGCCGGGGTCCCTGGCGCGCGGGTTGCTGGGTGCGATCAAGGAGGTCCGGAAGCTCGACAGCCATACGATCGAGATCGAGACGCATCGGCCCTTCCCGATCCTGCTCGCCTCCATCACCCAGTTCTTCATGATGGATGAGGGCTGGTCGCGGGCGAACAATGCCGAGAATGCGGCCAACCTCTCCGCCCAGACGGAATCGGGCGCGACCCGCACGGCCAACGGCACGGGTCCCTTCCGCATCGTGGAACGCCGCCCGGATGAGCGCACGGTGCTGGAGCCGCATGCCGGCTGGTGGGATCGGCCGGTCCATAACCTGACGCGCGTGACCTTCCAGCCGATCCGCAGCGCCGCGACGCGCACGGCCAGCCTGCTATCGGGCGCCATCGACGCGAATGTGGAAGTGCCGCTGCAGGATATTCCACGCCTGTTGCAAGACCAGCGGGTCCAGGTGATCGAGGGGCCGGAGCTGCGCACCATCTATCTCGGCTTCGATTATGAGCGGGATGAGCTGCTCTATTCCGACGTGCGCGGCCGGAACCCCTTCCGGGATCGCCGGGTGCGGGAGGCGATCTACCGTGCCATCGACGTGAACGCCCTGCGGCGGACCGTGATGCGGGAGAAGGCCTGGATCGCCGGCATGATGGTGAGCCCCTTCCTGACCGGCGCGCCTGCCGATTTGAACGAGCGCCTGCCCTATGATCCGGAGGCATCGCGGCGCCTGCTGGCGGAGGCCGGCTTCCCGAACGGCTTCTCGGTGGGCATCGTCTGCCCGAATGATCGCTACGTGAATGACGAGCGCACCTGCCAGGCCGTGGCCGCCATGCTGTCGCGGGTCGGCATCCGGCTGCAATTGCAGAGCGAGCCCACCAATATCTGGTCCCGCCGCACCGCGACGCGCGATTTCTCCATGTACATGCTGGGCCATGCCGGTCTGCCGCTGGCGGATGCCTATTCCACGCTGAACGAGGTGCTGCGCACCAATAGCCGCACGACCGGCGGTCTGAATTACGGCCGCTGGTCGAATGCGGAATTCGACGCGCTGGTGGCGCAGGCGGCGGAGGCGCCCGACGAGACCAGCCGCCGCGCGCTGATCCGCCAGGCCTTGCAGATCGAGCGATCCGAGATCGCGCATATCCCGCTGTTCCAGCAGCCCATCGCCTGGGCGTCCCGGCGGGGGATCGACCTACGCCAGGCGCCGGACAACCGGCTGCGGCTGTGGCTGGTGAAGGTGGATTGAAGCTGCTTGAGCCACGCAGCGAAGGCACCGCGGCCGGGAGCGTGGAGGGAGGCAACGCGATCCAGTGAATACCTTGGCGCAATGGATCCTGCTGCCGGCCGCCGTGCAGGCCTTTCGCCGCCACCCGAAGGCATCGGGTTGGTGGCTGTTCAAGGAAGGCTGGCCGTGGAGGGGCGTCTGGGCGATCCATGGCAGCACCAACCTGACCGGCAACACCATTTTATTCGAGCTTCGTCCAATCGACTGGCTCAATGCTGATCCGCCCTGGCTCGCCCCGATCCCCTGGCTGTGGATCACGGTTGCGCGTCGCCGGTGGCTGAAGAAGAACGCCCATCGCATGCCGCGCGCGCTGTGGCGGCAGGCGCGCCCCCTCTATCCGCCGGCACCGGCCGCTTGACGCCGGCGCTGTGTTTCGTAACGCAATGACTGACCAGGAACTCCCATGACCGATCTTCTCATCCGCGGCGGCGTCGTCATCACCATGGACGCCCAGCGCCGCGTGCTGCCGGATGGCGCCGTCGCCATCAAGGATGGCCGCATCCAGGCCGTCGGCCCGACCGAGGCCGTGGAAGCTGCGCATCCCCATGCCAAGCAGGTGATCGAGGCGCGTGGCCGCGCCGTGCTGCCCGGGCTGATCGATGGTCATGCCCATGCCGGCCATGGCCTGGTGAAGACGCTCGGCAACAACAACAGCGCCGCCTGGATGGAGGCCTGCCGGGTGATCTACACCCTCGCCTCCCCGCCCAGCTTCTGGCGGGCGGAGGCGAAGCTCGCGGCCTATGAGCGGCTGCGCTTCGGCGTCACCACGGGCGTCTCGCTGCTGGGCGGCGGCGACAGCATCGGCCGGGTGGACGACACCGCCTTCACCGATGCCCATGCCGAGGCCACGGAAGAAGTCGGCATCCGCAGCCTGCTGGTGCTCGGCCCGACCCGCCCGCCCTTCCCGCGCCCCTATGTCGGGCCGGATGGCGTGGAGCGCCCCGTCAGCTTCGAACAGCAGCTCGACGTCATCACCGCCGGTGTGGAGAAGTGGCACAATAAGGGCCGCGTGAAGGTGGCCACGCTGATGCCGGTCTACCGGGACGCGAAGCACGATCCGGCGAAGGTGAAGGAAATCGAACGCCAGGGCCATCTGGTACGCGAGGCCGGGCGTTCGCGCGGCGCGCCCTTCCACCAGGATGGTCATCGCGGCGGCAGCATCGAGCTGGCGGATCGCATGTTCGGCCTTCTCGGCCCCGATGCCTGGCTCAGCCACTGCACGGAGCTGACGGATGCGGATATCGACACGCTGGTGCGCACCGGCACCAGTGTGGTTCACAACCCCTCCGCCATCGCCGCCGTCCGTGGCTATTGCCCCGCGCCAAAGATGATGGAGGCGGGCGTGACGGTGATGATCGGCTCCGACGCCACCGCGCCGGACCGCTCGGGCGACATGTTCCGCCACATGTTCCAGTGCATCCGCTACCACCAGCGCCATTTCCGCGACGAGACCATGATCCCGCCCGGCAAGGCGCTGGAGATGGTGACGATCGACGCGGCGCGCGGGCTCGGCCTGGGCGACCAGATCGGCAGCCTGGAGGAGGGCAAGCGAGCCGATGTCATCACCGTCGACCTCTCCGCGCCGCATATGGTGCCGGCGAACATGCCGGTGGCGCGCGTGGTCTACTTCGCCAATGGGCAGGATGTGCTGGATGTGGTGGTGGACGGCCAGGTGCTGATGCGCGATCGCGACTGCCCGCATCTCGACGGCACGGAGATCGCGACCGCCGCGTGGCGGGAGACGGATGCGATGCTCGACCGCGCCAAGCTGCGCCACATGGCGGTGGAAGAGCCGGGCTGGGGCCTGGTCCGGCGCTGAACCGCCAAGGGGCTTCGGGACGAAGGGTCCCGAAGCCCCTTCTTCGTCAGCGTGCCGGCTTTTCGATGTTCCAGATCACCGGGAAGCCGAAGTCGATCACGCCGCGCAGCTCGCTGCGCCACACCGCGGGGCTGCGGAACTGGCCGGCGATTGGGAAGGTCGCATTCTCGAAGGCAATGCGCTGCAACTGCCCCGGCCAGTTCCCGGCGCTTCGCCGGATCGCTCTCCGCCTCGAATTGCTGGAGCACCGGCGACATATCGGCAACGCAGTAGCCCCAGGGCTGGTTGTCCGTGCAGTTGAAGCCGACGCCCATATTGGACAGCGGGTTGGCCAGGTCGAAGCCGGTATAGACCACCGGCACGATGTTCCAGCCGCCCTGGTCCAGCGGCTGGCGCTGCACCCAGCGCTGCGCGATGGAAGCCCAGTCGCTGGACTGCACATCCACATTGAAGCCGGCGCGCTTCAGCCGGTCGATCATCACCAGGCCGAAGGGATTCAGCAGCGGGCTGTCCGCCGGATGCAGCAGCACCACCCGTTCATTGTTGTAGCCTGCCTGCTGCAACAGCGCCTTGGCGCGATCCAGACTTGGCTCCGCCACCAACTCGCTGCCATTGGTGCTGGAATAGGGCGCGCCGCACATGAACAGGCTGGCGCAATCCGGCTGGCCAAGCCCGGCGCCAAAGCCCGCGCCGGCCAGCACTTCCGTCCGGTCCAGCGCCTGCTGCACGGCGCGGCGCAGCAGCACATTGTCGAAGGGTGGCAGGTAGTGGTTCAGGCTGGCGCAGTACATCAGCGTCGCCTGGCCGCCGACCTCCGCCAGCTTCACCGAACGGTTGGTGCGCAGCCGCGGCAGGTAATCGACCGGAGCATATTCCAGATAGTCCACCTCCCCGGTCTGCAAGGCGGCGACGCGCAGGCCGGGGTCGGACATCGTCGCCATCTCGACGCGTTCCAACTTCGCGATCTTGCCACCGGCCAACCCGTCCGCCGCCTCGTCGCGCGGCACGTAGCGGGCGTTGCGGATGAAGCTGGCACGCTCGCCCGGAATCCAGCCAGCGCGCTGGAAGACGAAGGGGCCGGAGCCCATGATCTCCGGCACCTGCTGCGTCGGCGGCGTGCCATTGGCGATGCGCGCCGGCATGATGAAGGGCACATGCACGGAAGGCTTTCCGAGTGCCTCCAGCACGCCACCGAAGGGTTTTGCGAGTTTCAGCGTGAAGTGGCGCGCATCCGTTGCGGTCAGGCTCTCGGTGGAGGCCATCAGGCGGCGGCCGATGGAATCGCGGCCACCCCAACGCTTCAGCGAGGCGACGCAATCCTCCGCCGTCACCGGGCTGCCGTCATGGAAAGCGAGGCCCGAACGCAGCGCGAAATTCCAGGTCAGCTTGTCGGCGCTCAGCTCCCAGCCCTGGAGCATCTGCGGCTTGTAGTCGCCCTTGCTGTCCATCGAGACCAGCGTGTCGAAGACAAGATAGGCGAAATTGCGGGTGACGAAGCTGGGGCTGGAGATGGGGTCCAGGTTCTGCAGCCCGACATTGACGATGAAGCGGAACGGCGCGGCTTGTGCCTGCGCACGCGATGTCGCGCCGGCGGAGAGGATGGTGATGCCAGCGCCCGCAAGCGCCTGTCGTCGGGTGATCTGCATGATCGGTCTCTCCTCAGCGCTGTTCCTGGGCCGCCCAGGCTTCGGCGATCTCGGTACAGGTCGCGAACCACACGCCGTCGAAGCCGCGGATGAAGGCGATCATCTCCCGCAGCAAGGCGATGCGGCTGGGGCGACCCGAAAGCTGCGGGTGCATCACCAGATTGTAGAAACCACCCCAGCGGTGGATTTCCTTGAACTCTTCCTGCCAGACCTCGCGGATATGGCTGTTGGTCATGATCGGGCGCGGCGTCTTCACGCTGAACAGCACGAAGGGCGCGTCATCCAGGCTCCAGTGATAGGGCAGCTCCACCAGCTGCCGCCCGCCATCGGGATGCGGCAGGCGATAGGGATTCACATCCCCCATCATCGAGCTGTCATAGAGGAAGCCGTGCTTGTCGAGCTGCCGCACCAGCTCATCCGTCGTCTCGCCGGCAGGCGACCGGTAGCCCTTCGGCACCACGCCAAGTACGCGCTTCAGGCTTTCGAGGCCCTTCTCCATTTCCTCGATGTCCTTCTCGGGCGCATCGGGGTCAGGCCAGGCGTGGGAATAGCTGTGATGGCCGATCTCATGCCCGGCCTTCAGGATCATCTCGGCGCGGTCGGCGTGGTTCTCCACCGTCCAGCCGGGGATGAAGAAGGTGGCCTTGAGGCCCGCATCCGCCAGCGTTTCCAGGATCTTGGGCACGCCGACCTTGGCGCCGTAGACGCCCTGGCTCAGCGTGCCGGGGCGGCGCGCATTGGAGGGATCGCGGGACAGCCAAAGGGTTTCCGCGTCGAAGTCGAAGGTCAGCGCCACGGCGCAGCGCGCGCCGTTCGGCCATTTCACGCTCATATCCATGCCTTGGTCCTCATGCGAGCCTGCCGCCATCGATCGGCAGCGCGACGCCATTGATGTAGCTGGCCGCGTCGCTCAGCAGGAACAGCACCGCGGCCGTCACCTCATGAGTCTCGCCGAAGCGGCCGGAAGGATTGCGGGCGCGGAACATCGCCTCCACGCTCGCCGCGCCCTCGCCGAGTTGTTCGAAGACGCTGCGCAGCATCGGCGTCTCGATCTGGCCGGGGCAGACGGTATTGGCGCGGATGCCCTGTGCGGCGTGGCTGGCGGCGACGCTGCGCGTCATCAGCACCACCGCGCCCTTGCTGGCGGAATAGGCGGGGAAGACCGCATTGCCGACGAGGCCCGCGCCACTCGCCACCGTCACCACCGCGCCGCCGCCGGCCTTCGCCATGCGCGGCAGCAGCGCCTTCAGCGCCAGCCAGGTGCCTTTGACGTTCACCGCGAAAAGCCGATCCCACTCCGCCTCCTCCACCTCCGGCAGCGGCTTCGTCGGGCCGAGCAGGCCGGCGGCGGTGACCAGCAAAGTCGGCGGGCCCAGCGCATCCAGCGCGGCGGCGGCACGTTCCATATCCGCGGCCTGGGAGACATCGCCCGCCACAGCGACGGCACCGGGACATTGCGCAGCCACCGCATCCAGCCCGGCCGCGTCGCGGTCGAACAGCACCAGCTTCGCACCCTCCGCTGCCAACGCCAGCGCGGCGCCACGGCCGACGCCGGAGGCGGCCCCGGTGACCAGGCCGATGCGTCCGGCGAAGCGAAGTGAAGCATCCGGCATGTCATGGTTCCGCAGCCAGCCAGCCATCACGATCCGACCATGCCGGCACGCGGTCAAGGGCTTGTGGACAGGTGGTCCACAGGCGCGAATGGCCGTGCTGTTCGGGGCAGCCCCACGGCCGGGAAGCCCGCGAGGCTCGTTGCGAAAGTTGCATGACAGGGCCGCAGGCCGCCCAAAGCCCTCCGCAGGCAGGGCCTTGGCGTCTATGATCGGCCTTGGCGCCATCGAGCTGGGGGATGTGCCGCGGCGGGATTGATCGCGGGCGCGCTCCGGGCGTTGTGACGGTGAACCCAACTCAGGAGGACAGAATGAGCCAGGAATTTCTCGACGACCGGCGCCGCGCGCTGGAGGAAGCCTTTTTCGCGCGGGAGACGGCGGCCTGGCGTGAACGTCATCGCGCGGCGAGCGCCGCGCAATCCGAGCGCGAGAAGCTGGCCGCGGCCTCCGGCATTACCGAACCGGCTTTGCTCGACAGGCTGGTGGAGGCGGGGGTGAAGGCCGACACACTGGCGGCGCTGTCGCTGGTGCCGCTGGTGCTGGTCGGCTGGGCCGATGGCACGCTGGATGAGGCGGAGCGCAAGGCGCTGCTGCATGCGGCGGCGGAATCCGGCGTGAGCTCGGGCAGTGCCGCGCATGAATCGTTCACCCAATGGCTGTCCGCGCCACCACCGCCCGACCTGCTGGACGTCTGGACCGCCTATATCCACGCCAGTGCCCCAGGCATGGATGCGCAGTCCCGCCAGTTGCTGAAGGGCACGCTGATCGGCCGGGCGCGGCGCGTGGCGGAGGCGGCCGGCGGCTTCCTCGGCCTCGGCAGCCGCATCTCCCCGGCGGAGGCGAAGATGCTGGAGCAGTTGGAGCGCAGCTTCCCGGCTTAGAGACCGTTTGAGAATGCTGGCGGCTGAGGATTCGCAGGTGATTTTGCGTCACCGCAAGGCACGGAACGCCGCCGATGCCAATTGCATCGGCAAGTTCCGTAACGCTGCAGTGGCGCAAAAGCGCCGCGAAGCCGACCCGCCAGTGTTTTCAAACGGTCTCTTATATCTACACAGCCTTGGAGTGCCGCCCCGCCTGGCCGAGATAGGCATCGAAGGCGGCGGCGGCGAGGCGCAGAAAGGGCGCGCCTTCCGCGGTCATCGTCACCGCGCCATCCCGCACCACCAGGATACCGGCCTGTTGCAAAGGCAGCAGCGCCGGCATGGCATCCGCCAACAGATCGGCGGGCGGCGTCACGGTGAAATCGCACATCAGACGCTCGATCACCGTGCCCCGCGCCACATCCTCCGCCGTCACCGCCAGGCCGCGCGCGGTGGCGAGATGGCCGGATTCGATGCGGCGGCGCCAGGCGCCGATCTCCGTCTCATTCTGCGCGAAGCCCTGCGACAGGCGGCCGATGGACGATGCGCCAAGGCCGATCAGCGCATCCGCCACATCCGTGGTGTAGCCCTGGAAATTCCGCCGAAGGGTCCCCGCCTGCGCCGCCCGCGCCATGGGGTCCTCCGGCCGGGTGAAGTGGTCCAGGCCGATCGGGACATAGCCGCGTTCCACGAACATCCGCCGGGCCAGCTGCGCCTGTTCCAGCCTTTCGGCCACGCCGGGCAGCGCGGATTCGTCAATCAGGCGCTGGTGTTTCTTCATCCAGGGCACATGGGCATAGCCGAACAGCGCGATGCGGTCCGGCCGCAATTCATCCGCCAGCACGATGCTGCGTGCCAGCCCTTCGGCGCCCTGCAAGGGCAGGCCGTGGATCAGGTCGAAGTTGATCGCCGCGATGCCGGCGTCCCGCAGGAAGCCCACACCGGCCTGGACCAGTTCGAAGGGCTGCACGCGGCCGATGGCGCGCTGCACATCGGCGTTGAAGTCCTGCACGCCCAGGCTGGCGCGCGTCACGCCGATCCGTGCCAGCGCCTGCGCCAGTTCCCGCGTCAGGCTGCGCGGATCGAGCTCGATGGCATGTTCGATGACGCCGGACAGGTCGAAATGCCAGGCAATGGCCGCCATCACCCGCTTCAGTCCGGCCACGCCCAGCATGCTCGGCGTGCCGCCGCCCCAATGCAGATGTGTGACGCGCCGCGCCGGCGTGGCGGCGGCAACCAGGTGGATCTCCGCCAGCAAGGTCGCGATATAGGCGTCGATTGGCGCCTGCTGCCGCGTGACCTTGGTGTGGCAGCCGCAATAGGCGCACATGGCGGCGCAGTAGGGCACATGCAGGTACAGCGACAGCGTCGCCTCCGGCGCCAGCGCGCCGAGCCAAGCCTGCTGCTGCGCCGCACCGATGCCCGCATGGAAATGCGGCGCGGTGGGGTAGGAGGTGTAGCGAGGCACGGCGCGTTCCGCCAAAGCGAGCCGCGTGGTGTCGAGCGGGTGGGTCTGGATCTGCATCGCGACGGCACTATGGGCGGGCCGGACTCGGCGCCGCCTTGATCTGCCGCAAGCCCGCCGTTCAGACCGGCGGCGGGCGGTGCCGGCGCAGGCGGCTGAAGCGGCGGAAGAGGCCGCGCTTGGCGACCGCCTCGAACATCTCCTCCGGCCCTTCCGGGTCCAGCACCTCATGATCCGCCAGCCAGGCCTCCACGGCGCTGAGGTCCGGCGTCTCATAGGCCACCAGGGTGCGGCCCGGGCGGCGCAGCGCCTCGATGGTGCCGATCAGCGACCCGGTACGCGCCAGCGTTGCTGCCACCTTCTCCGGCGTGCAACCCAGATGTTCGGCCAGCAGCCGGTCGCGCATGGCCGCGATGGCGGGGCGCAGCGTCGCATTGGCGGGCAGCGCGGCATCGATCACCACGTCGCATTCCGTGTCCAACCGCATCGAGCGGTTGTTGAAGTTGGAGGAGCCGACGCGCAGCACCTGGTCGTCGATGATCAGGATCTTGGCGTGCACATAGATCGGCTGACCGCCCTCCGTCACCGGATGGTAGATGCGGAAGCGGCCACGGGTGTCGATGCGGCGCAGTGCCTCCCGCAGCCTGGCGCGGGCCGAATCCATGGCGATGGGCTCCAGCCATCCCTGGGCCGAATCCGGGTTCACCAGGACGATCTCCGGCCCGTCCTTCTCCTCCAGCCGTCGGGCGATGGCCTCGGCGATGCGGCGGGAGGCGAAGTACTGGCTCTCGGCATAGATCATACGCCGGGCGCTGCCGATCAGGTCCAGGTACAGCCGTTCGATCTCATGCACGGCCGGACAGTCGGGCATCTCCGGCCGGCTTCGGGCGATGCCGACATCGATCTCGCGCAGTTGCACCGGCAGATCCTCCGGCCAGGCATTGGCCCCGGCCTGGACGGGCGCCAGACGTTTGCCGCGCGCCTGATGCCAACGGTCCCGCGCCAGTTCCCCCAATGCCGCCGCCGCCGGGCCGTCCAGCGCCGTGGTGGCGTCGTGCCAGGGCTTGTAGGGGGTGCCGCCGGGCGAGCTGCGGCGCGGTTCCGTATCCGCGTGGTCCGGCGTATCCCAGCGCTCCGCCGTCATGTCGATGCCGCCGCAGAAGGCCAGCGCGTCGTCGATCACCGCGATCTTCTGGTGATGGGAGGCGGCGGGCGGGTGCCGGCTGTCCAGCCGCGCTGTGATGCGCGGATGCGCCTTCCAACGCAGCAAGGTGAGGATGGTGGAGCCGCGAAACAGCGCCTTCAGCGCGCCGAGGTCCCAGTGCAGCAGGAAGATCTCCAGCCCTGGCCGGCGCTTGACCAGCCAGAGGATGAAATCGCCGAGCCGGCTCGGGGCATCCGTCGAATCCCCGCCCGGGATCAGCTCGATCCGGGCGTCGAAATCCCAGCCGATCAGCATGATGCGGTGCTCGGCTCGTAACATGGCCGCCCGGGCAGCGCGGAAATAGTCGGCCGCGTCGACGATGACGGTCGCGCGATGGGCGCGTTCGATGCGCCAGCAGTTCACGCCGGGCTGCAATAGGCTGGTCACGCCATCGGAGCTGGGCGATGGACGGGATGTTGGCTCGGCCTGCATCGACTCCCCTGCCGCGATGCGCCGCTGGGTTGCGGGCGGTGGTTTGGAACGGTGGCGGCGACAATCAATCGATGCCACCTCGTCGCGTTGCAGCGCAGCGGAGGGGTGAAGGTTCCCGTGTCGGTTACGTTAAGGAATGCCTTCCGGCCCGCCTCCAGAGTCTGGGAAGGCGGAGCCGACCCCCTGTGGATAAATCTGTGGGTTGACAGTGCCCGATGGCAGGACTCTCCGCGCCACTGCTGCCACGGCCTGTCCCTTTCCTGTTCCAAGTCATTGAAAGAACGTCAATGAGCTTCCGATCGCATTCCGATAAGTAATTGAAAAATATGCCTTTTCCGACTTCGCCATTTGACGCCCAGACTTGGCTTGGTTGCCAGGCGAGGCGCTATGTAACGCGGCGGGAACCGGCAGCGGATCGGTGGATTAAATGGTGTAGCGCCGCGCAAAGTGACCGAAATGGCGGCAGCACCGCTCAATCCGAAGTCGTATCGGGCAGGGCGGGCAGCAGGGCCGCGATGCGCGCCAGGCCACGATCCCGCACCCCCATCGCCGCCAGATGGTGCAGGGTGTTCAGCAGATAGTCCCGGTTGGCGCCCATCCGCCCGATGCCTTGGCCGATCGCGCGCGCCGCGGCGGCTTCCGGCAGGCCGCGCACGTAAAGCCGGCAATCACGATTGGCCACATAGGTCACCGCCGGCACCACGGGCCGGCCCGGCTGGTCCAACAACCGCACCGGCAGCACCCGGCGGTGATAGACCACCTCCGCCCCATCCGGCAGTTCCCGCTCATCCAGATAGCGCAGCACCTCCGCCGCAGCAGCGCCGGGCACGCGAAACGCCACGCCGCGGCAGGCGCCGCCTCGGTCCAGCCCCAGCACCAGGCCCGGTGCCTCCGGCGTGCCCCGATAGTGGTGCGACCACAGGCAGAAGCGGCGATGAAAGCCCGGCAGCAGCGCGGGGTGGCTGCCCGCATGGTCAAAGCCTGGCCGCCAGATCAACGAGCCATAGCCGAAGACCCACAGCGCGCCGTCATGCAGCGGCGGCGGAAGGGGATCGGTCTGGGGAATGGGAGGGGGTGCCTGCACGGGGAGTTCGCTTCGCGCTATAGCCCTCCCCATCATGGACATGAAGCCCCCGGCCGCCCCACCGCGCCGCCGCCCGCTCGGCCCGCGCCTTGCCATCGGCCTGGTGCTGGTGCTGCTCGCCCTCGGCGCCGGCCACGCCGTTCTCTGGCGGATCATGGCCAGCCAGTTGCAGGACGGGCTGGCCACCTGGGTGCAGATCCGCCGCGCCCAGGGCTGGCGGGTGGACCACGCCGCCCCGCAACGCGGCGGCTGGCCTTTCTCCGCCACGCTCACTTTGGGCGCCGTACGGCTGGAGGGCGGCACCGCCACCCTGCCCGGCGGCCTGGTGCTGGAGGCGGAGCGGGTGGTGCTGCGGGTGACCCTGCCCTGGCTGCACCGCCTGCGGGTGGAGATGCCGGGGGCGCAACGCCTGCGCATTGCCGGCGGCGAATGGCGCTTCGCGGCGGATGAGCTTGTGGCCCTGGTGCCCCTGGAACGCGACACCCCGCCGCGGGAGGCCCTGCTGCTGGCCGAGCGGCTGCGGCTTTCCACCCCCACCGGCCCGATGGAGGTGGCACGCGCCAACCTCGCCCTCGCCAGTTCCTCCACAGCGACGGAGGGCGAGCCGGCGCTGGAATTCTCGCTGGTGGCGGAGGGCGTGGACCTGCCCATGCCGCCCAATGCCCCCGGCCCCTTCGGCCGCCGCATGGAGAGCTTCGCCGCCGATGCCGCGCTCAGCGGGCCGGTTCCCGGCGGCCGCGTGCCGGCGCAGCGGGCGGCGGCCTGGCGCGATGGCGGCGGTGCGCTGGAGTTGCGCAGCCTGTCGGTGCGCTGGGGTCCGGCCGAGCTGCATGCCGCGGCGACGCTGGCGCTGGATGAGGGGTTGCAGCCGACCGGCGCCGGCTCCCTGCGCCTGACCGGGGCGGGGGAGGCCTTGCAGGCGCTGTCCGATGCCGGGCTGGTCGGCCGCCGCGCCGCCGGCACCGCGCGCATCATGCTGCCGCTGATGTCCCGGCCCACCGCCGGCGGCGCGACGGAAATCGAGGTGCCCGTGACGGTCGAGGACCGCACCTTGGCGGTCGCGCGAATCCCGGTGATGCGCTTCGCCCCGCTGGACTGG
Source organism: Roseomonas sp. F4 (assembly GCF_053891155.1). Taxonomy (NCBI): domain Bacteria; kingdom Pseudomonadati; phylum Pseudomonadota; class Alphaproteobacteria; order Acetobacterales; family Roseomonadaceae; genus Roseomonas; species Roseomonas sp. F4. The sequence goes on from NZ_JBSSHK010000006.1 coordinate 44,939, forward strand.
CCGAGCGTCCAGGCAGGGCCATAGGTCCTGGTCATGCGGATATCAGCGGCCAGGGCTTTCCAACCCTCTCGCGGGGCGGGCGGGGCTTGTGGTAATCGGTCCCCGGCGTCTCCGTAGCTCAGCCGGATAGAGCACCAGATTCCTAATCTGGGGGCCATGGGTTCGAATCCCGTCGGGGACACCACTTTTTCAAAGACTTACATATTCTCGCGGCCTCGCCCCTCCGTGGCTCAGGCCGCCAGGCTCCGCATTTCCCGGATCAGGTCGGACTTACCCTCGAAGCCGATTCCCGGCAGCTCCGGCATGGTGATGTGCCCAGCTTCAACCCGCACGCCATCGGGGAAGCCGCCATAGGGTTGGAACAGGTCGGGGTAGGATTCATTGCCCCCCAGTCCCAGCCCCGCCGCGATGTTCAGCGACATCTGATGGCCGCCATGCGGGATGCAGCGGCGCCAGGACCAGCCATGGGCCTTCAGCATCTCCAGCGTGCGCAGATACTCCACCAGGCCGTAGCTCAGCGCGCAGTCGAATTGCAGCCAGTCGCGATCGGGCCGCATACCGCCATAGCGGATCAGGTTGCGCGCATCCTGCATGGAGAACAGGTTCTCGCCCGTCGCCATCGGGCCGGGATAATGCTCGGCCAGCCGGGCCTGCAACTCGTAGTCCAGCGGATCGCCGGCTTCCTCGTACCAGAACAGGTCATAGGCGCGCAGCGCCTTGGCATAGGCGATGGCGGTCTCCAGGTCGAAGCGCCCATTCGCATCCACCGCCAGCCGGCAGCCGGCGGGCAGCAGGCGCAGCACGGTCTCGATGCGGGTCAGGTCCTGGTCCAGCGGCGCGCCGCCGATCTTCATCTTCACCACGGTGTAGCCGCGGTCGAGGTAGCTGCGCATCTCATCCGCCAGGCCCTGCAAGCCCTTGCCGGGGTAGTAGTAGCCGCCCGCGGCATAGACGAAGACCGTCGGATCGGCCTGCACCCCGGCACGCTCCGCCAGCAGGCGGAACAGCGGCTTGCCGGCGATCTTGGCGACCGCGTCCCAGACCGCCATGTCGATGGTGCCCATGGCGACGGAGCGTTCGCCATGCCCGCCCGGCTTTTCGTTGGTGAACATCGCCGCCCAGACCTTGTGCGGGTCGATATTGGTGCCCGCCGCATCGAGAAGGCTGTCCGGATCGGCGGCCAGCACCCGTGGCGCGAAGCGTTCGCGAATCAGCCCGCCCTGGCCGTAGCGGCCGTTGGAATTGAAGCCGTAGCCGATCACCGGCCGGCCATCCCGGATGACATCCGTCACCACCGCCACCAGGCTCAGCGTCATCTTCGAGAAGTCGATGAAGGCATTGGCGATGGGCGAGGCGATCGGAGCGGTCCGTTCGCGGATTTCGACGATGCGCATGGGCACTCCTGCATGGCGGGGTTAGGGAGGTGATAGGCCCGGCGGCAGACATCTCTGGAATGGCCATTTTTCTCGCAAGCCGTTCCATCTAGAGATGGCTTATCCACCGCCCGTAGGCCCCCCGCATGCGCCATTTCGACCCGGTCTCGCTCCGCCTCTTCGTCGCCGTCTGTGAGGAGGGCAACATCGCCGCCGCCGCGCAGCGCGAGGCCATCGTGCCCTCCGCCGTCAGCAAGCGCATCGCGCAGATGGAGGAGGAGGCCGGCGTCCGGCTGCTGGACCGCGGGCGGCGCGGCGTGACGGTGACCGCGGCGGGGGAGGCGCTGTGGCGCTACGCCCGGGAATCCCTGCAGATGCTCGACCGCATCCGGTCGGAGCTCGGCGCCTTCGCCCAGGGCGTGCAGGGCCAGGTCCGGGTCTTCGGCAGCAAATCGGCGGTGGCGCAGTTCCTGCCCGTCGATATCGCGCACTTCGCTAAGGCGTATCGCGACGTGCGCGTCAGCCTGGAGGAGCGCGAGATCTGGGAGGTGATCCGCGGCGTGGAGGAAGGACGCGCGGATATCGGCATCTGCTGGGATGCGGTGGGGCTGCGCGACCTGCAAAGCCACCCCTACCACCGCGACCACCTGGCCTGCGTCGTGCCCCACGGCCATCCGCTGGCGGGACGCAAAACCGTGTCCTTCGCCGAAACGCTGGAGCATGAGCAGGTGGACATCCTGGCCCGCAGCATCATGCAGCAGATGCAGCGCGGCGCGGCGGCCGCGGCCGGCAGGCCGATCCGCCACCGCATCCAGGTCTCCACCGTGGATGCAGCCTATCGCATCGTCGCCGCTGGCCTCGCCTTGGCCATCGTGCCGGGGGAGGAAGCGCGGGCGGTGCGACAGGCGCTGGGTCTGACGGTGATTCCGCTGAGCGACACCTGGGCGCAGCGGCAATTCGTCATCAGCACCCGCAAGCGGGGGCTTTCGCGCCCGGCAAGCCTGCTGGTCAACAGCCTGCGTGCCGCCGCCGGGGTTTCATTGGGCCAAAGCCGGGCGCTGGCCCGCCGCCGTGCCGCGCAGCCAGACCCCGGCGACCAGCCATAGCACCAGCGCGGCCGTGGCGATGGCGCCCAGCGCCAGGAAGGCGAAGCCGAAGCCCATATGCTGCGCCACATAACCGCCCAGGCCGTTGCTCAGCGAGGCGCCGATGGCCTGCGCCGTCAGCACCGCGGCCAGACCGGCATTGGCGCGGCCCGTGCCGTCCAGCAGCCGCGCCACCAGCCCCGGCACGGCAACGCCCATCATGCCGGCGCCGACGCCATCCAGGATCTGCACCGGCACCAGCACAGCAGGGTCGGTGACCAGCCCGGCGATCAGCCCGCGCAGCGGCAGCGCCGCCAAAGCGATGACGAAGACGATCCAGTAGCCGCGTCGCTGCGCCAGCCAGGCGGCGAACAGCGCCATGACGATCATGGTGCCCTGGGCGATCACCACCGTCGCGGCGGTATAGGCGGCGCCATCGCCGGCCGTGCCACGCGCCACCATCGCCTGGCCCAGCAGCGGCAGCATCGCCGCATTGGCCAGGTGAAACAGCAGCACCGTGGCCCCCAGCACCAGCAGCGGCGGGGAGCCGCGCAGCACCGCCAGCAGGCCCTTGGGAGGGGCCTCCCCGGCCACGGCGCCGCGCGCGGCGTCATGGTCGATGTCGCGGCCGCGAATGGTGGCGACGGCCAGGATCGCGCCGAAGGCCATCAACCCCATCAGCAGGAACACCGCGCCAATCCCGTAGCGATAGCCCAGCAGCCCGGCCAGCAGCGCGGAGGCTGCCGTGCCGGTATGGCGGAAAGCGGCATTGCGGCCGAGCTGGCGCGCATAGCCGGCCTGCCCCACCAGACCCAGAGTGATGGCGGCGATCAGCGGCGTGATCGCGGCCCCGGCCACCGCCGTCAGCACCTGCGCCCCGGCGGTGACGCCAAAGGACGGCGCCAGCCAGTTGGCGGCGCAGGCCAAGGTGATGACGGAGGCGGCCAGGGCCAGCAGCAGCCGGCGCGCCCGCGCCGCATCGGCCAGCAGGCCGAGCGGCGTTGTCGCCACCATCGCCACCAGCCCGGCGACGCTGGCGACCAGCCCGATAGCGGCCGGGCCCCAGCCATTCTGCAAAAGGAAGATGCCGAGGAAGGGGCCGAGGCCGTCCCGTACATCGGCCATGAAGAAGTTCAGCGCGCCAAGCGCGACCAGGGACTGGTTCATTGAGGGGAGGAATCCTGTGCGAGCTGCCTTGCAACGGCGCCGAACCGCCGCGGTTCGCCTGAATCCGAAATGTTTTGCCGTCACCGGGGCGACTTGAAGCGCCTGACGCCCGATCGCATGATGCGGACAACGAATTCCGAGGAAATGTCATGACAAGCCGCCTGTTCGGCCGCCGCAGCCTGCTGGCCGTCGCCGCTGGCCTGCCCACGCTGGGCGCCTTCCCCGCTTTCGCCGCCTGGCCCGATCGGCCGATCCGCGTCATCGTGCCCTTCGCCGCCGGCGGCAATGCGGACACCATCGCCCGACTCATGCAGCCGCTGCTGCAAGCCCGGCTCGGCCAGCCGGTGGTGGTGGAGAACCGCCCGGGCGCGGGTGGCAGCGTCGGCGCCCAGGCGGTGGCACGCGCCCAAGCCGATGGCTACACGCTACTGGTCGGCTCCAACGGCCCGCTGAGCGTCAATCCAGTCGTGCAGGCGCGGCTGCCCTATGACGCGGCCAAGGATTTCGCGCCGGTCGGCATGGCGATGCAGGTGCCGCATTGCCTCGTCGTGCAGCCGTCCTCGCCCTATCGCGGCGTGGCCGATGTGGTTGCCGCTTCGCGCGCGCAGCCGGATGCGTTGGGGGTGGGCACCGCTGGCGTGGCCAGCGCCACGCATCTGTCGCTGGAAGCCTTCATCGCCGCCAGCGGCGCCAGACTGCTGCATGTGCCCTATCGCGGCGGCGGGGCCGCGGTGCCGGATTTCCTCGCCGGCAATATCCCGCTGCTCTTCACGGAATTCTCCACCGCCCTGCCGCTGCACCGCGCCGGCCAGGCACGCATCGTCGCCGTCGCCTCCACCGCGCGGCTGGCCGCGCTGCCGGATGTGCCGACCATGGCGGAGCAGGGCGTGGCGAATTTCACCGCCGGTTCCTATGTCGGTCTGCTGGCGACCGCCGGCACGCCGGCCGAGGCGATGAATCGGCTCGGCGCCGCGATGGCGGAGATCGTGCGCCTGCCCGATTTCCAGGAACGGATGACTGGCATGGGCGGCGAGACCGCGGCCGGCGCCCTGGCCACGCCGGAAGGCTTCGCGACCTATATCGCGCAGGACCTTGAACGGTCCCGCATCGCCGCACAGGCGGCGAATATCACCGCGCAATAGGTCCGGCGCGGCGCAGGGCTTCCCGCCGCAGCGCCGCGCAAACCTCCTGCAGGGCCAGCACCAGGCCGTCGCGCCGCCGCTCCACCTCCGCCGCAGTGGTGCCCAGGCCGATGGCCAGCGGTGGGTGGTCCGCCAGCGGCGGCAACGGCATGGCCAGCACGTTCTGGCCGGGCACCACGGCACCGCCGCTTTCCAGCCAGCCGCATTGCCGCGCCGCGCGAAGGTCCGCCATCACGGCTGCCACATCGACACGGCGGTCGGGGTCCTGCTCCTCCGCATTGGCGCGGCGCAGGATGCGTTGGGCCTCGGCCTCCGGCTTCAGCATCAGCAGCGCCTTGCCCACCGCGGCACGGCCGATGGCGCGCGTCATGCCGGCGCGCATGTTCTGGCCGGCGGCGGGGCGGCGCAGGGTCAGGATGTAGCGCACGCGGGCGCCGGCCTGCATGCCGATCAGCACCGTCACCTCATGCCGCGCGCGCAGCCGCTCCATCCGCCGCAGCAGGCTGCCCTCCCCCAGCAGCCGGTCCTGCATCCAGCCGCCCAGCAGCATCACCCGCAAGGTGGGGCGATAGGCGCGACTGTCCGAATCCTGTTCCAGGTAGCCGAGCCGCGCCAGGTCAGCGAGCAGGATGGAGGTGCTGGATTGCGGATAGCCGAGGTCGCGCGCCACCTCCGCCACCGTGGCCGCGCGATGGGTGCCGGCGAACAGCTCCAGCACCTCCAGCGTCCGCTGCGCGGATTTCACGAAGCCCTGGCGTGGCACGTCCACCTCCCGCGAACATCACATATGCGATGCACCACGCAGGGCCACGGGAGTCTAGACTGCGGCAAAACACACCGGAGGAAATCGGATGCCGAAGCTGCACCGCCGCGCCCTGCTGGCCGCCACCACGGGCCTGCTCGCCGCGCCCTTTGTCGCCCCGGGCCCGGCCCTCGCCGCCTGGCCGGACCGGCCGATCCGCATGATGATCCCCTATGGCGGCGGCGGGCAGACCGATGTGGTGGCACGCCTCGTCGCCGATGCGATGAGCCGCAACCTCGGCCAGCCGGTGACGCCGGACAACCGCCCGGGCGCGGCCGGCGTGGTGGCGGCGGAGGCCGTGGTGCGGTCGCCGGCCGATGGCTACACGATCCTGGTCGGCACGCGGAACACCCAGGCGATCAACGAGGCGCTGCGCCCCACCATGCCCTTTGCCCATGCGCGGGACCTGGTGACCATCGGCCTCTATGCCACCACGCCGAACATCCTGCTGATCCATTCCGGCGTGCCGGCCACCAACCTGGCCGAGTTCATCGCCTATGCCCGCGCCAATCCGGGCAAGCTGAATTACGCCTCCTCCGGCATCGGCGCGACGACGCATCTCTCGGTGGAGCTGCTCTGCGAGAAGGCGGGGCTGGAGATGATCCACGTGCCCTACCGGCAGAGCACACAGGGCATGACGGATCTGCTGGCCGGCCGCGTGCAGGCACGCCTGCTGGGGCTACCGGAGGCCGAGCCGGTGAAGGACGATGCCAGGGTCCGCGCCCTCGGCGTCACCAGCCCGCAACGCTCCCCCAACTGGCCCGACGTGCCCGCGATCGGGGAGGTCGTGCAGGGCTATGAGGCGCTGAACCTGTTCGGCCTGATGGCCCATGCGCAAACGCCGCCCGAGGTGGTGCTGCGGCTGAACCGGTCGCTGAACGCGGCGCTGGCGACACCGGAGCTGCGCGAGGCCTTCGCGCGGGTGGGCGCCGACCCGGCCCCTGCCAACACACCCGAACAGGCGGAGGATCTGGCGGTGGCCCAGTCCAATCTCTGGGTGCCGATGATCCGCCGCCTGAACCTCTCGGCCCAGTGAGCATGAGCGACGACGTCACACGGGCGATGCCCGAGCTGCGGTCCTGGATCGGCCGGTCCCGCGTGGTGGAGGAGGAGATCGCCCTGCCCGCCGTGCGGCGCATCGCCGGCATGCTGGACCTGGACCCGGACAGCTTCCGCCAGGGCAGCGAATTGCCGCCGCATTGGTTCGGCATGTTCTTCGCCGATGTCGCGCGGCAGAGCGAGATCGGGCCGGATGGCCACCCCCGCAAGGGTGCCTTCCTGCCACCCATTCCCCTGCCCCGCCGCATGGGCGCCGGTCGCCGCACCCGCATCCACGGCGCGCTGCAAGTGGGCGACGCGGCGCGCAAGATCATCGAGGTGGCGGCGATCGAACCGAAACAGGCGCGCACCGGCCAGATCGTCGTGCTGACCATGCGCCAGACCATCGAGGCACGCGGCCAGACCCTGGCGGTGGACGAGTTCGACGCGGTCTATCGGGAAGCGGTGCCGCCCGGCGCCAAAAGCACGGTGACGCCGCCGGTGCCGGCGCCGGAGGGCGCGGCCTGGTCGGATGCCATGCTGCTCGATCCCGTGCTGGTCTTCCGCTACTCCGCCGTCACCTGGAACAGCCACCGCATCCATTACGACGCGGATTACGCCCGTGAGGCGGAGGGCTATCCCGCCACGGTGCAGAATGGCGGGCTGACCATGCATCTGATCGTCGATGCCGCGCTGAAGCGCGCCCCCGGCCCACTGCGCGGCTATACCGCGCGGCTGCGGCGGCCGCTGTTTGTCGGGCAGACCGTGACATTAGCCGGCGCGGCGCCGGTAAATGGCAAGATGGCGGCCTGGGCCGCGGCGCCGGACGGCACGCTGGCGGCGGAGATGGAACTGGATTTCGGCGCATGAGCGGCGGTCCGCTTTCCGGCATCCGCGTGGTCGACCTGACCTCCGTCGTGGTCGGCCCCATCTGCTCCCGCACACTGGCCGACCAGGGGGCGGAGGTCATCAAGGTTGAGGCGCCGGGCGGCGGCGACCTGCTGCGCACCATGGCGCAGGGCAGCCGCCATGCCGGCATGTCCGGCAAGTTCATGCAGTTCAACCGCAACAAGCGGTCCCTGGCGCTGGATATCAAGCATCCCGAAGGCCAGGCGGCGTTGCTGGCGCTGATCCGCACCGCAGATGTCTTCGTCAGCAATATCCGCCCCAACGCGCTAGACCGCGCAGGGCTGGGGTGGGAGGCGCTGCGGGCCGAGAACCCGCGTTTGATCCATTGCTCCATCCTCGCCTTCGGCCGTGGCGGCCCCTATTTCAACCGCCCGGCCTACGACCCGATCATCCAGAGCCTGTCCGGCGTCGCCGGCACCTTCCACCGCGCCAATGGCGAGCCGCGCTTCGTGCCGATGGTGATGACGGACCACATCACCGGGCTGATCGCCGCGCAATGCATCGGCTTCGCCCTGTACCGCCGCGAACGCAGCGGGGTGGGGGAGGCGGTGGAAGTGCCGATGTTCGAGAACATGGCCTCCTTCGTCATGAGCGAGCATCTCGGCGCTGGCACCTTCGACCCGCCGGTGGGGCCGCTGGGCGATGCACGGCTGCTGAGCCCCGATTACCGGCCCGTGGCCACGAAGGACGGCTACATCACGGTGGGTCCGAACACCAATGCCCAGGCCTTCGCATTCTTCGACGCCATCGGCCGGCCGGAGCTGAAGGCCGATCCACGGTTTCTCTCCGCCGCCGCGCGCACGGCCAATGCCGCCGAATATCTGAAGGTCCGCGCCGGCGCGATGGCCCAAAGGACCACCGCCGAATGGCTGGCGATCCTGGGCGCGGCGGATGTGCCGGCGGCGGCCTATAACAGCCTGGACGACCTGCTGACCGACCCGCATCTGACCGCCACCGGCTTCTTTGCGCCGGAGGATCACCCGAGCGAGGGCCGCATCCGCCGCACCGCCACGCCGAACCGTTTTGGCGGCGGCATGCGGGAGGATCCGCTGCCGGCGCCGCGCCTCGGCGGGGATTCCCGCGCCGTGCTGCGCGAGCTTGGCCTCGACGACACCACGATCACGCGCCTGGTGGCGGCCGGCATCGTCACGACACCGGAGGATGCGGCATGACCGACCACCCCGCCCGCTGGCGCTCCCTGCTGTTCGTGCCCGTGCTGGCCGAGCGCTTCGTCGCCAAGGCGCATATGCGCGGCGCCGATGTCATCATCCTCGACCTGGAGGATTCGATCCTGCCGGCGCGCAAGGCGGAAGCGCGCGAAGCGCTGGCGGCCGTGGCGGCGCAGGTGGGCCAGGCGGGCGCCACCATCTGCGTCCGCATCAACCGGCCGCTGGAACTGGCGGTGCCGGATATCGAGGCCGCCATCGCCGCCGGCGCCACCGCACTGATGTTGCCCAAGGTGATGGGGCCGGAGCATGTGCGGCTGCTGGCCGAACTGGCCGAGGCCGCCGAGGCCCGGCACGGCCGCGCACCCACCCGCTTCCTCGCCATCGTCGAGACGGCCGAGGCCCTGCCCCGCCTGCCCGACATCGCCCGCGCTGATCGGCGCGTGGTGGCGCTCGGCGTGGGCGGGGAGGATCTGGCGACGGAGATGGAAGCGGTGCCCTCCGCCGACAGCCTCTACGTGCCGGCGATGATGGCGCTGATCGCGGCGCGGGGGGCGGGGATCATCCCCATGGGCTCGCTGGGCGCCTTCGCGGCCTTCGACAATCCGGAGGGCTACCGCACCGCGCTGCGCCGGTCCCGCGCGCTCGGCTTCGGCTGCGCCGCCTGCATCCACCCCGCGCAGGTGCCGGTGATCAACGAGATCTACGGGCCGAGCGAGGCGGAGGTGGACCGTGCCCGTTGCCTGATCGCGACCTTCGAGGCGGCGGTGGCCGCCGGCCAGGGCGCGGTGGCCTTCGAAGGCGCGATGATCGATCTGCCGGTGGTGGATCGCGCGAAACGGCTGCTGGCTCGCGCGCGGTAATCACTCGCGCGAAAGCCAGCGCAGCAGCGCGAAGCCGGCCAGGGTGACCAGGGCCAGATGGCCAAAGGCCAGGGCCCAGGCACCGGGCGCCTCCGGCCCCACCCAGTCCAGCGCCAGGCCGACGCCGAGCGGCCCCAGGAAGCCGCCGGCATAGCCGCACATGCTGTGCAGCCCCATCGTCGCGCCGCGCAGGCCGAGCGCTGCCGCCTGCACCGTGCCTGCGGTCAGCGCCGAGCTGTCCAGGTAGATCGCGGCGTTCCAGGCCAGCACGCAAGCCACCGCCAGCGGCGCGGAGACCAAAGCGGAGAGGCCAGTGAGCAGGGAGATCAGCGCCGCCGCGCCCATCGCCGCGGCCACCACGCGGCCGCGCCCAAAGCGCTGCGCCGTTTCATTGCCGAGGATGGATACGGCGATGCCGAGCAGACCGGCCGCCGTGAACAGCACATTGGGCCCCGGCAGCCAGTCCGGCGCGCCTTGCCGGGCGATAACCAGCGCCAGGAAGGTCACCGCCCAGGCGCGCAGCGCGGCGAGTTCCCAGGTGTGCACCGTGTAGCCGGCGATCCAGGCCATGGCCGCGCGATTGCGCAGCACCGGCCGGAAATCCAGCAACGCGCCGGGGCGGCGGGCGGGCCGGGCATTCGGCAGAACGGCCACGCCGATGCCGAAGGCCGCCAGCGCCGCGACGCCACCGAACAGGAAAGCGGCCTCCGGCCCCGCCAGCGCATCCAGCGTCCCCGCGACGAGGAACGATGCCGCGCCGGCGATGCCCACCCCGGCCGCGTGCCAGGATACCGCCCGTGACTGCGCCGCCCCTTCCAGCCGATCCGCCAGCGCCTTCAGCCCCGGCATGTAGCAGCCGGCCCAGCCGATGCCGGCCAGCGCCCGCAAGGCCAGGGCCGACCAGAAGCCTTCCGCCAGCAAGGCGAAACCGAGATGAGACAGCGCCGTGCAGGCGGTGCCGAGCAGGTAGATGCGCCGCGCCGGCAACCTGTCCGTCAGCGCCACCAGCAGCGGCACGGCAGCGACATAGGCGGCGAAGAAGGCACCGATGAGCCAGCCCGCCTCGGTCGCGGAAAGCTGCCACCGGGCCATGTAGCCCGGCAGCAGCGCCGGCAGGGTGAAGGCGCCGATCTGCGCCAGCACCTGGGCCACCACGATGGCGGCGACGAAGCGGGATGTGTCCATTCCCGCCAGTGTAACGACCCCCGGGCCGGGCGCTACACCACCATGGCCATCTGCTGCGGATCGAATTCCATCCAGACCTGCTCGCCGACATCATGAATCTGCAAGGGTGGCGCCGTGGCGCGCAGCCGCAGGTCGCTGCCCTCGGCACGCACCACATAGTCCCAGGTCTCGCCCAGGAAGGTGCGCTGCGCCACCACGCCTTCTAGCACCGGACCGCCGCCCATCGGCGGCGCGCGGTGCAGCCCGATGGATTGCGGGCGGACAGAGACCAGGATGTCGCCCCCCGCCGCGGTATCCGCCCCCGGCACCTGCCCCGCCTGCATGGCAATGCCGCCGAAGCCGATCTGGCCATCGCGCAGCTTGGCCGGTAGCAGGTTGGTGCGGCCGATGAAGCCGGCGACGAAGCGGGTACGCGGACGGGTGTAGAGCATATGCGGCGCATCCACCTGCTCGATCCGCCCGGCATTCATCACCGCGATCCGGTCCGAGGTCGCCATCGCCTCCCCCTGATCATGGGTGACGTAGACGGTGGTGATGCGGAATTCGTCATGCAGGCGCCTGATCTCGAAGCGCATCTCCTCACGGAGGTTGGCGTCGAGATTCGATAGCGGCTCATCCAGCAGCAGCACCGCCGGCTTCACCACGATGGCGCGCGCCAGGGCCACACGCTGCTGCTGGCCACCCGACAATTCCGCCGGATAGCGCCCTGCCAGGTGGCCCATCTGCACCACCTCCAGAATATCCTGCACGCGCTTGCGGATTTCCTCGGATGGCAGTTTCCGCAGCTTCAGGCCGAAGCCCACATTCTCCGCCACCGTCATGTTCGGCCAGATGGCGTAGCTCTGGAAGATCATCGACATGCCGCGCTTTTCGGGCGGCAGCACCGCGCCGGGGGCGGAGATGACCTGCCCATCGAGCGAGATGCTGCCGCCATTGGGGTCGATGAAACCCGCGATCATGCGCAGCGTCGTCGTCTTGCCGCAGCCGGACGGTCCAAGCAGGGAGACGAACTCGCCTTCCTGCAAGGTCAGGTCGATGGAATCGACGACGCGGTTGGGGCCATAGGCCTTGGTCAGGCCCTGAATCGAAAGACGCGACATTCTCAGTTTCTCCGCAGCATGAAGTCGCGCCCGACCAGCTTCATCCCGATGCCGACGAAGACCATCGTCACCAGCAGCAGCAGGCCGCCGAAGGCCGCCAGCACCTCGAAATTGCCGGCCTCGCTGAGGTCGTACAGCAACACGGACATGGTCCGGGTGCGTGGCCCGACCAGGAAGATTGCCGCCGACAATTCGCGCGAGGCGACGATGAAGACGATCAGCCAGCCGCCGAGCAGCGACTTCCGCACCAGCGGCGCCGTGATCATGCGGATGGCATGCAGCCGGCCGCTGCCCAGGATGCGCGCCGCCTCCTCCATCTCCGGATGCACGGCCCGGATGGCGGAGGAGGAATTGGCATAGGCAATGGGCAGGAAGCGCGCCGCGAAGGCCAGGATGATGATCGCCGCCGTGCCGTACAGGGCGAAGGGCGGGGAGGCATAGGCCGCGTAGAAGCCGATCGCCATGACGATGCCGGGGATGACGAAGGGCGCCATCGCCATGAAGCCCAGCGCTTCCCCAAAGGGTACCAGCCGCCGGTTGACGATATAGGCGATCAGCAGGGCGAGGAGCACCGCGATGGTCGCCGCCGTGGCGGAGAACCAGATGGTGTTCCAGATGGAGGTCATCGCCATCTCATGCTCGAAGATCAGCAGCCGGTAATTGGCCAGCGTCAGATTGTCCCAGGCCAGGCCACGACCCCAGGCCTTGGCGAAACTCGCCTGCAACAGCACGAAGAGCGGCGCGATCACCGCCATCAACCCGACCATGGCGCACCAGGCGAAGGCCACCCAACGCCAGGGGCCAAGCTTGATCGGCCGCCGCTCACCACCCTTGCCGGTCTGCGAGACATAGCCTTTGCGCGCCAGCATCAGCTTCTGCACCACGATCATGCCAGCGGTGACCAGCAGAAGCGGCATGGCATAGGCCGCCGCGACCTCCACCCGCACCGGATATTCGAAGAACTGCCAGAGCTGCGTGGTGACCACGTTGATGCGCGCCGGAATGCCGATGATGGCCGGCGTGCCGAACAGCGCGATGGCTTCCAGGAAGACGATGATGAAGCCGGCCATGATCGCCGGCCAGACCAGCGGCAGGGATACCTTGCGCATTGCCGTCCAGGTGCCGGCGCCGAGGATATTGGCGGCGTCCTCCATTTCGGAGGAGACAAGGTCGAGCGCCGATTTGACGAAGATGAAGACCAGCGGGAAGGCATTCAACGCGATGACCAACGCCATGCCGCTGAAGCTGTAGATGTTGACCAGCGCGCCTTCCGCCCCCGTCACCCAGCGCCAGGCCAGGTTGATGAAGCCGGAATTGGGGCCGGCAAGCAGAATCCAGCCCACCGCGCTGAGATAGGGCGGCAGGATGAAGGCGCCGAGCACTACGGCCCAGGTGAGACCCTTGCCGGGCATATCGGTGCGCGACACCGCCCAGGCCATGGGCACCGCCATCACCACCGCGATGGTGGCGGAGGTGAGCCCCAACCGCAGCGAATTGATCAGCGCATCGACGTAGCGCGCACGGCCATAGGCGGTGACATAGTTGGACAGGGTGAAGGCGCCGGTGCCGCGCGTCTCGAAGCTGACGACCAGCAGCTTGCCCAGCGGGAAGGCAACCAGGAACAGCAGGATCGCGATCAGCGCGATCCAGAGCAGGGTGACAGGTTCGAAACGTGCCATCCGGCCGGCCAACCAGCCGGATGGCGCCGCTGCGCGTCGCGGCAATGCGGGGGCCTCGCTCATCGGTTGGGCTCAGACGCCGAAGATGTCACGCCAGACCTCCTTCACCTCGGTGATCTCCCGCTCGATCTGCTGCGGCGTCGGCGTGATGGTGCGGATTTCGTCCAACGGCCGCGATCCCTCCGGCGGCGGCACCTCCGGGCGCAGTGATTCGGCGGAATATTCGCGCACGGTGCGGGAATAGGCGGGGCCGGTGACGAACTCCATGAACAGCTTGGCGGCATTGGGCCGCGGCGCATTGGCGATGGCGCCGCTCGGTGAGGGCACAAGCAGCGTGCCGTCGGTCGGGTAGATCAACGACAGCGGATTGCCGCGGGAGATGCTGAACAGCGTGGCGGCGGACGGAATCGCGACGCCCACAATGCGCTCCCCGGCATTCAGCGTGGTCACCGGATCGCCGGCCGAACGGCCAATCTGCGGCTTGTTCCGTTCCAGCTCGCGGAAATAGGCCTCGCCATAGGCGGCGCGCATCATGATCGCCCAATTGCCGATGGCGCCGCTGAAGCCGGGATGACCGACCGCCAGCTTGTCGCGCCATTTCGGGTCGGTCAGCTCCCGCCAGCTTTTCGGCGCCTCCGCCTCGCTCAGCCGATCACTGCGACGCGCGAGCATGTAGAGCGCCAGATAGGTGACCTGGAAATGCCCGTCCGGATCGGCCGCGTCGCGCGCCGCCTTCACCATGCCGGCAGCGTTCTGCGGCTTGTACGCCATCAGCCGCCGCTCGCCCTTCAGGAAGGTGAAGTGGCTGTAGTCGGTGGAGCTGAAGACATCGCACTGCGCCACGCGCGCCCGCGCATCCTGCGACAAGCGCTGAAAGGCGACCTGGGAGGTGGTGCGCACGACATTGCAGCGCACGCCAGGATAGCGTTCGGCGAAGGCTCGCCCAACCGCCTCGGAAGGTTCGGCCTGAAGCTGCCCGGTGTACCAGGTGACCTCGCCCTCCCGCTGCGCCGCCTGATGCAGCTCCCGCTCATGCGCCGGCATGTCCTGCGCCGATGCATGGCGGAAGGGCAGGATCGCTGCCGCCGTCAGCGCCGCCGTGCCGCCGAACAGCCGCCGCTTCGTGATATCCGTCATCGTTCTCTCCCAAATTCGTCGGCGTCAGACGCCGCCAGCTTTTTTTGGCGTCAGACGCCAAAGGTGTCGCGCCAGGCTTCCCGCACTTCCGGCACGCCCTTTTCCTGTTCTTCCAGGCTCGGCGTCAGCAGCGTCACATCGGCCAATGGGCGGCCGCCTTCCGGCGGCGGCACGTCGGCGCGCAGCGGCTCGTTGAAGGTCAGCCGCACCGTCTCCGACAATGCCTTGCCGGCCTGGAATTCCATGAACAGCTTTGCCGCGTTTGGATGCGGCGCGTTGGAGGGGATGCCGGAAGGCGAGATCGCCGCCAGCACACCTTCCCGCGGATAGATCAGCTTCAGCGGATTGCCGCGTGAGATGGCGAGCGCCGTGGTGCCCACAGGCACGCAAAGCCCGACGCTGCGCTCCCCCGCATTCAGCGTCGTCACCGGGTCCTGGCTTGACCTTCCGATCTGCGGGTTGTTGCGCTCCAGCCGTGTGAAATAGTCCCAGCCATACATCTTGCGCATCTGCACGGCCCAGACGCCGATGGCGCCGCTGAAGCCGGGATGGCCGACCGCCAGCTTGTCCTTCCACTTGGTATCCAGCGCGTCCCGCCAGCTCTGCGGTGCTTCGGCCTCCGGCACCAGGCGCGTATTGTGCGTCATCAGGAACAGGCCGAGGAAGCTGGTGTGGAAGAAGTTGTCTGGATCCATGTTTCGGATCGCCGGCAGCATCCCATCCGCATTCACCGGCCGGTACTGCGTCAACTGACCCTGCCGCTTCAACTGGGTGAAGTGGCCGGAATTGGTGGAGCTGAAGACGTCGCATTGCGCAGCATTGGCGCGGGTATCCTGCGACAGCCGCTGGAAGGCGACCTGGGATGTGCTGCGCACCACATTGCAGCGCACGCCCGGATAGCGTTCGTTGAAGGCGCGGCCGACGGCCTCCGAGGTTTCGGCATTGTACTGGCCGGAATACCAGGTGATCTGGCCTTCCCGCCGCGCTGCCTCATACAGCTGGCGCTCATGCGCCGGCAGGTCCTGCGCCGCGGCGCGGAAGCTGGCGCCGCCGATGGCGAAGCCGGTGGTGAGGGTCAGGATCTGGCGCTTGGTGAAGCCGCTCATTGTTGTTCTCCTCCCTGGGCTTGGCAGGCACGTCCCGGCCTTATCCCCCCTTGAAGACGGGGGGACGTTTGGCCATGAAGGCTGTGCGTCCTTCCGCATAATCGGCGCTGTCGAAGCAGGCGCGGTACAGGGCCTCGAAGCGCGACTGGTCGATCTTCGAAGGCTCGCCGGCAATCTGGTCGATGCCTTCCTTGGAGGCGCGGATCGACAGGGGCGCGTTGCGCGCGATGGTCAACGCCATGTCACGCACCGTGGATTCCAACTGGTCCACAGGCACCACGCGGTTCACCAGCCCGGCGCGCAGCGCTTCCTGCGCATCCAGGAAGCGGCCGGTGAACATGATCTCCTTCGCCATGGCCGGGCCGACCAGCGAAACCAGCCGGCGCAGGCTGTGCCAGGCATAGGCGACGCCAAGCTTGGCGGCGGGGATGCCGAAGCGCCCATCCTCCGCGGTGATGCGGATATCGGCGACCATCGCCGTGGCGCAGCCGCCGCCGATGCAGAAGCCGTTGATCATGGCGATCAGCGGCTTGCCCATGCCTTCCAGCCGCTGCCGCGCCAGGGCGGAAACGGCGGAGTACTTCGCCTCCGCCTCCGCGCTGTCGCGCAGCTTCTCGAACTGGCTGATATCGGCGCCGGAGGCGAAGGCCTTGCCGCCTGCGCCGTGCATGACGACGACGCGCACCGAAGGGTCATCGGTGAAGCGCTGCGCCGCATCGGCCACCGCCTCCCACATCTCCAGCGAAATGGCGTTGCGTTTCTCCGGCTGGTTGAAGGTCAACCAGCCGATGCCGTCCTCGATTCGCGCCAGGATCTTGGGTGTGGTCAGGCTGAGAATCATGCCGTCCATCTGGCGCTCCTATTGCACGACGCGCGCGGCGCGCAGCTTCGCGATGTCGTCGGGGGAATGACCCAGTTCCGCCAGCACTGCATCCGTATGCTGGCCGGCATCCGGTGTGGCGTCGCGGATGTTCCAATCCACATCATTCATGTTGATCGGATTGCGCACCAGCTTCTGGTCGCCGAGGCGCGGATGCGCGACGGGCTTCGCCATTTGCAGGTGCTGCACCTGCGGATCGCCGAACGTCTGGTCGATGGTGTTGATTGGGCCGCAGGGAATACCGGCGGGGTCCAGGATCTCGATCCAATGCAGGCTCGGCTTGGTGCGCGTCACCTCGCTGATCGCCGCATTGATCGCGGCGCGGTCGGCGGAGCGGCCATCACGCGTGTTCCAGCCCGGGCGCGTCTTCCATTCCGGCTTGTCCAGCGCATCGCAGAAGCGTTCCCACATGCGCGGGGAAGATGCTGCCAAGGCGATGGGCCGATCCGCCGTGGGATAGACGCCGGTGGGGATGGAGGTCGGGTGGTCGTTGCCCGCCTGCCCGGCCACTTCGCCGGCCAACAGCCATCGGCTCGCCTGGAAGTCGAGCATGAAGACCATGACTTCCAGCAGGCTCGTATGCACCCAGCGCCCGCGCCCCGTGCGGCCACGATCGTACAGCGCCATCATCACCGCCAGCGCCAGCAGGTTTCCGGCGGTGAGGTCAGCGATCGGGATGCCGACGCGCACCAGGCCAGCGCCGGGCACGCCGGTGATGCTCATCAGCCCGCCCATGCCCTGCGCGATCTGGTCGACGCCGGCGCGGTGGCCATAGGGGCCGTCCTGGCCGAAGCCCGAAATGCTGCCATAGACGATGCGCGGATTGACCGCGCTGACGCTGGCATAGTCCACGCCGAGCCGGAACTTCACCGCCGCACGCATATTCTCGATCACCACATCGGCCGTGGCGGCGAGCTGGAAGAAGATCGCCTTCCCCTCCTCCGTCTTCAGGTCGATCTGCATCGCGCGCTTGTTGCGATGCAGGTTCTGATAGTCGAAACCGTCCTGGTCGCCGGTGATGTCGCCGGCATCGGCGGAGGGCGGCGCGATGCGGATCACCTCCGCCCCCCAATCCGCCAGATGGCGCACGCAGGTGGGGCCGGCGCGCGCGACCGTCAGGTCCAGCACACGCAAGCCGGATAGCGGCAGGGCAGTGTTGGTGGCATCTCGCGTCATGCGCGGCTTCGCCTTGGCATGGCCATGGGCGACCTCCTCCCGAGGTGGTTCTTTTTGTCTCTGGCGGCAGCTTGTCAGGCTCCGGCGAAACTGTAAACACTTTCCCGGATGGCAAATGTGCTGACGTCTTCGCCGCTGCCCGATGCTGCGCCGCACGCAAACACCTTGCTGCGTCGCACATATTCGCTTGGCCTCGATGTCGCGCGGCGTTTGCAGGGTCTGATCCTGGAAGGCACGTTGCGGCCCGGCGAGAGGCTGAACGAGGTGGCGCTGGCGCGCGCGCTCGGCGTGTCGCGCGGCCCGGTGCGGGAAGCGGCGCGGGCGCTGGAAAAGACCGGCCTTGTCACCGTCATCATGAATCGCGGCGCCTTCGTCCGCAGCCTCGGCCAGGACGAGGCCATGGAGATCTATGAGATCAACGGCGCGCTGTTCGGCCTGGCCGCCGCCCGCGCGGCGGATCGGATCAGCCCCAGCCAGGCGCTTGTCCTGCGCATCATGGTCGATGCGATGGATGCGGCGATCGCGCGCGGCGATCGGGAGGGTTTCTTTCGGATCAACTCCGATTTCCACGCCCGTATCCTGGCCTTCAGCGGCAATCGGGAAGCGGAGGCGCTCTATGGCCAGCTCACCCGCAAGCTGATGCTGCTGCGCCGCCGATCCTTCGAACATCCGGGACATATGGCGGAGGCGAATGCGGAACATCGCGCGCTGATGCGCGCGATCCTGCGCGGCGATGCGGCGCGGGCGCGCGCCCTGGCGGAAGCGCATGCGCAGCTCGGCCGCGCCCGCTTCCTGGACGCCGTCGAACATGCCGCGCAGAACGGCAGATGAGGGAGAGAACCGCATGAGCCGCATCCGCGCCATCACCGCCCAGGTCGAGCGCCTGCCGGCCGTGAAGGCCGCCGCCAATTACGCCGGGCGCGAAACGCCCACCTTCGTGCGCTGCCGCGTCGAGACGGAGGAAGGCCTGGTCGGCACCGGCGTCACCGGACGCTTCCTGGCGGAGGAGGTGGCCACGCTGATCCAGCGCATGGAGGACCCGCTGCGCGGCGAGGATGCGCGGTCCATCGAGGCCATCGGCCCGCGCCTGACCGCGCAATACAATACCCGCAACGCCACCGGCGCCTTCGTTTCCGCCCTGTCGGCGCTGGACATGGCGCTGTGGGATTTGCGCGCGCGCACGCTGGGGGAGCCCTTGTGGCGGCTGCTGGGCGGCGCGCGATCATCGGTGCCCTGCTACGCCACCGTCGGCCTGCCGGGCTATGATGAGGCGCAGCTGGTGGAGGTGTGCCGCAACGCCGTCGCGGAAGGCTTTCGCGGCGTGAAGATGCTGGTCGCCGCCGGCGGGCGCGGCGTGGCGGAAGATGCGCGGCGGGTGCGCGCCGTGCGGGACGCGCTCGGTCCCGAGCCGCTGCTGATGCTCGACGCCAATTGCGGGCTGGATGTCGCCACCGCCCGGCGCCTCGCGCTGATGGTGGAGGAGTGCGACATCGCCTGGTTCGAGGAGCCGGTGCTGGGCAATGACCTCGCCGCGCTCGCCAGCCTGCGCCGCGCCATCCGCATCCCGATTGGCGCCGGGCAGATGGTGCAGTCCATGGCCTGGTTCCGGGATGCGCTGGCGATGGGCGCGGTGGATTGGCTGCAACCCAATGCCGCCTTCTGCGGCGGCATCAGCGCCGCGCTGCGCATCCTGACCCTCGCCGAAGCCTATGGCACGCCGGTGGCGCATGCTGGCGGCTGGGACATCGCCAATGCGGCGCTGATGGGCGGCCATGCCCAGGGCGGGCTGCTGGAGATGCACGGCGCGCAGCTTGCCTTGCGCCAGCGCCTGTCGGAGGACATGACGCCGGAGCGGGGCGTGATGCAGCTGCCCGACCGCCCCGGCATTGGCTTCGCCTTCCGCGAGAGCGTGGTGACCGAAGGTGCGAAGGCACCGAAGGTCTGAATCACGCGATCACACAAAGCATCACCGCCCGATGGCATAGGCCTGCATCAGCCGGGGCGTGGCGGCGGCGAGGACAAAACCGTCGCGCCGCCCTACGGCGCAGACGCGGCCGAGCGACCAGGGCGGCTCCACCTTCACGCCGTGGCCGCGCGCCTGTAGCGCCCCGATGACCTCCGGCCCGAAGCGTTCCTCCAGCAGCAGCTTTCCGGGCTCCACCGTGCGCGGATAGAAGCTCTGCGGAAAATGACGGCTGGTGAACAGCGGCAGGTCGATGGCGGCCTGCAAGTCCAGCCCGTGATGCAGATGCCGCAGCAGCACCGCCAGGGTCCATTGGTCCTGCTGGTCGCCACCCGGCGTGCCGAGCGCCAGGAAGGCCTCGCCATCCCGCGTCACCAGGGTCGGCGTCAGCGTGGTGCGCGGGCGCATGCCCGGGCGCAGCGTGCTGGGATGGCCGGGTGCCAGCCAGCACATCTGCCCGCGGGTGGAGATGGAGAAGCCCAGCCCCGGCACCGCCGGCGAGCTTTGCAGCCAGCCGCCGGAGGGGGTGGCGGAGATCATGTTGCCCCAGCGGTCCACCACATCCAGATGCACCGTATCGCCCCATTCCACCGGCAGCGGCGCGAAGGTGGGCTCGCCATGGCCGAGGCCCACGGGTGTCTCCGCGCCGGCCATCGCCAGCACTTCCCGCATTCGCTGCGCCGCGCCCGGCAGGTCACCGGGGCGCAGCTCCATCGAGGCCGTCTCCGTCACCAGGGCACGGCGTGTGGCGGCGTAGTCGGCCGAGAGCAGAGTGGCCAACGGCACCTCCACCGCATCCGGGTCGCCGTAGAACACCTCCCGGTCCGCATAAGCCAGCTTCAGGCATTCCACGATGGTGTGGATGAAGCGCTCCCCCGCCGGGTCCATCGCCGCGAGGTCAAAACCCTCCAGCAGCGCCAGCGCCTGCAACAGCACGGGACCCTGGCCCCAGGGGCCCGTCTTGTGGACGGTCACGCCGTGATAATCGCGGGCGACGGTGGGCTCCACACGGGCGCTGTAGCGAGCCATGTCCTCGCCGGTCAGCAGGCCACCATGGCGGCGGCCGGAGGAATCCATCAGTTCCTCCTCGCGGTAGAAGCGGTCCACCGCCTCCGCCACGAAGCCCTGGTAGAAGGCGCGGCGGGCGGCCTCGATCTGTGCGTCGCGGTCGCCGCCCACGGCCTCTGCCTCGGCCAGGATGCGGCGATAGGTGGCGGCGATGCCGGGCGTGCGCAGCAAGGCGCGCGGGCGCGGCACCTCCCCGCCCGGCAGCCACACCTCAGCGGAGCTGGGCCATTCGGCGGGGAAGAAATCCTTGGCCGGCAGGATGCTGGAGGCGACGCGGGGCAGGACCGGAAAGCCATCCTCGGCATAGCCGATGGCGGCTTCCAGCACGGCGCGGGGCGACCAGGTGCCGTGGTCGCGCAGCAGCAGCATCCAGGCGTCGAAGGCGCCGGGCACCACGGCGGGCAGCAGGCCGGTGCCAGGCACCTGCTTCAGGCCCAGTTCGAAGAAGCGTTCCGGCGTCGCCGCCATCGGCATGGGACCCTGGCCGCAGATCACCTGCGGCACCTGGCCGGGGCGTTGCAGGATGATCGGCACTTCACCGCCCGGGCCGTTCAGATGCGGCTCCACGACCTGCAACACGAAGCCGGCGGCTATGGCGGCGTCGAAGGCATTGCCGCCGCGCTCCAGCACCGACATGCCGACGGCGCTGGCGATCCAATGGGTTGTGGCGATGGCCCCGAAGGTGCCGCGAAGCTCTGGGCGCGTGGTGAAGATGGAACCTCTCCTTGAACCATTCTGGATTGGTTCCGCCAGACTGGCGGATATCCACGCCTACTTGCCGCATCCCCTTCCCATTTTCCAGGACCAATACTAGTTTGGTTCCATGACGACCGAAGATGACGCCCGCGCGCGCCTGGAACGGCACCTGCACGAAGCTGGGCTGCGAGAGGGCGACCGCCTGCCGCCGGAACGCGAACTCGCCCCGCTGCTGGGCCTAAGCCGTCGTGCCCTGCGCGGCGTGCTACAACGTATGGAGCTGGAACGGCGCGTCTGGCGTGGCGTCGGCCAGGGCACTTGGCTCGGGCTGAAACCCGCCGCCGGCCCCGCCAGCCGCGCCTTGGCCAGCGACCCGCTGGCGGTGATGGAAGCTCGGCGCACGCTGGAACCGGCGCTCGCCTCCCTGGCTGCGTTGAAGGCGACGCCCGCCGATATCGAGGCGATCCGCCGCTGCGCCAGCCGCGGGGTGGAGGCGAAGGACGAGGAAAGCTGGGGCCGCTGGGACGCCAGCTTCCACCGCGCCGTCGCCGCCGCCTGCCAGAACACCCTGCTGCGCGACGCATTCGAGCAGATCGAAGCCTGCCGCGCCGGCACCGCCTGGGGCCATCTGCGCGGGTTGATCGCCACCCCCGCCCTGCGCCGCCAGGCCGCCACCGAGCACCAGATGGTGGCGGAGGCGATTGCCGACCGGGATGCCGCCGCCGCGCACCGCACCATGTGGCAGCACCTGCAATCCATCCACCAGGCGATCCAGGCGACCGACGCCGGACGCTTTTCCGACGCCGCGTAACCACCCTCCCAGCCACCGACCAGCCTCCGGCATTAGGATGCAGAGCATGACCCAGATCACCCGCCGCACGGCTTTGGCCTCATGCATTGGCCTCGCCGCAGCTCCGGCTTTCGCGCAGGACCGCTACCCGAACCGCCCCGTCAGCATCGTCGTGCCCTGGGCCGCCGGCGGCACCACGGACATTCTTGCGCGCGTGCTGGCGGAGCCGTTGCGCCGGTCGCTCGGCCAGCCCTTCGTGGTGGAGAACCGGTCCGGCGCCTCCGGCAATATCGGCTCCAACTTCGTGGCGCGGTCGCGGCCGGATGGCTATGCGCTGCTGTTCGGGTCGATGAGCACGCATGCGATGAACGATGCGCTGTTCAACAACATGCCCTTCAACGGCGCCGAGGATTTCACCGCCATCGCGCTGCTGGCCTATGTGCTGAACACGATGGTCATCCACCCCTCCGTGCCCGCCAATACGGTCCCGGAGTTCATCGCCTATTGCAAGGCGAACCCCGGCAAGGTGGCCTATGCCTCCGCCGGCCTCGGTTCCACCAACCATCTCTGCGCGGCGATGTTCGAACGCATGGCGGGCGTGGAGATGGTGCATGTGCCCTATCGCGGCGGCGCGCCCGCGGTGCAGGACACGTTGGCCGGCCAGACCCAACTGTTCTTCAGCGCCGGCACCCAGACGCTCGGCCATGTGCGCGATGGCCGGCTGCGGCTGCTGGCGGTGACGGAAGGCCGTCGTTCCTCCCTGCTGCCGGATGTCCCCACCGTCGCGGAATCCGTGCCGGGCTATGAGATGGCGGTATGGTACGGCGCGCTGGGGCCGAAGGGCATGCCGGCCGGGCTCGTCACCCAGCTCAACGCCGAGATCAACAAGGCGCTGATGCAGCCGGAGGTGAAGGACCGCATGGCGGCGATCGGCGTGGAGGTGGTGAATGAATCCGCCGAGTCCTTCAGCCGCACGGTGCGGGCCGACGCCGAAAAATGGGGCCGCGTGATCCGGGAACTGGGCATCAGCATGACCGATGCCTGATACCGCACTGACCGGGCCGCAACTGGCCCTGCTGACGGCGGCCGCGCAGGATGCGCGGCCGCTGGCCTTGCTGGCGGCGGCGGAGGCGGTGGCGCGGCAAGCCATGGGCCATGGGCTGTGCACCGCCATGCGCTTCGACGCGGCGACCATGACGGTGCGCCGCATCTTCAGCACCGACGCCGCCGCCTATCCGGTCGGCGGCGCCAAGCCGAAGCGGGACACCGCCTGGGGAAGGCATGTGCTGGAGGAGCGGGAGGTCTTTGTCGGCGAAGGCCCTGGCGCCATCACGACCTTCTTCAACGACCACGCGCTGATCCTCGGGCTCGGCCTGCGCAGCATCGTGAACGTGCCGATCCTGCATGCCGGCGCCTGCCTCGGCACGGTGAACTTCCTGTTCGCGGCGGAGACCGTCCAGCCGGAGTGGCGCGCCTTGGCGGAATTGCTGGGGCTGATCGTCACGCCGGATTGGCTGACGGGCTGATCATTTCAACCTCAGGCGGCTGCTCGGCCCGCCATGCGGGCCGCGGGTCAATCCTGCGGCAGCGGAAAGGCGTCGAGATGCGGCTGGTAATCCGGCTCCACCTCGATACCCGCCGCGCCCAGGAAGCGCACCACGCCGCAATAGAAGGCGATCACCACCAGCAGCTCGGTCAGCGCCGGATCGTCAAGATAGGCGCGCAATTCGGTGAAGGTCACCTCGCGTAGCGCATCCGCGCCCTCCGCCATTTCGCGCGCCGCGCGCAGCACGGCGCGGGCGGCGGGCTCGAGCTCGGTGGCCTCGCCCTTGGTCTCCGCGGCAATGGCGTGCAGATCGGCATCGGTCACGCCAAAGCCGCGCCCGATCGCCACATGGTGCGACCATTCATAGGGCGAGCGCGTGACCCAGCCGACCTGGAGGATCGCCAATTCGCGCAGCCGCCCATCCAGCACGCCCTGATGGCGGATCTGGTTGGCCAGGCCGAGGAAGGCGCGGGTGATGCCAGGATTGTTCACCATGGCGCGGTACAGATTGACCGGCCGCACCAGCAGCGGCTGGTCCTCCGCCGGTAGGTCCGCGACATCGCGATAGGGCAGGCGCGCCATTTCGTGTCCTCCGCTTTTGGTCAGCAGACCATTGCGCGGCGGCGCCCGCAAGCGGTTACATACTGTCGAATTCCAGCCGGAAGTGCACCGGAAAAGGCGTGCCCGCGCCATTCACCTGCCCGGCCGCGCCGGGTGCGCGTCGCAAACCCTGGCGGCGTAGCAGCGGCTTCAGCATCTGCGGAATCACCGCCTGGTTGATATGCGCGCCGAAGCAGGTGTGCATGCCATAGCCCCAGAGGATGTAGCTGCCAGCCTCCCGCCCCGCCCGGAACTCCTCGGGCCTTTGCAGCGCGATGGGGTCGAACATGGCGGAGAGGTTGGCGGCCAGCACCATCGCCCCTTCCGGCACGCGCTGCGCCCGCAGCGTGCCGCGCGCGATCACCGTTTCCCGTACCGCGCGCCGGTAGATGAAGGGATTCACGGGGTCGAAGCGCAGCGCCTCCCACAGGATGGCCGCCAGCGCCGCGTCGTCATCGGCGCGCGCGGCGGCCTGGGCCGCTTCCAGCGCTTCCGGCCGGTCGAGCAGCACGTCCAACGCCTTGACGCTGGCCTTGGACAGGGTGGGCACGAGGCCGATCAACAACCCGATGAGGTTGTTGCGGATGCCCAGGTCGTCCATCCCCGGCACGCCCGCCGCCTGCAAAGCGAGGCAGCGGTCCAGCACCTGGTCCGTGCCGGTCGGCGCCGTCTTGCGCGCCGCGATGGCCACATCCAGCCAGCCGCGGCATTCGGCGGCGGCCCGCATCGCTGCCTGCGTCACCGCTTCCTCCCCCGCCAGATCGACGAAGAGGTACCAGAACATCCGCGTGGTCCAGTCGGCCATGACGGGGCCGGAGGGGCCGGGCGTTCCGAAGTAATGGCCGAGCAAGCCAGTCAGCACCGGCAGGGTCAAAGCCTGCGGCACGTCCAGCGCGCCACCGCTGCCCGCCACGATCGCCTCCGCCTGCGATGCCACATAGGGAATCACCACATCCGGCAGGTCGCTGCGCCGCACGGCGAGGCGCATGTTGGAAACGTCG
Source organism: Roseomonas sp. F4 (assembly GCF_053891155.1). Taxonomy (NCBI): domain Bacteria; kingdom Pseudomonadati; phylum Pseudomonadota; class Alphaproteobacteria; order Acetobacterales; family Roseomonadaceae; genus Roseomonas; species Roseomonas sp. F4. The sequence continues at coordinate 70,411 of NZ_JBSSHK010000006.1, forward strand.
CGCGTGTAGGCCGGGCTGTCCTGCATGCCGAGGAAGAAGTTCTGGCCGGCGGTGATGGCGCGCATCTTGGGTTCGTAGACGACGGCGAAATCCGTCTCACGCTCCAGCACTTCCGTCACATCGGCGTGGCGGGTGACGATGACCGTGCCGGTGTTGTCATAGGCCGCGATCAGTTTGCGGCTCAGCGACAGGTTCGGCTTCGCGGCACGCAGCAATGCGAAGACCAAGCGCTGGTTCTGGGTCGCCCCGAGCAGCGCGGCGATACGTTGCTTTCTTCCATCGGCACCGCCGGAATAGGCCTTGGCCCCACGCATGGCGAGTTGCCCGGCCGCGCCCAAGGCCGAACCCGCCATGCCCAGGCGCAGGCCAGCGGTATGCACGACATTTCCCAAAAAGCCGCTCATGTCGGGTCCACGATTCCGGCGGCGATCATGCGCAGCGCTGTCATGCTGGGGACAAAGAAATATTCGCCACCGCGCGTCTCCACGAATTGCGGCAGGCGGTCGCAGATGAAGGGTGGCTTGCCGGAGGCAGGGTCAGTGGCGATGACGAATTTCGCATCCTCGCCGTGATTGCCGACGATGGGGCAAGTGTCGTTGCCGGTGTTGAAGTCCAGCCCGTACTGCATCCACTGCTGCTGCACGAATTCGAACTGCCGGAACAGGCTGGCGCAGGTGGCCAGCATGACGATGCCATGTTCCTGGTCATCCGCCGTGGCGCCTGGCGCCGCCTCGCCATAGGGCAGGCCACGGCGCAACAACCGGCGCCGGTTGTTGAGTACGGAACCACCCCATTTCTTCGGGTCGTCGGAGGCGAGCAGAGGGTCCATCATGTCGCGCGTATTGGACCGGCGCAGATGCGATCCAAAGGGGCATTTGGCGCCCAGCGGATCGTCGCGGAAGGTGAAGTCCACCAGGGCACGGTCGAGTGCCGCCAGCGTCGCCTTATCCTCCGCCTTTGCCGCCGCGATGCGCCGCGCCTGCACGGCGCGCCATTCGGGATAGGTGGGCGCCGACATCAGCGGCACTCCATCCGACCAGCGGCCGGCGATCTTCGCCTTCAGTGTCTCGCAGGCTTCCTCCTGCCCCACCTGCATCACCTGGGCAAACTTGCCCGCCATGCGGTCCATGGCGTCGCGAAAGGCGGCGACGTTCTGGTGCAGCTTGCGATAGGCGATGAAGGTGCCGTTGCGGGCGAAATCCAGCGGCATGGGGCCGCCGGCGATCTCCTGCGATTCATCCGGATGGCCGAGCAGGAATTCACCGGCGGCAAGCGGCGCCCAGCTCTGATCCGGCAACAGTTTGCCCTGACCAACCACCCGCGCGGCCATTTTGTCGGGCTCATGCTGGCCCTCGAAGACGGGGTCGCCGATGGCATCGACAAACCCGAAATGCTCGCTGGGCAGGGGCGTTTTCTTGCCATCCGGAAGGGTGCCGAGCAGCGCCGACAGATCCTGCCAGCGCTCATCGGTGCCCCGATGGCCGGACAGCAGCGTGACCTTGCCCTGCATCGCATGAATGAAGCCGAGGATTTCCCGAGTGAGCTCATCGAGGCGCTCCACCGGCGTGCCATCGTCATTCATCTGCGCGTTCAGCGTCAGCAGCACATGCACGCGCCGCTTCGGGTCCTCGCGCCACAGCCAGACCGGGTCCCAAGCCTCGTCGATGTGCTTCGGGAAATTGTCGCACAGGATGTCGGCGCGGGCGGGCATGCCGTCGATGAACTCGTCCGGCATGCCGCGCAGCGTGCGGATCGGCACGCCGAGCGCCAGCAGCCCCCAGAAGGTGAAGGCGACATTCACCGCCACCCGCGGCCGGCGCTGGAACACCGTGCCGGGCGCCGGTTCCTGGTCCTTGGAGGAGGGCCAGCGCAGCGCCGTGGTGACATAGGGCCGCACCAGATCGAGCAGGGTGCGTCCCGCCCGCGCATCGGCGATGTTCAACAGCAGGAAGCGCCCCTTGGGAAAGCCAAGGCGGCCATAGGCGGTGAGGACATTGCCCTGGATATCCGCCAGGTCGAGCTGAACGGCCATGCTCATGATCTCCTCAGCACTTGACCACGCCGGGCCGCTGCGTCGGTGCCGCCGCATCCTCCGGCTTGTGGCGCGCCAGGAAGTCGCCGAAGGCGGCATGCAGCGTCGCGGGGTCGGCGCCCTGGGTGTCGATGGCGAAGCGGGTGATCTTCTGTTGCAGATACAGCGCCTTCAGCACCGAAGGCAGGTCGGAGCGTGGCGCCATCGGGAAGGGCACGGCCGCGGCCGCCATCACCCGGGAATAGGCCCACCACAGCGCGACCGGCAGCGCCACCAGCCCGGCGAGCGGAAGCCACAGCCAGCGATGCGCGAAGATGCCGATCACCAGGCCCAGCACCAGCGCCCCGGCCGCGACCAGCGCCGGCAGCAGCAGGCGCTTCAGCGGCAGCGGCACCAGCGGCGGGGCACCCTGCCAATAGTCGTTGAAGGGCATGGTGGTCTCGACCTGGCAGGCGCGGATCAGCCCTGCAAAACCCGCCGCATCGGTCAGCCGCGCATGGCCGTCGCAATGGCCGAAGATATCCCGCAACTCCGGCTCCATGATCTGCCAGAGATGCGTGAGGTAGTCGTCCAGCGCCGCCTGGCTGCCATCCGGCGCATCGAAATCCGCGACGAAGATCAGATAGGAACAGGGCAGCCGGTCCACCGGGTCCGCCACGCTGGGCTGCTTGCCGAGGCCCACCGCCACCGCGATCGGGTCGCGCTGGCCGCGTCCGTTGAAGGCAACGTCGTCGAGAATGGCGAAGCGCGCGAAATGCGTGCGGTTGCCGCGCGCGAAGGGGCTGTTGATGCCGATCTTTTCCGTGGCCGGAGTCTGCAAGGCCGTCGGCAGCGCCGCCAAAGTCGCCCGCAACTCATGCAGATGGGAGGTGACGGTCGCATCCGTGCGCGGGTCGGCGCAGAGGTCGCCGCGGATCGGCACCAGGGCCGTCAGGAAATAATGGCCGCCGTCGAAATTGGGCATGGATCGTCTCCCCTCAGCCTGGTGGCCGGCGGATCAGCGCCTCACGATTCATATCGGCATTCTGTGTGTCATTGCTCGCCACCGGAGCGTGCCCTGGGGAGGGCAGGTCGTTCTGGATGGCGACGAAGGCGCGGCGCCAGGCCTCGGCGAATTCGGCCGGGGGCAGCTTCGCATGCTGGGCGCGCAGGTCGTCCAGCACCGACCAGACCCGCAGCGCCGCCTTGATGTCGCGCTGCGCCGCGCCGGGGGTGGCGTTGTAGTAGTAGCCGGTGTCGACCTGATTGGCGCGGATGTAGTTCTTGAAGGGCGTGATCGGGATGGAGCCCGGATACTTCGTGCTGGAATACCAGAACAGGTCGAGCCCGTTGGGAATGCCGTCGCTGAAAGCGTCGATATACTGGTCCCAGGTGCCGTTGAAGTTGCTGCAGAACAGCATGTAGTCATTGCCGATGACCGGCCTGCCCTGGCCAAGGTCGGGCCATTGGTCGCGGCGGATCATCACCCAGCGGGCGAAGTGGATGATCGAAAGGCCCAGCAGCCCGCCCAGTTGCTGCGGCTGGGTGCGCGCCACCATGAAGAGCAGCCGGTTGATCCAGGTCTTCCAGGGCCGCATGGGGGTGACGACGTTCATCCCATAGGCCTTGCCCGCGACATTCGACATCGGTCAGCCCCCCGCTTGTACGATCATGGCCGGCGTGAAGGTCGCCACGCTAATCCGCCCGACGGTCGTTGCAAGGACAAAGCGTTCCCGCCGCAGTTGCACGAAACGCCCGGAAACAGTGTTTCGATGGGGGCGGACAGCCATCTTGCATTTTATGAAATCGAATGTGTAGGATGACCCATGACCCTCCCAGCCGCCTCCATCCCCGCCTATGCCATCCTGCGCGACCGCCTGCGCAGCGCCATCCTGAGCGGCTCCTGGCAGCCCGGCACCCACCGCACCCTGGGCACGCTGGCGGAGGAGCATGGCGTGTCCATCTCCCCGGTCAGGGAGGCGCTGATCTCCCTGGAAGGCGAAGGGCTGGTCGAGATCCGCCAGCATCGCGGCGCCATCGTGCCGCTGCTGGACGCCAAGCTGTTCGCAGACCTGTACGACCTGCGCGGCGCCCTGCAATCGTTGCTCGCCCGCCGCGCCGCCGAACGCGCGACCCCCGCCGAGATCGACGGCATCGCCCGCCATGCCGCGGCCTTCGCCGCCGCCGCGGAGCGGGAGGATGCGGCGGAAGCGCTGCGCCACAACGAGGCTTTGCACGCCGCCATCGACAGCGCCGCCGGCAATCCGCAGGCGCAATCCATCCTCGCCGCGCGCACCGCCTTCGTGAATGCGGTGCGGCTGCGCCTTGGCTACGGCCCGGCCCGCATGCGCCGCGCCGCCGAACAGCACGAGATCATCCTGGCCGCGCTGCGCGCCGGGGATGCGGAGGCGGCGGCGGAGGCCGCCTTCGCCCATGTCGAATCCGCCAAACGCGATCTGCTCGAACGGTTCGCGGAAGATCCCGGAAGGAAACAGGTTCCATGAGGACAACGCGCCGAACCCTGCTCGGCATCACCCTGGCCGCCCTCACCCTGCCCGACGCGGCGCGCGCCCAGGCCTGGCGGCCGGACCGGCCGCTGCGGCTGATCGTGGGTTTCGCACCCGGCGGCACGGCCGACCTCGTGGCTCGGATGGCGGCGGCGGAGATGTCGAAGTCGCTGGGCCAGAATGTCGTGGTGGAAAACCGCGTCGGTGCCTCCGGCAATATCGCGACGCAGGCCGTGGTGCAGGCCCCGGCGGATGGCCACACACTGGCCCTGGCTGGGCTGCAGCTGGTGACCAATCCCGGGCTGATCGCGCAGCTCGGCTACGATCCCGCGCGCGACTTGCAGATGTGCGGCCAGCTCACTGCCCTGCCCGTGGTGGTGATGGCCAGCGCCAAATCCGGCATCACCACCATCGAGGAAGCCATCGCCCGCGCCAAGGGCGCCGGCGTCACCATCGGCACGGCGGGCGTGGGCACATCCTCCCATCTCGGGGCGGAGCTGCTGTTCCGCACCGTCGGCGGGCGGTTCGAGGGTGTGCAGTATCGCGGCGGCGCGCCGGCCTTCCAGGCGCTGCTTTCGGGCGATGTGGAAATGATGTTCGACCTGGTCGCCAGCTACCAGGCGCCGGCCGCCGCGGAGGGCCGTGTGAAGATCCTGGGCGTGATGCAGCAGGACCGGGCCGAGGGCATGCCGGATATCCGCTCCTTCGGTGAGGCCGGCCTGCCGGCGGAAGCGCAGATGCGGTCCTGGCAGGGTATCTGCGTGCGCGCCGGCGCGCCGGAAGCCGCCATCGCCGCGCTGCATGCCGCGACCGTCGCAGCCGTGCGCGCGCCGGAATTCACGGCGCGGATGAAGGCGCTGTCGATCGAGCCGGTCGCCAGTGCCAGCCCCGCCGCCTTCGATACGCTGTATCGCGCGGAACTGGGGCGCTGGACCTCCTTGATCCGCGACGCCGGAATTACTGTGCAATGAGCGCGCGCAGCGACGACCCTGCCGCGCGGCTGCGCGCGGAGGTGAAGGCCATGCGCCTCGACTGGCTGGTGGCGGAACGGGAGGCACGTGTGCCAGCCCCGCTGCCGATGGCCGAAAAGCCGCTGCTGGACCGCTATGCGCTGCTCTACACCGGCGCCGTCTCCGACGTGTTGCGCGAACATGCGCTGATGGACCAGGCGCTGCCCATGCGCATCCAGCCGCTGCGCCCCGAGCAGCCCTGCACCGCCGGCTTCGCCTTCACCGCGAAAAGTGCGCCGAACACCCAGGTGACCGGCGAGATGACCCTGCGCGGCGCGATGCTGGAGGCGATGGGAGACGGCCATTTCATCATCTGGGACGCCGGCGGTGCCGAGGATTCCACCGCCTGGGGCGGCGTGATGACGGCAGCGGCCAAGGCGCGTGGCGTGCGCGGCGCGGCCATCGATGGCGGCGTGCGCGACACGCGGCAGGTAATGGATGCGGATTTCCCGGTCTTCTGCCGCTTCCGCCACCCCAATGCCGCGCTCGGCCGCGCCATGCTGTCCCACTTCCAGGTGCCGCTGCGCATCGGCGCCGTCATGGTCCATCCCGGCGACATCGTGGTGGCGGATATGGATGGCGTGGTGGTGGTGCCGCGCGGCATCGCCCTGCCCGTGCTGGAACGCTGCGAGGAGATACTGGGCCTGGAGAAGGAGATTTTCGGCTGGATCGAGCGGGGCGATTCCGTCGCGGAGATCAGCGCCAAGGGGGGCTATTTCTGATGGCACCGCAAACGCAAGGCATCACCCGCCGCGGCCTGGTCGCGGCTTCCCTTCTGCCCCTGCCGGCACTTGCGCAGACGCGCTGGGCGCCGAACCGCCCCGTGGGCTTCCAGGTCGGCTTCCCCGCCGGCGGCAACATCGATTTCTGTGCGCGGTTGCTGGCGCGGGAGCTTGGCCCGATGCTGGGCCAGTCCGTGGTGGTGGAAAACCGCACCGGCGCTTCGGGCAACCTCGCCACACAGGCGCTGGTGCGCGCCCCGGCGGATGGCCACAGCCTCGGCTTCGCCGCCATCCACCTCGCCACCAACCCGGCACTGATGCCGCTGGGCTATGAGGCACAGGATATCGAGATGCTGACCCAGACCGGCGACGTGCCGGTCTTCTTCCTGGCGAGTCTGCGCAGCGGCATCACCAGCGTGGAACAGGCGGTGTCCCGGGCGCGGGAGGCCGGTGGCGACCTCACCTTCTCCTCCGGTGGCGTCGGCACCTCCTCCCACCTCGCAGCGGAGCTCTTCGCGCGCCGCGCCGGCTTCCGCTTCACCCATGTGCCGTTTCGCGGCGGCGGCCCCTCCATGCAATCGCTGCTGTCGGGGGAGGTGCAATGCTCCTTCACCGTGGCGGAGGCCTCTATCCCAGGCAATATCGCCGCCGGGCGCATCCGGGGCCTCGCCCTGATGCAGCCCGCGCGGCTGGCGGCGGCACCGGACACGCCTGCCATCGCCGAGGCCGGTTATGGCCCTGAGGTCTTCATCAGCTCCTGGCACGGCATCATGCTGCGCGCCGGCACGCCGGAGGCCGTGAAGCAACGCTGGTTCGAGGCGGTGACGGAAGCGCTGCGCGCGCCGGCGGTGCAGGACGGCTTCGCCCGTTCCGGCATCACGCCCCGCGCCAGCGAAAGCCCCGCCGCCTTCACCCACTTCGTCCAGGCCGAGACCGAGCGCTGGACGCGCGTCATCCGCGAAGCCGGGATCACCGCACAATGACCAGTTCCAACCCGCGCATCACCGCGATCCGCACGCATCTGATGCAGGCGGGGCCGCTCGGCGTGTCCGGCTGGGGCGATGTGAAGACCAGCATCACCACCGGCACGCGCAACTGGCTGTTCGTGACGGTGGAAACAGATGCCGGCATCACCGGCCTGGGTGAGGGCAGCGGCTGGCCGCGCGTGGTGGAAACGGCGGTGGGCGACCTGGCGCATATCGTCATCGGCCAGAATGCCTTCGACATCGAACGCATCACCCAGCGCCTGACGGTCGCCATGATGGGCCATGGCATGAATGGCGTGGTCGGCCAGGGCGCCATCGCAGCCATCGACATGGCGCTGTGGGACATCAAGGGGAAGGCGCTGGGCGTGCCGGTGTGGCAGCTGCTCGGCGGCAAGATGCGCGACCGCATCCGCTGCTACACCCATGCCGCGACGCCCGAACAGGCGAAGTCGGCGCTGGCGCGCGGCTACACCGCGGTGAAAACCGGCGGCGTCGCCAACCCCGTCGCCAAGGCGCAGGCCATCCGCGCCGCCATCGGTGACGAGGCCGATCTGATGATCGACCTGCACGGCCCGCCCTGGCTGAACCTGCCGGACGCCATCGAGATCTGCCGCGAACTCGGCAAGCTGCGGCCCTTGTTCGTCGAGGAGCCCTTGGCGCCCGAGAACATGGAGGGCTATCGCGCCCTGCGCCGCGCCGTGGACGTGCCACTTGCTTCCGGCGAGCGGCATGGCGGGTTGCATGGCGTGGCGCCGCTGCTGTTCGAGAATCTGGTGGATGTCATCCAGCCCGATTCCGGCCGCGCCGGCGGCTTTACCGGGCTGCGCAAGCTGGCCGCAATCGCGGAGGCGCGCTTCGCGACGGTGGCGCCGCATTCCGGCTCGCTCGGGCCGGTCGCGGAATACGCGGCGATCCATCTGCTGGCCGCCATTCCCAATGCGCTGATCCTGGAACGCATGGACCCGGACTGGCAGGGCCGTGCGCAGGTCATCAACGGCGCCATGCCAGTGCTGGAAGATGGCCATGTGGTGGTGCCAGATCGGCCGGGGCTTGGCGTGACCATCGACGAGGCCTTCGTCGCGGCCAATCCCTCGATCCGGAATACGGGGCTGCCCTCGGGTGGCTGGCCGAAGGGGACCGAGGGGGCGACGCTGTACAATCAGCCGCGGACGCCGCGGATGGGGATTACGCCGAAGGAAGGATGAGGGGGCGTTGCCCCCTCACACTCCCCCACCAGGGACCAGTGGGTCCCTGGCCCCATGGACATCAGGCGAAGAGCTTCGCCACCTCCGGGTTGTGGAAGCGCTGCACTTCGATCGCGTAGCCCGCCGGGTCCTCGAAGAAGAAGTGCTCGCAATAGGTGCCGCGCTGGATCGCGCCGAGCTTCGGCACGCCGGCCGCCACCAGCTTCGCATGCCAGCCCGCCACATCCTCCGCCACGATGGTCAGCAGCACGGCGCTGCTCGGCTGGTGCTTTAGATGGCCCTTTTTGCCATCGACAATCCCAAAATAGCTGCCGGGCGCGATGCGGTAGATGCGGGCCATGCCCTGGTCCAGCACCAGTTCGAAGCCGAGCGTCTGTTCGTAGAAGGGAATCACCGCCGACAGGTCGGGATAGTAGAAGAAGGTGATGGCGTAGCTGGGCGTCATGCGGATGTCCTCAAGCGGTCAAGGCAGCGTGGAGCGCGCCCTGCGCGGGCGCATAGGCGGCGGCAAAATGGTTCTGGCCGGGCAGCACGAAGGTCTCGGCACCGGTCGCCTCCGCCATGGCTTCAGACTGGCGGATGAATTCAGGGCTTTCTTCACTGCCCCAAGCGAGGCGCAGCGGGGCATGGATGCGGGAGGCGTGGCGGATCGGGCTCAGCGCCGCCGCCTCCGCCGGGCTCAGCTCGACATAGAGACGCCGGGCGGAGAACAGCACCGGTTCCATGTCGTAGACGCCCGAGACCAGCGTGACACTGGCAAAATCCATCTCCGTCGCCAGCACGGCGGCCAGATGCGCGCCGGAGGAATGGCCCGACAGATGGATCGGTCCACGCGGCCGCAGCCAGGCGACGCAGGCGCGCAGCTCCGCCACCACATCCGGCAGGCGCCGCGCCGGCAGCAGACTGAAATCCGGCACCGCCACCTCGAAGCCCGCGGCGCAGAAGGCCGGTGCCAGGAAGCCCGAATCATCCCGCCCCTGCGCCCGCCAGGCCCCGCCATGGATGTGCAGTTGCACCCCGCGCGGCGCGCCCTGCGCGGGATAAAGGTCGCAGTCATGCGGGCCGTAGGATAGCACCTCGGGCTTCAGCGCCGCGCGGGCAGCGGCCGTATCCGCACGGTAGCGCGCCAGCCAGGCCGCCATGTCCGGCGCCCAGACCCGCTGGTCATAGGCCGCGTCCAGCCCGGCCTGATCGTAATCCCGCCAGATCTTCGTCATGGCCCTCGCATCGCATGGCGCCCTGCCACGCGGAAGCCCACCCCTTGCCGCATGCAACAACGCATGCGTTAATGCATGGGTGAATGTCCAGAACCCCCTGCCGCCCCCGCGCGGCGCGACCGCGGCGGAAACCGCCTATCAGCGGCTCAAGGCCCTGATCCTGGACAATCTCCTGCCCCCCGGCACCCAGCGGCTGGAGGCTGAACTGGCGATGCAGCTCGGCCTGTCCCGCACCCCGGTGCGGGAGGCGATGCTGCGCCTGCAACAGGACGGGCTGGTGACGGTCACGCCGCGCCACGGCATGCGAGTGCAGCATATCTCGGCCGGCGACATGCGCGACATCTACGACGTGCTGGAAAGCCTGGAGCCCAAGGCCGCCGAGCTCCTCGCCCGCCGCCGCCTGCCGGATGCCGCGCTGCGCCCCCTTGCGGCGTCCTGCGACGCCATGGAAGCCGCGATCGGCACCGGCGATCGTGTGGCCTGGGCACGGGCGGATGAGGGCTTCCATCTCGGCCTCGCCGATCTCTGCGGCAACCGGCGGCTCTCGGCCATGGTGATGCAGGTCTGGGACCAGTCGCATCGCGCGCGAATGTTCACGTTGAACATGCGGCCCTTGCCCGAACGCTCCACCGCCGAACATCGCGCCACGCTTGTCGCCATCCGCGCCGGCGATGCGGATGGCGCGCGAGAACTCTACCGCCAGCACCGCCAGCGCGGCGGCGCGGAACTCATTGACCTCATTGAACGGAGTGGCCTGGCATGGCTGTGACCTCAAACGCCGTCCGCATCGCCGTGATGCCGGGGGATGGCATCGGTGTGGAGGTGACGGAGGCCGCGTCCTTCGTGCTGGACCGGCTGGCGCGCCGCCACGGCCTCGGCATCACCACGGAGACCCTCCAGGCCGGCGCCTTCCTGTACCAGGAAACCGGCACGGCGATGACGGAGGACACTTTTCGGAAGGCCGAGGCGTCGGATGCCATCCTGCTCGGCGCCATGGGCTGGCCCGGCATCCGCTATCCGGATGGGACGGAGATCGCGCCGCAGCTCGACCTTCGCTTTCGGCTGGGCCTCTATGCCGGTGTGCGCCCGATTCGTGCGATCCCGGGCGTGCCCCTCGCCCTGCGGGATGAGCGTGCGGCCAAGATCGACATGGTGATCCTGCGCGAAAGCACGGAGGGCCTGTTCTGGGCGCGCGGCCGTGGTGAGATGATCGAGGATCGCGAGGCGCGCGACACCATGGTCATCACCCGCGCCACCACCGAACGCCTTGCCCGCTTCGCCTTCCGCCTGGCGCAGCGCCGCGCCGAAAGGCTCGGTCGGTCGCAGACGGTGACGCTCGTGGACAAGGCGAATGTCTTCCTCAGCATGGCCTTCATGCGCCGCGTCTTCGGCGAGGTCGCCGCCGAATTCCCCGGCGTGCCGCATGCCAACCACTATATCGACGCCATGGCGCTGGACCTGGTGCGCCGCCCCTGGGACTTTGACGTGCTGCCGATGGAGAACATGTTCGGGGACATCATCTCCGACCTCGGCGCCGGGCTGGTCGGTGGCATGGGCTATGCGCCCTCGGCCGATATCGGCGACACCCATGCGGTGTTCCAGCCGAGCCACGGCACGGGTCCGGACATCGCCGGCAAAGGCGTGGCCAACCCCACAGCCATGCTGCTCTCGGCCGCGCTGATGCTGGATTGGCTGGCGGTGCGCGGTGCCGGCCAGGCCTGGGCGGATGCGGCGACGGAGCTGGAGGCCGCGGTGGATGGCGCCTTCGCCGCCGGGCTGCGCAGCGCCGAATTCGGCGGCGTGGGCACGAAGGAGGTGACCCAGGCGGTGGCGGATCTGATCCCGGCCTGAGAGCGCCGCGCAACTTCACCAGATGCGGCGGTTTAACGCCGCATGATTCAGGATGGACCCGGCGCCTGGGTGGGCGAATTCGCGGAATGGGTGGCGGCCGGGCTGGAACTGGCCGGCATCCTCGCCTTGCTGGTCGGCGTCACCGCCACGAGCCTGATCTTCCTCACGCGCGGCTTGCGGCAGGGCGGCAAAGGCTGGGCCTCGGCCTTCGTGCCCTATCGCGCCCATCTCGGCCGGGCGATCCTGATCGGGCTGGAACTGCTGGTGGCCGCCGACATCGTCCACACCGTCGCCGCACCACTGACCTTCGAGACGGTGGCCACGCTTGGCCTGATCGTTCTGATCCGGACCGTGCTCAGCCTGTCGCTGGAGGTGGAGATCGAAGGGCGCTGGCCCTGGCACCGGCATCCGGAGAAACGGAAGGAGCACGGCTGACCACCCGCCGCCGCTCCGCCTCGGCATAGGCCAGGAAAGCCAGGCCGAGCCCCGCAAACACCACCACATCCAGCCAGATGGCCGGCCGCCCCAGCGGCGCATCCGGTCGCACCACCCACCATAGATGCGCGCCGGACTGCGCCAGCAGCAGCCAGCACACCGTCACCATGCGCCAGCGTCCATGGTCGGGCGGCGCGGCCAGCACGATGGCCAGCAGCAGCGCCGGCAGGGCGATCCACATCTGCGCGGCACCGGCCGTGTCCAGCCGGCGCAGATACCAATCCGCCTCCTCCGGCAAATCGGCCATCCAGACGGTGATGTACTGGGTGAAGAACAGCCACAGCATGGCCAGGCCGAGCATCAGCAGCGCCCGTTCCAGCCCCGGCAGGGCCTCCGCATCCGGATGCTTGCGGGCGGCCAGGATGGCGGCGGAAAGGCCCACCGCCAGCCCCTGCACGAACAGCGAAAAGCCTTGCAGGCTGGCGTACCAGGCGGTGTCGCGGGACAGCACCCAGTCATAGGTGGCCAGCGTCGCCGTCGGCAGCAGCAGCACCAGCGTCAGCGCGGAGACAGCGCGGCGCGCACCCTTGCCCATCCCGGGCCAGGTCAGCGCCCAGCCCAGCGCCACCCAGACGCCGATGCAGGCCAGACCGCGCAGCCCAAAGGCCCAGGGTTGCAGCAAGGCGGCGGGCGGCCCTTCCAGGGTCTCGGCGACGGCCCAGGGATACAGCAGTTGCGGCGCCAGCAGCACGGGCGCCAGCATCAGCGCCAGCAGCGGCAGGCTGCGCGCGGCCCCTTCCAGCGGAGGGCGCACCGGCGCCAGCCAGTCCTCCCGCAGCAGATGGCCCAGCGCCAGCACGCCGAGCGCGCCGGCCCCAAGATGCAGCCAGAACAGGGCGGCCAGCAGCCAGGCCTCAGCCAGGGCCGGGCTGCCCAGCAGCACCACGCCCGCGGCGCCCAGCGCCACGGCCAAGGCGGTGAGCGGCCTCATGGCACCAGACCTTCCACATAGCGGGCGATGGCCCAGCGATCCTGCGGGGTCAGCCGGTCGGCAAAGGGATGCGCGCGGCCGCGATTCTCCGCGATCACGGCCATGGTCGTTTCCGCAGGCGCGGGCAGGCGTGGCGGGGCGGGGAAGCCGCGCGCCACCACAGGGCCATCGCCGGCACCGGCCGGGCCGTGGCAAGGGGCGCAGAAGATGGCGTAGCGATCGGCGCCATGGGCCAGCAGAGCCGGCGTCACCGCCGGCCCCGGCCCGGCCAGAGCCTGCCGCCGCGCGGCCTCCCCCTGCGCCACGGCGCCGGGGGGTGGCGGCAGGGGCGGCGGCGGTGGCGCGCTCGACGTCCAGCCATCGCAGGCGGACAGGGCGAGCAACAAAGGCAGCAGACGCCTCATGCCTCCAGCTCCGCCACCGAAAGGGGTTGGTGCCGGTTGAGAAGGTGCCGCGCCTCCCAGGCCCCGAGGCCCGGATCGCCGGTGAAGAGGCAGACGAAGAAGCGGTCCTCACTGGCGCGCCCAAAGCCGGGCGCCGCAAAAACCGGATGGTGCAGCCGAGGCAGGCGGTTCAGCGCCAGCATGCCCAGCAGCGCGCCCACCGCCGCCCACAGAATACCGACGATGGTGGTGGCGGGCAGGAAAGCCGGCAGTGCGTGCAGCGGCCGACCGCCGATATTGATCGGGTAGGCCTGCACGCTGAGCCACCATTGCGTGCCATAGGCCAACGCCGCGCCGAACAACCCGGCGGCCAGCGCGATCCAGGCCACGCGCGCGCCATTCACGCCCAGCAGCGCGGCGGCCTCCGGCACCGGAAAGGGCGAATAGGCGTCCAGCCGCCGCCAGCCCGCCTGACGGGCCGCGCGCAGCGCCGCGACCATCGCCTCCGCATCGTCGAATTCGGCGATCACGCCGATTGGGGCGGGCTTGCTCATGGCACCTCCGCCTCGCTTTCCTCGTGCCGCGTCTCGAACATCGACACCACCGGGACGAAGCGGGCGAAGGCCAACATCAGCAGGGCGAAGAGCCCGACACTGCCGGCCAGCAGCGTCCATTCCGGCACGGTTGGCGTATAAAGCGGGCCGACGCGCGGCAGATGGTCCCGCAGCAGCCCGCCCGTCACCAGGGAGAAGCGGTCGAGCCACACCCCCGCCGCTGCGCCGATGCCGATCGGCACCACCCAGATCGCACGCAGCCGCAGCGCCGGCAGCCACAGCAGTTGTGGCACCAGCACCACCAGTACCGCGCCACCCCAATACAGCCCGGCATAGGCGCCGAAGGCGCGCGCCGCGATGGCCTGGCGCGTCACCTGATCCTCCAGCAGCGCCACCAGCAGGCCTTCCGCATAGACGTAGCCACAGACCAGCGCCGCCGCGGCGGTGAGCTTGCCGAGCAGATGCATGTCCTCGTCATCGATGTAGCGGCCCAGCCCCAGCCCGCCGCGCAGCAGCGCCGCCAGGGCCAGCACCACGCCGAGGCCGGAGGGGATGCCGGTGGCGACGATGTGCAGCGGTACGCGCGCCTGATGCCATTCCGGCACCAGGGTGGTGGCGAATTCCAGCGCGACGATGGTCTGCGCTGAGACCAGCATTGGCAGCACCATCGCCGCAACGATGCGATAGGCCGCCTGGTGCCGCGCCCAGTGCCGCACCGATCCGCGCCAGCCCAGCGCCGCCACGCCATAAATCCTTGCCCGAGCACGGCGCCCCTTCGCCGCGGCGCGGTCGCGCATGGTGGCGAGATCCGGAATCAGGCCGGTGTACCAGAACAGGCTGGTGACCACGACATGGGACATGATCCCCCAGAAATCCCAGACCAGAGTGCTGCGGAATTGCGGCCAGAGTTGCGTCGTCGCTGGATAGGGAAAGGTCCAGTAGAACAGCCAGGGCCGGCCGAGATGCAGAATCGGATAGATCGCCGCGGCCGCCACCGCCGCCAGCGCCGCGGCCTCCGCGAAGCGATTCACCGCCGTGCGCAGCCCGTGCTTTCGCAGTACCAGCACCACAGCAAACAGGCTGGCCGCATTGGCGATGCCGATCCACCAGACGTAGTTGATGAGGTCGAAGCCCCAGACGAAGGGGATGTTCGTGCCCCATAGCGCCGTGCCGCGCAGCAGCAGCGCCACCACGGCATAGGCCAGCAGCAGCGTCAGCAGCCCCGCCCCCGCCACGGCGAAGGCAAAGCGCCAGCCGAAATCGGACCGCAGTGGCGCGTCGGAGACCGGGCGTGTCGTGAACTCGCTCATATTGATACTCCGAAATGCTGACGCATTTCGGCCCTCAGACGCCGGGCGGCCGCTCCGCGGCCTTGGCTGCGCGGCAGTTGCCGCGGCGGCCATTCGGCGGCTCGACCGGCGAAAGACGCCGGCCGCAGGTCAGAAAATACGGACGTTGGTATCATGCCCCCGGCACCAGCCGCGCGAGATAGGTGGTGCGCGGCCGCGTATCCAGGTTGCCGAGCAGCGCGTAGTTGCGCCCTTGCGCCTTGGCCCGGGAAACGTCGCTGTCAGGATCGTTGATATCGCCGAAGTGGATGGCGCGCGTCGGGCAGGCGCTTTGGCAGGCCGTCACGATCTCACCGTCGCGCACGGTGCGGCCTTCCTGCCGCGCGCTGTCCTGCGCGCCCTTGATGCGGTGCTGGCAATAGGTGCATTTCTCGATCACGCCGCGCGGGCGCAGCGGCACATCGGGGTTGCGCACCGGCACCGCATCCGCCGCCCGCGCATAGCCCGCCCAGTTGAATTTCCGGACCTTGTAGGGGCAGTTGTTGGAACAGGTGCGCGTGCCGATGCAGCGCGGATAGATCATCAGATTCAGACCTTCATGGTCATGCACCGTCGCATTGACGGGGCAGACCACTTCGCAGGGCGCCTTCTCGCAATGCATGCAGGGGACGGGCTGGAAATCGATCTCCGGCGCGTCCTCCGGCCCGCTCACCACGCGGTCCACGCGCAGCCAGTGCATGGCGCGGCCACGCGCCGCCTCCTCCGGCCCCACCACCGGCGTGTTGTTCTCCGCCTGGCAAGCGACGACGCAGGCATTGCAGCCGATGCAGGTATCGAGATCGATCGCCATGCCCCAGGCCGCGCCGGGATAGCTCCAGTCCTGATAGAGCGAGCGCGGCGGCGGCAATGGCGGCACAGCCTGGTCCGGCGCCAGCCGCCGCACGCGCGGCGCATCGCCGGCCATCGCCTGGTCCGGCCGCGCTTCCCAGCCGGCGCCGGAGGTGGCGCGCAGCGTCACACCCTCCGCCACCCAGGGGTTTGTTGTCTCCCGCAGGCGATAGATGTCGAGCCCGATACCGCCGGGCACGCCGCCCGCCGCGCGGCGCCCGCCGCCCAACGGCAGCGTCACCGCCCCCGGCGCCTGGCCCGGCATGACCAGCACCGGCGCGCGCAGGGTGCGGCCGCCGACGGAAATCTCCACCTCCGCCCCATCGGCCAGCCCTGCCGCTTGTGCATCACGCGGGGCGATCAGAACCGCCTGGCCCCAGGCGACCTGGCCGAGTTGGCGCGGCAATTCCTGCAACCAGGCCTCGCTGGCGAAGCGGCCATCCCAGAGGTTCGGATCAGGCGCGAACACCGCCACCAGCCCACGCGGCGTCGGCGCGGCTGCCGGCAGTTCGCCATCGTTGCGAAAGGCCTGGGGTGCCGGCGCGCTGTCCGCCACCACGCCATCTTCCAGCGACGCCAGCCAGCGCGATTCGAAATCCGCCTCACCCCAGGTGGCGCGCCAGGTCTCGCGCAGCAGCGTCTGGTCATCGCCCTGCATCCCGGCAAGGCGCGCCAGCACCACCTCCGCCGCCACGGCCTGTTCCACCAGCGGACGCGTCGCGGGCTGGCGCAGGGCGGCTGTGCCGTCGAAGGCGCGGCTGTCGCCCCAGCTTTCCAGCGGATGGCGCAGCGGCACATGCCAGCCGCAGCGCAGCGCCGTCTCATCCACCTGAAGGCCCGCATGCACGCTATGCGGCAAGCGACGCAGCAGCGCGGAAAAATCCAGATCCGAGGGGGCGTCGAAGACCGGGTTGGCGTCCAGGATCAGCAGATGGGTGACGCGATCGATCTCCGCCGCCAGCTCCGCCAGCGTGCCGGCTTCAGGCGCCGCGCGGGGATCGGGAATGGCAGGCAGCTCGACGCCGAGCGCCGCGTTCATCGCCTGGGCAAGAAGATGCACCTCCGCCGGCATGCCGCGCCCCGCCAGCACCAACGCCTCCGGCCCCGCGGCGCGCAGGGCGGCGGCCAAGCCGCGCGCCTCGGGATGGGTGGCGCCCGCCGCCGCCGCCACGCCCAGCGCCGCCGCCACGGCGCGGGCCAAAGCGGCAATGCCGGCGGGGGGCAAGGGCAGCAGGCGGTCAGCCTTGGCGCCGGTCAGGCTGGGCGAGGTCTCGGCCACCAATAGCGCCGGCAGTCGTCCCGCTTCGCGCCCCAAGCGCCGCGCCTCCGCCCATTGCCGCGCCCAGGCAAGTTGCGCCGGTCCTGGCCCGAGCGGATCCGCGCCCAGCGCCAGCACGCAGCGAGCACGGGAAAAATCGGGCAACGGCAGCATCTCGCCGCCCGCCGTATCGGCCAGCGGCGCATGCACATGCCAGCGCGCGCCGGGCCATTGCGCCAGCAGCGCCGCGATCAGCCGCCGCTGGGTGGGGGAAGCGATGGGGCCGGTGACCAGCCGGAAGCCCTCGCCGCCCCGCGCCGCCAGCGCCGTGCGCTGTTCCGCCAGAAAGCCTCCGAACACGCCGGCATCGCGCAGCGCCTGGCCATCCCGCCGCAGCCGCCGCGATCGCGCCGGATCATGCAGGCCGAGCACCGCCGATTCCAGAAAGATATCGGTGGCGCCGAGGCTGGCCGGATGGCGCGGATTGCCCTCCACCTTGATGGCATGCCCGCCGCGCGTGTTCACAATCACACCGCGCCCGAGCCCATCGAGGTCCAGCACCGTGGCATAGCGGCGCGGCCCGACGTCATCGCCGCGTGCGGGCGCATAGAGCGGGCTGCCGAATTCCGCCGGCGCGCCGTCGCAGCCCGCCGCCGCGGCCAAGGCCAGGGAGGCACCGGCCGCGCGCAGCACACTGCGCCGCGCTGGGTCGGGCGGCGGCAGAGCGTCGGGTGGGGTCATGATTGCAGCGGCTCCATCTCTGCAGGCCTACGCAACAGCGCCGCATCGGTTCCCCCACGCTGCAACCGCGATGGGCCTTTCCACGTTGCCAGGACATGCACATCATCCCGCCCCTGCTGGCCTGCGCCACCCTGATGCTGGCTGCCTGTGGCGAGCCCGCACCGCCCGCCGAATTGCAGGTGGCCGGCGGCGACGCCACACGCGGCAAGGCGGTGATCGTCGAATATGGCTGCGGCGCCTGCCATGTGATTCCGGGCGTGCCGGGCGCCGTGGCCTGGGTTGGCCCGCCGCTGATGGAATGGTCGCGGCGCAGCTATATCGCCGGGCGCTTGCCCAATGCGCCGGCGCATCTGGCGGCCTTCCTGCAGAACCCGGATGCAGCCTCCCCCGGCACCGCCATGCCGACGCTGGGCCTCAGCGAGGCGGAGGCGCGGGATGCTGCCGCCTTCCTCTACACGCTGGGCCGCGCCCAGGATGTGCCGCCCGGCCAGCCGATGGCGGAAGGGGAGGCCGGCACCCTGCCCGAACCCCGCATCCGCCCGCGCCGCGATGCCCTCGCCGAGCCGCGCCGGCGCGGTCAATAACCCACCCCGCAGGCCGGCAGCACCAACGACGGCGCCGCCTGGAACAGCACCGCCAGCACGGCGTAGAGGCTGGTGGCAGCGGCGAACCACAGGGTGAAGCGCGGCTCCGCCTGCCCGCCCTCCGTCACCGGGCGGCCCAGACCGCGCAGCGAGAAGGCCAGCACCAGCGCCAGGGGCAGCAGGATGGCCAGCGTGGCGAGGCCGACCATCACCGGCACCCAGGGCAGGCCGAACAGCAGCGCGTCCTCACGGCCCCTTTCGCAGGCAAAGGCGTTGATCGCGTAGATCGCGGTGAAATGCAGCGCCCAGAGCACTAGGCCCGAAGCCCCCGCGAAGACCGTGGCGGCGTGGCGCGGCGGACGGATTGTGCGGGCATTCATGGCAGCAACCTCGGAAAGCCATGGACCAGGGCAAGGCCAACCGCGCCCTGGCCGATGGTGTACAGCCAGAACAGCCGCGTATTGTCCAAGGTGAGCCGCCGCTGCCCGCCGAGCTTGCCGGTCAGCGACCGGGCGAGGGTGTACAGCCCCATCAGCATCGCGATGGCGACATGCGCCGCCTGCCAGACGAAAAGGCCCCAGACGGCAGCGCCATAGGCATGAACGGTCGGCCAGATGGGCCCCTGCCACAGGGCCCAGCCATCGGCCATGACGCCCGCTGCCAGCGCCGCGACGCCGGCCAGCAGCGCCAGTCGGTGCAGCCAGCCGCGGCCCCCGCCCAACGTCCAGGATGCCACCACCACCGAGAGCCCCGCCGCGGCATACAGCGCGGAGGCCAGGGCGCCCCAGCTGGCCACGGGAATCCCCTGACCGGGCGGTGGCCACATCCCCTCTCCATTCACCAGCCACAGGAACAGGTAGCTGCCGATCAGGCAGGCATAGGCGGTGCCGCTGACCAGCATGACGCAGACCATGGCCCACCAGGAGGCGGTGATGGGTCCCGTCGCATGTGTCGGCAGCACGATGCCGCCGCCGATATTGGCCTCCGCCGGCCCGACCGGGCCGAAGTCGGAACCGTTCCACAGCCAGGCGATGAAGCCCACCAGCCCGATCAGCCCGAAGATCGCCGCGGGGATCAGAAAGGGGCCGGTCAGCGACAGGAAGAAGAAGGCGGTGCCGACCGCCGCCACCACATGCCACCAGCCCGGGCCGGCGACGAAGGCGATGTATTGCGGTGTGGCCTCCGCCGGGCTGCTGATCAGCGCCTCGCGCCGCCCGGTCGCGGTGAAGGGGAAGTAGTGGCCGCCGGCCTCCACCTGCGCCTTCAATTCCGGGTCGTGCCAGAGCGGATAGCGGTCCCGCACCAGCGGAATGCTGCGCAGCCCGTATTCCGGCCCGGCGAGCCATTCCATCGTGCCGGCGCGCCAGGGGTTCGGCTGGCGCGTCTGGTCGCCGCCGATCCGGAAATTCTTCACCACGTCGATCAGCAGCACAAGCGAGCCCAAGGCGAACATCGCCGCGCCGATCGAGGAGACGAGGTTGTGCAGCTCCAGCCCGAAGCCGGCGGGGTAGGTGTAGATGCGGCGCGGCATCCCCATCAGCCCGCTGATATGCATCGGGAAGAAGGTCACATTGGTGCCGAGGAACAGCAGCCAGAAGGCCCATTTGCCCAGCCGTTCCGACAACTGGCTGCCGACCGCCGGCGCCCAGTAGTACAGCGCCGCGAACAGCGGGAAGACCATGCCGCCGATCAGCACGTAATGCAGATGCGCGACGATGAAATAGGTATCGTGCGCCTGCCAATCGAAGGGCGTGACGGAGACCATGACACCGGTCAGCCCGCCGATGACGAAGATGAACAGGAAGCCCAGGATGAACAGTGCCGGCGTGCTGAACTGGATGCGCCTGCCGGCCCGCGCGAAGGTCGCGATCCAGACAAAGACCTGAAGGCCGGAGGGGATGGACACCGCGAAGCCCGCGGCGGCGAAAAAGGACAGCGACAGGGGCGGAATCCCCGTCGTGTACATGTGGTGGACCCACAGCCCGAAGCTGAGGAAGCCGGTGCCCACCAGCGCCGCCACCACCATCGAATAGCCGACCAGCCGGGCACCGGCCATCGCCGGCACGATCATGGAAACCATGCCCGCCGCCGGCAGGAAGATCACATAGACTTCCGGATGGCCGAAGAACCAGAACAGATGCTGCCACAGCATCGGATCGCCGCCGCGCTCCGGCAGGAAGAAGGGCCAGTCGAAGGCGCGTTCCAGCTCAAGCAGGGTGGAGGCGATGATGACCGCGGGGAAGGCGAAGATCACCATGGTGGCGAAGACCAGGATCGCCCAGGCATAGATCGGCATGCGCCCCAGCGTCATGCCCGGCGCGCGGCAGCGCAGGATGCCGACGATCAGCTCGATCGCGCCGGCAATTGCCGAGATCTCGATGAAGCCGATGCCCAGCAGATACATGTCGGTGTTGATGCCGGGCGAGAAGGCCTTGCTAGTCAGCGGCGGATACATGAACCAGCCGCCGTCAGGCGCGATGCCGAACAGGATGCTGGCGTAGAAGATCAGCCCGCCAACCAGGTAGATCATGAAGGAATAGGCGCCGAGGCGCGGAAAGGGCAGTTCGCGCGCGCCGAGCATGCCCGGCAGCAGGGCGATCGCCACCGCCTCCACCGCCGGCACGGCAAACAGGAACATCATCACCGTGCCATGCATGGTGAAGACCTGATTGTAGGTGTCCGGATCGACCAGCGTCAGCCCGGGAAAGGCGAGTTGCGCGCGGATGATGAGGCCGAGGATTCCGGCCAGCAGGAAGAACAGCAGCGCGGTGGCGACAAACATCGGCCCGACGACGCTGTTGTTCACCTCGCTGATCAGGCGCCAGCCCTTGGGCATGCGCCAGACATGCTTCAGCGCTTCCAGCTCCTCCGCCGGGCGCGGCAGGGTGTTCGGGGTTTCGACCGGGCTGACGCTCATCGCAATGACTCCAACCAGACGGAGATGGCGATAAGGTCAGCGCCTTCGATAACGCGGCCATAGGCCGGCATGGCATTGCCCGGCTTGATGTCCTGCGCGCCGGCGATCCAGCCGGCCAGCGTGCCGCGATGCGTCTCCATCATCCCCGCGCCGATGCTCAGCCGAGACCCCACGCGCGAAAGGTCCGGACCCAGCCGGCCCTGCCATTCCGTGCCGCGCACGGTGTGGCAGGCGCCGCAGCCGGCCTCGCCGAACACCTGCCGGCCGCGCGCCTGTTCCTCCGTCGCGGGTGCCGGCACCGGTTCACGCTGGCGCGCCAGCCAGGCGTCGAACTCGGCGGGTTCCTGCGCCACCGCCCAGAAGGCCATGAAGGTGTGCTGCACACCGCAATATTCGGTGCATTGGCCGCGCATGGCGCCAGGGCGATCCGCGCGCACACGTTGGCGATTCACGCGGCCCGGGATCATGTCCATCTTGCCGTGCAGATTGGGAATCCACAGGCTGTGGATGACGTCGCCGGAGGACAGCAGCAGCTCCACCTCCCGCCCCACCGGCAGGCGCAGCTCATTGGCGGTGACTGCGCCTTCCCCCGCATCGGGGTAGCGCACTTCCCACCAGTATTGCCGGCCGATGACCTCGATGCGCAGCGGGTCGTCGCTGCCGGGCAGCACCACGGCGCGGGAAACGCCCAGGCTGTAGACCAGCAGGATCAGCAGCGTGACGGTGGGAAAGACGATGCCGCCGCCGATGACGAAGCCGCGCGTGCCCATCGCCTGGCGCGCACGCGCCGGGGCAAACAGCGCATAGGCCAGCAGGCCCATCACCAGTGCGAAGATGGCGGTGCCGCCAATGAACAGCACCCAGCTGAGAACGGCGATACGCGCCGCGTGGTCCCCCCAGGGATCGAGCGGCGTCTGCACGCCGCTGCACGCGCCCAGGCCCAGCAGCACCAGATATGGCGCGGTTCGACGCATCCCAGTCCCCCATCCGTCGGACGGGCAACGCGCTGTGCTCAGAACGGTTCCGCCGGGGTGGCGATCAGCGATGGCAGGTGGAGCAACTGGTCAGCGGAGATATCTCGACACCCAACTGCGCATGCCGCGCCGCCGCTTCCGGCGCTGCATCGCGGTGGCAATCCAGGCACCACCCCATGGACTGCATTTCCGTCTTCACCGTGCGCGCCATGGTCTCAACCGGGCCGTGGCACTGCGCACAGGTCAGGCCCGCGCCGATATGCGCGGCGTGCTGGAAGCGCACATGTTCCGGCATGCGATGAACGGAGGCCCAGGTGACCGGCGTGCCCAGCGTCAGTGCCGTCTCGAGCGGGGCGAATTGCGCGGTGACGTTCCAGACCTGGCTGTGGCAGCCGAGGCAGGTTTCCGCCGAGGGCATGCCCGCCTGTGCGGCATTTTCGACCGTGGCATGGCAGAAGCGGCAGTCCAGGCCGATCTGCCCGGCATGGATGGCGTGGCTGAAGGGGATGGGCTGCGCGGCCGGTGTGCCGACGCCCCAGGCGCCGTCCGAACGCGCCACAGCGAAGGCGACCGTGCCCGCCAGCACCAGCGCCGCGGCCATCACCACCAGGATACCGCGGAGCTTCCGGTCGGCGGCGGGGGAGAACAGGGGCTTCATGCACTATCCTTGCCGGCCAGCCGCGTCATGGCGTCACGCAGGCTGCTCCCGGCGGCGGCGAAATCGGCCCAGGGATCGGCCGGAAGTTTGCCCTCCATCAGATCGGCCACACGCCAACCCGCCGGGTCCAGCCCCTTCTTCACCGCCGACCAGGGAATTGGCCGCGCCACCGGCGCGCCCGGCCGGCCGCGCGGGGACCAGGACGCGACGGCGGTGGAAAGCCTGTCATTGCGCAGGTAATCGAGAAAAATGCGACCCTTGCGGGCCTTCTTCGCCAGGGTGGTGGTGTAGCGATCCGGCTCGTCCCGCCGCAGCATCTCGCAGACCAGCCGGGCAAATGCCTTGGCCGCCTTCCAGTCCGGGCTCTCGCCGCGTTTCGGCGGCGCCAGCGGCACCACCAGATGCAGGCCCTTGCCGCCGGTGACGCGGGCGAAGGGCGTCAGGCCGAGCGCGCGCAGCCGCTCCCGCAACGCCTTGGCGCCATCCAGCACTCGGTCGAAGCCGACGCCCTCATCCGGGTCCAGGTCAAAGACCAGCCGTTCCGGCACCTCGGGCGTGTCGGCGCGGGCACCCCAGGGATGCAATTCCACCGCCGAAATCTGCGCCAGCGCCAATAGCCCAGCCGCATCGTCGATGCGCATATAGGGCCGCGCCTGGCCGGCGACGGTGACGGCGCCGATCAGCGGCGACTGGCCGTTCATGGCATGGCGTTGGAAGAACAGTTCTCCCGAAATGCCGTCCGGCGCACGCAGCAGCGACAGAGGGCGGCCGGCGACGTGTTCCAGAATAAGGTCTGCGAAGCGCGCATAATAGGCGGCGAGGTCCGCCTTGGTCAGCGCCGGGCTGTCATCGGTGGCCGGCCACAGCACCCGATCCGGATTGGTCAGGCCGGGCGTCGGCTTGGCGCGTTTCGGCGCGACGGGCGGTGGCGCCGGCTTGGGTGGCGGCGTGACGGTCCCGGCCGGCTTGTCCTCCCGCAGGCCCTGGAAGCTGGCATGGCGCAGGATACCTTCCTCGGTCCAGCCGCCATAGGCGACCTCCGCCACCAGCGCCGGCTTGACCCAGACCACATCGCTGGTCTTGGCCGGCTGCCGCCCAGCGAACGGCGTGGTCTTCCGATGCAAGGGCTTCATCCGCCGCAGCAGATCCGCCGCGACGCGGGCCGGAAAGCCGGTGCCGACGCGGCCGAGATAGGTCAGCTTGTCATCCCGCCAGGCGCCGACAAGCAGCGCCCCCAACCCGTTGCGGGCCTGGCCCTCCGTGAACCCCCCGATCACCACCTCATCCCGTCCCCGGCACTTCGCCTTGGTCCAAGAGTCGCCACGGCCGGAGGCATAGGGCGCGTCGCGGCGCTTGGAGACGATGCCCTCCATCTCCAGCCGGCAGGCGGAGGCGAGCACGGCATCGCCCGGCGCCGGGAAATGGTCGAGATAGCGCAGCACCGCGCCCTTCGCCGGCAGCAGCTTGCGCAGCGCCTGCTTGCGCGCATCCAACGGCAGGGCCTGCAAGTCCTTCCTGCCGTCATGCAGCAGGTCAAAGGCGAAGAACACCAACTTTCCCTGCCGCATACCGGACAGCACCGCCTGCAACGCCGGAAAATCCGGCTGGCCCTTGGCGTCCAGCGCGGCTGCTTCCCCGTCGATCAGGGCATCCGGCAAGCCGGCGGCCGCCTTGGCAATGTCGGGAAAGCGATCGGTCCAATCGAGTCCGGTGCGGGTGCGCAGCGTGACCTTGCCACCCTGGATGCGCATTTGCAGACGATAGCCGTCGATCTTCAACTCATGCAGCCAACCCTCGCCCCGCGGCGGGGTGGTGACGAGGCGGCAGAGCTGGGGCGGGACGAAGCGCGGCAGTGCAGCTTCGGGCGTGGCCGGCGGGACTTTGGCTGCGGTTCTTGGTGCCGCCTTGGCGGTGCCGCTCGGCCGCGTTCGCAGTGGCGGCGCATCGCCCTTGGCGATCTGTGCGAGCGTGCGGCCGCTGGCGACGGAGGTCTCCGCCCGCAACACGGCATCGCCCTCGCCGGGCGTCGCCATGCTGTCCTTTTCCTTGATGAGCAGCCAGTTGTTGCGTGGCTCCGGCTTCGACCCACGCGGCTTCATCCGCACCAGCACGAAGCCGCCACGCAGCCTTTCACCGGCCAGCACAAATTTCAGCTCGCCCTTTTCCAGGTCGGCATCGACGCTGTCCGGGTTCAGCGGAGCCCAGAAGCCGCGATCGAAGATCTGCACCGTGCCGCCGCCGTAATCCGGCTTCGGAATCGTGCCCTCGAAGCGCCCATAATCGATAGGGTGATCCTCCACCTCCACCGCCAGCCGCTTGTCGGCAGGGTCGAGGGAGGGGCCGCGGGTCACGGCCCAGGATTTCAGCACGCCGCCCCATTCCAGGCGCAGGTCGTAATGCAGCCGACGCGCATCATGGCGATGCACGATGAAGGCCAGGCGTTCCCCGGCAACCCCCGGCACACCCTCCGGCTCCCGGCTGCGCTGGAAATTCCGCTTGGCGCGATAGGGCGCAAGCCGATCGGGCGCGGCGGCCCCCATCAGCGGGATGCGGCGCGCTTGCGCGGCGGCGCCTTCTTCGGTGGCGTCTTGGACGCGGGCTTCGTCTTCGCGGCGGGCTTGGCCTTCGCCGCGGCGGCGCGCTTCGAGGGCTTTTCCGATGACCCCTCCAGGCTGCGCCGCAGCGCTTCCATCAGGTCGATCACATTGTCCTCGCGCGGCGGCGCGGATTTGGTGCCGCCGCCGTCGCCATCACGCTTGCTCGCGATCAGCGCGCGCAGGGCTTCCTCATAGCGGTCGGTGAATTCGGAGGGGTCGAAAGGCCCCTGCTTCTGCGCGATGATGCGCTCGGCAATCTCGATCATGCCCGCATCAGCCTTGCGGTTCGGGATATCCTCGAACAGTTCCTCGGCGTCGCGCACCTCGTCACGTGTGCGCAACGTGGTCAGCAGCATGCCGGCCTCGCGCGGCTCGATCGCCACGATACGTTCCCGCGTCCCCAGCACCACACGCGCCAGTGCCACCTTGCCGGCCTGTTCCATGGCGGCGCGGATCACCACGAAGGCATCCACCGCCGCCTTGCCGTCCGGCACCAGGTAATAGGGATCGTTCCACCAGATGCGGTCGATCTCCGCCGCATCGACGAAGCGCTCGATGTCGATGCTGCGGGTCGATTCCAGGCGGACGGATTTGATCTCCTCATCCGTCAGCAGGACGTATTCGTCCTTCTCGATCTCATAGCCACGCACGAGGTCCTTGCGCTCCACCTCCTCCCCATCCGCATCGAACGTCTTGGTGCGGATGCGATTGCCCGTTTCCGGGTTGATGAGGTGGAAGCGCACGTCATGCGCGCTGGTCGTCGCCGGAAACAGCGAGACGGGGCAGGCGACCAGCGACAGCCGCAAATGCCCGTTCCAGGTCGGCCGAGCCGCCATCACCCCGTCTCCTTTCCGACCCTCAGGCCGCCTTCAGCGCTTCCTTGTGGATCGTCTTCACCGCCATCTGCGTCAGCAGCTTGTCGGCGGCCTTTTCCTGATCCAGCGTCGCCTTCAGCAGCGCAACGATGTCAGCCTTCCCCTGCGCTTCCGCCCAGGCGATCAGCGTGCCGTAGCGCGCCATCTCGTAATGCTCCACCGCCTGGCCGCAGGCGATCAGCCCGGCGTCGCGCACGGCGCTCGGCTCGGTCGCCTCCTCCAGCAGTTCCTCGCATTCCTGGATCAGGCCCTGGATCGCCTCGCAGGTTTTGCCCTGGGCGCGCTTGCCGAGGATCTGGAACACTTCCTGCAGCCGCTCCACCTGGCCCTCCGTCTCCTCGCGGTGTTGGAGGAAGGCCTGCTTCAGCATGTCGTTCTGCGCGGCGCGCGCCATCTTCGGCAGCGCCTTGAGGATCTGCCGCTCGGCGTAATAAATGTCCTTGAGCGTCAGCAGGAACAAATCATCCATCGTTTTCATGGCGTCTCTCCGGAGGTGCCAGCCGCGTCCCGTGGCCGTGCTGCCTTCCAAACGCAGCGGCACCCGGGAGTTTCGCCCGGCTACCGAAGATTCCGCCTCCGGACCCGGATGCAACCCTGATCCCTGCCACCGGTTGACCTTCCACACGCCAGGAGGGTCGTGGTCCATGCCCGAAAATTCGAAGACTTTGCAACCGCCGCAGCATCAGTCGCGGCAACCTGGGCTGGAAACGGAGATGCAGCCGCGTCCGCGCTCCGCCATGGAGGGCTGGCGGGCCGCCGGCAAATTGGAAGGCCGCACCGCGCTGATCAGCGGTGGCGATTCCGGCATCGGCCGCGCGGTTGCCATCGGTTTTGCCAAGGAAGGCGCCGACGTCGTCATCCTGCATAAGGAGGAGCCGCAGGATGCCGAGGAAACGCGGGCCCATATCGAGGCCAGTGGCCGTCGTTGCGAGGTGATCGCCGGCGACATCGGCGACGCCGCCTTCTGCCGCGATGCCGTCGAACAGGCCGCGCGCTTTCTCGGCGGGCGCATCGACATCCTGGTGAACAACGCCGCCGAGCAGCACCCTTGCAAGGACTTCGCCGAGATCCCGGAAGCCCAGGTCGAACGCACCTTCCGCACCAATATCCTGGGCATGATGTGGCTGACCAAGGCGGCGCTGCCGCATATGCGGGAGGGTTCGTCCATCATCAACACCACCTCCATCACCGCCTATCAGGGCAGCGCGGAGCTGATCGACTACGCCTCCACCAAGGGGGCCATCGTCGGCTTCACCCGTAGCCTGGCCAAGGCGCTGTGGCCGCAGCGGCGCATCCGGGTGAATGCGGTGGCGCCCGGGCCGATCTGGACGCCGCTGATCCCGGCCTCCTTTGACGAGGAACGCACAGCGCAGCACGGCGCGGCGACACTGCTGGAACGAGCCGGCCAGCCGGATGAGGTGGCGCCGGCCTTCCTATTCCTGGCCGCCGAACAGGACAGTTCCTATTTCACCGGCCAGGTGCTGCATCCGAATGGGGGGACCGTCGTCAATGCCTGACACCCGAAAGCCCGTCGCAGAGGGCGATAGCGGCGCCGGCATTCCGGCCGGCACCGCCCGCGACGGCACCGAAACCCGCCCCGACATTGGCGGCACGACCAGCGGGCGCCGCCAGTTGAAGAAGGTTGAACAGAAGCCGGGTGAAACACTCTCGCCGGAGGCCAGCGGTGGCGCCGGCGCGGGTCGGAAATGGGCCGGCGATTCCTGATCTCAGCGGCAGGCCCGCCAAGGGCCCATGTCGAAGTGGAAATGGTCGCGATGGGCGGCGTTGTAATCCGGACCCAGAACGGCCCGGAACCACTCACAGGCGCCGTCTCGCACCTCGCGCAGAAAAGCGGCCTCCGCCCCGCCGGAGCCCCAATGGCGTAGCAGCGTGATCTGGCGCCCGTCCCTCAGGGTGAAGCCGGCGATGTCGATTGCATTCGCCGTGGCGTGCTGGCTGCGTCGGCCGCTGGCGCGGTGATTGACGTTGCGGCAGTTCTGGGTGCCGAGATGGCGAACGGCGGCGACCTCGCTGCCCAGGTGCCGCTGCGCGGCGGGCTGCATCACATGCGTCTCGAACAGCAGCCAGGCCGCGGCGACGCGGCAGGTGGTGACAGGCCCTGCCGGCGTGACGCGGCTGGCGGAGGGCAACCGCACCACGTTCTCCAGCGCACAGCCGATGTCCGAAGCCCGGTCCGCCACGCGTTGCACCGGCAGGCCGCTGCTTTCCAGCGCCGCGAAGCAGGCGGCGGGTTGCAGGGCAAGGCGACGCAGCTTCACTCCCGTCATCATATTGGGCGGCGCGGTGACATCGAGCGGCGCGCGCGGGTCCCATTCCGGCGGAAGATATCGCAGCCCCCAGAACGCGCCGGCCACCAACAGGCCGAGCACGGCCAGCCACCCCACCCCCCGCATGGCTCAGGCTTGCGGACGAAGGTGGGGGGCGGTGCGGGGCATCATCCGCCATCAGCTGGGGGTGCCCCCGCCTCCCGCCACCTCAAACCATCGCGAGATCAGCCGCCGATCGCCGCGCCGCCTCCCGCGACGCGCCGCACCGGCTGCGCCAGCCGCCCATCGCCGACCATGGCGAAGCCGGCCCAGTAGAAGGGATGCGCGAATTCGACCGGCAGGTTCACCCCGGCCTCGTTCAGCAGCACCATCTGGGATTCGCGCAGCGCCGTCGCCGAATCGCCCCCCACCTGCTGGCGCTGCATCATATAGGCCACGGTGAAGGCCGCGGCCTGGTCCGCCACCGGCCAATGCGTCACCAGCAATCCCCGCGCGCCGGCGAAGAAGAAGGACCGCGCCAGGCCCGACAATGCCTCACCCGCGCCGCCCGCCCCGCCGGCCACTCCCGTGGCTGGCCCCGCCGTATTGCAGGCGGAGAGGATGACGAGGTCGGCATCCAGCCGCAGCGCCAGCACCTCGCTCGCCCGCAGCAGCGCCGCATTGGCGTCCGCCGCGCCGCGAGGGGCGGAGACGACGATCGCCGGCTCCGTCACGCAGCTGAGCTCGCCCGGCAGCAGCGCATGGGTGGCCAGATGCACGACGCGGTGGCTGCCGAGATCGGCACTGCGCAGCGCCGCGGCGGTGAAGCTGGCCCCGAAGAAGGTGGAGCGCGCGCCGAGGAAGCGTGCCGCCGCCTCCACCTCTGGCCGCGTGCCAGGCAGGGGGCCGAGGCCCGAGGCGAGCCGTGCATCCTCCGCGCAGCGATCCGCCGGGAAGCTGCGCGCCAACTGGGCGGCAGTCGGCGGTTCGAAAGCGCCGAAGCCGATATAGGGGTTCGGCGCGGCGGAGACCGGCGCGCCTCGCCGAATGGTCACCAGCGTCTGGGGCGAGGTGGCATGGACGATGGCGAATTGCCGGATCAGCCAGGGCGCGCCCCGCAGATCGGCGGTCTCGGCCGGGCCGGTCAGCAGCAGGCCGAAGGGGATCGACAGCAACGGCCCGTCCGGCACCACCACCAGCCTGTCCGCCCCTTCCAGCGCCGTCGCCAGCGGTGCCAGAAGGGCGGCGTGCAGCGCCTGGGCCGCCGCCGTGTCGAAGCTGCCGGCCCCCTGGTCGATACCGGCCCGCACACGGGCCACCAAGGCGGCGACCTCGGCCTCTGTCAGCGCCACGCGCCGCGCCAGCACGCTGCCATCGGCCCGCAGCGCCATCGCATAGCCGAAGCGCGGGCCGAGCAGGATCTGCACCAGCCCCTCCTTGTCGCCGAGCACGCCGCTGACATCGGCGGCACTGACGGCGCTGAGCAGCAATTGGCGATAGGCCGGCGCGGCGGCGGCCACTTCGCTTTCCGCCTCCGCCCGCGCTTCCTGCCGCGCGGCGATGCGCCCATCGATCTCGGCCAGAGCCTCGGCCCCGGCGGCCCCCAGGCCGTCGCGCTGGGCGAAGAGCTCGCGCAGATCCTGATCCAGGTCCTGCATCCGGCGCACCGCCGTGGCCACGCGGGCGTCGCCGCCGCCGGTCGCCAGCCGGGCCGCGGCCTGGGCGAGGAAGCGCTGGGTCTGGCCGCGCTGGGCCAGTTGCGCCGCGCCGAACATCTCCCGCGCCAGTTCCGTCGCCGCCGCCGGCCGCGCCTGCGCCTGGCGTGCCAGCGTGTCGACGTAAACCAGCACCTGATCGGGTTCGAGGGCGATACGCCGCTGCCGCAGGATCTCTGCCCCTGCGCGGAAGGCCTCCAGCGCCGGCTCGGTCTGGCCCGCCTCGGCGCGGCTCTGGCCGAGCAGGAACAGCGTCCGCGCCTCCGCCCGCTCACCCGGAGAGGCCTGGCCGAAGCGGGCCGCCGCCTGGGACAGCAATTGGCCCGCCCGGGCAGGATCGCGGCCGGCGCGGAGTGCGGCGGCTTCCGTGCGCAGCGACCTTCCGCCCACCATCGCGCGATCGTAATCCACCCGGCGCAGCAGGCCGCGCGATTCCTCGAGCAGGGCGCGGGCTTCGACGGGCGCACCGCTGCGCGCCAGCACGGTGGCCCGGCCACGCCGCGCCTCCGCCAGTCCCATGATGGCGGTCTGCGCGATCGGGTTGATGACGCCGGCAGAGCCGAAGGCATCGAAGTCGACGCGATCCTGCAACAGGCTGGTCGGCACGTAGCCCCGATACAGAGTCTCCGCCCGCGCCAGCAGCGTGCCGGCCTCGGCGACCTGGCCCTGGTTCAGCGCGTGCAGACCACGGTAATGCGCAAGGCGCGCCGGCACGGTGGGGTCGGAGGCGCCAGGGGCCAGGGCCTCGGCGCGCATGAACAGCGCATCGGCTTCCCGGTAGCGCTGCTGGTTGGACAGGTTCATCGCCAGATGCATCACCGGCCCGACGGTATCGGCGTTGTTCGCCCCCAGCACACGTTCCTGGATGGCGAGCGCGGCGCGATAGGCGTTTTCCGCGCCGGCGTAATTCTCCACCAGGTTCTGTTCCTGGCCGAGTTGCATGGCGCGTTCGAAGTCCCGCACATCGCCGGCGCCGAAGGCGCGCGCGGCCAGGCGCACCGTCTCCAGCTCCAGCGCCGCGGAACGCACGACGACGCCGGTCGGCGCCAGGCTTCGCGCCAGCCGTTCGATCACCGGCATGGTGGTGGGGATGCCATCGGCCACGACCGGGCCTTCGGGGCCCTGGGCCACCACGGCCACATGCGCCCAGCCGCCCTGGCGGCGCGTGCATTGCAGCACCCGCGCGGGACTGCCGTCGCCGAGCCGGGTGGCCTGCGGCGCGGCGCAGACCAGCCGCTGGTCAAGCCAGCTGCGCCAGACGCCGCCGGTCGCGATTCGGTCCAGCGTCGCCGCATCCTCCGGCCCGCGCAGGGCGAAGATGCGCGCCGCCGGCTGGGTCCAGCCGCCGCAATAGGCATCGACCGCGAAGACCAGCGGCAGGTCCAGCGCGATGCTGCGGCCATCCTGGCTGATGCAGCTGTCGCCGCGCGTATCGGTGCCCGCGGGGCGCGACTCCGCGGCGCGGGCCGAGCCGAGCGCGGTATAGGCCTCGGGCGGCGGCGTGGTGCAGGCGGCCAGCAGGCCGAGCAGGGGCAGAAGACGGAACGTGGCGGCGGCCATGCTCAATAGTCCTCCTCGGCGATATTGGGCAGCAGTACATCGGGGTCGAGCCGCGGCCGGTCGCTGCGGATGTCGATGCGATTCTGCACTGGCAGCACGAAGGGCTGGATGATCGACGGCGCGGCGCAGGTGACGGAGCCCACGACGCATTCGTTGAAGCGATAGCGCACCTGGTCGCTCGGCAGGGTCGCCGTGGCGCGACCGAACTGCGCGGCGATGCCGGCGGAAAGGCCGTTCAGCGTGCCGGACAGGGCGACGGTATTGTCACCCTCCACCCTCTCCGCGCCCGTGATGCCATGCACGCCGAGCCGGCCTGCGGTCAGCACGCCGGTGGCGGTGCCGCCATCCAGCAACAGGAAGACCGGGCTTTCGCCGGCATCCAGCGCCAGGGTCAGCGGGCCGGCGGCGGCGGCGGTGGCGGGGCCGCTGCCGTCATCCCGGCCGAACAGGCGCTGCGCGCCCCGAGTGTCGGCGCTGCTGACCTGCCAGCTCTGCTGGATGGCCGGCAGGCCGGGGCGATCGGCCGTATCCGCAGTGATCGCACCCGGAATCGCGCGCAGCGCCGTGGCCGTGCGACGGCTGTCATAGATCACCAGGGGCAGTCGCGCGGGGTCGGTCGGCGCCACGGTGACATCGCTGGTCACGATGCTGCCGCCGGCGGCGAAGAGCACGGCGGTGCCGGCGTTGATCGTGCTGGCATTGGCCACCAGCCGGCCATCGGTATTGCCGGCGGCGCCCACCACCATCTCCACCAGCTCGCCCCGCAACGTCACGCCATCCAGCAACAGCGCTTGCGTCAGCGTCGGCGACTGGCCGGCGGCGAGGCGCACCGTGCCTGGCGCCGTCACGCTGCTGCCGGGGTCGAGCTGCAGGTAGCCATCCGCCAGGATGCTGGCATTGCCCGCCTGGGTCTGCACGGTGACGCCCTGCAGCCGCAGATGGCCGGTCGAGCGCAGCGTGTAGCCGCTGATGCCGCTCTGCGCGCCGGTCACTACCGTCTCGCTGCCATCCGACAGGCCTTGCAACTGGATCACCGCGGCGCCGGCCGTCGCGCGGACCTCGCCGAGTTCGCGCAGGCGAATGACCGGCGTGGGGTCGAGCGAGTCGCCGCGGGGCACGCCGATCGTGATCGCCGCGCCGGTGGCGGTCAGCCGGTCGGCCTGGATGGCGCCAAGCGTCTCGATCTCGCCCGTCGCCTGCAAGGCCACGGTTCCGGCGGTGATCTGGCCGGAGGCCGCCTGGGTGATGCCCCCCTGCGCCTGCAGGCTGACCGCGCCACCATCGCTGACCAGCGTGCCGTTGCTGGCAAGGCCGCCCGCACTGGCTGTGACCGTCACCGACCCGGCTGCGCGCACCGTGCTGCCGGCGGCCAGATTGCCCGACAGGCCGGTGATCGTCACGTCGGAGGCGGTGGATCGCACCATACCGGCGGCACTGACCGCGCCAGCGGCAGCGTTCAGCACCACCGCGCCGTTGCCAGTGATGCTGCCGCCCGATTGCGTGACGCCTGTCTGGCCGCTGAGCGACACCGTCGCGCCCTGCACCATCGCCGCCGTGGTCACCGCGCCACCGGCCGAGGTCAGGGCCACGGCCCCGCTACCGGTGATACTACCCGCAGATTGGGTCACGCCGCTTTGGCCCGTCAGGCTCACGTCGGTGCCCTGCACCGTCGCAGCCGTGGTCACCTCGCCGCCGAGCGAGGTCAGGGCCACAGCGCCGCTGCCGATGAGGTTGCCGGCGAGCTGCCTCACCCCCGCCAGGCCACTCACCGTCACATCGCCCGCCGAGGAGGTCACGTCGCCGGATATGGTCACCCCACCGCCGTCCGAGGTCATGGTCACCTCGGTGCCCTGCACCGCGCCGTGGGCCGCCACCGAGCCGCCACCCGAAGTCATGGCGACCGCACCGCTGGCCGTGATCGTGCCGCCCGATTGCGTGACGCCCGCCTCGCCGCTGAGCGTCACCGTCGCGCCCTGCACCGTCGCCGCCGTGGTCACCTCGCCCGCGGTCGAGGTCAGGGCCACGGCGCCACTGCCGATGATGCTGCCCGCGGTTTGTGTCACGCCGTCCTGGCCCGTCAGCGTCACGTCGGTGCCCTGCACCACGCCGCTGGTCTCCACCGCGCCGCTGGCCGAGGTCATGGCGACCGCACCGCTGCCGGTGATGCTGCCGCCCGACTGCGTGACGCCCGTCTCGCCGCTGAGCGTGACCGTCGCGCCCTGCACCGTCGCTGCCGTGGTCACCCCGCCGCCGGTCGAGGTCAGGGCCACGGCGCCGCTGCCGATGATGCTGCCCGCTGTTTGTGTCACGCCGTCCTGGCCCGTCAGGGTCACATCCGTGCCCTGCACCGCGCCGCTGGTCTCCACCGCGCCGCTGGCCGAGGTCATGGCGACCGCACCGCTGCCGGTGATGCTGCCGCCCGACTGCGTGACGCCCGCCTCGCCGCTGATCGTCACCGTCGTGCCCTGCACCGTCGCTGCCGTGGTCACCCCACCGCCGGCAGAGGTCAGGGCCACGGCGCCGCTGCCAATGATGCTACCAGCTGTTTGTGTCACGCCGTCCTGGCCCGTCAGCGTCACATCGGTGCCTTGCACCGCGCCGCTGGTCGCCACCGCGCCGCCCGTGGCGGTCATGGCAACCGCTCCGGCGCCGGTGATGCTGCCGGCTGTTTGAGTCACCCCCGCCGCGCCACTCAGCGTCACCCCAGCCGCCGAGGAGGTCACGTCGCCGGATGTGCTCACTTCACCACTGGCCGAGGTCAAGATCACGGCGCCGCTGCCGGTGATGCTGCCCGCCGTTTGCGTCACCCCTGTCTCGCCGCTCAGCGTCACACCCGCCGCCGAGGAGATCACGTCGCCGGCGGTGCTCACCGCGCCATTGGCGGCGGTCAGCTCCACCGCGTTGACGCCATCGATCAGGCCCCCGGTCTGCGTCACCCCCGTGTCGCCGCTCAACGTCACCGTGGCGCCCGTGCTGCGCAGCGTGCCCGCCGTGGTCAGGGTGGTATCCGCGGTCACTAACAGCGCCGCACCCGCCTCGACATCGGTCGCGGTCAGCCCGCCTGTCCGCGCCGAGCGGAAGGTGAGGCCGCCCGTCGCCGCGCCGGTGACATTTGCCACCACATTGGCCTGGTCCAGCAGGACAGAGCCGGCCGCCGCGCCCGTGGCGCCGCCGAGATCCACCGTGCCGGCCGTTATCAGGCCCGCGGGCTGTTGGGTGATGGCGCCATCGCTGCGCAGGTTCAGCAGATTGGCCGCCCCCACATCCACCGCGCCATCCAGCGCCAGCGACACATCGCCCCGCAGCGTCGAATCCGCCGCCGCCGTCACGCCAGTGACCGTCAGCGCCTGCGCCGAGCGGAAGTCCACGCCCGCCGAAGACGCCGCTGCAAAATTGTCGACCGCATTCGCCAGGTCCAGCGTGACCGCCCCGGCCGCCGCGCCGCTGGCGCCGCGCACATCCAGCGTTCCCGCCGTGATCACCGCCGTCTGCGTCACCGCGCCGTCGCTGCGCAGGTTCAGCAGATTGGCCGCCCCGACATCCACCGCGCCATCCAGCGCCAGCGACACATCGCCGCGCAGCGTCGAATCCGCCGCCGCCGTCACAGCCGTGACCGTCAGCGCCTGGGTCGAGCGGAAATTCATACCCGCCGAAGACTCGGCCGCGAAGCTGCCGACCACGTTCGCCAGATCCAATGTGATCGCCCCGGCCGCCGCGCCGCTGGCACCACGCACATCCAGCGTCCCCGACGTGATCACCGCCGTCTGCGTCACCGCCCCATCGCTGCGCAGGTTCAACAGATTGGCCGCGCCCACATCCACCGAGCCATCCAGCGCCAGCGACACATCGCCGCGCAGCGTCGAATCCGCCGCCGCCGTCACGCCTGTTACCGTCAGCGCCTGCGCCGAGCGGAAGTCCACACCCGCCGAAGACACCGCCGCAAAGCTGTCCACCGCATTCGCCAGATCCAGCGTGACCGCCCCGGCCGCCGCGCCGCTGGCACCGCGCACATCCAGCGTCCCCGCCGTGATCACCGCCGTCTGGGTCACCGCACCATCGCTGCGCAGGTTCAGCAGATTGGCCGCCCCCACATCCACCGCGCCATCCAACGCCAGCGACACATCGCCGCGCAGCGTCGAATCCCCCGCCGCCGTCACCCCGGTGACCGTCAGCGCCTGCGCCGAGCGGAAGTCCACGCCGGCGCTGGACTCCGCCGCAAAGCTGCCGACAGCATTCGCCTGATTCAACGTGACCGCCCCGGCCGCCGCGCCACTGGCGCCGCGCACATCCAGCGTTCCCGCCGTGATCACCGCCGTCTGCGTCACCGCGCCATCGCTGCGCAGGTTCAGCAGATTGGCCGCCCCCACATCCACCGCGCCACTCATCGCCAGCGACACATCGCCGCGCAGCGTCGAATCCGCCGCCGCCGTCACCTCGGTGACTGTCAGCGCCTGGGTCGAGCGGAAATTCACCGCCGCCGAGGACACCGCCGCAAAGCTGTCGACCGCGTTCGCCAGATCCAGCGTGACCGCACCGGCCGCCGCGCCGCTCTCGCCGCGCACATCCAGGGTCCCCGCCGTGATCAGCGCCGTCTGCGTCACCGCCCCATCGCTGCGCAACAGTACCGTATCTACGGTCAGGGCGGCGTCCACCGCCACGCTCAGGCCGCGCAGTTCCAACTCCTCGACATCGCGGGCCACCAGGTCGACATCACCCTGCACCGTGACAGTGGAGGTATTGCTACCATCGACCAGCAGCCGCTGTGTCTCCGCCGCGATCGCCGCGATGACGTCATCGCCCACCACCAGCGTATTGGCCACCGCAGCGCCGCCCAGCGCCACGTCCCGCCCGGCCGTGCGTGGCGCGATGGACAGCGTGCCACCGTCCCCGGCGACGCCGGCCCGCAAGGATGCGGCGCCGCTGGCGGTCAGCAGGTCCGTCACCAGGGTGATACCCGCCCCGGCGCCGCTGGCCACCTGCTGCGTCAGGTTGATGCTGTCAGCCGTCAGCGCCACGCCAGTCGTGCCGGTGATATTGGCTTGCACATCCAGCGTGCCGGCCGACGCCGTCAGCATCGCCACCGTCCCCGCCTGCACCGCCCCGGTCACGGTCATGCTGGTCCCGGTGACCGTGACCGCGTCGCCCGCCGTCACCGCACCCACCGTCAGCGCACCGCCACCGCTGAAGACGAAATCCCCATCGGCCGAACCGCTGACCGTGCCCACCGCATTGCTGGGCGAGGCCGTCGCCAGCAGCACCGAACCGGCCGAAGAACTGGCCGCCAGCGTGGTCGCCGTCAGGCGCCCTAGCGCCGACTGGGTCACGTTGTTCTGCGCCGCCAGGGTGATGCCGCTATCGGCCGTCAGCGCCGCATTCACCGCCACGCTCAGGCCACGCAGCTCCACCTGCTCGACATCGCGCGCCGCCAGATCCGCCGTCGCGGCGACCGTCACGGCGGAGGTCGTGGAACCATCGACCAGCAGCCGCTGCGTCTCCGCCGCGATCGCCGCGAGGACGTCATCGCCCACCACCAGCGTATTGGCCACCGCAGCGCCGCCCAGCGCCACGTCCCGCCCGGCCGTGCGCGGCGCGATGGACAGCGTGCCGCCATCCCCCGCGATGCCCGCTTGCAGCGAAGCGCCGCCACTGGCGGTCAGCAGGTCCGTCACCAGGGTGATATCCGCCCCGGCGCCGCTGGCCACCAGCTGGGTCAGGCTGATGCTGCCGGCCGTCAGCACGACACCGGTGGCGCCTTCCACCGGCGCATCCACCGCGAGCGTGGTATCCGCCGTCAGGCGCGCCACCGCACCGGCCTCCAGCGCGCTGACCACGGTCATGCTGGGCGCTTCGATGGTCAGGTCATCGCCCGCCGTCACTGGCCCCACCTGCAGGCTATTGGCGCTGCCGAAGGTGAAATCCCCATCGGCGGAGCCGCTGACCGCATCCACCGCATTCAAGGGCGACGCCGTGGCGAGCAGCACCGAGCCGCCGCTGGAGCTGGCCGAGAGCGTCGGCGTTGTCAGAAGGCCGGCGGCGGTCTGGGTGATGTCGCCTGTCGCGATCAGGCTGATGCTGCCATCGGCCGTGGCGCTGGCCTGCAACGCGACCTGTCCGGCCGTCGCTTCCAGGGACAGGGCGCCGCCGGCATCCAGCGCGCCGGTCACCGTCACGGCGGTGGCGGTGATGGTCAGGTCGTCACCCGCCGTCACCGGCCCCACCGTCACCGCCTGGCTGCCGCTGAAGGCGAAATTGTCCGAGGCTGATCCGGTGACGGCGCCCACCGCGTTGCGCGGGGTCGCGGTCGTCAGATCCACCGATCCGCCCGTGGCCACAGCGGACAGCGAGTTGCCGGTCAGCCTTCCCGCCGCGGTCTGGGTGATGTCGCCCGTATCGGCGCGCAGCGTGATGTCCAGCGCCGTCACCGCGGCCTCCACGGCGACGCTGGCGCCGATCAGCTCCAGGCTGATGCCGCTGGCGTCAAGCGCCGATGAAACGGTCACCACGCCGGCCGTCGTGGTGCCCTGCGCCAGCGGGTCCTGGCCCCAATCCACGAAGTCGCCGCTGCGGGTCTCGCCCAGGCGCAGCCGCCCCGCGGTGACGCCGCCGGCCGGCAAGGTGGCGGTATAGGCCGCGCCGGCGGTGCGTGGGCCAATCTCCACCAGCCCCGTCGCGCCGGCATTCAGCGCGCCGGTCAGCGTCAGCACATCGCTGCGCAACACGATGCTGCTGCCATCCGCCACCAGCAGGACCCCGTTGCCGCTGATGGTGCCGGAGGTCGCGGTGAAGCCATCGCCGGCGCCGGACAGGGTGATGTCGGCATTGATGGCGATGCTGGTGCCCGCCACCAGGGTCAGCCCGCCATTCGCCTTGGTGACCGCGGCGGAGACGGTCAGCGTGTCCACCGCCTCCAGCCGCACCGTGCCGGCGAAGGCGGCGATGGTGCCATTGGTGATATTGGCGGGATCGCCGAGACCGGCCTCCGTCGCCACCACGGTGCCGGCCACGCCATCCAGCCCGGAATCATCGGCGCCATTGACGATGACGATGTCGTTGGGGTCAAGGAACAGCGTGCCATTGCGCCCGGCCGGCGCCCGCACATCCACCGTGCCGGCGATGGAAAACGCGCCCTGGCCGGAGATTTCCACGAAGCCGCCATCGCCGCCCGCCGCACCGCCACGCGCGGAGATCGCGCCGCGCATTTCCGTCCGCGCCGTGCTGTTCACGGCGATGAGGCCGCCCGTTCCGGCCTCCGTCGCATCGGCCACCAGCGTGGCGCCGGCGGCGATGCGCGTGGTCTCCGCCATCTCCTGCCCCCGGCCGAAGCCGGTGGTGCCGGCCAGCACGGTGCCGCCGCCGCCGGTGCCGGAGGCATCGAGCTTGCCGCCGCCTTCCACCAGCACATCCTGCTTCGCCTGCGCCGCCACCAGCCCGCCGCGCACGCTGGCACCGGTGCCCCGCGCAGAAACCTGGCCGGCAATGGCCACGCGCCGCGTTTCCGCCCCGCCGAGCTGGACGCTGCCGCCGCCCCCGGCGCCGGAGGCATCGACCGTGGCGGTGGCACCGACCACCACCGCGCCATCCCGCGCCGTGACGGAAACCCGGCCGCCGCGCACGCCCGGCGCGGTGCCGGTGGCGGAAACACGGCCGCCTTCCAGCCGCACATCGCCGCCGCTGCCGGTGATCGCCACCTGGCCCGCCGCCTGGCCGCTGGCGGCATCCACGCTGATCCGGCCGGTGTTGCGCACCAGCGTATCCACCACGCCCCGCGCCGCATCGGCGGTCAGCA
Source organism: Roseomonas sp. F4 (assembly GCF_053891155.1). Classification (NCBI taxonomy): domain Bacteria; kingdom Pseudomonadati; phylum Pseudomonadota; class Alphaproteobacteria; order Acetobacterales; family Roseomonadaceae; genus Roseomonas; species Roseomonas sp. F4. Next base: position 110,392 of record NZ_JBSSHK010000006.1, read on the forward strand.
GCACGGACCCGCCGGCCGCCTCCACCACGCCGGAATTGGTCACCAGCGCCACACCGCCACCCGGCCCCTGGCGCACCGATTGCGTGACATCCAGCGACACCAGCCCATCGCCGGCCAGATCGAGCGTGAAGGTCTCCGCCCCCGCCAGCGCCACGCGGCCGAGCCGGGCGCGGATCAGTCCCGAATTGGCCACGCCCGGCGCCACCAGGGACGCCAGGCCGCGATCGGCGACGGTGATGCTGCCGTGGTTCTCCACCCGCGCGCCGGGGCGCGCCGGGCCGTCGAAGACCATGCGGCCGGCCATGAAATTCTCGTTGGTGATATTGGCGGCGCTGGCGATCAGGCTGCCGACATTCACCTGCGCGCCCGGTGTGAAGACGACGCCGGACTGATTGACGATGGCGACCCCGCCATTCGCCGTGATGCGGCCCGCGATCAATGACGGATCGGGGGTGGTCACGCGGTTCAGCGTCCAGGACCCGGCATTGGGCTGGTTGAACTGCACCGACTGGTTGCTGCCGACATTGAAGCTGCGCCAGTCGATCGCCGCGCGGTTGCTCGACTGGTTGATCGTGGTGGTGGTGCCGGATTGGCTGATGGCGGCGCTGCCGGCCACCACCTGCCCGCCGGTCGGGGCGGCATTCGGCGCCTGGGCCAGAACCGGCCCCGCCGCCATCACCGGCAGCAGGGCGGTGCTGGCCAGAAGGTGGCGACGGGCGGCAAGGCGGAAGTTCGTCGACATGGCGCGCGCCCTTCAGAAACGGGTCAGCAGGCGGAAGAAGCCGGCGGTCTCGGACAGCGGCTTCACCGTGCCGCCCGCCGCATCCACCTGCCGGGTCAGCCGGCGCACGCCTTCGATATCCAGCTGCACATCATCGGTCAGGAACATGCGCACGCCGCCGCCCCAGGATTCCACCGTGCGGCTTGTATCCGTCGCCACATTCTCCCAGGTACGGCCGAAATCGCGGAACAGGTAGAATTGCGCGCCGGGCTGCACCATCACATCGGTGCCGGACAGGCCCGGCATGGAAAAGGGCTGCGGCCGCACATCGAATTGCAGTTCCAGGCTGGCGCCGAAGGCATTGTCGCCGGTGACCTGCCCGGCATAGAAGCCGCGGCCCAGGCGGTTGCCACCGAACAGGAACTTCTCCGACAGCGGCAGCACGTCGTCGCTCAACTGGCCCGCCAGCAGGCCATGCAGGCTGATCATCATGCCATCGGCCGGCACGAAGATCGGCTGGGTGCGGGACAGCTCCGCGGTCCATCTGGTGAAGTCGAAATCGCTGCCCACGCGGGCCGGTCCCGGCACCTCGCTGGCGCGGGTCGCGCCGAGCCAGGCGGTGCCGTGATGCACGCGCAGGCTGCCGGCCGTGGTGCCCGCGGCCGGGGCGAAGGGCAGCAGCGTGTCCAGCGCGCTGCCTTCCAGCCCGAAGCGCAGCACGCGGGTCTGGTCCCGGCTCTGCCGTTCGCCGGGGGTGCCGACCTCCACCTCCGTATCCAGCCAGTCGAATTGCAGGCCGGTGTAGAGGTTGCGTTGCCGGCTGCGGATGATCGGGTAACTGGCGGCCAGCCCGGCCAGATGGGCCGTGCCCTCATAGCCGAGCTGCGCCAGGAAGGAGCCGGGGCGGGTCACGCCGCTGCCGGCATAGCCGCGCAGCCGCAGCCCCGAACTGCCGAGGAAGACTTCGCCGGAGACCTGGCCCAACGTCTGTTCCCAGCCCTGCGTCTGGAACAGCAACACCTCCACCCGCTCCCCCATATCGGTGAAGGAATTGGCACCGACGGCGAGGATGCCCTGCAGCGGCCCGGTCAGCCGGTAGCCGCGGTTGTCGATGGACAGATAGCCGCTGAACGGCCGTCGGGTGACCTGCGCCACCAATTCCAGCGTGCCGGGATCGCCGCCTTCCAGCGGCCGCACCACGCTGCGCACCGACACGCCCGGCACGTCACCGGCCAGCAGCAGGGCGCGTTCAAGCGCCGCCGTCGTCACGGCCCCGCCATCGACCAGCGGCGACAGGAAGCGCAGCACCTGGGTACCGGCCGGGCCGATATCGCCATCGAGCTTCACCGACCCGATCCGCCCCTCGATCACCGCCAGCACCAGCGTGCTGCCGCCGGCCGTGGGTTCCAGGCCGGCGGTGGCGGTGACGAAGGGGTAGCCGGCCTGACCATAGGCGGAGATCACCGCGATGCGCGCATCCTCGATGCTGGCCAGCGGCACCTCCTGCCCCAGCAGGGGCGCCAGCAGAGGGCGCAGCTGGGCCTCGGGCAGCAATTGGTTGCCGGTGATGCGGGCATCCACCAGCCGCACGCGCATCGCGGCGCCGGGACCCTGGGCTGGGGCGGGAATGACAGGGCGCAGACTGGGGGCCAGGCGAAGCGGCTCAGTGGGCGCGATCTGCTGGATCTGGCCGGGGCTGAGAGGCGGGGGCGCTGGTGGCAGAGGTGTCTGGGCCAAGGCCGCCGGCACAACAAGCGTCAGCGCCAGGCCCAGAATATGCCGCATGGTCGATAAGCCCCACTTGATCGTGCCGGCCAAGCGCCGTGCGGCTGCCGGGCCGAATTTGTTACATGCACAACAACACGGTTCCAGCGCTTTTATCTATTTTTTAATAGTTTCATGTGTGTCGCGGATGCGGCCGATTGGCCCGTCTCTGCTGCGATGAAACCAGACCAGTTCGATGCCGATCCGGCTTCCCGCCGCACCGCGCCCCGCTTATCCTGGCCGGCATGACCCAGAGCCAGGCCGCACCCACCCTGCCCGTCCTCTACCAGGCGCTGGAGGTGGTGAATGCCGACCGCCACGGCGCCTTGCGTCTGCTCTCGGCGCGGCGCCAGCCGGACCTGACCGGTATCGCCGCGCTGCCCCTGGCGGTGGAGGAGATTGCCCTGGTCGGGCGGCAACTGCCCGTCCTCTTCGCCGAACAGGCGCCGCATATGCCGGTGGCGCTGCTGCGCCTGGCGCCGGGGCAGCCCTCCCCGGCCGTGGAGGCGGAGGGGCATTGGCGCGCCGGGCGCTACCAGCCCGCGCATCTGCGCCGCCACCCCTTCCTGATGGTGCCGAGCGGGAAGGCGGAGGAGCTGGTGCTGTGCCTGGACCCGCTCGCCCCCTGCCTGTCGGTGGAGGCGGGGGACCCGCTTTATGCCGAGGACGGCCAGCCGGCCGCGGCGTTGCAGCAGGCCTTCGCCCTGGCCCGCGACGCCGAGGCCGCCTTTCGCCGCACCCGCGCCTTTTGCGAGGCTTTGACGACGCTGGGCCTGCTCAGCGCCTCCACCGCCCGGGTGCAGCCGGCGCGGCCGGGGGCGGCGGCCTTCGACATCACCGGCTTTCGGGCGGTGGATCGCGCGGCGCTGGCGAAGCTGGACGGGGCGGCGCTGGCCGGGCTGCGGGATGCGGGGCATCTGGAGGCCATCTACGCCCACCTCGCCTCGATCCATGGGTTTTCGGAGATGTCCTGAGGCGGCAGGCCCCAGCCCGCTAAGGCGGCGCCAGCGCCGCGCGTCCCGCGATCTCGAACCGGTCCGCCGGCTGCACCAGCCGCGAAAAGGTCATTGCCACCCCCTCCGTGAAGGTGATCCGGCGGATCACCAGGCAGGGCTGGGTGCGCGGCACGTCCAGCAGCCGCGCCAGCGCCGCGTCGGGCAGGATGGCGGTGATCGCCTGCTCCATCTCATTCGCCTGCCCGGTCCGCACCAGATGCGCGAAGGTCGTGCCCCGGGTGAAATCCTGCTCCAGATAACCGGCGGAATAGTTGGGCCGCAGCCAGCGCGATTCCTGCTGGATCGGCGCCCCGTCGCCCAGATGCAGGATAGCGCTATGCGGCACCGCCTGTCCGGGCGGCAGGCCAAGCGCGGCGGCAGCCTCCGCCGGCAGGGGGTCCGGCGCCAGCTTCAGCACCCGGCAGGACCAGGCCATGCCGCGCGCGGTGATCTCCTCCGCGATGTCCTCGATGGTCACCAGGCCGAAGCGCGGCTTTGGGCGCGCCACGAAGGTGCCGACGCCGGCCACCTTATGCAGCACCCCATCCCGCGCCAGTTCCGCGAAGGCGCGGTTGATGGTGATGCGCGAGACGCCGAGTTCCGGCCCCAGCGCATTCTCGGAGGGAATGCGCGTGCCGGGGGGCCAGCTTCCGTCGCGGATGCGCGTGGTCACATGGTCCTTCACCACGGCATAGAGTGGCTTCGCCGCCTGCGGCAGGCTCATGCCGTCTTGCGATAGGCGAAGGCCTGGGCGAAGCGGCCGAGGATATGCGCGCCGCAGGTGGTAGGCTCGTAGATCGGCTGGGTGGCGCCGAGCGCGCGCGGGTCGATCGCCGCGTCGAAATTCGGGTCGTAGAAGGTGGCGATCGACATGCGCTCATGGCCCGAGCGGTTGACCACGCGATGCGGCGTGCTGGCGAAGCGGTCATTCGACCAGCGGCCGAGCAGGTCCCCCACATTCACCACCAGCGTCCCCGGCAGCGGCGGCGCCGGAATCCAGGCGCCGGACTGGCGTTCCTTCACCTCCAGCCCGCCGCTGTCATCCTGCCAGAGCAGGGTGATGCAACCGAAATCGGTGTGCGGGGCCACACCGAAACCGTCCAGGTCGTCAGGGGCCTGCGGCGGGTAGAAGATGGCCTGGGTGCGCTGCAAAGGCAGCGTATAGCTGGGGGCAAAGAAATCGGCCGGCAGGTCCAGGCTGACGGCGACGGCCCGCAGCAGCCGGGCGCCGCAGGCGCCGACGGCGGCGAAATAGGCCTCCATCGCCGGGCGCAGTTCCGGCACCGCGGCCGGCCACTGGTTCGGCCCGCGCAGCTTCTCGCCCGCCAGCACCACCGGGTGATCCTCCGGCAGGTCGAGGCCAATCGAGAAAAACTCCTTCAGGTCGGGCTTGGTGGCGCCTTCCATCACCGCGCCGCCGGCCCGGTGCCAGCCGCGATGCACCAGATTGGCGCGGGTTTCCGCCTTCACCGCCTCTGGCAGATGGAAGAAGCGGCGGCTGGCTTCCACCGCGCCGGCGATCACCTCCGCGGGCACACCGTGGTTCCGGACGTAGAAGAAGCCAGGACCTGTGCAGGCCGCCCGGATGGCTGCCGCGACTTTGTGCAGATCGCCACCCTCGGCGCAATCCGCGATGTCGATCACCGGAAGTCCTTGTTGGAGGAGGCCATCGGGCATGATGCAATGGTCCGATCGATCCGGGCTTGATTGCCGGGATGGCCAAGCCTACGGTCATGACCTGTCATGTCAACCTTCGCGTGCCAGGGCCAAGCCCAGGGATTCAGCGCGGGAGCGTGGCCAGACGGGGAAGTGCCGGCCCGGCCGGATGGAATCACGCAGGCCGTCAAGGCCGAGGAGAGCATGATGACGAAGCTGCTGATCTCGCGGCGCGCCGCGCTTGCCGCCGCCGCCCTGGCCGCACCCGCCTTGCTGGCCGCGCGCAGCGCCAGTGCCAACAACCTGGAAAAGGCGCAGCGCGCCGGCGAATTGCTGATCGCGACGGAGCTGCACTTCGCCCCCTTCGACTTCACCGAGGGCGGCCGCCAGGTCGGCATGAACATCGAGCTCTTCGCCGAGGTCGGCAAGGCGCTGAACCTGCGCATCCGCTTCCAGGACCTGCCCTGGCCCGGCGTTCTGCCCGGCCTCGAAGCCGGCCGCTTCGACCTGGTCGCCGGCCCCGCCACCATCACCAAGGCCCGCATGGAGCGCTACCGCTTCACCGCCCCCGTGGCTGACGCCACCGTGGCCCTGCTGAAGCGCGCCAGCGATGCCTCCATCGCGAAGCCGGAGGATATCGACGGCAAGACCGTCGGCTGCGCCCAGGCCACCGCGCAGCTGACCCAGTTGCAGAACTTCATCCGCGACAAGTCGCTGAACGTGCAGATCCGCGAATACCAGTCCTTCAGCGAAACCTATGCCGACCTCGCCGCCGGCCGCATCGTCGCGGTGGCCAATTCGCTGCCCAATATCGCCTATGTCGCGCAGCAGCGCCGCGTTTTCTCCGTGGTGCAGCCGCCCTTCGGCGCGAAGGTCTATTTCGGCTATCTCGGCCGCAAGGATGCCGAGACGGCGCCGCTGCTGGATGCGGTGGATACGGTGATCGACGCGATGCGCGGCGATGGCCGGCTGGCCGCCCTGCAGACCAAGTGGTTCGGCCAGTCCTTCGAAGTGCCGGCCCGCGTCGTCGAAGCCAACGCCTGATCGCGGGAAGGGCAGACCTTGGAGTTCCTGGCCGAGGCCCTGCCCTCGATGCTGGAAGCGACGGCGGCGACCATCTGGATCTCCGCCGTCGCGGTCGCCATCGGCTTCATCCTCGGCGTGCCGATCGCCGTGGCCTGCTCGGCGGGGCGGGTCTGGGCCAATCTCTATGTCAGCTTCTTCCGCGGCGTGCCGCTGCTGATCCAGCTCCTATTGGCCTATTACGCCCTGCCCTTCCTGGGCGTGGACCTGCCCGCCATCGTCGCAGCCGTGGGTACGCTCGCTTTGTGCTGCGCGGCCTATATGGCGGAGATCATCCGCGGCGGCTTTGCCTTGGTACCCAAGGGCGGGCTTGAGGCGGCGCGGCTGCTGGGGCTGACGCCCTTGCAGACGCTGCTGCGCATCCGCCTGCCAATCTCCGCCCAAGCGATGCGCCCGGCGCTGATCAGCGAGGCGATCCTGATCGTCAAAGCCTCCTCCCTGATTTCCGTCGTCGGCATCCTGGAGCTGACGCGCAGCGCCCAGGCGCTGGCGTCGAGCACCTTCGAGCCGCTGCCGGCCTATGCGCTCTGCGGCGCCATCTATCTGGTGATCAACCTGACGCTGACATTTCTGGCGCAAGGGCGCGGCGAGGCGCGGCGCGCATGATGGCAGCACTGGCCGACAGCCTGCTGGCCGCCGCGCGCGGCCTGCCGCTGACCATCGCCATCTGGGGCGCGGGAGTGGCCACCGGGCTGGCCGTCGGCTTCCTGATCGCCGCCATCCGCTTCTTCGCGCCCCTGGTCCTGTCCTGGCCGCTGGCCACGGCGGTGGAGGTGGTGCGCGGCGTGCCCTTCCTGGTTCAGTGTTTTCTTCTCTACTTCGGCGGGCCCTTCATCGGCATCGACCTGAGCCCGATCATGGCCGGCTGGGTCGCGCTGTCCGTCTATGGCGCGGCCTATTTCTCGGAAGTCTTCCGCGCCGGCTTCCTCTCCGTGCCGCCGGGGCAGTTGGAAGCGGCGCGCATGCTGGGCATTCCGCGCCACCAGGCGGTGCTGCGCATCATGCTGCCGATGATGGCGCTGGCGGTGCTGCCCTCGCTGGCCAATCTGGCCGTCATCCTCATCAAGGAAACCGCCATCCTGTCCATCATCACCGTGCCGGAACTCACCTTTCGGGTGCAGGGCGTGGGCTCCGCCACCTTCGCCTTCGCCGAGACCACGCTGGTGCTGGCGCTGGTCTATTGGGCGCTGGTGGAGGCCACGGCCTGGGCCTCCCGCCATACCGAACGCCGCATCGCCCGGGCGCTGGCGGCATGACGGCCCCCATTCTGTCGGTCCGCGCGCTGGAACGGCGCGTCGGCGATGTGGAAATCCTGCGCCGCATCGACCTGGATGTGATGCCGGGCGAGGCGATCGGCGTGATCGGCCCCAGCGGCTCCGGCAAATCCTCCCTGTTGCGCTGCATCGCCGGGCTGGACGAGGTTTCGGGCGGCGCGGTGATGGTGGAGGGGCGCCAGACCCGGCCGGGCGATGGCGCGGTCGGCATGGTCTTCCAGCAGTTCAACCTCTGGCCGCATCTGACAGCGCGCGAAAATGTGGCGCTGGCGCTGCGGCTGGTGCGCAAGATGCCGGCCGCCGCCGCCGCCGAGAAGGCGGAAGCCGCGCTGGCCCGCGTCGGGCTGGCGGCCTTTGGCGGGCGCAAGCCGGCGGCCCTGTCCGGCGGCCAGCAGCAGCGCGTCGCCATCGCCCGCACGCTGGCGATGGAACCACGCGTGTTGCTGTTCGACGAACCCACCGCCGCGCTGGACCCGGAGCTGACGACGGAGGTGCTGGACGTGATTCGCGACCTGGCCGCCGCCGGCACCACCATGCTGGTCGTCAGCCACGAAATGGGCTTCATCGCACGGCTTTCGACCCGGGTGGTCTTCCTCGACCATGGCGTGGTGGTGCAGGCGGCCCCGCCGGCGGAGCTGTTCGCGGCCCAGGCGGAACCCCGCGTGCGCAGCTTCCTGCAAACCTATCTCGACCGCGTCGCCTGGGCGCGGGACGCCTGACCCGGCGCGGAACGGTCCGCTTCCGCCGGCGTTGCAACGGGGCCTTCACGCATCAGGCATAGGATGTTCACGTCCTGCGCCCCGCATGGCATCTTGGAAGTGGCAGTCTCCGTGACTATTTTCAGGGTGCTGCATATCTCCTCGGGCCGCCGGAGCGTCCCGCCTCACGGATCCGGCCCGCACCGACGCATGATCGACCAGCACCACCCCTCCTCCCCACGCGACGGTTCAAACCGCCGCCGTAGCGAACGTGGCCGGTTCAGCGTCTCCGCCCATCTTCGCCGCACAGGCGATGCGGTGCAGGGTCTGCTGGTGGATCTGCGCCGCCCGGCGCGGCCGGAACCCGGCCCGGCGCCGGCCCCGCAGCCTGTGCCTGGCACGCTGCGCGTTGCCTCCTACAACATCCACAAATGCGTCGGCATCGACCGCCGCTTCGAACCGGCTCGCACGGCCGCCGTCATTGCCGAGTTGGGTGCCGATCTGGTGGCGGTGCAGGAGGCGGATCGCCGCTTCGGCCGCCGCACCGGCCTGCTCGATCTCGCGGCGCTGGAGCGGGAGACGGGGCTCGCACCGCTGCCGGTTTCCGACCTGCCGGATGGCCATGGCTGGCACGGCAATGCCCTGCTGGTGCGCCCCGGCACCCTGGCCCGCATCCGCCGGCTCGCTTTGCCGGGCGCGGAGCCGCGCGGCGCGCTGGTGGCCGATCTCGACCTGCCCTCGGGCCGGCTGCGGGTGGTGGCAGCGCATCTCGGCCTGCTGCGACGCAGCCGGGCACAGCAGGCCGCGGCGATCCTGCGCGCCTTGGCGGAGACGCCGGAGGGCGAGGAACCGCTACCCACCCTGCTGCTCGGCGACCTCAACGAATGGCGCCCCGGCCACCGCTCGTCACTGCGGGCCTTCGAGCCCTTTTTCGGCCCGGTGATGCAGGGCCCGCCCAGCTTCCCCACCCGCCTGCCAGTGCTGGCGCTGGACCGTATCCTGGGCTGGCCGCGTGGCCTGGTCAGCGACGTCAGGGCGCATGACAGCGCCCTGGCGCGCATCGCCTCCGACCACCTGCCGCTGACCGCGACGGTGCGGCTGGGCACCCTGGCGCGGCAGGAGGATGCCGCCGCCTGAATCGGGCGCGGCGGCGTTGCAACCGCCGCGCTGCTGGACCGTTCGCTTGCAGCGGCCCTGGCCGCGCGCCACATGCCGCCAACGTCCAGCCCAAGGAACAACATGTCCGCCCCCCGGACCCAGGCCATCCTGATAGCGCCTCAGCCCGAGGCGCAGGCAGCGGCGGAATCGGCCCTGCATCGCGCCGTCGGCCAGGTGCTCGCCGGGTTGGAAAATGCGGAGGCCGGCGCCGCCCTGCTGCCGGAGGGTCTGGACGCCTTCGCTGCCCGCGTCGCCACCGCCCGCGCCGCCGGCCAGACGCTCGACCTGCAATACTACATGTGGCACGGCGACGTGACCGGCACCCTGCTGGCCGGGGAGGTTCTGGCGGCCGCCGATCGCGGCGTGCGGGTGCGGCTGCTGCTGGACGATGCCTATGCCATCGGCCGCGAACGCACCCTGGTGGCGCTGGATTCGCATCCGAACATCACCGTGAAGGTGTTCAACGCCACGCGCTGGCGGCTGTTCGGCAAATTCGGCTTCCTGCTGGAAATGGCTTTCGGCGGCTGGCACCTGAACCGCCGTATGCACAACAAATCTTGGATCGCCGATGGCTGCGTCGCTATCGCCGGTGGCCGCAACCTGGGCGACGAGTATTTTGGCGCCAAGGCAGAGGACTTCAATTTTCGCGATCTGGATCTGGTGCTAGCCGGCGATGCGGTGGCCGGCACGGTGAAGGTGTTCGAACGCTACTGGGCCAGCCGGCTGGCCCTGCCGGCCGCGAAGGTCTGCCCGCCCGCCGGCCCCAATCGGGGCCTGCCACATCTGCGGCAATCCCTGGCGGAGGCCGCCGCGCGCCCCGCCGCGCAACGCTATCTCGCCCATTTCGCGCATCGGCCGGACCCGGCGGAGCGGCTGCGACGGGGCATGGTGGCGGTGCCGCCGCGTGCCGTGCGCGTGGTGGCGGACCCGCCGGAGAAGGCCAAGCGCGGCCTGACGGCACGGCGGGAAGCCCGCGCCGCCGGCGGCATCGCCCCCGACATCGCCGATGCCCTGCGCGCGGCAAAACGCCAGGCGCTGCTGATCTCGCCCTATTTCGTCCCCGGCCCGGCCGGCCTGGCCCTGATGCTGGAGATGGTGGCGCGGGGGGTGGAGATTTCCGTCATCACCAATTCCCTTGCCGCGACCGATGTGGTGGCGGTGCATGGCGGCTATGCCGGCTACCGCCCCAAACTGCTGCGCGCCGGCATCAGCCTGTTCGAGTTGAAGCCGAGCGGGGAGGAGGAGGATACCAGCGTCTTCGGCTCCCGCGGCGCCAGCCTGCACACCAAGGCTTTCGCGGTGGATGGCGCGCAGGTCTTTGTCGGCTCCTTCAACCTGGACCCGCGATCCGCCCGGCTGAACACCGAAATGGGCGCCTTCGTGCGGCATGACGGGCTGGCGGCGGAGTTGCGGGCGGAACACGACCGGCTTGCCGACCCGGCCCGAAGCTGGCGGCTGGAACTGGAGGAGGGCCGGCTGGTCTGGAGCGGGCTGGACGCCCAGGGCCAGCCCTGCCGGCTGTATCGCGAACCCGATGCCTCTCTGCGCCGCCGCGTGCTGGCACGGGTGCTGCGCTGGCTGCCGATTGAATCGCAGCTTTGAGCTTCAGCGGCGCCTGAGCGCCAAGGCCAACACATGCCCTGGCGTCGGCTGCCATTGCAGCACCCGCCAGGGCGCCGTGCCGCCCGGCGCGAAGGCCAGGCGCGGCGGGTCCAGGGTGAAAGCGAAACGGTCGAGCCCGGCGGCAATCCCCTCCCCGGTCGCCTTCACATAGGCCTCCTTCAGCGTCCACAGCCGCAGAAACGTTTCGTGGCGGCGCTCCGGCGGCGTGGCGGCCAGAAGCGCGGCCTCCTGCGGCGCGAAATAGCGTTCGGCGAGGCTCGGGCTGGCGGGCGGCCGCGCGAGGTCCTCCACATCCAGGCCGATATCATCGGTCAGGGTGACGGCGCAGGCGACCAGGCTGCGGGTGTGGGACAGGCTGAAGCGCAGGTCCTCCGCCGGCTCAGGCTCCGGCCGCCCCTGCGGGCCCCGCGCAAAACGCCAGGCGGCGGCGGGCAGGCCGCCGGCCTGTTCCAGCATGGCGCGCATCAGGGCATGGGCGGCGATATAGGCGCGGCGATCGGCCTCTGCCCGGAAGTGCGCCGCGCGGGCCTGTTCCTCGGCATCCAGCGTGGCGTGCCAAGCGGCGAGCGTGGAGTCACCCGCCATCTCCGGCATCAGCCAGCGCAGCCGCACCGCGCCACGGCGCATCACGCGTCGATCCAGACCAGCCCGCGGCCGCGGCCGGCCTCGACCAGCGATTGCGTGAAGGACTGGGCGTAAGAGCGGGCGCAGGCGAGCCGGAAACCACCCGCGACACGCCAGACCAGCACCGGCACATGGGCCGCGATCGTCGCCGCCGCGGCACCTTCCGGAAAGGCGCGCGGATGCAGGTCGGTGGCCAGAAGCGTCGCCAGCAGGTCGGATGCGCCCTCGCCGGTCAGTTCCAGGATGCAGCGGGCGCCGTGCAGTTCGGTGCGGTGGGCGGGGGCGGGCGGAACCGGCGGTTCCTCGCCGAGCCAGAGCCAGACCCCGGGTGCCGTCCAGATCACCGTGGCGCCAGCCAGCGCCGCCCAGCCGGGCCCGTCCGGAAGGCCGGGCAGCAGATCGCTCGGCCCGTGCAGCGCCACCTGCCCGAGGCCCCGCACTTCGCGCAGCGCCAGCTCACTCACGGCTGCGCTGCCCTTCAGGATCGATGAAGATAGGCGACACCACCTCCGCCTCCGCATCTCCACCGCGCAGCGGATCGTGAACGCGGATGCGCGTGCCGATGCGCGCCTGGCCACCGGAGAGCAGGCCGAGGCCGATCATCCCCCCCAGATGCGGCGACCAGCAGGAAGCCGTGACATGGCCGAGGTCGTTCTCCGTCGTGGCGGCGGTGCCCGGTGCCAGCAGATGCGCGCCGGTCCGCAGCGTCGCCGCGCCGCGCAGGCCGACCAGCACCTGTCGGGCCGGATCGGTCAGCGCGGGCCGCTGCGCCATGACGCGCCCCACAAAATCCTTGCGCCGGGACAGCATGCGGCCGAGGCCGAGATCGCCCGCCGTGGTCTGGCCGTTCAGCTCGCCACCGCCGGCATGGCCCTTCTCGATGCGCAGCACGCCCAAGGCCTCCGTCCCATAGGGCGTGGCGCCGGCGGCCAGCAGCCGATCCGCCAGCGCCGCCGCATTTTCGGGCGCCACGCCGACCTCATAACCGAGCTCGCCGGAGAAGGAGAGGCGGTACAGCCGCGCCGCCACGCCCCCCGCCAATGTTGCCGACATGCAGGACATGTGCGGAAAGGCGGCGTTGGAGACATCGGCTTCGGCGGCCAGCCCCGCCAGCACATCGCGCGCGCGGGGACCAGCCAAGGCAATCTGCGCCCAGGCGTCAGTGACCGAGAGCATCACCAGGCGCAGTTCGGGGCGCAGCACCTGATGGACATATTCCAGATGCTGCAACACGCGCGCCGCATTCGCCGTGGTGGTGGTCAGCAGAAAGCGGTCCTGTTCCAGCCGCGCGCAGGTGCCGTCATCGAACACAAAGCCGTCCTCGCGCAGCATGATGCCGTAGCGGATCCGGCCGGGCTTTAGGCTGGCGATGTCATTGGCATAGGCAAGGTCGAGCAGCGCCGCGGCATCCGGCCCCACCACCTCGATCTTTCCCAAGGTCGAGACATCGCAGAAGCCGACATCCGCGCGCACGGCCTGCGCTTCGCGATCCACGCTATCGCGCCAGCCAGCCTCGCCGGGGCGGGCGTACCATTGCGCGCGCAGCCAGGGGCCTGTCTCGACGAAGCTGGCGCCATGGGCGGCGGCCCAGTCATGCAGCGGCGTGCGGCGGGTGGGGCGAAAATCGCGGCCGGTCTGGTGGCCGGCAAGGGCGCCGATGGTGACGGGCGTATAGGGCGGGCGGAACAGGGTGGTGCCAGTTTCCGCGATGCCATGCCCGGTCGCCGCCGCCAGGATGGCGAGCCCCACGACATTGGCGGTGCGGCCCTGATCGGTGGCCATGCCAAGGGTGGTGTAGCGCTTGGCATGCTCGACGCTGCGATAGCCTTCGCGCGCGGCGAGTTCGATATCGGCGGCGGTGACATCGTGCTGGAAATCGACAAAAGCTTTGGTACGGCCCGGCACATGGAACAGCGGGCGCAGCGCCGAAGGCTCGTCTTCCGCATGTGGCAGATCGAGCGGTGGGGCGGCATGCCCTGTCTCCTCCGCCGCGCGGCGCCCGGCGGCGGCCCCATCGGCGAGGCAGGTGGCGAGCGTCATGCGTCCGGCAGCGGCGCCGGCAACCATCATGCCGGGTGGGGTCGTGTCGGGCACGAAGGCGTGCAGGGAGTCATCCCAGCGTGGTCGCCCGCCGTGATGGCCGGCGAGGTGCAACGTGGGGTTCCAGCCGCCGGCCACGGCAAGAAGATCGGCGACGATCTTCTCGCCGTTGTCGAGTAGCACTTCGGACAAGCCGAGCCGCCCGCGAGTGCCAATCACACGCGCGCCCAGGACATGGCGCGCCCGTGCGGCACTGGCCAGGAGGGCAGGCGCGACGGCATCCCGCGCCTCCACCACTGTCACCTCCGCGCCTGCGTACAAAAGATCGGCGGCGCTGCGCCAGCCGTCATCGCCACTGGTGAAGACAACCGCACGATGGCCGGGCAGCACGGCGAAGCGGTTGACATAGCCGCGCGCAGCGGCGGCGGACATCACGCCGGGGCGGTCATTGCCCGAAAAGGCGATGGGGCGTTCCAGCGCGCCGGTGGCCAGCACCGCGCGCTTCGCGACAATGGTCCAGCCGCGCTGGCGCGGCTGGCCGGGGGCGGGTTCCACCAGATGGTCCGCCACCCGCTGGACTGCGCCATAACTGCCCTGGTCGAAGACGCCGAAGACGGTGGTGCGCGGCAGCAGGGTGACATCTGGCATGGCGCCGAGTTCTGCCCAGATGCGCGCCGCCCACTCCGCCGCCGGGGCGCCGTCGATCTCCTGCCGCTCCGCCAGCAACCGGCCCCCGGGCGCAAAATCCTCATCGGCCAAAATCACCCGCGCGCCGCCCCGGGCCGCGGTCAAAGCGGCGCTGAGGCCGGCGGGGCCGGCGCCGATCACCAGCACGTCGCAATGCGCGTGCATGCGTTCATAGTGGTCAGGATCAGCCGCCGTGGCCGCGCGGCCGAGGCCGGCGGCGCGGCGGATCAGCGGCTCATAGACCTTCTCCCAGAAGGCGGCGGGCCACATGAAGGTCTTGTAGTAGAAGCCGGCCGAGAGCAGAGGGCCGAACAGCCCATTCATCGCGCGCAGGTCGAAGCGCAGCGAGGGCCAACGGTTCTGGCTGTTCGCAACCAGCCCCTCGAACAGCTCCGCCGTGGTGGCGCGTGTGTTCGGTTCCTGCCGCGCGGCGCTGCGCAATTCGACCAGCGCGTTCGGCTCCTCCACGCCGAGGCCCCAGACGCCGCGCGGCCGGTGGTATTTGAACGATCGCCCCACAAGCCGCACGCCATTGGCCAGCAGCGCGGAAGCCAGCGTATCGCCCGGATGGCCGGTGAAGGCGCGGCCGTCGAAGCTGAAGCGCAGCGATTCGCTGCGGTCGATCCGCCCGCCGGTGGCGAGGCGCGTCATGGGCGGCAGGCCTCGGCGCCAAGCACCGCATGGCTGCGCGTGTCGCGCGTCACGCGCAGCCATTGCCGGCAGCCATGGAGGTGCTGCCACAACTCGACATGTGCGCCCGCCGGATTGTCGCGCAGGTGGAGGTAATCGTGCCACGCCTCAAAGGGCGCATCGGCCTGCGGGCGCGGTGGCGGCGCGCTGCCGTTGGTCAGAAACTCGGCGGAGTCGCGGTCACCGCAGAAGGGACAGGGAATGCGCATCAGTGCAGATTCGCCTGGGCGCCGGCGCCCTTCTCATCGATCACATGGCCGCTGGCAAAACGGTCCAGCCGGAAGGCTGCGTTCAGCGCGTGCGGCTGGCCAGTGGCGATAGTATGCGCAAAGCACCAGCCGCTGGCCGGCGTCGCCTTGAAGCCGCCATAGCACCAGCCGCAATTCAGGAAGAGGCCCTCGATCGGCGTGCGGTCGATGATCGGCGATCCGTCCATCGACATGTCCATGATGCCGCCCCATTGGCGCAGGTAGCGCAACCGCGACATGGCCGGGAAAAGCTGCACCGCGCATTCCATCACGTCATGCACCACCGGCAGATTGCCGCGCTGGGCGTAGGAGTTATAGCCGTCGATATCGCCACCAAAAACCAGCCCGCCCTTGTCCGACTGGCTGACATACAAATGGCCGGCGCCATAGGTGACGACCGTGTCGATCATCGGCTTCACCGCCTCCGACACGAAGGCCTGCAACACATGGCTTTCGATCGGCAGCCGCAGCCCCGCCATGGCCGCGACTCGGGAGGTATTGCCAGCGACGGCGAGACCGACACGCTTCGCGCCGATGAAGCCGCGCGTCGTCTCCACGCCCGTCACGCGCCCGGCTTCCACGCGGATGCCGGTGACTTCGGTGTTCTGCAACAGGTCCACGCCACGCTGGTCTGCGGCGCGGGCATAGCCCCAGGCGACGGCATCATGTCGCGCGGTGCCGCCGCGCCGTTGCAGCAGCCCGCCTTTTACGGGAAAGCGCGCGGCCTCCATGTTCAGCCCCGGCACCATTGCCCGCACCTGCGCCGCATCCAGCAATTCGGCATCCACGCCGGCCAGGCGCATGGCGTTGCCGCGGCGTGCATAGGCATCGCGCTGGCTGTCGCTGTGGAACAGGTTCAGCACGCCGCGCTGGCTGACCATGGCGTTGTAGTTCAGGTCGCGCTCCAGCCCTTCCCACAGCTTCATCGAGTGCTCGTAGAAGGGCGTGTTACCGGGCAGCAGGTAGTTGGAACGGATGATGGTGGTGTTGCGGCCGACATTGCCGGAACCGAGATAGCCCTTCTCCAGCACCGCCACATCCGTGATGCCGTGCAGCTTCGCCAGGTAATGCGCGGTGGCCAGCCCGTGCCCGCCGCCGCCGATGATCAGCGTGTCATAAGCCGGCTTCGGCGCCGGATCGCGCCAGGCGGGGGTCCAGGACCGATTGCCGGTCAGGGCATGGCGCAGCAGGGCCAAGGCGGAATAGCGCATGGCCGCCAGGGTGGCAGGCGGGCGGGCGGATACTTGCCTGTCCGCGCCATTCCATTGCCTCGCAGCGGCGCTATTCGCCCTCCGCCAGCAGGGCCGCGTCGCCGCCGGCGGCGGCGGTGTTCACCGTCACCACCCTCTCCTGTATGAAGCGCGGCAGGTAATGCGGCCCGCCCGCCTTGGGGCCGGTGCCGGACAGTCCCTGGCCCCCAAAAGGCTGGCTGCCCACCACGGCGCCCACCATGTTGCGGTTCACATAGACATTCCCCGCCGGCACCGCCGCCGCCACCCGCGCGGCAAACCCCGCGCGCCGGCTCTGCACGCCGAGCGTCAGGCCATAGCCGGTGCCGGCCAGCGCCCGCAGCAGCGCCGCTTCCTCCGCCCCGCGCCAGCGCACCACATGCAGCACGGGGCCGAAGACTTCCTGGGTCAGATCCTCCACCCGCCGCAATTCGACGATGCGGGGCGCGAGGACATTGCCGGGCTCCTCCGCCGGATGCCGGAACACTTCGCGCGCGCCATCGGGCAGCTTTGCCAGCCAATCGCCGATGCGCGCCTTGGCCGCCGCATCGATCAGCGGCCCGACATGCGTCGCCGGATCGCGTGGATCGCCCAGCTTCAATTCGCGCGCAGCGCCGGCGATCATCTCCAGCATCCGGTCCGCCGCTTCCGCCTGCACACAGAGCAGCCGCAACGCGGAGCAGCGCTGGCCGGCCGAGCGAAAGGCGCTGGTCAGCACATCGTCGGTGACCTGTTCCGGCAGGGCCGTCGCATCCACCACCATGGCGTTCAGCCCGCCTGTCTCCGCGATGAAGGGGATGATCGGCCCGTCCTTCGCCGCCAGCACCTGGTTGATGCCACGCGCCGTCGCCGTGCTGCCGGTGAAGGCGATGCCGGCAATGGCGGGATGCGCCACCAGCGCCGCGCCCACCTCCGGCCCGCCCGGCACCAGTTCCAGCACGCCCTCCGGCAGCCCCGCCGCCCGCAGCGCCCGCGCGGCGAGGCCCGCGATGCGTGGTGTCTGCGGCGCCGGCTTGGCCACCACCGCATTGCCGGCGACCAGCGCCGCCGCCACCTGGCCGAGGAAGATCGCGAGCGGAAAATTCCAGGGTGAGATGCACAGGAACACGCCGCGCCCGGACAGGCTCAGCACATTGCTCTCCCCCACCGGCCCCGGCAGCGCGGTGGGTGTGCCGAGGCGTTCCGCCGCATCGGCGTAGTAGCGGCAGAAATCCACGGCCTCCCGCAATTCGGACAGGGCGTCGTCCAGCGTGCGAAACCCCTCCTCCTGAATCGCCGCGATAAACCTTCCCGAATCCGCCTCCAGCGCATCCGCCGCGCGGCGCAGCACGGCGGCACGCTGAGCCACCGGCGTCGCGCTCCAGGCGGGAAAGGCGGCCTGGGCACGCGCCACGGCGGCGGCCGGGTCCTGCACCGGCACCTCCGGCAAGGGCGGCGCCGCATCGCGCGCGGCGATCAGCGCGGCCAGCGCGCGGCGTTCGCCGAATTCCACGCCGCGGCTGTTCGGGCGATCCCCGAACAGCGCCGCCGGGCGCTTCACCCGCGGATGGCGTGGCGGGCCTTCGGCCAGGGCCAGGGAAGGATGCCGCAGCAGCCGCTCGAACGACACGGACTCATCCGCCACCGCCGCGACAAAGCCGCCATTCGCGCCGTTCTCCAGCAGGCGCCGCACCAGATAGGCCAGCAGATCCTCATGCACGCCCACCGGCGCATAGAGGCGCAGCGCCACATCCGACCGCTTCTCCGCCAATTTGGCGTAAAGCGCGCCGCCCATGCCGTGCAGCCGCTGGAATTCAAACCGGTCGGTGCCGACGCCCTTGGCCTCGGCCAGGGCCAGCGCCTCCGCGATGCTTGCCGCATTATGGGTCGCCAACTGCGGAAAAATGCGGCCCTGCTTCGCCACATCCAGCAGCGCGGCGGCATGGGTCAGCCAGGCCAGGTCGGTCGCCGCCTTGCGGGTCCAGACCGGGAAGTCGTCCAGCCCGCGTTCCTGCGCGCGCTTGATCTCCGCATCCCAATAGGCACCCTTCACCAGCCGCACCATCAGCCGCCGCCCGGTCGCCGCGGACCGATCCGCCAGCCAGGACACCACCGCCCCGGCGCGTTTCTGGTAGGCCTGCACCGCGAGGCCCAGACCTTCCCAGCCCGACAGGCTCGGCTCCGTCAGCAGCCGGTCAAACAGCTCCAGCGACAGCTCCAGCCGGTCCGCCTCCTCCGCATCCAGGGTCAGGTTCAGGTCATGGGCGCGCGCCGCCTGGGCCAGGCCGATCAGGTCCGGCAGCAGCTCCGCCATCACCCGATCACGCGAAACCGCCTCGTAACGCGGATGAATGGCGGACAACTTCACGGACAGGCCGGGGCGCGCCGGCAGGCTGCCCTGGGCGGCGCGGCCGATCGCCTCGCAAGCGGCGTGATAGGCACCGAGGTATTTGCGGGCATCCGCCGCCGTGCGCGCGCCCTCTCCCAGCATGTCGTAGGAATGGCGCGTGTTCGGCGGGGCCTTGGCAGCGCGGGCCAGCGCCGTCTGGATGGTCTCGCCGAGCACGAACTGCCCGCCCATCAGCCGCACCGCCTGCCGCGCCGCATTGCGCACCGTGGGCACGCCGAGGCGCCTGACCATCGGCGCCAGCACCCCGCCAGGTGTTTCCCCCTGGCCCACCAGCCGCGACCCCATGGCGAGCGCCCAGCCAGAGGCCGCGCTGGCAAAGCCTTCCGCATGGTGGCGCCAATCGCCCTCCGCCAGTTTTTCCGCGATCAACGCATCCGCCGTCGCGTCATCCGGCACGCGCAGCAGCGCCTCCGCCAGCGCCATCAGGGCCAGGCCTTCGCGTGTCGAAAGCGGCCAGCCGCGCAGAATTTCCTCCACGGCCAGGGGACCTCCGCCGTCCCGTGCGGCACGGGCGAGGTCCAGCGCCAGGGGCGCGGCGGAGGGCTGCGGGGCGGGGGCGGCGGCAAGCAGCGCGGCGCGCGCGGCTTCCTCGGAGGGGGAGTACGGGGCTTCGAACATGCGCGCAGCATGCCGGGGATTTCGCCGTGGATGGAGCGGTCATTTTGCCGTATCAGCCGATGAATCGCCGGCGGATCACCCTATGGACCATGATATCGACAGGATCGACCGTCGCCTTCTGGCGCTGCTGCAACGGGAGGGCCGGGCGACGGTGGCGGAACTCGCGGCGCGCATCGGCCTGTCGCCCTCCGCCGCCTCCGAACGGCTGCGGCGCCTGCAGGCGCAGGGCTTCATCACCGGCTGGGGCGCGCGGCTGGACGCGGCGCGGATCGGGCTGGGCCTGTTGGTCTTCGTCGAGATCAGCCTGGATCACACCACGCCGGATGCCTTCGACCGCTTTGCCACCGCGGTGAAGCGCGTGCCGGAAGTGCTGGAATGCCACATGGTGGCCGGTGGCTTCGACTATCTGGTGAAGGCGCGGGTGGGGGACATGGCGGCGTATCGCCGCTTCCTCGGTGATGTGCTGCTCAGCCTGCCCGGCGTGAAATCCAGCCATACCTACGCCGTCATCGAGGAAGTGATCGCCGAGGCGCCGCTGCCGGTGTGAGATGGGGGCGGTAGAGTCAGGAGTCGGATGATGTCGGATGTGCAGGCGATGGGGCGCTTCGCGGTGGTGCGGATGCTGGCCAAGGGCTGGTGGCTGTTCCTGCTGCGGGGTGTGGCGGGCATCCTGTTCGGGCTGGTGGCGCTGCTGATGCCGGGCATCGGGCTGGCCTTCATCCTCGGCTTCCTGGCGGCCTTCCTGGCGATCGACGGCATTTCCTCCATCAGCCAGGCGGTGCGGGGCGGCGGCGGCGCGGCGCAGTCAAAGACCTGGCTGTGGATCGATGGCGTCGCTTCCCTCGCCGCGGCGGCCGCGCTGCTGTTGCTGCCGGTGATTTCCGCCGTCTTCCTGGTGGTGATGGTGGGCGCCTGGTCGATCGTGGTGGGCGTGATCCGGCTGGTGCTGGCCTTCCGCAGCGGCAGCGTGCTGCTGGGCGCGCTGGGCGCCCTGGCGGTGCTGGTCGGCGCCTGGATGATCGTCTCCCCCGGGCCGGGCCTGCTGGCGCTGATCTGGCTGGTGGCCTTGCAGGCCATCATCGCCGGCGGGCTGTTCGCAACACTGGGCTGGCGGCTGCGGCGGGTGGCGAACGACCCGCATGCGGCGGATGTGGTGGGGTGATACCAACGGCCGAAAAGGCGCCCGGCGTTTGAGGGCTGGAAAGGCTTCACGCGCCCAGCAAAAAATCCACGATCATGGCGCGGCCGGCGGCATACATGCCGATGCCGGTCTGCGTGCCGCAGCCCAAAGCACGCGCGGCGCGCAGCAGCGGCGTGATTTCGGGGCTGGTGATGACATCGCCCACGAACATCGCCGGCGTCAGGCGATCGACTTGCAGCGGCAGCGCGTCATCGGGTTGCATGCCTGCGGGCGTTGCCTGGGCGATGATATCGAAGCCCGTGGGATCGTCGCTGCCGGGCACGAGCCGGGCCGGGTGGCGCCCGGCCAGGCGCGCCAGCAGCCGGTCGCGCCGCGCCGTGTCCTGGTCGTGGATTGCGAGTTCCGCCACGCCAGCCTCCAGCAGCGCCAGCGCGATCGCCGTGCCGGCCCCGCCCGCGCCGACCAGCAGCACGCGCTGCCCCCTTGGCTCGCAGCCGGCGGCGCGAAGGCCTGCGACGAAGGCCGCGCCATCGGTCATGTCGCCATGCCAGCGCCCCTGCGCGTCGCGCCGCAGGACATTGACGGATTCGAGAAAGCCCGCGCGGTCGGTCGTGGTGGCGCAATGCGGGAAGGCGGCGAATTTATGCGGCACCGTCGCCACGATGCCGTCGAGGTTGCGGGCTTTCGACACGCCGCGGATGTAGTCATCCACCTCCGCCGCCGTCACATGGGCGGGCACCAGCACCGCATTTTGGCCACGCGCCACGAAATCGCGTGTGATGGCGCCGGGCGACTGCACCTGCGCGATCGGATCGCCGATGATGACGAAAACGCGCGTGGCCCCGCTGAGGCTTTCGAGCATGGACAGTTCCTCCCAGCCGGAAGTCTGACCACAGCTCGCCTTAGGTCGCCAACTCCACCAGCACCGGCACATGGTCCGAAGGCCCGGCCCAGCCGCGCGCATCCTTCAGCACGGTCATGCCGCGCAGACTTCCGGCGAGGTCGGGCGAGACCCAGACATGGTCCAGCCGCCGCCCGCGATCCGCCGCGCGCCAATCCGCGGCGCGATAGGACCACCACGTGTAAAGCTTCTGATCCGCTGGCACGAAATGGCGCAGCGCGTCGTACCAGTCGCCGGCGGCCATCATGGCGTTCAGCGCCGTCGTCTCGACCGGGGTGTGGGAGACGATTTTCAGAAGCTGCTTGTGCGACCAGACGTCATGTTCCAGCGGCGCGATGTTCAGGTCGCCCACCAGGACTGCACGCTTGAAGCCACCGGCTGCCGCCCGTGATGCGGACCAGGCCATGGCCTCCGCGACGAAGTCCAGCTTATGGGCGAATTTCACATTGAGGTCGCGGTCGGGGATGTCGCCGCCGGCGGGGATGTAGAAGTCGTGCAGCTCCACCGGGCCGCCGGGGGCATCCAGCTCCACCGCGATGTGGCGGCAATCGCCCTTGGCGCACCAGTCAGGGTCCACGCCGTCCCGCCGCGTGAAGGGCAGTTTCGAAAGGATGGCGACGCCGTTGTAGCCCTTCATCCCGCGCACCGCGCGGTGTTCGAAGCCGAGCGCGGCGACCCCCTCATGCGGGAAGAATTCGTCGGGGCACTTGGTTTCCTGCAGGCAGATCACGTCCGGCGCCAGCGCGGCGACGAGATCGGCCAGCAGCGGCAGGCGCAGCCGGATGGAATTGATGTTCCAGGTGACGATGCGGAGGGTCATGCGGCCTGCGTTCGAGATGGGTGCGGTGGTGTGCCCCCACCCCGACCAGCCTTCGGCGTTGCGGCAGCGCCGCAACCCCCCGCAACAGCGGGGGGAGGGAGAAGTAGAGATTAGACGATCTTGACGGTGACCGTGCCGACGCCCTCGACCATGCCTTCCAGCAGGTCGCCCTTGACCACGGCGGCCACGCCTTCCGGCGTGCCGGTCATGATCAGGTCGCCCGGCTCCAGCCGCACCAGGCCGGAGAGGTTGGCGATCACTTCCGGCACCGACCAGATCAGCTTGGACAGGTCGGAGGTCTGGGTGACCTTGCCGTTCACCTTCAGCTCGATCTTGCCCTTGGAGGGGTCGAAATCGCCGGCGGGGATCAGCAGGCCCATCGGGGCGGATTTGTCGAAACCCTTGCCCATGTCCCAGGGGCGGCCGGTCTTCTTGGCCTCGTTCTGCAGGTCGCGGCGCGTCATATCCAGGCCGCAGCAATAGCCCCAGACATGCTTCAGCGCGTCGGCCTGGCTGATATCGGCGCCGCCGGTGCCGATGGCGACCACCAGCTCCATCTCATGGTGCAGCGACTTGCTGGCGGGCGGGTAGGGCATGTCGGCATCGTTGATGACGACGGCATCGGCCGGCTTGGTGAAGTAGAAGGGCGGCTCCCGCGTCGGGTCGCTGCCCATCTCGATGGCATGCTCGGCATAGTTGCGGCCGACGCAGAAGATGCGGCGGACCGGGAAAGACCCACCGCCCTTGACGGGGATGGAGGCCTGGGCGGGCGGCGGAATGACGTAATCAGCCATGCGGAGCGGATCCTTCGAGCACGCGATGCGATGGACCATAGCCCCGCGCCATGGCGGCGCAAAGCCAGGGGGGTCAGGCCCGGTGCGCTCAGGCCAGACCGACCCGCCACATGAAGCGCCGGCTCTCCCCGGCCCCCAGCATCTCCATCCCCGGCTTGGCCCAGATGTCGCCGTGGAAGGACGCCGGATCGGCGAAGCCGGCCCAGGGCTCGATGCACAGGAACTCCGCCCCCGGCAGCATCCACAGGCCCAGATGGCCAAAGCCCTGCCAGGTGATCTCCAGCCCCGTCGCGCCCACGGCGGCATAGCGGAGGCGGCGGCTGGCCAGGTTCATCAGGATCATGGCGGAGGGGCGGAACAGATCCTCCCGCAGGCCGAGGTTGCGGCCATGCAGGGGCAGAGCCTGCGGCGTGGCATCGATCAGCCCTTCGCCATCCAGCCGCCAGACCGGCCCGGCTTCCACCTGCTCGAATTCGATCCGATGCGCCGGCTTGCTGCCCGCGCCCGGCAGCGGCCAGCGAAAGGCCGGATGCGCGCCGAGCGAGAAGGGCAGCGTGCCCTCCCCCGGATTGTGCACCGTGTAGCTGACGGTCAGCGACGCCCCATGCAGCGCGTAGCCAATCTCCAGCCGGAAGGGGAAGGGATAGACCGCGCGGGTCGCGGCGCTGTCGGCCAGCAGGAAGCGGCAGGCGCTGGCGTTCTGCTCCACCAGTTCGAAGCGGCTGTCACGGGCGAAGCCGTGCTGGCCCATGGGGAAGGAGTCGCTGCCGACATGCAACGTGTCGTGGCGCAGCTTGCCCACGATGGGAAAGAGGACGGGCGAATGGCGCTTCCATTCCGGCCCGGCCTGCCAAAGGTATTCCTGCCCGTCGGCCGCCTTCAGGCTGGCGAGTTCCGCCCCTTCCGGCTTCACCTCCACGCTCAACTGGTCGGAGGTCAGGCGCACCCGGTCGCTCATGCCAGGCGCCCCGCATCGCGGCGCTGGTCGTAGGCACGGGCGTGCAGATAAGCGAGGTCCAGCAGCTCCGTCGCCAGCCCGGCGGTACGCGCCTCCGTGGCGAGGTAGCCCAGGATATGATCCGCCTCGGTCCGCCCGCCGGCCTCCAGGTCCCGCAGCATGGAGGCGGTGTAGGCGCTGCTGGGGTCGGAGAACATGGCGCGGTAGCTGTCCAGGAAGGCCGTGGTCATCACATGGCCCTTCGCCGCGGCGATGGCGGCATTGCCCTCCAGCAGCCTGAGCAGGAAGGGGGCGCCGCCAGCGCGGACGATTTCGCCGACGCTGGCGCGCATCAACACGCTGCCGGCGGCCACGGTACCCAGATGCACCAGCTTTTCCCACATCCGCCGCTGAATGTCGGGCACGGCCTGGGCGATCAGCCCCGGCGTCTCGCCCAGCGCGGCGGCCAGGGCCGCGGCGCGGCCATCCATGCGGCCATCCTGTTCGCCGAAGGTCAGCCAGTGCCAGTCACCCAGATGCTGGACCACGCCCTGCGGCGTCAGCGTCGCGGCGCATTTCGCCAGCCCGCCCCAGACGCGGTCGGCGCCGAAGGCGGCGTTCAGCCGGTCCAGATGCGCCATGCCGTTCAGGATCGGCAGCACCACCGCGCCGGCCTTCACCGCCGGGGTGATGGCGGTGATGGCGCTATCCAGGTCATAGGCCTTGCAGGACAGCAGCACGACATCGAAGCCCGGCCCGGCTTGCTGAATGGTGGCCACGGGCCGGTCGATGTCGCCATAGGTGCTGCGCACCCGCAGCCCGTCCCTGGCCAGCACCGCCGCGCGGCCAGGCCGGACCAGGAAGGTGACGTCCAGCCCGCGTTCCAGCGCGCGTCCGCCGAAATAGCCACCGAGCGCCCCGGCCCCCAGCACCAGCATCCGCATCGCCGAATGTTCTCCCCTTACCCGGAAGCCATCGACGCAAGTCGGGGCGCTGTCCAGATCGACCGCGCAAAAAAACGCCGCCGTCACGCGGTTGCGCGACGGCGGCGACACTCACGGTGTGCCGGGAGGGTGAGGTCAGCGCATCGCGGCGATGTCGAGGATCTCGCCATCCGGCAGGCCGGTGACGGCACCGGTGGCGGTCAGCGCGCCGTTCTCCAGATTGATCGTATGCAGCGTATTGCCGGCCAGGACGAAGCCCATATTGCCGCCCGAACCATTGGACAGGATGTCGAAGCCCACCTGCACCGGCAGGGTCCTGCCCAGCATGCCCTTCACCTGCTGCACGCCGTCATTCGGCGGCGCCTGAAGGTTGTAGCTGCCGAGCAGCGTGTCGATCGTATAGAGCGCCGTGGTCGGCGCCCCCGGCTGTCCGGCGGCCGGCGCACCCGCGGGCGGGGCGACGCTGTTGGTATAGGCGCCGGCGGTGACGCGCGGCGTGGTACCGGCCTGCGCGGAGCCGTCCTGATACTTGAGCTGGCCGTCGCGCACGACCTCACCCGTCTCGACATTCACCCGGAAGTTCACGCCGCTCATGCCCATCAGGCGCAGGCGGTTCGCCGCCGGGTTGAAGTCCACCACGGCGCGGCCACCGTTCTCGAAGGGCATGTTGAGGCGGGAGACCTGGGTGGCGCGGCCGCTGGCGGGGTCGATGGTCACGATCTGGCCGGCATCGGTCACGCCATAGAGCATGCCGTTCTGCGGCCGCTGATCGATGCCGAGCAGGCGGCCCTCGGCGCCGGTCACGCGCACCGGCGCGCTGGCCTGGCGGGTGTCGCTGTCGATGCGAACCAGGCGGTTGTCGGCGGTCAGGCCGATCAACGTCGCAGCCTCGGCGGCGGCGACGCCGCCGGTCAGAAGGGCGGCGGCGGCAAGGGCAGTGCGAAGGGTGTTGGACATCAGCGTCTCTCCATTTCCAGGCAGGCCTTGGCGGCCTTGCTGCTGGCGTTACGGAGGGCGGATGCGACTGGATGCAGCCAGCCACGAAAAAGAATCAGCTCGCGCTGGCGGGCGCCAAGCGGCCGATGAACAGGATCGGCCCGGTCGGGCGGCCGGTGGGCGAACCGCCCGGCGGCTCCACCGTGATCTCGATCAGCATGCCCGGGCTCGGCTGGATAACCCGCGGCGCGACGCTGATGCGCCCTTCCGCCGGAATCAGGCCCAGCGAGGTCGGCGCGGTGGCGCCCTGCGGCAGCGCCCAGAGCTGCAGCGCCCGGCCTTCCGGCGCCGGACGCGGGTTGAGCGAGGCGAGGCGCAACCCGCCCTGATCGGCTTCCACCAGCCAGGCCGGCTGGTCGCGGTCGGTCAGCAGCACGGTCATCATGCGCGGCGCGGGCTCCGGCCGCAGCAGTATGAAGGCGGCCAGGGTGGCGGCCACGGCGGTGCCGCCAATGGCCCCGATGCGCCAGGGGTCGAGCAGCCCGGCGAGCCAGGATTTCGGCTTCGCCACCGGCGCGGATCTGGGTGCGGCGGCCGCCGCGGGGTCCAGCGCCGCGGCGATCCGGTCCCACAGCCCGGGCGGGGGCGCCTCGGGCGGGGCGAGCACGGTGAGCGGCGCCAGTCGCGCCTCCCACGCCGCCACCGCCTCGGCCAAAGCGGGGTCACCCGGCAGCGCGGCGGCCACGGCCTTGGCCTCCCGCGCTTCCAGCGTGCCCAGCACATATTCGGCGGCGAGGGCGTCGCGTTCCTCGGGGGTCACGCCAGACACTCCCGCAGCCGCAGCAACCCGCGCCGGATCCAGGCCTTGACCGTGCCGAGCGGCAGTTCCAGCCGCGCCGCGATCTGCGCATGGCTCAGCCCATGCACGAAGGCCAGCACGATGCCGCGCCGGTTGCGCTCCTCCAGCGTCGCCAGGCACTGGCGCAGGCGGCGGCCCTCGGCGCTGCTTTCCACCTGGTCCAATGCCTCCGCCGGCACAGGCTGGTCGCCCAAAGCGGGGTCATCGGTGGGGATTTCGCGGCCGCGCGCCCGGACCAGGTCCAGGGCGGCGTAGCGGACGATGGCGGCGAGCCAGGCTTCCGGCGTGCCGCGAGCCGGGTCGAACTGGTCGGCGCGGCGGGCGATGCGCAGGAAGGCGTCCTGCATCGCATCGGCGGCGGCGTCACGGTCGCGCAATATGGCATTGGCCACGCCGAACAGCCGCGTCGCCTGCCGATCATAGATCGCGCGCAGGGCGGCGCGGTCGCCGCCGGCGACGGCGGAAAGCAGCGGGGTGAGGTCCGTGGCGGCGTCCATTGGCCGGCAGAATGACCATGCCGGCGCGATGCAGGCAACCCGGACCGTGCTGCACGCCATGCGGGCAATGCGGGGGCTGCCCTGCCGAAAGCCGCGCCAGACCGACGCACCGTGGCCCGTGCGGCCCAGTCACGGCAATTGGCATGACATTTGCGTTGGCTAAACGCATGAAGCGCTGGCCCCCTTGCCGCAATGCCGCCGCCGGTCGCCCTAAGCGCCCGGGCCGGCCGCCGCGCGCCCATGGCCTGGCCCGCGCCCGTGGCCGGTGGCGACCAACCGCCTGACCCCGCACCGTCGCGCCCCGCACCGGGTCGCGCGGCTGCCGTTCTGCGCCCTGCCCGCCTTTCCCTTCCTGTCGCGGAGACCCGCGTGACCGCACCCCCTGTCCTCGCCACATCCCTGGCCGAGCTGGAGCGCCAATTGGCGATCCAGATGACCTTGCTCGCCTATCCCGCGACGCCCTGGGTGGTCTCGAAGGGACCAGAGGTGCTGGATTGCGCCATCATCGGCGGCGGCATGTACGGCCTGGCCACCGCCGCCGCGCTGCGGCGCGAACAGGTGACACGGATCGGCATCTTCGATGCCGCACCGGCCGGCCAGGAAGGTCCCTGGGTGACGTTCGGCCGCATGGCGATGCTGCGGACGCCCAAGGACCTCACCGGCCCGGATGGCGGCCTGCCTGCCGCCAGCTTCCGGGCCTGGTGGGAAGCACAGCACGGCGCCGAGGGCTGGAACGCGATGTACCGCGTGCCGCGCACCGCCTGGATGGATTATCTGAACTGGTTCCGCCGGGTGATGGACCTGCCGGTGCGCAATCACCACCGGCTGGTGGCGATGGAGCCGGTGGAAGGCGGCACCCTGCTGGCGCTGCGTTTCGACACGCCCGATGGCCCGTTGCTGTGCCATGCCCGCAGCGTGGTGATGGCCACCGGATCGGGCGGCAGCGGTGGCCACAAGATTCCGCCGGAGATCGCCGCCGCCCTGCCGGCGGGGCGTGTGCTGCATGCCAATGACATGCTGGACCCCGCAGGCTTTGCAGGTGAACGGGTGGGCGTGCTCGGCGCCGGCGCCACCGCCTTCGACATCGCCATCACCGCACTTCAGACCGGCGCCGCCACCGCCACCATCTGCATCCGCCGCCCCGAGGTGCCGCGCGACAATCCGCGTCGCTGGATGGAAAGCGCCGGCTTCCTGGCGCATTACGTCGACCTGCCCGATGCGGCGAAATGGGCCTATGCGATGCGCCTGCGCCGCATTGGCCAGCCGCCGCCGCAGCCCACCTTCGACACCGCCATCGCCTTGCCCGGCTTCCGCATCGCCACCGGCATGCCCTGGGATGCCGTGCGCTGGACGGGCGAGGAAATCGTGGTGGAAGGCAATGGCCGCCGCCAGGTCTTTGACCGGCTGGTGATCGCCACCGGCTTCCTCTCCGACATGTCGCTGTGCCCCGAATATGCGGCGCTGGTGCCGGAGATCGCGGTCTGGGGCGACCGATTCACGCCGCCGGCCGATGCGGCGGAACCCCGCCTGCTGCGCCAGCCCTATCTCGACCGCCTCGGCGGGTTTCAGGAAAAGGTGGCGGGCGCGGCACCCTGGGTCACGCGCGTCTTCAGCATCACCGGCGCCGCCTCGCTCAGCCTCGGCCCCGTGGCGGCCAGCGTCAGCGGCATGAAATACGCGCTGCCGCGCCTGGTGGAAGGCGTGAAACGCCGGCTGTTCCTCGACCAACAGGACAGCGACTGGGCGCATTTCCTGCACGGCGACCACGCCGAACTCGCCCCCTTCGACCTGCCGGAGACCGTCGCCGCATGAACACCATTCCGACCACCCCGGTGGACGCCACGCCGGAGACCATCGCCCCCTTCGGCACGCTGGTGCTGCCGGGCGAGGACGGCACGCCCTTTGGCGCGCAAGACGCCGTGCTGGACCTGACGCAGGGCACGCCGCGCTTCTACATCATGCGCCTGCCGCACCGGCCGCTGTTGATCCGCGGCATCACGCGGCATCTGCGCGTGACGCAATGCCTGGCTTCCACCGATGGCGCCGACTGGTTCATCGGCCTGGCGCCCGCCGATGCGCCGCTGACGGCGGAGGGCATCACCGTCTTCCGCATCCCCGGCGGCACCGCGCTGTGCCTGCATCGCGGCACCTGGCATGCCGGCCCGTTCTTCACCGCGGAGCGCCAGGATTTCTTCAACCTGGAACTGTCCGACACCAACGAGACCGACCACGACACCGTGCGCATCGACACGACCTTCGGTGTCGCCCTAGCCATCGCCGCTTGAGGAGAGAGTTCATGCAACGCCGCACCTTCCTCGCCGCCACCGGCGCCCTGCTCGCCACCCCTGCTCTGGCCCAGCCGCGCGCGCTGCGGCTGATGCTGGATTGGACACCGCAGGGCTACCACGCCGCCTGGTTCCTGGCTGCCGAGCGGGGATATTTTGCCCGCGAGGGGCTGAATGTGACGATCCAGCGCGGCTTCGGCTCCGGCGACGTCGTCACCAAGCTGGCGGCGGGCGCGGCGGAGATCGGCTTTGGCGATCCGGGCGCGGTGGTGAAGCACAATGCCGACCACCCGGCCCGCGCCGTGGTCAATGTGTTCCAGTATTTTGATCGCACCTTGGCCGGCGTCATCACCGTGGCGGGGCGGGGCATCGAAACGCCGGCCGATCTGCGCGGCAAGCGCATCGCGGCGCCGGCGGGCGATAGCGGCCGCGTGCTGTTCCCGGTCTTTGCAAAGGCCAATGGGCTGGCGCCCGGCGACGTCACCTGGATCACGGTGGCCCCGCCGTTGCGGGAGCCGATGCTGCATCGGGGCGAGGCCGACGCCATCACCGCCTTCGTCTCCGGCGCCTTCTTCAATCTGCGCGCCCTGGGGCAGAAGGAGGCGGATATCCGCATGTTCCGCTTCAACGACTACGGCGTGGACGTGTTCGGCAATGCGCTGCTGCTGCCGGCGGAACTGGCGGCGAAGGAGCCGGAGATGGTGCGCGGCTTCGTGCGCGCCACGCTGGCGGGGCTGAAGGACGCCCTGACCGACCCCAACGCCGCCATCGCCGCCGTGCGGGCGCGGGAACCGCTGGCCGATGTGCCGCTGGAAACGGAACGCATGCGCTTCATCATGCGCGAAGCCGTGCTGACGCCGACGGCGCGGGAGAAGGGCGTGGGCCATGTCGACCCAGCGCGTGCCGCCGCCATGGTGACGGCCATGGCGGAAGCCTTCGACGTCTCCAATCCGCCTTCCGCCGAGAGCTTCATGCTGACGCAATTCCTGCCGCCGGCTGCCGAGCGCATGCTGCCGCCGATGGGCGCCTGATGCGCCAGCATGGCCGCTACGCCTATTCTGCCATCGCGAAACGCCCGGCCTGGGACTGGCCAGGCGGGGCTCGGCTGGCCGTGCATGTCGCGGTGAATCTCGAAGCCTTTCCCTTCGCGGAGGGAATGGGGATTCCGCTCGTGAATCCCTCGCCCGAGCCGGATGTCCAAAACTACGGCTTTCGGGACTGGGGCAATCGCGTCGGCGTGTGGAACCTGCTCGATGCGCTGGACGAGCATGCGATTCCCGCGGCGGCACTGCTGAACACGGCGATCTACGATCTGTGCCCGGATGTCGCCGCTGCTTTTCGCGCACGCGGCGATGAGTTTGTGGGCCATGGCCGCACCAATGCCGAACGCCAGTCCGAGATGGACGAGGCCGCCGAGGCCGCGATGATCGCGCAATGCCGCGACCGCATCGCGGCGGAGGAAGGCGCCGCGCCGCGCGGCTGGATGGGCCCCTGGGTGGCGCAGACGCATGTGACGCCGGACCTGCTGGCGGAGGCGGGCTTCGACTACAGCATGGACTGGACGCATGATGACCAGCCGACGCTGCTGACAACGCGCGCCGGCACACTGGTGACCGTGCCCTATTCCCGCCCGACCAACGACATCCCCGCCTTGCATGCGGCCAAGTGGCCGCCCTCCGTCTGGGCCGACCTGCTGATCGACCAGTTCAAGGAACAGCTTCGCCTTTCGCAAAAATGGCCGCTGGTGTTCAACCTGTCGCTGCATCCCTTCCTCGTCGGTCACCCCTTCCGCCTGCTGCATCTGCGCCGCGTGCTGGCCCATATCGCCGCCGCCCGGCCGCGCATCTGGCTGGCCCGACCGGGTGAGATCGCGGCGCATGCCCGCAAGGTTCTGTAGCCGATGGATTTCGAGTGGGACCTCTTCGTCGAATCGCTGCCGACCCTGGCCGCCGGCGCCATCACCACGGCACAGCTCGCCATCGTCTCCATCGTCATTGGGCTGGCCATCGGCTTGGTGGGCGGGCTGGCGCGGGTTTCCGGCTTTGCGCCGTTGAATGCGGTGGCGGTGTTCTATGTGACACTGCTGCGTGGCGTGCCGCTGCTGGTGACCATGCTGTTCCTCTATTACGGCCTGCCCTCACTGGGCCTGCTGCTGGAGGCGAAGGCGGTGGCGATCCTGGCGCTGTCGCTGACCAATGGTGCCTATGTGACGGAAATCGTCCGCGCCGGCATCCAGTCCATCGACCGCGGCCAGATGCGCGCGGCACGGTCGCTGGGCATGGGCTGGGCGCTGGCAATGCGGCGCATCGTGCTGCCCCAGGCGCTGCGCCGCGTGCTGCCGCCGATCGGCAATGAGGCGATCACGCTGCTGAAGAACACCGCGCTGGTCTCGGTCATCGCCATCCCCGATCTTTTGCGCGCGGGCACGGATATCATGACTTGGCAGGCCAATACCTTCAGCCCCTTCGCGGGCGTGGCGCTGATGTATCTGGCGATGACGCTGCCGCTGGTCTGGCTGGTGGCACGCCTGGAATCCCGCTGGAGAGTCGCATGAGGCCGTTGCTGTTCCGGGGCGCCATGCTGCTGGCGGGCGGTGGGGACTGGGCGCCACGCCTCGGCGTGGATGTGCTGCTGCGCGATGGCCGCGTCGTCGATATCGGCGTGTCGCTGGACGTCAGCGATGCGGAGGTTGTCGAGGCTGGCCACCTGCTACTGCTGCCTGCCTTCGTCAATGCTCATACCCATTCGCCCGAAAGCCTGGCGCGCGGCCGCGCACCCATGGCCCGGCTGGATGAATGGCTCGCCGCCGAGTATGCCGATGGCCAGGACGCCCTGCCGGAGGCGCGCATCCGCCAGGCCATCCTGATCTCGGCGGCGGAAGCGATCCGCGGTGGCGCAATTCGGGTGACGGATCATTTCCGGCAGATTCCGCCGAATGTGGAGTCGGTTGCCATCGCCGCCGCCGCCTGGGCCGAGGGCGGCATCCGCGCCCGCGTCGCGATGATGCTGCGCGACCTGCCCTCCCCCTCCGCCAGCTTCACGCCGCCGAGCACGGAGGCTGCGCTGGCGGTCGCCGAAGTGCTGGTGAAAGCGCCGCCGAAGG
Organism: Roseomonas sp. F4; assembly: GCF_053891155.1. Lineage (NCBI taxonomy): Bacteria > Pseudomonadati > Pseudomonadota > Alphaproteobacteria > Acetobacterales > Roseomonadaceae > Roseomonas > Roseomonas sp. F4. The sequence continues at coordinate 143,106 of NZ_JBSSHK010000006.1, forward strand.
GCGCCGAAATCGGCCTCGGCCCCTCCGCCCCGCAGCGCTGCACCGATGCACTTCTGGCGGGGATCGGCGCGGTGGCACGCGAACATGGCGCCTTCGTGCATTTGCATTTGTGCGAAACCACCAAGGACGCCGCCGATTGCCGCGCACGCTTTGGCACGGACCCGGTGACGCATCTGGAACGGCTCGGTCTCGCTGGGCCGCATGTGGACTATGCCCATTGCGTGCATCTGACGGATGCGGAGCTGGACCTGCTGGCGGCCTCCGGCACCCGGATGGCGCATAACCCGCTCGCCAATCTGCGCCTGGGCAGCGGCATCGCCCCGGTGGCACGCGCCATCGCGCGCGGCGTGCGGCTCGGCATCGGTTCCGATGGCCCCGGCAGCAACGACACGCAGGACATGCTGGAGGCCGCGAAATTCGCGTTGCTGCTGCCCCGCGCCGGCCGACCCGATGCGGAATGGCCGACGCCCGCGCAGATCATGACCATCGCCACCGATGGCGCGACCTTGGCGACAGGCGCGCGCGCCGATCTTTTGGCTTTTGACCTCCGGGCCGCCGCTTTCACCGATACGAAGCCAGAGGAGATCGTGCCCCGCCTGCTGATGGCCGCGCGCCCGCGCGACCTGAAGCATGTGCTGGCCGATGGCGCCTTCCTGATGCGCGACGGCACACTGATGCCGCCTGCTTTGGCGCACCTGCCATGAGCACCATCCACATCCGCAACCTGCACAAATCCTACGGCGCCACCCCCGTGCTGCGCGGCGTGGACCTCGATGTCGCGCCGGGCGAAGTGGTCTGCGTCATCGGCCCCTCCGGCAGCGGCAAATCCACGCTGCTCGCCTGCCTGAATGGGCTGGAGCCCTTTGAATCGGGCGAGGTCATCGTCGACGGCCAGCATATCGGCTGGGGTCCCGAACGCGGCGGCGCGCGGTTGCGCGTGCCGGAACGCGCGATGACTCTGGCACGGCGGCGCATCGGCATCGTCTTCCAGGCCTTCAACCTGTTCCCCCATATGACCGCCCTCGGCAATGTCATGGAAGCGCCCGTGCAGGTGCTGCGGCGCCCGCGTGCGGAGACGGAGGCGACCGCCCGCGCGCTGCTGGATCGCGTTGGCCTAGCGCACAGAATGCTGGCCTATCCGGCAGACCTGTCCGGTGGACAGCAACAGCGCGTCGCCATCGCCCGCGCTTTGGCCATGCAGCCCGCGGTGATGCTGTTCGACGAGGTGACCTCCGCCCTCGATCCCGAACTGGTCGGCGAAGTGCTGGCCGTGATGCGCAAGCTGGCGGAGGAGGGGATGACCATGCTGGTCGTCACCCATGAGATGGGCTTTGCGCGCGATGTCGCCGACCGCGTCGTCTTCATGGATGGCGGGCTGGTGGTGGAACAGGGCGCACCGGCCGAGGTGCTCGGCAATCCGCGCGAGCCGCGCACCCGCGCCTTTCTGGGCCGCGTCCTGCGACCCGATTCGATTCCCGCATGAAGGACACACACATGATCCTCACCCGCCGCGCGGCGCTGGCCGCGACTCTCGCCGCACCTTCCCTCGCCTTGGCGCAGACGGATGACACCCTGGCGCGGGTGCGCGCCGCCGGCGTGCTGAATGTCGGCAATGGCGGCGCCTTTCCGCCCTTCGAGTTCATGCAGGCCGGCACGCTGACGGGCTTCGACGTCGATCTTGGCGAGGAGCTCGGCAAGCGCATGGGGCTGCGCATCCAGTGGCAGGTGATTTCCTTCGCCGGGTTGATTGCCGGACTGACCTCCGGCCGCGTCGATACCCTCATCACCGCGATGACCTGGACGCAGGATCGCGCCGATCGCATCGCCTTCTCCGTCCCCTACTACAAGACCGGCATCGCCGCCGGCTATCGCCCCAACCTGGTGATTGACAGGCCGGAGGATCTGGCCGGCCGCGTCGTCGGCGTGCAGGTCGGCACCTCCGGCGAACGCTATGTGCGCGACAATCACGGCACGGCGGTGAAGGAGATTCGTGTCTACAACGAATTCCCGCTGGCCTTGCAGGATCTGGTGATCGGCCGCGTGGAATGCGTGGTGAACACCCAGCCCGTGCTGCGCTGGAACATCGCCCGCAACAGCCGCGTGCGGCTCGGCGTCTCCCCGGTCTGGGACGCGCGGGATGTGGGCATCAATACGCGCAAGGAAGACGCCACGCTGATGGCGGAGATCAACCGGCATCTCGCCGCCATGCAGGCCGATGGCTTCCTCGCCTCGCTCGACACGAAATGGTTCGCGCAGGCCAGCTGAACGGTTTACGGCGCCTCGCACCATGCTAGAATGCTGTCGCCCCGGTTGGCCGTAAGAACGGGCCTGGGCGACATGGATTGGCAGGACCCCTTTGGGGAACTGCATCATCGTCGCCAGGATTCCACGCCACCATGGACAGCCTTCCGCCTCCGCATCTGAATGACGGCCTCGCGCGGTTGGAAAGGCGTGTGGCCTGGGAATTGGCGACGCTCGCCTATCCGGCGCGACCCTGGGTGCGGCCCATGGCGCATCCGGAAGGGCCTGTGCTGGACGTGCTTGTGGTGGGCGGCGGGCAGTGCGGGCTGGCGACCGCCTTCGCGCTGAAGCGCGCGCGGATCGAGAATATCGCGGTGCTGGAAGCGGAGCCCGAGGGCCAGGCCGGCGTCTGGACGCGCTTCGCCCGCATGCACACGCTGCGCACGCCGAAGCATGTAACGGGGCCGGAGCTGGGCCTGCCCTCGCTTTCCGTGCGCGCCTGGTATGAGGCGCGGCATGGCGCTGCCGCCTGGGACGCCCTGCATAAGATCGGGCGGGAGGATTGGCAGGCCTACCTCACCTGGCTGCAGAGCGTGCTGGCACTGCCCGTGCGACATGGCTGGCGCGTGACCCGCATCGCGCCCGAAGGCGATTCGCTGCTGGCCGTGCAGGCCGTTCATGCGGATGGCACGGCGCGGCGGCTGCTGGCGCGGCAGGTGGTGCTGGCCACGGGGCTGGACGGCAATGGCGCTTGGCAGGTGCCGGCGATGATCGCGGAAGCGCTGCCCGCCTCCCATTACGCCCATACTGCGCAGGCGGTGGATTTTGCCGCGCTGGCGGGCAAGCGCGTCGCTGTGTTGGGCGCAGGTGCGTCCGCTTTCGACAATGCCGCAACGGCGCTGGAAGCCGGCGCGGCGCGGGTCGATCTGCTGGCGCGGCGGCCAGTACTGCCCTCGGTGAATCCCAACCGCTGGATGGAATTTTTCGGCTTCCTGCACTATTTTGTCGATCTGCCGGACGCCCAGAAGTGGCGCTTCATGCAGACGCTCTTCGCGCTGAACCAGCCGCCACCGCAGGAGACGTTTTCGCGCTGCGCGTCACATGACCGCTTCTTCCTGCATCTCGGCGCGCCGCTGACGGCGGTCGGCACGGCGGGGGACGCGATCCGCCTGGAGACGCCACGCGCAACGCTGGAGGCCGACTTCCTGATTGTTGGCACCGGGCTGGTCGTCGACCTCTCGCTGCGCCCGGAGCTTTCGTCCTTCGCCAGTGACATCGCCCTGTGGCGCGACCGTTTCGCGCCGGCGGCGGAAGACAGGTTGCTCGGCGCCTATCCCTATCTCACCGACAGTTTCACCTTCACCGAACGTGTACCCGGCGCCGCGCCCTGGCTCGCGCGGCTGCGCTCCTCCTCCTTCGCCGCCATGCCCTCCACCGCCTCCTCCGCCGGCATTTCGACGTTGCGGCCGACGGTGGAGCGCATCGCGCGTGGCATCGCCCGCGATCTGTTCCTGGAACAGGCGGGCGCGGATTACGACTCGCTGCTCGTCTATGACGAGGCGGAGCTTGTGGACCTTACCCTCGCCTCGGATCGAATGGGAGCCTGACATGGTGAAGGACGGCGCCGCCCATCTGCGCAGCCTGCGGGATGACCGCACCATCTTCATCGATGGCCGGCGCGTGCAGGATGTCACCACCGATCCCGCTTTCGCCGGCGCCGTTGCCTCCGCTGCCGCGCTGTACGACTACCAGGCGCGGCATGCCGACGAGATGACTTTCGCGACCGAGACAGGCGCGCGCGCAAATCTGTCCTGGTTGCTGCCCCGCAATCATGCGGAGCTGGTCACGCGCCGTCGCGCCATGGAACGCTGGGCGGAGCAGAGCTGCGGCATGATCGGCCGCTCGCCGGACCATGTCGCCTCCACCTTCGTCGGCTTCATGATGGGCCTGCACGCCTATGAGCCGAAGCGCGCCGCGGCGCTGGCGGATTACTTCCGGCAGGCGCGTGACGAGGACCGCTTCCTGTCCTACGTCATCGTCAATCCGCAGGCGGACAAATCCAAATCCGCAAAGGATCAGCCCGGCGGCGGGTTGGTCGCCAGCGTGGTGGATGAGGACAGCCACGGCATCACCATCCGCGGCGCCAAGATGCTCGCAACCAGCGGCATCATGGCGAATGACCTGATGGTCTCTGGCTTCGCTGCGCTTGGCGCCGGCGACGAGGCTTTTGCCTTCACCGCCGTCACGCCCATGGCGACACGTGGCGTGAAACTGCATTCGCGCCGCAGCTACGAGGCCGCCGCCACTTCCACTTTCGACTACCCGCTCTCATCCCGCTTCGATGAGAATGATGCCGTGGTATTCTTCGACGATGTGAAAATCCCCTGGGACCGCGTCTTCGTCCACAAGGACCTGCGCATGGCCCAGGCGCAGTGGCATGAGACGCGGGCGCATGTGATGCAGAACTACCAATGCATCGTCCGCCTGATGGTGAAGCTGCGTTTTCTGCTCGGCTTGGCCCATAAGGTAGCCGAAGTGAACGGCATTCTGGGCTTTCCGCAGACGCGCGAGACACTCGGCCTGCTCGCAGCGAAATCCCAGAACATCGAGGCGTTGGTTGTCGCCATGGAAGCAGCCGGCGAGGAATTTCACGGCTATTTCGTGCCCAACCGCCCGATGCTTGTCACGGCCCAGGTCATCGCCCAGACCACCTATCCCGAATTCATCGAAGCCATCCGCGGCCTCGCTGGCGGTGGCGTCATCATGGTGCCCTCCTCCGCGGCGGATTTCGACAGCGGCGAGATCGAGGGGCTGATCCATTCCGCGCAACGCTCCCCGGTGACGAACAGCGAAGGTCGCGTGAAGCTGATGAAGCTTGTCTGGGACGCAATCGGTTCCGAATTCGGATCGCGCCATCTGCAATACGAGATGTTCTATTCCGGCGCGCCCTTCGTGACGCGCGGCAACAGCTACCGCTTCCACGACTGGGCGCGGGAGAAGAGCTTCGTGGAGGGTTTCATGGACAGCTACGGCCTCGACCGCACCACCCACAAGGCCGCCGCGGAATGAGCCTGGAAAAAATCCGCGCCAGCGCCTTCGTCGCGCATGGCGACATCCGCATCGAGGGCGCCGCCACCGGCCCGCTCGCCGGCCTGACCTTCGCGGTGAAGGATCTGTTCGATGTGGCGGGCACGCGCAGCGGCTGGGGCAATCCGGACCGGCTGCGCGATGCGCCCGTCTCGCTCACCACCGCCTCCGCCTTGCTGCCGGTGCTGGATGCCGGGGCGACGCTGATCGGCAAGACGCATACGGATGAGATCGCCAGCGGGCTGTTCGGCGAGAATCCGCATTACGGCGCGCCGATCAATCCGCGCGCGCCGGACCGCGTGCCGGGCGGGTCTTCCTCCGGCTCCGCCGCCGCCGTCGCCGCCGGGCTCTGCGACTTCGCCTTCGGCACGGATACCGGCGGCTCCGTCCGCGTGCCTTCCTCCTTCTGCGGCCTCTACGGCATCCGCACGACGCATGGCCGCGTTTCCGTCGCCGGCGTGATGCCGATGGCACCCAGCATCGACACGGTGGGCTGGTTCGCCCGGGATGCCGCGCTGCTGCGCCGCATCGGGGAGGTCTTCTTCGGCCCCGCGCCCAAAGTCGTGCCGCGCCTGCTGATCGCCGAGGATGCCTTTGAGATTCCCCTGCCCACGCTTGGTGTCGCCCTGCGCGACGCGGCCCAGGGCCTCGGCCCGGCCCAAAGCATCACGCTCTATGCGGAAGGCGCCGCGCACTGGCTCGACACGTTTCGGCCACTGCAACTCGGCGAGCTCTGGACCACCCATGGCACCTGGGCGCGGGAGCCAGGCCGACGGCTCAGCCCCGCCGTGGCGGATCGCATCGAACTCGCTGCCACCGTCACACAGGATGCCATCGCCATCGCCTGGCAGGCGCGGGAGAGGTTGACCGCACGGATGCATGCGCTGCTCGGCACGGATGGCGTGCTGGTGATGCCGACGGCGCATGACCTGCCACCCTTCCGCGACGCGCCGGTTTCCGCGCAGGTCGCCTTCCGTGACAGGACGCTCGCGCTGACCTGCGTCGCCAGCCTGTGCCGCCTGCCACAGGTGAATATCCCGGCCGGCACGCTGGATGGCATTCCCATCGGCCTGTCGCTGATCGGTGCACCCTATCAGGATGCGGCGCTGCTGGCCGCCGCCGAAGCGCTTGGAGCCCGCCTGTCATGACCCACGCTTTGCGCCTGACCATCGGCGTTTCGGATTGCGATCGCGCCCGCGCGCTGGCGGAAGGCCGCGTGTCGATCGCGGGCGTCGCGGCGGAGACCACCGTCATGCCGCTGCAACCGCTGTTCAATCTGCAGATGACGCAGCACCGCTTCGATTGCTGCGAATTCCCCATTGCCACCTGGCTGCGGCATTTCGATCGGCCGCAGCAGGATTACGTCGGCATCCCGGTCTTTCCCTCGCGGCATTTCCGCTTCTCCTGCGTCTTCGTGAACAAGGCGAAGGGGCTGACCAAGCCGGCCGATCTCGTGGGCAAGCGCATCGGCACCATGGTCTGGGACATGGCCGCCGCCGTCTGGCTGCGCGGCGTCTTCGATGAACATTACGATTTGCCGTGGCGGTCGCCCGTCTACGTCAATGCTGGGCTGAACGAGACCCGCGCCGGCGAGGATCATCCCCAAAAATATCCGGATGGTGTCAGCATCGAGCATGTCACCGATCGTAGCTTGTCCGAGATGCTGGAATCGGGCGACATCGACGCCCTCTACACCGCCCGCGCGCCTGACAGTTTTTTCAGCGCGCCTGACAAGGTGGGACGCCTCTTCGCCAATCCGATGGCGGCGGAGCTGGATTATTTCGCGCGCACGAAAATCTTTCCGCCGATGCACCTCATCGCCGTGAAACGCCACTTCGTGGACGACAATCCTTGGCTGCCGCGCGCGCTGTACAACGCCTTCGCGGACTCGCAGCGGCTGGCGCGGTTGCGGCTGCATGACAGCGCGACGCTGGCCGTCGGCCTGCCCTTCCTGGCCCAGCAGCTGGAGGAGACGGAACGCCTGCTCGGCCCTGCCTTCTGGTCCACCGGCTTCGCCGCCAATCGCGACATGTTCGCGACCCTGATCCGCTACATCCGCGCCGAGGGCCTGCTGACCCGCGACCTGATGCCGGAGGATCTCTTCCCCGCCTCGCTGCTGGAAACCTGACCCATGGTCACCACCGATGACCGCGCCCAGCGGCTTATCGAATCCGCCCAGAAATTCCGCGCGCCCTTCACGCTGGATCCGTCACTGGCGCTGTATTCGCCGCAGGACAATGTGGATTCATTGAAGCATCCGCGCATCGCCGCCTGGATAGCGTTCGTCGGCAAGGACTACGTGCCAAAGCTGCCCGAGGCCCGTGAGCATGTGCTGCTGTTGCTGCCCTGCACACGAACAAAGCCCTATATCCTCTCGACCGAGCATCGCCGCATCAATGCCGCGCTGATCGCCGCGGGCTTCGTGCCCACCGCGCCAGCCGATCCGGTGCTGCTGGCCTTCCGCGCGGAGGAGGAGCCGGAGGCGCTGTTGAGCCTGGCGCCGCTAGTCCATCCCAGTGGCGTGGTGGTGCATCGCGCGGTCATCAGCGAGCCGCTCGGCCTGGTGCCCTATGAGCATATGCTGACCTATCCAGGCGGCACGTCACCGGCCGTGCTCTACGACGATCCCGGCCTGTTCGAGGATCGCGGCAATGCCGTCTCGCCCTGGCGCGCGGATTCCACCGCGGTGCGCGTCTCCGCCTCCCGCTGGAAATGGGGGCCGGCGGAAAAGCGCGCCTATGTCGAGATGCACAATGCCATGGCGCAGGCGGTGGCGGAGGCGCTGTCGCGCTTCGGTCCTATCTATACGCGCCGCATCTCCTGGGTCGCGCCAGGGCTGACGCATCGCAGTTTTGTGGTGGCGAAGGCGGAGCGCCCGGCGCATGGCATTGTGGCGACGCGGCAGGTGGGTGACGCGCGCTTGGCGCTGACCGGCGCGAACGACCTTCTGGCGCCGGAGCTTGCCCTCACGGCGCTGCCGACGCGTCAGCAATGCGCGGAGGCGTTGCGCCGCCTGGCGCATCGCCTGGGCAAGACGCCGGCGGAGGCCGCCGGCCACTTCGGGCGCGGTGGCGGCGATGCCACACCGCTGGCGCTGCCGGAATTGCTGGAGGATCTGTTGGCCGCCGTGCTGCCGCAGCACGTCGCGAAGGCGGCCTAATCGGGAGAGCCAGCCGGCAAGGCCGGCTGGGCGGCCGCCGCCTATGCGTCGTGACGAAGGCACGCCTTCGGCGCGACGAGCCAAGCGCGCTCCCGGCGCTTGAGGGCAGGAATCAGGTTTCCAGCATCCGGCGCAGCAGCTCGACATCTTCCGCAAAGGCGCTGTCGGCCTGCATCAGCTCCGCCACGCGGCTGACGGCGTGCATCACGGTGGTGTGGTCGCGCCCGCCGAAGCGGCGGCCGATTTCGGGCAGGGACCGGCTGGTGAGCTGCTTCGCCAGATACATCGCCACCTGCCGCGGCCGCGCCACCGCGCGCGCCCGGCGGGGGGAGGACATGTCGGTCAGGCGGATGTTGTAGTGTTCCGCCACCCGCTTCTGGATTTCCTCGATCGTCACACGCCGGTCATGCGCACGCAAAATGTCGTGCAGCACCTCCTGCGCGCCCTCCAGCGTCACCGGGCGGCCGAACAGATTGGCGTGCGCGATCAGGCGGTTCAGCGCGCCCTCCAGCTCCCGGACATTGGAGGTGATCTTGTGAGCCAGGAATTCCATCACCTTGGCCGGCACCGGCACGCCCTGGCTCTGCGCCTTGGCCTGCAGGATGGAGATGCGGAGTTCGTAGGTGGTGGCGTGCAGGTCGGCGACCATGCCGCAGCCCAGCCGCGTGCGCAGACGGTCCTCGATGCCCGACAGGTCGGAAGGCGACTTGTCGGAGGACACGATGATCTGCTTGCCGGCATCCACCAGCGCATTGAAGGTGTGGAAGAACTCTTCCTGGGTGTTGTCCTTGCCGATCAGGAATTGCAGGTCGTCGATCAGCAACACGTCAACGCTGCGCAGGCTTTCCTTGAACTCCATAGTGCTCTGGCTGCGCAGCGCCGCGATGAAGCGGTACATGAATTTCTCGGCGGACATATAGGCGACGGTCAGCGGCGGCCGGCCATCGGCCGCGCCGTGGTCGCGGATGGCCCAGGCGCAGGCATGCATCAGATGCGTCTTGCCCAGCCCAACGCCGCCATAGAGGAACAGCGGGTTGAAGCCCGGGCTGGCCGGCCGTTCGGAGACGCGGCGCGCGCAGGCATAGGCGAATTCATTCGGCTTGCCGACGACGAAGCTGTCGAAGGTGAAGCGCGGGTCCAGCGGCGCGGTCCAGTCCCCGCGCGCATCGCCGGGGCGGGGCTCCGCGGGGCGGCCCAGCGGTTCCGCGAGGCCGGTCGTCTCGGCCGGCTCCGCCGCGAAGCTGCGGGCGGGCGCTCGGCTGGGCGGGACGGCGTCCTCGGACTGCAGGGTTTCGATGGCGGGCATGGGGCGCGGCTCCGCCAGCGACTGGGCGCGGGCTTCACCGGCACGGCTGTCCGGCATCACCCGGAACTCCAGGCGACGGATCACCGGCAGTTCCGCCTGCCACAGCGCGCGCAAACGGTCGCCGTAATGGCCGCGGACCCAATCGCGCAGGAAGCGTGTGGGCAGAAGGACAATTACCTCCTCCCCCTGCACGGCGGACAAGGTCATCTGCCGCAGCCAGGTGCGGTATTCGACCTCGCCGACCTCTTCCTTCAATCTGCCGCGAATGCGTGCCCAGACCTCCGCCACCTGGGTGGGGGAGGACGGAGACGACGGGCCGACCGTATTCTCCATGTGATGCACCTGCCAACCTCGTGGGCCCTTGCGGGCGATGCATTTGACCGATCGGCAGCGGAGGATCCGGCCGCGAAGGACAGGCGCGCAGCTCCGGGGGGATGAGCGCGACTGAGCCGAGGCTACCGCGACGCGCTGGGCCGGCGCAAATGATTACTCTGGGTTTTGGAAATCGTGACGCTGCTGAATAAAGTAGTCACCACAGCAACAATCATCCAACTCCCCAAAGCAGCATGAAGCCGCCCACCTTCCGGCAGGCTGCTTCAAGACAATGGTAGAAGTAGGAATGTCGCTATTCAGCACTCGCCTGCTTTATGCAGGCGTGACTGGAGATCAAGCCTGGGCGGTAGCGCCCAGGGCCTTGATCCGCGCCGAAAGCCGGGACAGCTTGCGGGCGACGGTGTTGTCGTGGAACACGCCCTTGTCGGCGGCGCGCTGCATTTCCGGCTGCGCGGCCCTGAAGGCTTCCTGGGCCACCGCCTTGTCACCACCGGAAATCGCCTGCTCCACCTTGCGGAGGAAGCTGCGCACGCGGGAACGGCGTGCGCGGTTGCGCTCGGTGCGCTTCTCGGTCTGCCGGATGCGCTTGCGCGCGGAAGCCGTGTTCGCCATGGCGTTCTGTGTCTGACCAGTCAAAAGTTTCAGGGCCCGATGGTGTGACCCATCGGCGAAGGCCGGGTTACTACCCTTTGGCGCCTTCGGGAGTCAATGCGCGGCTTTCGCGGGACTGTCACCGATGGCGGAAATCTGGCTTTCGCTTCTCGGCAAAGGCGGCCATGCCTTCCTTCTGGTCCTCGGTTCCGAAAAGTGAGTGGAACAACCGCCTTTCGAGACGAACGCCCTCATGCAGCGTCGTCTCGAAGGCCGCGTTCACCGCCTCCTTCGCCATGGCGACCGAAGGCGCGGACAGGCTGGCGATCTTCTCGCCCATTTTCAGCGCTTCCGCCCGCAGATCCGCCAGCGGGACCACGCGGGCCACCAGGTTGGCGCGCTCCGCCTCCGTTGCATCCATCATGCGCGCCGTCAGGATCATCTCCATGGCCTTGGACTTGCCGATGGCCCGCGTCAGGCGCTGGCTGCCACCGGCGCCAGGGATGACGCCCAGATTGATCTCCGGCTGGCCGAATTTCGCATTGTCGGCGGCCAGGATCAGGTCGCACATCATGGCAAGCTCGCAGCCACCACCCAGGGCGAAGCCGGCCACCGCCGCGATCACCGGCTTCTGGATGCGCAGCACATCCTCCCACCGCTTGCCGATGAAATCGTCGAAGTAGATGGCGGGGAAGGCGCGGTCCTTCATTTCCTTGATGTCGGCGCCCGCCGCGAAGGCCTTTTCGGAGCCGGTGACCACAATGGCGCCAATCGCCGGATCGGCGTCGAAGGCGCGCAGGGCCTCCCCCAGTTCCGTCATCAGTTGGTCGCAGAGCGCGTTCAGCGCCTTGGGGCGGTTCAGGGTGATGAGACCGACCCGGCCCTCGGTCTCGACAAGGATCATTTCGTAGGCCATGCGCCGTCTCCCCTTCTGCGGCCCAAGCGGTAGCGCAGCCGCCGGATCACCTCAACGCCGCCTGGTGAGCTCCGCTCAACGCTGCGTGCGCGCACAGTAGAAGGTGCTGCGCCCGGACTGCACAATCCGGGAAACACCCGCGCAGCCGCTGCCCGGGCCGGGACATAGCGGGCAGGGCTGGCCCTCCCGGTCGTACACCGAGAAACTGTCCTGGAACCGGCCCAGCTCGCCATCCGCCCGCACATAATCCCGCAGGCTGGACCCGCCGGCGCCGATCGCCTCCTCCAGCACCGCCTTCACCGCCGGCACCAGCCGCACCGCCCGCGCCCCGGGAATGGTGCCCGCCAGGCGCCGCGGCGAGATCCGCGCGCGAAACAGCGCCTCCGCCACATAGATATTGCCGAGGCCCGCCACGACCCGCTGGTCCAGCAGCGCCGCCTTGATCGGCGTGGCCTTGCCCGCCAGGGCGTCTGACAGGCTGGCGACGGTAAACCCGTCCTCCAGCGGCTCCGGCCCCATCCCCATCAGCAACTTGTGCGAGTCCTCGGCCAGGGTCGGCACCAGATCCACGCTGCCGAAGCGGCGCGGATCGACGAAGCCGACCCGCGTGCCGTCCTCGGTCTCCATCACCAGATGCTCATGCGCCTCCGGCGGCTGGTTATGGCCCCGCGCGTCGGAAAACAGGCCGTTCGGCCCCATCCAAGGCATGGCCGCCCCGGCCATTGGCCGCGCCACCATCCGCCCCGACATACCGAGATGGATCAGCAGGCTTTCGCCCGTATCCAGCCGCGCCAGCATGTACTTGCCGCGCCGTCGGAAGCCGGTGACCGTCGCGCCGGTCAGCCGCCGCGCCAACCCCTCCGGAAACGGCCAGCGCAGCCCCTCCCGCATCGTTGCCGCCCGCGCGATGCGCCGCCCCTCGAGCACCGCCCGAAGCCCCCGCATCACCGTCTCCACCTCCGGCAATTCCGGCATCTTTTTTCCGTGCTGCCGCGAGCCATTGGCACAGCGGGGCGCTGGCCTGGGTGGGGCGCGGTACCATGTGTTGTCGTGCGGGGGCGCGGCACTGGCAAGGCACCCGCCGAACGGGCAGGATGGGGCGATGAGCGACACAACCGATTTCGGCTTCCGCGAGGTGCCGCGCACCCAAAAAGCCTCCCTGGTGCGGGAGGTCTTCGAAAGCGTGGCCCCCCGCTACGACCTGATGAACGACCTGATGTCGCTGGGCATCCATCGCATCTGGAAACGCATTTTCGTGAATGCCATCGCGGCGTCGCCGCGGGAGACCCTGCTGGACCTGGCCGGCGGCACGGGGGACATCGCCTTCGGCGCCCTGGCGCGGGGTGCCAAGCGTGTGATCCTCACCGATGTGAATCCCGCCATGCTGGAAGTCGCGCAGAAGCGGGCGCTGGACCGCGGCATCACCACCGGCCTCGACTTCGCCGTGGTCGATGCGGAACACATTCCCCTGCCGGACCGCTCGGTCGAAAAGGTCTCCATCGCCTTCGGCCTGCGCAACTGCACCGACAAATCCGCCGTGCTGCGCGAAGCCCGCCGCGTGCTGCGCCCCGGCGGCCGCTTCCACTGCCTGGAATTTTCGAGAGTCGCGATCGAGCCACTCGCGAAAGTCTACGACATCTGGTCCTTCAAGGTCCTGCCCGAGATCGGCGCCCGCGTCGCCAAGGACCGCGACAGCTACGAATACCTGGCCGAGTCCATCCGCCGCTTCCCGGATCAGGAAACGCTGGAAGGCATGATGCGCGACGCCGGGCTGGAACGGGTGGCGCATCGCAACCTCTCAGGCGGCATCGTGGCCATCCATTCCGGCTGGCGGCTGTAGGGCCGCCGCCAGAACCCCTCAGTCCAGCCGCAGCCCGATGCGGCGGATCACTGGCTCCCAGGTCGCACGTTCCGCCGCCAGGTAGGCGGCCAGATGGTCCGGGCCGCTGCGCGCCGGCAGGGCGCCGATCCGGTCCAGCGCGGCACGCACCTGCTCATCGCCCAAGGCCTCCCCCAGCGCCGCCGCCATGCGGTCCAACACGGCGGGCGGGGTGCCGGCGGGGGCCAGCAGCGCCTGGAAATTGCGCACCACCAGCGCCGGGAAGCCCAGCTCCGCCGTAGTGGGAATGGAGGGGGCCAGGGGCGAACGCGTATCGGCGGTGATCGCCAGCGCCCGCACCCGCCCGGTGTCCGTCACCGGCAGCAGGGCGGAGATATCGCCGAACAGTGCCTCGATCTTGCCGCCGATCAGGTCCGGCAGGGCGGCGCCGGTGCCGCGATAGGGCACATGTTCCAGCCGGATATCGGCGAGCTGCGCCAGCAACTCCATCGCCAGATGCGGCGTGGTGCCGATGCCGGCGGAACCGAAGTTCAGCGCGCCGGGCCGCGCCTTCGCCAGGGCCACGAATTCCGCCAGGCTCGTCGCCGGCAGGTCCTTTGCCACCGCCAGGATCTGCGGGCTGTCGGCGATCAGCGCCACCGGCGCCAGCGCCCGCAACGGGTCCGGCGCATCCGCGGCGCCGGCCGCCGGCGCGATCACTAGCGGACCGGGTGAGCCCACCAGCATGGTGTAGCCATCCGGCCGCGCCGCCGCGACCACGCGACTGCCGACCAGCCCACCGCCACCGGCCCGGTTCTCCACCACCACCGTCTGGCCCAGGCGCCGGCGCAGACCCTCCGCCACCGGCCGCGCCACATTGTCCACCGGGCCGCCGGGGGCGAAAGGCACCACCAGCACCACAGGGCGCTGCGGCCATGCTTCTTGTGCGCGCGCGACGAAGGGGGTGGTCAGAGCCACTGAGAGCAGCCCCCGTTTGGTGAATCGCATTGTCGTTTCCTCCCCAGCCTTTGGGACGTCAGCGACCCTTAAAGACGGGCTTCCGCTTCTCCGCGAAAGCGCGCAGCGCCTCCTGCGTATCCTCGGTGGATGCCAGTGCCACGGTCTGCGACTGCTCGTAGCGATAGCCCTCATGCAGCGGCAGATCTTCCGTCACCTGGAAGCTGCGCTTCGCCGCCCGCACCGCCAGCGGCACCTTCTGGGCGATCTCCGCCGCGATGCCCTGCGCGGCTTCCACCACCTTGTCACGCGGCACGCAGACGGAAGCGGCGTTCATCCGGTACAGCTCCGGCCCGGTGATGCGGCGCGCGGTGTAGATCATCAGCCGCGCATTGGATTCACCCAGGTGGCGGCGCACATGCTTCACGCCGCCGGCGAGGCCCACATCGACCTCGGTCATGGAGAGAAAGCTCTCCTCCGCCACCACCAGGATGTCGCAGCACAGCGCCAGCACGCAGCCAGCGCCGATGGCGGCGCCATTCACCGCGGCGATCACCGGCTTCTCGCATTCCAGCACGCAGTCGAAGCCGGCGCGCACCAGGCGGTTGTGGCGCGGGAAGGCGCCGGGCGCGCTGCGATCCGGCCTGTCCTTGAGATCAGCGCCGGCCGAGAAGGTCTTGCCCGCGCCCGTCAACACGATCGCGCGCACATCCTCGCGGTCGTGCAGTTCGTCGAAGACCTGCACGATCTCCTCGCGGAATGCGCCGTTCTGGGCGTTCACCGGCGGGCGGTCGATGGTCACGGTGGCGACGAAATCCGCCACCTCCAACCGCAAAGTCGAATAGCTCATTCCACGCGTATCCCTGCCGCCTCAATCACCTGTTTCCACCGCGCGCTTTCGCGCTCGATCACCGCCGCCAGCTCCTGTGGCGTGGAGGGTGTCGCCTCCTCGCCCAGCTCCTCCATCCGCGCCAGATAGTCCGGGCGGCGCAGGATGGTGACGATGACCTGGTTCAGCTTCGCCACCACCGGCGCGGGCGTGCCGCCGGTGGTGGCGATGTAGTTGAAGGGCGCGGCGTCGAAGCCCGGCAGGGTTTCGGCGATGGCCGGCACATCCGCCGCCAGCTTCGAACGCTCCGGCGTGGTCACGCCCAGCGCCCGCAGCCGGCCGTCCCGCGCCTGCGGCAGCAGCACGGAGAGCGTATCCAGCGCCATGGAGACGGTGCCGCCCAGCAGGTCGGTCAGCGCCGCGGAGGTGCCGCGATAGGGCACATGGGTGATGTCGATCTGCGCCATGAACTTCAGCAACTCCCCCGCCAGGTGGGAGGAGGAGCCGACGCCGGAGGAGGCAAAGGTCAGCGTGCCCGGCCGCGCCTTGGCCAGGGCGATCAGCTCCGCCAGGTTGCGCGCGGGGACGGAGGGATGCACCGCCAGCAGGTTCGGCGCGCGCTTGTAGCCGGAAACGGGCGCGAAATCCCGGATCGGGTCATAGGGCACGCTGCGCATCAGATGCGGGCTGATGATCTGCGGCGCCGGCGTGCCGTAGAGCAGCGTCAGCCCATCCGGTGCCGCGCGCGCCACCGCCTGCGCGCCGATGGTCGCGGCGCCGCCCGGGCGGTTTTCCACCACCACGGGCTGGCCAAGCGGGCCGGCCATCGCCTCCGCCAATTGGCGCGCGGAGGCATCGGCGGAACCGCCGGCTGCATAGGGCACGATCAGCCGCAGCGGACGGCTGGGGAAATCCTGCGCCTGCGCCAGGGACGGCCCAGCGGACGACGCCGCAAGGCCCGCCGCGATCAGCGCGCGACGGCTGAGGGCCGGGTTCATTGCAGCCGGATCCCTCCGCGCTCGATCACGGGACCCCAACGGTCGTATTCTTCCTTCACCATGGCCTCCAGCGCCTGCGGCGTGCCGCCCAGCTTCTCGATGCCCAATACGTCGAAACGACTGGTCAGAGCGGGGGAGGCCAGGATCTCATTCAGCACCGTGTTGAGCCGCGCGATGATCTCGGGCGGTGTGCCGGCCGGTGCCAGCAGGTAGTTGAAGCTGGCATCGTGGAAGCCGGGCAGGGTGCGGCCGATGGGCGGCAGTTCGGGCGCCGCCGCCGCCGGCTCCGCCGTGCTGACGCCCAGCGCCCGCATCCGCCCGTCGCGCACCAGCGGCAGCAGCGTGGCGATATTGTCCATCATGAAGTCGACGCGCCCGGCGATCACATCCTGCGTCGCCGGCGCGGTGCCGCGGAAGGGGATGTGCAGCATCTCCAGCCCCGCCATCTGCCCGAACATCGCCGCGGCCAGATGGCCGGAGGAGGCAACGCCGGCGCTGGCATAGGTGAGGCCTTCCGACTTCGTCTTGCCGTAGGCGATCAGCCCCGCCACGTCCTGCGCCGGGAAATCCGGCCGCACCACCAGCAGCTTCGGCGCCCGCAGAATCGCGATGACGGGGGTGAAGTCCTTCTGCGGATCGTAGCTGAGGTTGCGCATCAGATGCGGGTTCAGGATCTGCACATTCGGCGTGGCGTAGAGCAGCGTCAGCCCATCCGGTGCCGACCGCGCCACCGCCTGCGCGCCGATGGTGGTGCCGCCGCCCGGGCGGTTGTCGATCGTCACCGTCTGGCCGAGGGCGGTGCCCAGCGGCTCCGCCAGCAACCGGCCGACCGTGTCCGCCGCGCCGCCTGGTGCGAAGGGCACGACGAGGCGGATCGGCCGGGACGGCGCCCAGCCCTGTGCCCGCGCGGCGGAGGAGGCGGCCAGGGCGGCGCCGGCGAGAAGAAGCGTGCGTCGCTGCATGGGATCAATCCAGCTTGATGTTGTTGATGCGCACCACTTCGGCCCAGGTGGCGGAGGTCTGGCGGATGAAGCTGGCGAAATCGTCCGGATTGCTGCCGACCACGCGGCCGCCCTGGGCGACCAGCGCATCCCGCGTCTGCGGATCGCGCAGCGCCGCCTGGGCGGCCTCGAACAGGATCGCCTGGCGGTCCCGCGGAATGCCGGCCGGGCCGAGCAGCCCGTACCAGGTCTCGCTGATCATATCCGGCACGCCTGCCTCGATGGCGGTGGGCAGGTCCGGCAGGATGCTAAGCCGTTCGGCGGAGGTCACGGCCAGCGCCGGCACGCTGCCCGCGCGCACATGGCTGAGCAGCGCCGGCACGTCCGCCGCCAGCATCTGGATGCGCCCGGCCAGCAGATCCGTCACCGCCGGTGCGGCGCCGCGATAGGGGATATGGACGATGTCGATGCCGGCGCGGATCTTCAGCAACTCGCCGGCCATGTGCAGGGAGGAGCCGACACCCGCCGAGCCGAAGGACAGCGCCCCGGGCTGCGCCTTGGCCATCGCCACCAGCTCCGCCAGGTTCTTCGGGCCAAGGCCCGGCGCGATGGCGATGATCTGCGGCACCGCCAGCACCTGGGTGATCGGCGCAAGATCCTTCTGCGCGTCATAGGGCATGCTGGCCTGCAGATGCGGCAGGATGACGATGGCGCCGCTGCTGGCCATGACGATGGTGTGCCCATCCGGCCGGGCCTTCGCCGCCGCATCCACGCCGATGGCGCCGCCGGCGCCGGCACGCGCGTCGATGACGATGGGCTTGCCGAGACGCTCCGACATCACCCGGGCCGTGATGCGCGCGATGATATCGGCCGGGCCGCCCGCGGCGAAGGGCACGATCATGCGGATCGGCTGGTCAGGAAAGGCCGCCTGGGCGCTGGCAAGGCGCGGCAGCGCGGCAAGGCCTAGGGCGCCGAAGGTGGCGCCCATTGTGGCGCGGCGGGTGATGTTCATTCTTGTATCCTCCTTTGATTGTTCTTGGTCGTCAGTCTTCGAAGGCGAACAGCTCCCGCGGATTGTCCACAAGGATGCGACGGGCGAGCGCGTCATCGCCCAGCCAGTCGAGAAACAGATCCAGCATCGCGCCCGCATCAGGCGGCGGCTCCATGCGGACATAGGGCCAGTCCGAGCCCCAGAGCAGCCGATCCGGATTGGCCGCGACCAATGCATCCTGCAAAGGCCGCAAAGTCTCCGCCGACGCGCCACGCGTCACGCGGCATAGGGTGATCTTCACCCAGACGTCGCCATCCCGCAGATGGCGCAGCACAGTGTCGAAGGCCGGGTCCGCCACGCCATCCGGCATGGCCAGATGATCCAGCACCAACGGCACGCCGAGTGGCATCAGTTCCGGCAGAAGTTCCGAGAACTGCGCCGCGCTGGCCCAGATATGCGCCTGCCAGCCCACCGCGCGCAGCCTTGGCGCCAGCGCCCGCAGCGCGTCGACGCCGATGCTGCCGGGATAGCGGCCGCCGCCATTCGGCGCCTGCATCTCGACGAAGCGCAGGGCCCGCACGCCGGCCGCGTGCCATTCCTCCAGCGTCGCATCGCTGACCGAGGCCTCCGCGCTCATCACGCCGCGCAGCGTGCCGCCGCTGCGCGCCAGCGCATCCAGCAGGCAGGCCGGATCACGGCCATAGGGCGCCGGCTGCACCAGCACCGCGCGCGGCGTGCCGAGTGTGGCGCGCATCGCCGCATGGGTGGCGAGGTCGGCACGCGGCAACGCATAGGGCGCGGGGCCGGCCGCGAAGCGCGTGTCGAAGACATGGGTATGCGTGTCACAGGCGCCCGCCGGCACCGCGTGTCTGGGCGCGGAGACGCTGGGCGCGGCGACGGTCACGCAGCCGCTTCCGGCAAGGTGAACAGCCCGCGTTCCGGCGCCGTCAGCGGCGGCACCTCGCCATCGGGCAGCGGAATGCCATGCGCGTTCAGCGTCATCGACACCATGGTGTAGTAGCCCACCAGTGCCGTCAGCTCGACCACGCCGCGCACGCCAAAAGCCTCGACGCCGGCAGCGTAGATCGCATCCGGCACGCGGCCTTCCTGTTGCAGGGCGCGGGCGAATTCATAGACCAGCTTTTCGTCCGCCTTGTCGAAGACAGGCGGGCGACCTTCACGCATCGCATCCAGGATCGTGGACGAAATGCCATTCTGCTCGGCGGTGCGGGCATGGACGAACCACTCCACCTGCGCGCTCCAGCGCCGGCCCGTCACGCAGATCGCGAGTTCCGAAAGGCGCTTCGGCAGGCTGGTGGAAAAGCGCAGCGATTCGCCCAGCGCGGACCAGCGCCCGGCCAGCTCCGCATTGTGAATCGCGGCACGCAGCGGGCCGATGACCTGGCCGCGCGGGCCGGAGACCACCTTGTCCCAGACCGCGCGCTGCGCCTCGTCCAGATCCTCGCGGGTGGGCAGGGGAATGCGGGGGGCGGTCATGTCACGCCTCCCTCGGCGAGGGCCGCGCGGGCAGCGTCATCCAATCCCAGTTCGGCAAGCACTTCCTCCGTATGTTGGCCGAGCAGGGGCGGCGGCCGGTCGTAGCTGAGTGGGGCGTCGGTCAGGCGGATCGGGCTGACCACCTGCGGCACGCTGCCATGCGGATGCGGCAATTGCCGCAGCATCTGGCGGTGCTGGATCTGCGGGTCGGCGAAGACATCCGGCACCGTGTTGATCGGCCCGCAGGGCACGCCGGCGGCATCCAACAGCGCGGTGAGATCGCTGCGGGTGAAATCGGCAAAACGCTGGGTGAGCAGTGGCGTCAACAAGGATTCGTTCTTCACGCGGTCGGCGTTGCGCACGAAACGCGGGTCCTGCGCCCAGTCCGCGCGGCCGATCGCCTCGCACAGCTTTGCGAACTGCCCGTCATTGCCGACCGCCAGCACGATGAACCCGTCAGAGACCGGGAACACGTCCTGCGGCTGGATATTCGGATGCCGGTTGCCCGCCCGCTGCGGCACGCGGCCGCCGACAAAATGGTTCATCGCCTGGTTGGCCAGGAAGGCCGCCTGCACGTCCAGCATGGCGAGGTCGATGGTCTCGCCCTGCCCCGTCTCCGCCCGCCGCGCCACGGCGGCCAGGATGGCGACGGTGGCGTACATGCCGGTCATCAGATCGACGATCGGCACGCCCACTTTTTGGGGCGGCGTCTCCGGCGCGCCGGTCACGCTCATCAGCCCGCCCATGGCCTGGATCATGAAGTCGTAGGCGGCCTGGTCGGCGCGCGGGCCGTCCTGGCCGAAGCCGGTGACGGAACAGCAGATCAGGCTCGGCTTCTGGGCGCGCAGGCTGGCGGCGTCCAGCCCGTATTTGGCCAGGGCCCCGGCCTTGAAATTCTCCACCACGATATCGGCGGTCTGCGCGATCTTGCGCACCACCGCCTGGCCCTCGGGCTTGGTGATGTCGATGGTGACGGAACGCTTGCCGCGGTTCACCGCGAGGAAGTAGCCGGCCTCCTTGGTCGGATTGCCCGCCGCATCCTTCAGGAAGGGCGGCCCCCAGGCGCGCGTGTCGTCGCCGACGCCGGGGCGCTCGATCTTGATCACATCGGCGCCGAGATCGGCCAGGATCTGGGTGGACCAGGGCGCCGCCATGATGCGGCCGAGGTCGAGAACCCGCAAATGCGAGAGCGGGCCGGTGCGCGCGGGCTGTGCCATCTCAGCCTTCCGTCACCAGCGTCGCCTGCATCGAGGGGCGCTTTTCAAACTCGGCATGGAAGGCGGCGAAGCGCGGGCAGGTGGCGCGCCAGTCGATATCGGCGAAACGGAAATCCAGGTAGCTGCCGAGCACCGCCAGGGTGAATTGCGCCAGGCCGCGCGGGATGCTGTCGATCTCCGCTTCCACCGCCGCCAGCGCGGACTTGGCCTTCGCCTCGAAGGCCGCCAGCAGTTCCGGCATCGGATGCGGCTTGTCGCGCTCGTTCCGCCACAGGATCAGCAGGTCGAGGAATCCGGTCGCCATGGCGTGGCGTCGCAGTTCCAGGAATCGCGCCGGGCCTTCCGTCGGGATCAGGCGCGGGCCGCCATGCAGCGTGTCGAGATATTCGCAGATGACGTAGCTGTCGTAGAGCACCGCGCCGTCTTCCAGACGCAGCGTCGGAATTTTGCTCAGCGGGTTTTCGGTCATCAGCGCCGCATGCGGCTTGCTCATCGCCACCACGGTGCGGGTGGTGGTGATGCGATCCGCCAGACCGGTCTCATGCGCGAAGATCATCACCTTGCGCACGAAGGGCGAGCGCGGCGACCAGTGCAGCAGCATGGACACGGTTGTTTCCTCCGAACCTACTTAGGTCAGTCCTATGACCTTAATCCGGATCGGAGGGGTGCGTCCAGTCTGTCCCTTGGGATCTACCCCCGCGTCGCGTCGTGATGCGGCAGGCCTGCACGGAAGGCGGCGATGCCGTCCACGATCATCCGCACGATATCTACCCGCGTCTCCCGGGTCAGGGAGGCGTAGTGCGGCGCCACCACCAGATTGGGCGCCTCCAGCATCGCCGGATCGGGCACGGGCTCGGATTGGAAGACATCGGTGCCGGCGCCGCGGATGGTGCTATCCCGCAGCGCCGCGACCAGCGCGGCCTCATTCACCACCGAACCGCGGGCGATGTTGATGAGGAATCCGGCCGACCCCAGCTTCCGCAGGATCGCCGCATCCACGATCCCGGCGGTCTCCTTGCCGCCGGGGCAGCACATCACCAGCACGTCCGACTGTTCCGCAAGCTCGGCAATGCTGGGCACATAGGTCCAGGGCGCTTCCGGCTTCGGGCGCGGGCCGGACCACAGGACCTTCATGCCGATGCCCTGCGCGCGGCGGGCCACGGCGGCGCCGATGCGACCCAGGCCAAATATGCCGCAGGTCTTGCCGAACAGGCGGGTGCCGGACTCCGGCCGGCCCTTGGTCCAGGCGCCGGAGCGCACAAACTGGTCCGCATAGATCACCCGCCGGGCGATGCCATAGAGCAGGGCGATGGCGAAATCCGCCGTATCCTCGGTCAGCACATCCGGCGTGTTCAGCACCGCGCAGCCCGCCGCCCGGGCGGCGTTCAGGTCGATCCGATCGAGCCCCGTGCCGGTGCTGGCCAGCAGCTTCATGCCCTGGATGCGGGCGAACATCGCGGCATCGCAGCCGGCCATGGCGCTGCTGACGCCGATGCGGAAGCCGGTGACCGGGCCGGGGGGCAGGGTGGAAAGATCCACCAGGCTATGCCCATCGGCTTCCAGCGCCTGGCGGAGATCGGCGGGCACCGCGGTCATCACGAGAAGGGATTCGCCTTGGATGGCTTGCATGGGACGTGTCCTGTCGGGCTATGATAGCCAAAAGGCCAGAGTAATGACCTTTTTGGGGAAGGAAAGCCTGTCCGCCATGCCGATTACCCAGGAGGCCGTGAAGACGCTCTCCGCCCAGCTCTATGACTGGTCGCTGCGTCGCGTGCCCGACGACACCAAGGACGCCCTGCGCCGCGCCCGCGCCACCGAGACGCATGAGGGCGCCCAGCGGGTGCTGGAGATCATGCTCGGCAGCGCTCTGCGGGCGGAACAGACCGACCGCTTCGTCTGTTCCGATGCCGGCGTGCCGGTTTTTCGGGTCACGCTCGGCGCCAATGCCCGGTGGGAAGGCGACCTCAAGGCCGCCATCACCGAAGGGTTCGACGAGCTGGTCGGCCGCATCCAGCCGCCGCTGCTCAAGCATGTCACCAATCCGCTGACCAATGAGCGCGGCTACAAGGGCAAGGACATGCCCCTGGTGACCTGGGAGGTGGAATCGGGCGTCGACTGGATCGAGATCGCCTGCCAGCCCAAGGCGCTGGGTTCCGGCCGCTGGGCGCAGGCCGAGACCTTCAGCTTCCCCAGCCTCGCGGATATCGAGGCCTATGTGATGAAGGCGGTGATGCAGGCCGGGTCGCAGCACTGCCCGCCGGTCATCATCGGCGTTGGCATCGGCGGCAGTTTCGACGTCGCCGCGAAGATCGCCAGCAAGGCCACCTACCGCGCCATCGGCAGCGTGAACCCGGAACCGGTGCTGGCGGCGATGGAGGAACGGCTGCTGCGCGCGGTGAACGCCACCGGCTTCGGCCCGATGGGCACGGGCGGTGACACCACGGCGCTGGCCGTGCATGTCGATTACAGCGCCGGCCACGGCTACACGCCGGTCGCCGTCTGCTTCAACTGCTGGATCAACCGCCGCACCAGGGCGCGAATCCATGCCGATGGGACCGTGGAGCGGATGGAATGAGCGAGCTCTTTGCGGACTATCGCCGCGTCACCATGCCGCTGTCGCGGGAGGATGCACGCTCGCTGCGCGCAGGAGACATGGTGCTGCTGGATGGCGAAATCACCATCACCGCCGGCCTGCCGACGCATCACCGCATCCTGAAATGCGTCGAGGACGGCACCGATCCGCCCATCGATCTGCGCAATGGATCGCTGCTGCATCTCGGCAGCTACAGCCAGGACAAGCCGGATGGCGGGCTGGAGGTTCTGTACATGAACCCCACCACCAGCACCCGTTTCAACCCGCTGATGCCCCGGCTGATCCGCCATTTCGGCCTGACCGCCGTGGGTGGGAAGGGCGGACTGGACGCCGCCTGCCGGGAAGCGATGCAGGAAGTCGGCTGCGTCTACTTCTCCTTCCTCGGCGGCGGCGCGCCGCTGCATTCCTCGGCGATCACCGCGGTGAAGGAGGTCGCCTGGAACGACCTGGTGGCGCATTACCGCCTGGTGCGCCTGGCGGTGAACGGGTTGGGCCCGGTCACCGTTGGCATCGACGCGCATGGCAACAGCCTGTTCGAGACCCTGTCCCAGCAGGCGCAGGACAGGATGCCCGAGATCCTGGCGCGGATGGCGCAGGACCGCGCGGGGTGACGGCCGGGGCGGGTTTTACCGCCCCAGCCCGTCCCAGAATTCCTTCACCTTGGCGAAGAAGCCCTCCGTTTCCGGGTTGGAACGGCCGGTCTTCTCGCTTTCGGCCTCGAACTCGGCCAGCAGATCCTGCTGCCGCTTCGACAGGTTCTGGGGCGTTTCCACCGCCACCTGCACATACATGTCGCCCCGCGCGGCGGAACGCAGCACGGAGAAGCCCTTACCGCGCAGGCGGAACTGGTCGCCGGTCTGAGTGCCGGCCGGGATCGTCACCCGCGCCCGCCCCCCGTCGATCACCGGCACCTCGACACCCCCGCCCAGCGCCGCCTGCGTCATCCGCAGCGGGACACGAACAAAGATGTTGGCGCCGTCGCGCTGGAAGATGGCGTGCTGGCGCACTGCGACATCGACATACAGGTCCCCCGCCGGGGCGCCACGCAGCCCGGCCTCGCCCTCGCCGGACAGGCGGATGCGCGTGCCGTCCTCGACACCCGCCGGGATGGTCACGGCCAGCGTCCGGTCGCGCTGCACGCGGCCCTGGCCCGCACAGACCTTGCAGGGGTTCTTGATGATGCGGCCACTGCCCGAACAGGTGGGGCATGTGCGTTCGATCAGGAAGAAGCCCTGCTGCGCCCGCACCTTGCCGGCGCCGTTGCAGGTCGGGCAGGTCTGCGCGGCCTGCGCCGCGGGGCCTTCGCTGCCGGTGCCCTTGCAGGCCTCGCAGACGACGGAGGAGGGCACGCGGATGGTCTTCTTGACCCCCGCATAGGCTTCCTCCAGCGAGACCTCCACCTGGTGGCGCAGGTCGTTGCCGCGCCCGGCGGCCGCGCGCGCGCCACCCCGGCCGCGACCGAGCCCGCCGAACATCTCCTCGAAGATATCCTCGAAGGCCCCGCCGAAGGGATTGCCCCCCATGCCGGCCCCGCCACCGCCACCGCCGCCCTGTTCGAAGGCGGCATGGCCGAAGCGGTCATAGGCGGCCCGCTTCTCGGCGTCCTTCAGGATGTCGTAGGCCTCGTTGGCCTCCTTGAACTTGGCCTCCGATCCCGCATCGCCCTTGTTGCGGTCGGGGTGATGCTGCATGGCGAGCTTGCGATAGGCCTTCTTCAGGTCCTCCTCGCTCGCATTCCGGGGAACGCCCAGAACTTCGTAATAGTCGCGCTTGGCCATGGTCCCGTGGGTCCTCGCGGGGCGGCGTGGTCAACGTGGCAGCGCCCGACTTCTTGCGAAGCCGGGCGCGCCGCTCAATCCGTTCCGAAGAAGGCCCGGCGTTACGAGGGCTTCTTCTTGGTCGGGTCGACTTCCTCGAACTCGGCGTCCACCACCTTGTCGCTCGGATTGCCACCCGGGCCACCCGCCGCACCCTCGGCACCGCCGCCGGCCTCGGCCTGGGCGGCCTGCGCCTTGTACAGCGCCTCGCCCAGCTTCATCGAGGCCTGGGACAGGGTCTCCTGCGCCTTGGTGATCACCTCGACATCCTGGCCTTCCATCGCGGTGCGAGCAGCGGCGATGGCGGATTCTGCCTCCGCCTTCTCGGCCGCGGGCAGCTTGTCGCCGTTCTCGCGGATGGTCTTCTCCGTGGCATGCACCAGGGCGTCCAGGCCGTTGCGGGCCTCGACCGCCGCGCGGCGCTGCTTGTCGGCATCGGCATTCGCCTCCGCCTCTCGCACCATCCGCTCGATATCCGCATCCGACAGGCCGGACTTGGCCTGGATGCGAACCTGCTGCTCCTTGCCCGTCGCCTTGTCCTTGGCGGAGACCGACACGATGCCGTTGGCGTCGATGTCGAAGGTCACCTCCACCTGCGGCACGCCACGCGGCGCCGGCGGCAGGCCGGTCAGGTCGAACTGACCGAGCAGCTTGTTGTCCGCCGCCATCTCGCGCTCGCCCTGGAACACCTTGATGGTGACCGCGGACTGGTTGTCGTCGGCCGTCGAGAAGACCTGGCTCTTCTTGGTCGGGATCGTCGTGTTGCGGTCGATCAACCGGGTGAACACGCCACCCAGCGTCTCGATACCCAGCGACAGCGGCGTCACGTCCAGCAGCAGCACGTCCTTGACGTCGCCCTTCAGCACGCCGCCCTGGATGGCGGCACCGATGGCGACCACCTCATCCGGGTTGACGTTGCGCGCAGGCTCCTTGCCGAAGAACTGCTTCACCAGCTCGATGACCTTGGGCATGCGGGTCATGCCGCCGACCAGGATCACCTCGTCGATCTCGCCGGCGGTGACCTGGGCATCCTTCAGCGCCTGCTTGCAGGGCTCGAGGGTCTTGGTGATCAGGTCGTCGACCAACGCTTCCAGCTTCGCGCGGCTCAGCTGCATCACCAGGTGCTTCGGCCCGGAGGCGTCGGCGGTGATGAAGGGCAGGTTCACCTCGGTCTGCTTCGAGCTGGACAGCTCGATCTTCGCCTTCTCGGCGGCTTCCTTCAGGCGCTGCAGGGCGAGCTTGTCGCCGCGCAGGTCGATGCCCTGCTCTTTCTTGAACTCATCCGCCAGGTAATCGATGATCCGCGCGTCAAAATCCTCGCCGCCGAGGAAGGTGTCGCCGTTGGTGGACTTCACCTCGAAGACGCCGTCGCCGATTTCCAGGATCGAGACGTCGAAGGTGCCGCCGCCGAGGTCGTAGACCGCGATGGTGCCGCCCTTCTTCTGGTCCATGCCGTAGGCGAGCGCAGCCGCGGTCGGCTCATTGATGATGCGCAGCACCTCGAGGCCCGCGATCGCGCCGGCTTCCTTGGTCGCCTGGCGCTGGGCGTCGTTGAAATAGGCCGGGACGGTGATGACCGCCTGGGTGACCTTCTCGCCCAGATAAGCCTCCGCCGTCTCCTTCATCTTGGTCAGGATGTCGGAGCTGATCTGCTGCGGCGCATAGGCCTTGCCATCCGCCTCGACCCAGGCATCGCCATTGGCGGCGCGGGTGATGGTGTAGGGCACCAGGCCCTTGTCCTTGTTCACCATCGGGTCGTCGAAGCGGCGGCCGATCAGGCGCTTCACGGCGTAGAGCGTGTTGGTGGGGTTGGTGACCGCCTGGCGCTTGGCGGACTGGCCGACCAGACGCTCCCCATTCTTGGCGAAGGCGACCATGGAGGGGGTGGTGCGCGCACCCTCGGCGTTCTCGATGACCCTGACGTCCTTGCCTTCCATGATGGCGACGCAGGAATTGGTGGTGCCGAGGTCGATGCCGATGACCTTGCTCATCCGAGTCTATCTCCTATGCGGCGGACGGGGGCGGCCCTTACGGCACCGCGCCCGCCCCCTGATCCGTGACGGATGCGGGTTGGGTTATGGGGCGGCCAAACCGGGAACGAGACACCCGGCAAACCGCGCAGGCGTCATGTATTCAGGCAGGGCGGGGTGGACAAGACCCGGAGGCGGCCCGTGTCTTGGAAAGACTCGGCTTTTTGCACGCCCCACCACGCCAGACCTGCTGTAGGATGCGTCAACGAGATGATCCAGCACCTCCCCCCCCATCCGCAGCGCGACCTGCTGACCGGCGAACTGCACGCCCGGCCGGCACTGCCCATCGCCACCCCGGTGGCGATCAGTCGCCTGGCCCTGATGGGGGAGCCGGGCGGGGATCGCGGCGCCGCGGTGGCGCATCTCGCCCTGCTCTGCCGCCGCTACGGCGTGACGCCCCCCGCCGCGGGGGCGGATTTCGTGCTGGCCGATTTCGGCGCCTTCCGCCTGCGCTACGAACGCCACACCGAATTTGACGGCTGGACCTTCCTGCGCCCGATCTTCGAGGCTGAAGCGGCGCTGGAGGACCCCTTCGCCGCCACCGCCATCGCCGCGGTGCCGGCCGACTGGCTGCGTGCCCTGCCCGGCAGCACCCTGGTCGCCGCCCATATAACGGTGCTGCGCGGCGAGGCGGCACGGGATGCGCCGCCGCCCGGCTGCTTCGCCCAGGACAATCTGGCCGGGGCCACCCTGGCCGGGGGCGCCGCCACGGCCTGGACCGATTTCCGCGCCGGGCCGGACGGCTTCAGCCGCATCCTGCTCTGGGACCAGGGCCTGACCCCGGCCCTGGCCGGGCGCCTGGCCCAGGCACTGTGGGAGATCGAGACCTACCGCCTGTGTGCCCTATTGGCCCTGCCGCCGGCCCGCGCCGCCTCCGCCGAGCTCGGCCGCGCCTCCGAACGCCTGGCGGTGCAGACCGCCCGGCTCTCCGGCCTGCAGGAATTGCAGGCGGAGCGCGGTGCGCTGGAGGAGCTGAGCGCGCTGGCCACCGGCATCGAGCAATTGGCCGCCGCCACGGCGGATCGATTCTCCGCCTCCCGCGCCTATCACGTTCTGGTCGGGCAGCGCTTGCAGGCGCTGCGGGAGGAAAGACTGCCCGGCCTGCCGACCCTGGCGGAATACCTGGAACGCCGGCTCGACCCGGCCTTGGCCACCGTCGCCGCCACCGGGGCCCGGATCGCCAGCCTGTCGGTGCGCTGCGGCCGGGCGGTGGACCTTTTGCGCGCCCGCGTCGCCGTGGCGCAGGAAGCGCAGACCCAGAAGCTGCTCGCCGCCATGGCGGAGACCGGCCGCGCCCAGCTTCGGCTGCAGGAGACGGTGGAGGGGCTCTCGGTGGCCGGCATCAGCTACTACCTGCTGTCGCTGGCCGCCTATGCGCTGAAGCCGCTGCCCTGGCCGATCGGCAGCGTGAAGGTGGAGATGGCGCTGGCCGTGCTGGTTCCGGTGGTCGCCGCGCTGGTCTGGCTGCGCATGCGGCGCCGGCGGCGGGACAGCGCCGCCCCCCTCAGCGCAGGGTCATCCGCACCCCCAGCCCGATGAAATCCGACCCGCTGCGCTGCGGGGCGATGACGCCGAAGATGCCGGAGCGATGGTGGACGCGCGGCACCAAGGCGAGGTGGGGCAGGGCGGCGTGGGTGATCTCGGCCTCGAAGGCCAGGTAGTTGAGGAATTTGCGCGGGCGCAGGCCGTTCACCACACCCTCATGGGCCGGGCGCGCCAGGGCGTAGGAGACACCCTCCGCCACCGCCAGGTTCATCCGCATCGGCCCCGGCAGAACAACGTCCGCGGAACGCCAGGCCAGGGACAGGGTCGCCTCCGTGTGATGTTGCAGGCCGGAATGCAGGCCGAACTGGCCTTCGACCTCCAGCGACCCGCCATCCAGAAGCCGGCCGAGCACCGGCAGGTCCAGCCGCAGCTCCGGCACCAGCACATGGCTGAGCGCCAGGGCGGTGAAATGCGCGTCCTGCACGTCGAGATCGCCGCCGACAAAGCCACGCGGCGACATCCACTGGCCGTGATAGGCGGTGACGAACCAGCTTCGGTCCCGAGGCGTCGTCGCCTCCGCCTGCGCCGTGATTCCCAGCAGCCCCAGCGCCGCGCCCATCAGCAGAAACCGCACTTCGTCACCCCGTTATTGTCCCGGGGGAGAAAGCCTGGGGTCGCCCTGCGTACCGGGCGGCGCCTTCACCTGTCCGTGAGCGCCACGCTACAGCACCGCGATGCCGCGCAAGCCGCGCGCCAGCACGGCCCGCAGATCCCGCAGCTCCAGCGCCACGCAGCCCTCGGTGGGCGAAAAGTCCGTGCGGGCAAGATGGAGAAAAATGGCGCTGCCGCGGCCGCGTTCCACCGGGTCGTCATTCCAGCCCAGCACCCCGATCACGTCATAGACCGCATCGGCGCGCCACAGCGCCTCATGCCGCCCGCCGAAGGGCAGCCGGACAGGGCGGTTATAGGCGCGGTCGCCGGGGTCGTCGCACCAGCCATCGGCCGGGTCCAACGGCTCCACCGGCACGGCGCAGACCGGCGCCGGGCCGCGATCAGCGCGGTAGAACACCCGGCGCAGCGGCATCCGCGCCGCCGGCGTGGCACCGTCCCCTTCCTGCTTGCGCGTTGCCGGCACGACCCCGCCTTTGCCCAGGGCGCAGCGCAGCACCTGCCCCTCGAAGCGAAAACATCCCTCCGCCACCACGGCCCAGCCGCTGTCATCCAAGGCGTGAGGTCCCCCGCGCCGCAGTGAATTCCTCGATGGCGGCGAAGGCGGCGGTGGAGAGCATGCCGATCGGCCCGCCCAGCAGCCCGGCGCCCAGCACTCGCAGAGCCGGGTTCAGGCCCTCGCCGGTCGCAGCCCGGTAGATGCTGCCCACCACCGGCAGATGTTGCAGCGGGTTCAGCGCCTGGAGCACCTCTTCGAACCGCAGCGTGCCCGGCACCGGCACATGCTCATCCGGCCCCAGCCGGGGCAGGACGGCGGCGGAAGAGGACGGTGCGGTTACGGCGGTGGTTGCGGCGACGGTCATGGCGGCCGGTCCTTGGCAGGAGGTTGCGCATAGTAGAGCAAACCCCATGCCGCGCGGCCTTCAGGTCAGCAGATGGCCGAAACGGCGGGCCTTGGTTTCCAGATAGCCGTCATTCACGCCATTGGCATCGAATTGATGCGCCTCCCGGCGCTCCACCTCGATGCCGCAAGCGGCGAGGCCGGCGATCTTGTCCGGATTGTTGGTCAGCAGCCGCACGCGCCCGACGCCGACGGCGCGCAGCATTTCGGCCGCCACCCAGAAATTCCGCTCATCCGCGCCATAGCCCAGGGCCCGATTGGCATCCAGCGTGTCCAGCCCCTGGTCCTGCAAGGCATAGGCCCGCAGCTTGTTCACCAGGCCGATGCCACGGCCTTCCTGCGCCAGGTACAACAGCACGCCGCCCGCCGGGTCCGCCGCCATCCGCCGGATCGCGCCGCGCAGCTGCGGACCGCAATCGCAGCGCAGGCTGCCCAGCAGGTCGCCGGTGAAGCATTCGGAATGCACCCGCACCAGCGGCACCAGGCCGTCCTGAGGCGCCGTGCTGTCCACCAGGATCGCCAGATGCTCGATGCCGCCATCGGCCGCGCGGAAGGCGATGATGCGCGCCTCCGGCGCATCCTCCAGCGGCACCCGGGCCTCCGCCACGCGGGTCAGGCTGGCCGCCGCGGCGACGGGATAGGCGAGCACATCCGCCACCGAGACCGACAGCAGATCGAGCCGCCGCGCCACGGCTTCCGCCGCCGGGGCGACAACCAGCGCCGGCAGCAGCCGGGCCAGCTTGGCCAGGGCGATGGCGGGCAGCGCCTCGGGCGGCATCGCCGTGCGCTCCGGCTGTTCCGGCAGAAGGCGTTCGGCCGTGGGATCGGCCAGCGATTTCAGCGCGGCCGGGTCGAGCAGGGCCGGGGGCAGTCGCAGCGCCACCGCGCCCATCTCCGCCGCACCGGCGCCGACCGCCGGCGCACCCAGCGCCTGTGGCACCGGCCGTTGCAGGACGGCCGCGGCCCGCACCGGCGCCAGCAGCAGCACGGGCGCGCCGCGGGAGGCCGCCTGCAACTCCGCAAGGCCACGGGCCGAGACCACCTCCGCCGCCGCGACGACCAGCGGGCCTTCCGGCCCCAGCAGGACGACCGGCGTGCCGCGGCGCAGCTCGCTGGCGGCGCGATGCACCGATCGCAACGCCAGCACCCGGGGGTCGGGCACGGCGGCATCGACAGCGCCGTTGGGGCGCGGGGAAGCGAGGGGGGCCATTTTGCTCATGTGATTCTGGCGTTCCGTAGTCGCCCATTGACGATGCCGAATGTGGCGCGCCAAAGGCGTTTGAAAGGGGGCCCGCCACAAGAAAAACCGGATCGTACGGCAGAACATGCGGCATTGCTGCAAATCGTCACAACGACGCCGCGAGGCTTGCTGGCATCACGGACGCCCTGCAAAATCGCTTGTCGGGGTCGGTCCGTTCCGCCATCTATCTTCACGGTGACGGCACGGAGACGTGAAACCGATCCGCTTCGGCCCCGTTGTGACGGTGCCTCACAGATATGGGAGCTATCATGGCCGGTCCACGCCCCATCCTCGTCGTGGACGACGACGAGGCCCTTCGCCAAACACTTGCGGACCAATTGGCGCATGACGGCGAGTTCGTCGCGACGGAAGCGGGCAGCATGGCGGAAGCCATGACGCATCTCAATGCCGAGGATGCCCGCTTCGACGCGATCGTGCTCGACATCGGCCTGCCCGATGGCGACGGGCGCGACCTCTGCGCACGCCTGCGAAAGCAAGGCATCCGCATGCCGATCCTCATGCTGACGGGAGCGGACGGGGAACAGGATATCATTCGTGGACTGGATTCGGGTGCCAACGACTATATTGGCAAGCCGTTCCGCGTCTCCGAATTGATGGCGCGGCTGCGCGCGCAACTTCGCGTGTTCGACAATTCCGAGGACGCCGTCTTCAGCGTCGGCCCCTACACCTTCCGCCCTTCCGCGAAGCTGCTGCTGGATGCGGCGCGCAACCGGAAGATCCGGCTGACGGAAAAGGAAGCCGCCATCCTGAAGTACCTCTACCGCGCCGGTGGCCGTCCGGTGGGGCGGCAGATCCTGCTGAACGAGGTCTGGGGCTACAACAGCTCGGTCACCACCCACACGCTGGAGACCCACATCTACCGGCTGCGGCAGAAGATCGAGCCCGATCCCGGCAATGCCCGCCTGCTGGTCACCGAGGGTGGTGGCTACAGGCTGGACCCGACCGCCGGACGCGCCCAGGCCGCCTGAAGGCGCTTCGGCGCGCCCTCAGCGCAGGATGAGAAACACCAGCATCAGCGTGCCGAGCGCGATGCGGTACCAGCCGAAGGGCGTGAAGCCGATGCGGGAGATCGCCTGCATCAGCCAGCGCACCACCACCAGCGCCACGATGAAGGCCGTGACGAAGCCGATGCCGATCTGGCCGAGATCGGACAGGTCGAGTTCCGCCCGCGCCTTGTAGAGGCTGTAGGCGGTGGCGGCGACCATGGTCGGGATCGCCAGCACGAAGCTGAATTCCGCCGCCGTCCGCCGTTCCACCCCCACCAGCAGCGCCGTGATGATGGTGGCGCCGGAGCGGGAGGTGCCGGGGATCATGGCCAGCGCCTGGCCAAAGCCGATCAGCAGCGCTGCCAGCGGCCCCATCTGCGGCACCGAGTGGATGGAGGGCTCGGGCCGCCAGCGCTCGATCGCGATGATGGCGATACCGCCCAGAATCAGCGCGAAGCACACCACCCAGGGGCTGAACAGCAGCCGGGTGATGGTGCCGTGGAAGGTCGCCCCCAGGAAGGCGGCCGGCAGGAAGGCCAGGATCAGGTTCTGGGCGTAGAACCGCTCCGGCCCCGGGCGCCAGGCCAGGGTGGCCAGCCGCCAGAGCGTGGCCCGGAACAGCACGACCACGGCCAGCACGGCGCCAAGCTGGATGCAGATCTCGAAGGTTTTGCCGGGCGGGCCCTGGAAGCCGATCATCTCGCCCAGCAGGATCAGATGACCCGTGGAGGAGATCGGCAGGAACTCCGTCGCCCCCTCGACCACACCCATGGCGAGGGCAGAAAGCAGGGTCCCTAGATCCATCAGCGCGTCATCCGTGGCGGTGAGCGGCCGCTATAGGGCAGTCGGCGGCGCGCCGCGATGCGCGCCGCCCTGGATGGCCGCGATTTTATACCAAGGCCTGGCGGATCCTGGCCGATCCGCCCTCCATCTCGCCGCTCAGCGAACCGTCTGGGCGGCCGAGAAGGCAAAGTTGTCGTAGCTGTTCTCGGCGATGCGGAACCACTGGAACTGCTCGGTCCGGAAGCGATTGTAGCTTTCCATGATCTTGGCGAAGCGCGGATTGCCGCGGGCCAGGTCCGCGTTCATTTCCTCATTCGCTTTCCAGGCGGCTTCCAGCACAGGGCGCGGCCAGAAGCGGAGCTGGGCGCCGGCGGCGACGAGGCGTCGCAGGGCCTGCGGGTTCATGAAGTCGTAGCGGGCGACCATATCCGCATCCGCCTCGCCGCAGGCGACTTCCAGGGCGTGTTTGTACAGGTCCGGCAGGGCGTTCCAGGCGCGCATGTTCGACATGAAATGCAGCCGCGCGCCCGGCTCCCAGAAGCCCGGGGCGTAGTAGTAGCGGGCGACGCGCACGTAATTGGCGCGCTCATCGTCATGCGGGCCGACGAATTCCGCCGCGTCGATCACGCCGCGCTCAAGCGAGGGATAGATATCCGCCGGGGCAATCAGGGTCGGCGCCGCGCCGAGGCGGGTGAAGAGCTGGCCGGCCAGGCCGGTGATGCGGAACTTCAGGCCGCGCAGCTGGTCGACCGAGGTGATCTCATTGCGGAACCAGCCACCCATCTGCGCGCCGGTGTCGCCGCAGGTGATGCCATGGACATTGTATTCGTTGAAAAGCTCGGCCGCGAGCTGGTTGCCGCCGCCATAGCGGAACCAGGAGGTCATCTGCCGCGTGTTCAGGCCGAAGCACATGGCGGTGAAGGGGGCGAAGCCCGGCTCCTTGCCGATATAGTAGTAGGAGGCGGTGTGACCGGCCTCGATGGTGCCGGCCTGCACCGCGTCCAGCACCTGCAAGCCGCCGACGATCTCGCCGGCCGGGAAGGTCTGGATGCGGAACTTGCCGTCGGTGAGCTGGGCGACCCGGGCGGCCACCTTCTCGAACGTGCCATAGAGCACGTCGAAGACGCGCGGGAAGGAGGAGGCGGCGCGCCAGCGCACCTCCGGATTGGCCTGGGCCAGAGCAGGGGTGGCGAGGGCGAGGGGCGCAGCCGCGGCGGCGGCGCCCAGCATGGCACGGCGGTTCATGGAACTTCCTCCCGGATCGGGCGCGCGGGCACGTCCCGCTTCTGGCAGCAGCAGTAATCCATCCCGGGGCGGCCGGAAAGTGGCGCTTTGCTACGAAAATTCGGGGTGGGGCGACCGATCCTGGCGGCGCGAAGCCATCACGTGAGGAAGCCGGCCAGCACGGCACCGGCCGCCACCAGTTGCAGCAGGTTGGCGGCCACCGACAGGCGATGGGCGAAGGCGAAGCCGCGCTGGGCCTCGGCATCGCCCGCCTTGGCCTGGTCCGACAGAGCGTTGATGCGCGGCATCAGCACCTGGCGCAGCCAGAAGGTCAGGGCCGCGATCGCCGCCATGATTCCGGAATCGAGTTTGGAGAGGGGAAACAGCGCCACGGCCGCGGCGGCGGAGGTGCCAAGCACCCAGAGATAGTAGCGGGGAAAGATCCCCCGCAGAAAGCGGCCGGCCTGTTCGGCCGGCAGCAGCCGGAACACCAGCGGCGCCAGGACGGCGGCGAAAAAGGCCATGCCGCCGAACAGAAGCGCCGTGGCGAACAGCGCGATGAGGAGAAGGGCGGTCATGCCGGCTGGATGTGGGAGGCGTTGCGAAGCTGCAAAGCCCCCCTCATCCAAGCGGCCCGGGTCACACCACCCGTTCGGCCAGCATCTTCTTGATGTCACCAATGGCCTGCGCCGGGTTCAGCCCCTTCGGGCAGGTCCGGGTGCAGTTCATGATGGTGTGGCAGCGATAGAGCTTGAAGGGATCCTCCAGCGCATCCAGCCGCTCACCCGTATGCTCGTCGCGGCTATCGGCGATCCAGCGATAGGCCTGGAGCAGCACGGCCGGGCCGAGATAGCGGTCGCCATTCCACCAATAGGAGGGGCAGGAGGTGGAGCAGCAGAAGCACAGGATGCATTCCCACAGCCCGTCGAGCTTGGCGCGCTCCTCCTTCGACTGAAGGCGCTCGCCATCCGGCGGCGGGGGGGTGTCGGCCTTCAGCCAGGGCTCGACGGAGCGGAGCTGCGCATAGACCTGCGACAGGTCGGGCACGAGGTCCTTCACCACCGGCATATGCGGCAGCGGATGGATGCGGACCTCCGCCTTCACATCCTCGATCGGCTTCAGGCAGGCCAGCGTGTTCAGCCCGTCGATGTTCATCGAGCAGGAGCCGCAGATGCCCTCCCGGCACGAACGCCGGAAGGTCAGCGTGCTGTCGACCTCGTTCTTGATCTTGATGAGCGCATCGAGAACCATCGGCCCGCACTGGTCGAGGTCGATGTCATAGGTGTCGGTGCGCGGATTCTCGCCGGAATCGGGGTCCCAGCGATAGATCTTGAAGGACCGCACCTTCGTCGCGCCGGCCGGCGCGGGAAAGTGCTTGCCCTTGGTGATCGTCGAATTCTTCGGCAGCGTGAAGGTGGCCATGGCTCTGATCGGGGCTCCTAGTACACGCGGGCCTTGGGCGGGAAGACCTGGACCTCGTTGGTGAGGGTCCGCATCTTCACGTCCCGGTAGTCCAGCTTGACGTTCCGGTTGTCATCCACCCAGGCGAGGGTGTGCTTCATCCAGTTGGCGTCGTCGCGATCGGGGAAATCCTCATGCGCATGGGCGCCACGGGATTCCTTGCGCGCCTCGGCGCCGTGGATCGTGGTCAGCGCATTGCCGATCAGATTGTCCAGCTCCAGCGCCTCGACTAGGTCGCTGTTCCAGATCAGGCTGCGGTCGGCGATCTTGATGTCGTCATAGCTCGCCGCGACCTTGCCCATCTTCGCCACGCCCTCACGCAGCAGCTCGCTGGTGCGGAACACCGCGGCATGCTCCTGCATCGTGCGCTGCATCTGCAGGCGGACATCGGAGACGGTGGAGGAACCCTTGGCGTTGCGCACCTTGTCGAAGCGCGCCCAGCTGGACTCGCCCGCACCGGGGGGCAGCGGCGCCTGGCTGGCGCCCGGCTTGATGGTCTCCGCCGCGCGATGCGCCGCCGCACGGCCGAACACCACCAGGTCGAGCAGCGAATTGGTGCCGAGGCGGTTGGCGCCGTGGACCGAAACGCAGGCCGCCTCGCCCACCGCCATCAACCCACGCACCACCCGGTCCTGGTCCTGCGCCGTCGGGTTCAGGACCTCGGTGTGGATGTTCGTCGGGATGCCGCCCATGTTGTAATGGACGGTCGGCAGCATCGGGATCGGCTCCTTCGTCACATCCACGCCCGCGAAGATCTTCGCGGTTTCGGAGATGCCCGGCAGGCGCTCATGCAGCAGGTCGCCGCCGAGGTGTTCCAGATGCAGATGGATATGGTCCTTCAGCGGGCCGACGCCGCGGCCCTCGCGGATTTCCACCGACATGGCGCGGGAGACGACGTCGCGCGACGCCAGGTCCTTCGCGGTCGGGGCGTAGCGCTCCATGAAGCGCTCACCCTCCGAATTCGTCAGATAGCCACCCTCGCCGCGCGCACCTTCGGTGACGAGGCAGCCCGAGCCATAGATGCCGGTCGGGTGGAACTGCACGAACTCATTGTCCTGCAACGGCAGGCCCGCCCGCAGGATCATGCCGCCGCCGTCGCCGGTGCAGGTATGGGCGGAGGTGCAGGAGAAATAGGCGCGGCCATAGCCGCCGGTCGCCATCACCACGCTCTGCGCGCGGAAGCGGTGCAGGCTGCCGTCTTCCAGGTTCCAGGCGGTGACGCCGCGGCACACACCCTCATCGTCCATGATGAGGTCGAGCGCGATGTATTCGACGAAGAACTCGCAATTGGCCTTCAGCGCCTGCTGGTACAGCGTGTGCAGGATGGCGTGGCCGGTGCGGTCAGCGGCGGCGCAGGCGCGCATCGCCGGTGTCTTGCCGTAATCCTGCATGTGCCCGCCGAAGGGGCGCTGGTAGATCTTGCCGTCCTCGGTGCGGCTGAACGGAACGCCGTAGTGTTCCAGCTCGATGATCGCCGGGATCGCCTCGCGGCACATGTATTCGATGGCGTCCTGGTCACCCAGCCAGTCCGACCCCTTCACGGTGTCGTACATGTGCCAGCGCCAGTCATCCTCGCCCATATTGCCGAGCGCGGCGCCGACGCCGCCCTGGGCCGCCACGGTGTGGCTGCGGGTCGGGAAGACCTTGGTGATGCAGGCGGTCTTGAGGCCGGAGGCCCCCATGCCGAAGGTGGCGCGCAAACCCGCGCCGCCCGCGCCGACCACAACCACATCATAAGTGTGGTCAACGATCCGATAGGCTCCGCCGCCGATCGCGGGCTTGGAGATGGCGTTCATCTGATCTGCCGTCCATCCGTGTGGCGGGGCGAAATGGCCCGCGCCGTGATGCTACCGAGTTTGGTGCGCTGTCTCAGACCGCAAGGCGAATCACGGCCAGCGCGGCGGCCAGTGCCAGCAGCGCGCAGACCGCCTTCACCGCGAGCACGCTGGTGATCTTCACCCATTCCGGCTTCGCGTAATCCTCCAGCACCACCTGAAGGCCGGCGGCGGCGTGGTGGAAGGTCAGGCCGATCAGCGCCAGCAGCAGCACGGCGTTGAGGGGATGGCCGATCCAGGCCGCCGCCTCCGCATGGGTCATGCCGGCGGAGGTGGACAGGGCGAAGATGAACCAGATGGTCAGCGGCAGCAGCGCGATCGAGGTGACGCGCTGCATCCACCAGTGATGCGTGCCGGACTTGGCGGAACCGGAACCGCGCACGCGGCCGAGCGGCGTGCGGAGGATGGTCGGACGGGCGGCTTCGCCGGCGGGGTTGGCCATGTTCTCGCTCCTTACCAGGACAGCAGCATGGCGAGCCAGGTCAGCGCCGTCAGCACCGCGGTGCCGATCAGCACGGCATGGCCGGACTTGTACATGGTCGGGATGCCATAGCCATAGCCTGCATCCCAGACCAGGTGACGGATGCCGGACAGGGTGTGGAACCAGGCCGCGGCGGTCAGCCCCATCAGCATGATGATGCCGAGGAAGGAGCCCAGGAACCACTGCACCCAGTCGAAGGCCGCGGGGCCGGAGGCGGCGGCGACCAGCCACCAGACCATCAGGACGGTGCCGAATGTCCAGATGATGCCCGTCGCGCGATTGCTGATCGACATGGCGCTGCTCATCTGCAGCATGTCGTAGACTTGCAGATGCGGCGAAAGTGGCCGGCGCACCGGGGTTCCATCCGTCCGGCGACCCAACATGGTCGCCTCCCGTGCATCCTGGATCGATGACATGCGGTGCCCGCTCCTCAAGGCGCGCCATGCCTCGGGCGCGCCGCACACTGTTGACAGGGTTTTATGGTGCAGCGCGCCATAGCGTCAACGCAGCCTGGCGCGAATAGGAGAACGAAGCATGACTTTCCGCCCTGCCGGCGCGGATTTTTCGGTGGGACGGCAGGCCAAGGCCGGCGATCCTGCCGGCCGATCAGGTGAAATCCGGCTCAGCCGGCCAGCCAACCATCCCGGCGGATCATCCCGCCAGCAGCCCCTGCGCCAAGGCTTCCTCCGCGATCTGCACCGCGTTCAGGGCCGCGCCCTTGCGCAGATTGTCGGTCAGGCACCAGAAGGCCAGGCCATGCGGCACGGTCGTGTCGCGGCGCAGGCGGCTGACATAGACAGCATCTTCCCCGCCGATCTCGGCCTGGGTCGTGTAGCCGGCATCCTCCCGCCGATCGAGCAGGATCATCCCCGGCGCCTCGCGCAGCGCCTCCCGCGCCTGGTCCTCGGTGATCTCCGCCTCGAATTCCGCATGCACCGCGGCGGCGTTACCGATGAAGACCGGCACCCGGACACAGGTGGCGACCAGCGCCAGGTCGGGGCTGAGGATCTTGCGGGCCTGCAAGGCCATCGCCGCCTCAGCCCGCGTCGGGCCCTCGGGCAGGATGGAATCGACCTGGGGGATGCAGTTGAAGGCGATCTGCTTCGGAAACTGCTCCGAGGGCGGCGTCTCGTTCACATAGACGCCGCGCGTCTGCGACCACAGCTCGTCCATCGCCTCCCGCCCCGCGCCGGACACGGCCTGGTAGGTGGCGACCACCGCGCGGCGGACCGGCGCCAGATCGTGCAACGGCTTCAGGGCCATCACCACGGGAATGATCGCATCCGTCGGATTGGCGATGATCCGCCGCTTGCGGGACCGGGCCAGGGCCTGGGGATTCACCTCCGGCACCACCAGCGGCACGTCATGTTCCATGTCGAACTGGCCGCTGCCGTCGATCACCAGGCAGCCGGCGGCGGCCGCCCGTGGCGCATGCAGGGCGCTGACTGCCGCCGCGCCGGCGAAGAAGACAAGGTGGGTGCCCTTGAAGTCGAAGCTGTCGAGCGCCTTCACCGTCAGCACCTGGTCCTCGCCGAAGGACACCTGGCTGCCCGGCGACCGGCCGGAGGTCAGGGCCACCATGGCGTCCACCGGGAAGGCACGCTCCGCCAGGGTCTTGAGGATTTCCCGCCCCACCGCCCCGGTGGCGCCGACCACGGCCAAACGATAGCCCATGCTGCCGCTCCTGCGCTTGCTGTAGGGGCGGCTTAGGCGTTCCGGACCCGCCCCGGCAAGCGCCGGGGCGGCTCAATACGTCTCAGATCGCCCGGACGGCGCGCAGGAAGCTGTCGGTCTTCTCCTTCAACTGCCGCGCCTGGCCGGCCAGGGCGCCGCTGTCGTCGCGCATGGTGCCGGCGGCATCGCCGGTCGATTCCGCCGCGGCGCGCACGCCCTCGATGCGCTGGGCCACCGTCTGCGTGGCCTCCGCGACCTGGGACGCGCTGCGTGCGATCTCCTGCGTCGCGGCGCCCTGTTCCTCGACCGCGGCGGCGATCGCCGTCGCGATCTCGCTGGTGCGCTCGACGGTGGCGCCGATGCCGCGGATGGCCGTCACCGCCTGAGTGGTGGCCTGCTGCATCTGGCCGATCTGGGCCGCGATCTCCTCCGTCGCCTTGGCGGTCTGGCCGGCCAGCGACTTCACCTCGCTGGCGACCACGGCGAAGCCCTTGCCGGCTTCCCCGGCCCGCGCCGCCTCGATGGTGGCGTTCAGGGCGAGCAGATTGGTCTGGCCGGCGATGTCGCCGATCAGGCGAACCACGTCGCCGATGCGGGCTGCCGCTTCCGACAGGCCCTGCACCGTGGCGTCGGTCGCCCGCGCCTCCTCCACCGCCCGGCCAGCCACCTGCGCCGCCTCGCCCACCTGGCGGGCGATCTCGGTGACCGAGCTGGCCATTTCCTCCGCCGCCGCGGCGACGGCCTGCACATCCCCCTGCGCCCTGCCGCCGGCCGCGGCCACCGCGGCGGCTTCCTGGCCGGAGGTCTGCGCCGTGCCGGACAGCGCCTCGGCCGAGGATTGCAGCCGGGCGGCCGATTCCGCCACGGCGGCAACCACGGCGCCGACTTCGGTCTCGAAGGTATCGGCCAGGCGCACCTGCTCCGTCGCCACGGTCCAGGTCAGCATGGTGGCGGAATAGGTGCCGGCGGCATCGCGGATGGCGGAGACCCGCAGTTCCAGCACCTCGTTCCCCAGATGGATCCGCGCGGTATGCGGCAGGCGCGTGGGGTCGGACAGGATGTCCATCTGCTGCGCCGCGTCCTTGTGGAAGATGTCGATCGGCTTGCCGATCATCTCCTCCGGCCCGCAGGGCAGCAGCTTGCGCAGCTGGGTGAGCAGGCGGGTGCTCTCCGCATTCATATAGGTCATGCGGAAGCCGTCCTTGGGGTCGGCGCTCATCACCGCCGCCGGCAACTGCTCGATCATCTGACCCTGGGAGAAGGCACGGTCCACGGTGCTGCGCAGCGCTTCCAGCGATTCCGCCATGGCGCCGATCTCGTCGCGACGGCCGCGATCCGGCACGGTGACGTCGGTCTGGCCGCCGGCGATGCGGGTCATCACGGTGGAGAGCCTGCGCACCGGGGCGCCGATGCCACGCGCCAGGCCGAAGGAGGACAGCAGCAGCACCAGCGCGATGGCGGTGCCGGACCACAGGGCGGTGCTGCGCACCAGCTCCGCGCGGTGCTGAACCTGCTCGCGCTGCGTCGTGGCCATGGCGAGGCCGGCGGAGGACAGGGCCTGGGCCGCCTCCTGCATGGCGGCACGGGCCGGGGACACCTCATCCCGCCGCAGCTTCGCCACCTCCTCACCGGCATCGAGGATCTTCGTGGCGGCGACGCCGATGGACTGCGCACGCTCCGCCAGACGGGCCACATCCTCCTTCAACCGGGCCGGCGCCTCGACGGAGAGCAGGCCGCGGCTATGCACCCGGGCCTGCGCGATGCCGCGCCGCACGCGGCGGTTCTGCGCCTCGTCGCCGGTCGCGAGCAGGCGCTGCACGCCGATCCGCACCTCGTTCGCCGCACCATGCACGGTCAGCAGCCGGTGCCTTGCCTCATCTTGCTGGTCAGCGGGCAGATCGAAGCCGAAGCTGGCCGATACCGCCTCGAACAGGGAGTCGTATTCGCCGGAGAGGGGAAACAGCTCCCGGTCACGAGCCGTGATCATCACCATGCGCTGTTCGGCCACTTTCCGCAGGGCGACGCGATAGCGTTCCGCCGCGCCGGCCAGGGTGGTCGCCGTCTCCACCATCCGCGGATCGCCGAAATTCGTCGCGGCAGCGCGCGCGGCCTGCGCACCCTGGGTGATCGCCGTGTCGATGGCCTGCCAGGCCGGTGCCTGGCCCGCCTCATCGTGGGTCAGCAGAAGATCGCGTTCCAGAACCGCCACATCCAGAAGGCGGTTCACGCCGTCGCCCATGGCATCCATCGCGGCCTGCACCCGCGCGGCGCCTGCCTGCTGGAAAATGATCTGGGAGGTTTCCCGCCAAGTCATCACCACGAGTCCGACGACCAGGATCAAGGCGAGGGCGGCCGAGGCCGCCAATTTTCGACCTACTGACAAGTCCAGGAGAAAACGCATGGGACCGGCTCCACGGCATTTGAGCCGTCAGGCTGCCAGCATGGCCTTGCCATCTGATGAAGATGCGTCGCTGGAAACGACGCATTCGTTCACGCGATCGCGAGCATCATATAAAATGAGACAGTTTTGTCAAATTTATGTTTAGTCTCAAATATAGTCCCGGGCAACGATGCCGCCCGGGTCGCCGCCGGTCAGGCCTGGACCAGATTCTCCGGCACCTGCTGGCCCACTTCCCGCAGATAGCGCGCCGCGCC
Organism: Roseomonas sp. F4; assembly: GCF_053891155.1. NCBI lineage: Bacteria > Pseudomonadati > Pseudomonadota > Alphaproteobacteria > Acetobacterales > Roseomonadaceae > Roseomonas > Roseomonas sp. F4. The sequence goes on from NZ_JBSSHK010000006.1 coordinate 185,844, forward strand.
GGGGTGAAAGGGCAGGAAGGTGTTCTTGTTCCAATTGCCCGCCACGGTTTCCGACGCCGCCGCGATCGCCGCCTTGAAGCGGGCATTCTGCGACAGCACCGACTTGGTGATTTCATAGACCAGGTCGTCGGGCAGCGACTTGTGGGCAATGGCGAAATTGTACATGCCGACAATGCCCAGCGGCTTCGCCTGGGTGCGATAGGTGCCCATGGGCAGGGCTCCGCCCGCCAGTTCCGGATACTTCGCCGTCAGCTTGGCGATTTCCTCCTGCGAGAAATCGAGGAAGTTCACTTCCGCCTGCACCTCGATCTCGCTGAAGGCCGGCACCGGCACGCCGGAGGCGAACAGGAAGGCGTCCAGCAACCCGTCCTGAATCTGCCCCACAAGGTCGGAGGCCGAGCCGTAGCGAACGGCGGAGGGGGCGATGCCCAGCTCCTGCAACAGCAGCGGATAATAGGTGCCGGGCGTGCCGCCGCGCGGGCCGACGCCGACGCTGCGGCCAGCCAGGTCACCATGCTTGGTGATATTGCTGCGCTTCAGCGCGATGCCGTGGAAGGGCGTGTCATACATCGGGAACAGGGCGCGGATATCGCGGAAGCGGTTGCCCTGGGTCCAGGCGCCGACGCCGTTCCAGGCCTGCAACGCCACCCCCATGGTGACCATGCCCAGTTCGACTTCCTTGCGATTCACCAGGATGATGTTCTGGTTCGGCCCCTGGGTGGTGCGGTAGGAAATCTGCACCCCGGTGCCTTCCTGGGCGATCTGCCCCCAGGCCGGCCCATAGAGCGCATAGGTGCCGCCGGGGGCGGCCGTGCCCATGTTCAGCGCCCGCGGCCAGGCGGCGTTGCGCGGCTGGGCGATGGCGGGGGTGAACAGCGCGGGCGTCGTGGCACCCAGCACGGTGGCGGCCAGCAGGTTGCGGCGCAACATGGTTTGTCTCCCTTGGACGGTTTCGTTACCAAGGTTTTATGCCCGGATCGAAGGTCGCGGCAAGCTTGGATGCAGGTCACGAACCCACAGGGCTTGCACGGACTCGACCGCCTGCCACATCCATCAGCCATGCTGCATCTGCTGAAACTCTGCGTCGGCCCGAAGGAGGTGGCGGAACTTGCCGCCTCCCAGGCCCGCCGCGCCGCGCTGGACCCGCCCCTGCGCCACCAGACCCGCATGGTGCCGAAGCGGGCGGCGGAACTGGCGGATGGCGGCTCGCTCTACTGGGTGGTGGCCGGGCTGATCCGCGTGCGCCAGCGCATTCTGGAGGTGCGGGAGGAACGCTGGGACGATGGCACAAGCTGCGCCGGCCTGGTGCTGGACCCGGAGCTGGTGCTGTTGCAGCCCCGTCCGCAAAAGCCCTTCCAGGGCTGGCGCTACCTGACGGCGGAAGCGGCCCCGCCGGATGCGCCGCGCGGCAGCCAGGCGGCGGATGGGATCGAGGCCCTGCCCCCTGAGATGCGCCGCGCGCTGGAAGCGCTCTGTTTGTTATAGTGTTGTTATAGTGCGCCAGGTGGGACAGCGTCCCGTCGCGGTTTTCAAAGCTTGTGCGACGCGGCGGCGCCGTTCATCTTCCTTGGCGAATCCGGGGCCGGGCCGTTTGCCCGATGTGCCGCCAGAGTTGGAACCCAGCCGATGCGCCGCTTCGCCTTCCTCGCCTTGCCCCTCGGCCTGCTGCTGGCCCAGCCCGTCGCCGCGCAGCACTGGAACGACGCCGGACCGGGGCGCGACCTGCTGAGCTCGACCGTCACCGATTTCGACTCCTTCCGCCAGCGCACCCCCGCCGCGCCCAGCTTCTCCTCCGAAAGCGGCCCGGCCGCGACGACCCAGGCCCGCGGCCCGATCCCGCTGCTGGACTGGGTGCCGCCACCGCCCGTGCCAGCCGTCGCGCCGACCACGCGCCGCGCCACCAACACCGCGCGCCGCACGCCCCGTCGCGCCCCGGTGCGCCGCGATGTGGTGCGGGACACCACGCCGCTGCCCAGCGCGACCCCGGCGCGCGCCCAGCCGACGGCCCAGCCCGGCGGCGACTGGGAACGCTCCCTGTCCGAGCGGGAGCGGGAGCTGGAACGGCTGCGCCGCATCCTGGAGGAAGACCGTCTGCGCTATCAGCAGAACCGCCAGCCCCAGCTCCAGTAGCTAGGCGGGGGGGGCCACCCCCCGCCCCATGGGTCAGGCGTTGAGCAGCGCCACCTCGTAATCGGCCTCGGTCTTCTCGCGGATTTCCGCCTCGGTCACGCCAGGCGCCATTTCCAGCAGCCGCATGCCGCCATCGCCCGCCTTGTCGATGGCGAAGACGCCGAGCTCCGTCACCACCACATCCACCACGCGGCGGCCGGTCAGCGGCAGGTTGCATTCCTTCAGCAGCTTCGGTTTGCCGCCGGCGGTGTGTTCCATCAGCACGATCACGCGCTTGACGCCCGCCACCAGATCCATGGCGCCGCCCATCCCCTTCACCATCTTGCCCGGGATCATCCAGTTCGCCAGGTCGCCATTCTGGGCCACCTGCAAGGCGCCCAGGATCGACAGGTCGATATGGCCGCCGCGGATCATGCCGAAGCTCTGGGCGCTGTCGAAGAAGCTGCTGGTGGGCAGCGCGGTGATGGTCTGCTTGCCGGCATTGATCAGGTCCGGATCCTCCTCCCCCTCATAAGGGAAGGGGCCGAGGCCGAGCATGCCGTTTTCCGACTGCAGCTGCACCGTCATGCCATCCGGCACGTGGTTGGCCACCAGCGTCGGGATGCCGATACCGAGATTGACGTAGAATCCGTCCTGCAATTCACGCGCCGCGCGGGCGGCCATTTCGTCGCGGGTCCAGGGCATGGTCGTGTCTCCTCAGGCCTGCGATTCGACGCCAGCGGCGGCCGCCGCCGGGCGCTTGCGCACGGTGCGCTGCTCGATCCGCTTCTCGAAGCCGGGCGGCAAAGCGATCATCCGCTTCACGAAGATGCCGGGCGTATGGATGTGGTCGGCGTCAATCTGGCCGGAGGGGACCAGGTGTTCCACCTGCGCGACCGTGACCTTCGCCGCGGTGGCCATCACCGGGTTAAAATTCCGCGCCGTCTTCCGATAGACGAGGTTGCCCTCATGGTCGCCCATCCAGGCATGGATGATGGCGAGGTCGGCGAACAGGCCGCGCTCCATCACATAGTGGCTGCCGTCGAATTCCCGGGTCTCCTTCCCCTCCGCCACCGCGGTGCCGTAGCCGGTCTTGGTGAAGAAGGCGGGGATGCCGGCGCCGCCGGCGCGGATGCGCTCCGCCAGCGTGCCCTGTGGGTTGAACTCGATCTCCAGCTCCCCGGCCAGGTACTGCTTCGCGAAGGTCGCATTCTCCCCGACATAGGAGGAGATCATCTTGCGGATCTGCCTGGTGTGCAGCAGCAGGCCCAGCCCGGCATCGTCGACACCCGCATTGTTGGAGATGACGGTGAGGCCTTTCACCCCGCTGGCCCGGATCGCCTCGATCAGGACGGAGGGGATGCCGCCGAGGCCGAAGCCGCCGGACATGATGGTCATGTCGTCCCGCAGCAGCCCCGCGAGCGCCGAGGTCGCATCGTCGTAGATCTTGCCCATCGTCCTGCCGCCATCCTCCGTCCCGTCTGGCAGAAACCTATGCGGGTCCGGGGCGGCGTGAAAGGGGGCGCGCAAAACCGACATGAGGGTGTCTTGCGCCCCCCCCGACCGGCCGCTATACGGCCGGCCTCGCTACTGTGTGCGGGGCCATAGCTCAGTTGGTAGAGCGCTTGAATGGCATTCAAGAGGTCAGGGGTTCGACTCCCCTTGGCTCCACCAGATTTTCGAAACCGCCGGCTTCCAGGAATGGAGGCCGGCGGTTTTCGTTTGGACATACCACCATATTCGGGGGGTCCAGGGGCCCACTGGCCCCTGGTCGGGGAGTTTGAGGGGGCAACGCCCCCTCAACTGGCCCGCCCTACCGCCGCGGCAAGAACCCCACGATCTCCTCCGCCCGCGCGCAGATCGGCGCCGCCACCGCCTCCGCCCGGTCCGCCCCCAGCCGAAGCTGGGCATCCAGTGTCGCAGGGTCGTCCAGCAGCCGGGCCATTTCCTTCCGGATCGGGTCCAGATGCGCCACAAGGGCGGCCACCAGCACCTCCTTGAAGGCCCCGAATCCCTTGCCCTCGTGCTCGCGCAGCACGTTTTCGGGCAGGGTTCCGGTGATGGCGGCCAGGATGCCGGTCAGGTTGCGGGCTTCGGGCCGGTTCTCCAGGCCGGAAGTATGGCCGGGCAGCGGCTCGGCATCGGTGCGGGCCTTGCGGATCTTCTGGGCGATGGCGTCGTGGTCGTCGGTCAGGTTGATGCGCGACTGGTCGGAGGGGTCCGACTTGCTCATCTTCTTTGTGCCGTCCCGCAGCGACATCACGCGCGCGGCGACGCCCTGGATCATCGGCTCGATCCGCGGGAAGAACTCCACGCCATAGTCGTGGTTGAACTTCTGGGCGATGTCATTGGCCAGCTCCAGATGCTGGCGCTGGTCGTCGCCCACCGGCACCAAAGTGGCGTGGTAGGTCAGGATGTCGGCGGCCATCAGGTTCGGATAGACATAAAGGCCAGCCGAGGCCGCCTCCTTGTCCTTGCCGGCCTTGTCCTTGAACTGGGTCATCCGGTTCAGCCAGCCGAGCCGCGCCACGCAGTTCATGATCCAGGCCAGCCGGGTATGGGCATGGACATGGGATTGCAGGAACAGGGTGCAGCGTTTCGGGTCCAGGCCGCAGGCGATCAGCGCCGCCGCCATCTCACGCGTCTGCCGCGCCAGCTCCTTCGGGTCCTGCCAGACGGTGATGGCGTGCAGGTCCACCACGCAGAAGATCGCCTCATGCGTGTCCTGCATCGGCACCCAGTTGCGGATGGCGCCGAGATAGTTGCCGAGGGTCGGCACGCCGGAGGGCTGGATGCCGGAAAAGACGCGGGGCTGGGCGCGGGTCATCGGTCAGGTCACTCTGCACAGGGGCGCCCCCGTTGTGCCGGCCGTGCGGCTCACGTCAAGCGGGGGCGAGGCTGGCCGGCCAGGGTGGGTCGTGGTAGCGGGCGGCAGCCGATCTTCGCTTGAGCGGGAATCCCCGAATGTCCGACCTGAACGCCCCCTCCTCCCCCATCCCGAACGGCGATGCCGGCCAGGCCCCGCCGCCGCCGCCGCTGCAGCTCAATATCCAGTACACCAAGGACCTGTCCTTCGAGGTTCCCGGCGCGCCGGAGATCTATGTGACGGTGCGCGAGCAGCCGCGCGTGGACCTGGCGCTGGATGTGCAGGCCCGCCCGCTGGAGCAGGGCCAGAATGTCTATGAGGTGTCGCTGCAGATCCGCGCCGACGCCAAGGTGGGCGACACCCCCTGCTTCATCGCCGAGCTGGTCTATTGCGGCGTCTTCACCATCAATGTGGAGCAGCAGCACCTGGAGCCGGTTCTGCTGGTGGAATGCCCGCGGCTGCTGTTCCCCTTCGCCCGCAACATCCTGGCCGACATCACCCGTGACGGCGGCTTCCCGCCGGTGATGCTGGCGCCGATCGACTTCGTGGCGCTGTGGCAGAGCCGTCGCGGGCCGGGCGCCGCCCAGCAGCCGCCGGTCGGCCTGGCCTGAAGGCCGCCGGCACCGTGCCCGCCCGCCCCCCCTCCGGTGGCGGGCTGGCCCGTCGCCTTCTCACCACCAGCCGCTGGCGTCACGCGCTGACCCGGCGGCTGGAAGGCCCCGGCTTCTGGCGGGCGCTGGCCACCGCCTTCGGCCTCGGCGCCATCGCCGCGCTGGCCCTGCCGCCGGTGCATCTGCTGCCGGTGCTGCTGATTTCCCTGCCCGGCCTGTTCATCATGGTGACCCAGGCGCCCAGCGCGCGCCGCGCCGCCTGGATCGGCCTCGCCTGGGGCTGGGGCTTCCACATCGCCGGGCTGCATTGGCTGACCAATGCCATCCTGACGGAGGTGGAGCGCTTCTGGTGGCTGGTGCCGCTGGCCGTGCCGGGGCTCGCTTTGCCGCTGGCCGCCTTCAATCTGCTGCCGGCGCTGTTGACCCGGCTGGCGCGGCCGGGCTGGCCGCAAGGCCTCGCCTTCGCCGGAGCCTGGCTGGCGGCGGAGCTGTTGCGCGGCGTGCTGTTCACCGGCTTTCCCTGGAACCTGCTCGGCACCGTCTGGGCCTTTGGGAGTTTTCCGATCCAGGCCGCGGCCTGGATAGGCGTGCATGGGCTGTCGCTGGCAACGGTCCTGCTGGCCCTGGCGCCACTGGCGGGCCGGCGTGGCTGGATGGGCGGCGGCGTGGCGCTGCTCGGCTTCGCCGCCATCGGCCTGATCCGCCTCTGGCCCATGGAGCCGGAGCCGGAGCCGGTCACCATGGTGCTGGTCCAAGGCAATGTGGCGCAGGAGACGAAGTGGCGGGAGGACACCCGCATGCCAATCTTCCAGCGCTATATCGACCTGACCGCCGGCGGCGTCCGCACCGCGATTCAGGAAGCGCCGGACAGCCGCGTTGTCGTGGTCTGGCCGGAAACCGCCAGCCCCTTCCTGCTGGCCAGCGACCCCCAGGCGGCGGACATGGCGACGGCACCGCTGCCGCCCGGCGCGCTGCTGCTGGCCGGCAGCGTGCGGGCGGAATTCGGCGCCGATGGCCGCGCCACGCGGGTCTGGAACAGCCTGGTGGCGCTGGATGCGCAGGGCAGCGTGCTCGATGCCTATGACAAGGCGCATCTGGTGCCCTTCGGTGAATACACGCCGCTGCGCGGGCTGCTGCCGATCCGGCTGGTGGTCTCGGCGCTGGATTTCTCGGCCGGCACCGGACTTCGCTCCATCCGGCTGCCCGGCCTGCCCGCCTTCGGGGGGCTGATCTGCTACGAGGTGATCTTCCCCGGCCGGGTGACGCCAGCCGACCGCCCGGGCTTCCTGCTGAACATCACCAACGACGCCTGGTTCGGCGTCTCCGCCGGGCCGCACCAGCACCTGGCCGCCGCCCGCCTGCGCGCGGTGGAGGAGGGGCTGCCGCTGGTGCGGGCCGCCCAGACCGGGATCTCGACCGTCTTCGACGCACGAGGCCGGACCGTGGCGCGGATGGGACTCGCCGAGACCGGCGTGGTGGTGGCGCCCCTGCCGCGCGCGGCAGTGCCAACGCCCTTCGCCCACCTGGGATTGTGGATACCGATTCTTCTGCTCGTCATAGTATGCGCCGCCACGATCACGGCTTCGTTTGCGCGAAGAGGCACGCCGAGTGAGGAGACGTCACCTTAAGTGCCACAATTCGGATGGTGAGCAATTTATTGAGATTTCTCAAAAGAGTTGACAAACTCTGACCGCACGCATACCCCTTGGACGTGCCGCTGCATGTGCGTCTCAACTCTAGTGCGTGCGTCGGCTCCGCCCTGGCCAGGACGGCCCCCTGAAGGGCAGGACCTGAACGCCCCGTGGATTGGAGTGCGAGTGTTGGCCATCCCCAGCGAAGACGTTGTCGAGCGGACGGAGCGTGAGCATCGCCCCAGCCCGATCGATGTGCATGTTGGCAGCCGTGTGCGTCTGCGCAGAACCCTGCTTGGCATGAGTCAGGAAAAGCTGGGGGAGGCCCTGGGGCTGACTTTTCAGCAGGTTCAGAAGTATGAGCGCGGTGTTAACCGTATCGGCGCCAGCCGGTTGTTCGATATTTCGCGCGTTCTGGATGTGCCGATCGGCTTCTTCTTCGACGACATGCCGCCGGAGATGGGCGGCAATCAGGGCAACCGTCGTTTCGGTGGATTCCAGGAACAGCCGGACGGTTTCGAGGACGATACGCTGCATCGGCGGGAGACGCTGGAGCTGGTCCGCGCCTATTACCGGATCACCGATGCCTCCGTCCGCAAGCGCGTTTTCGACCTCATCAAGAGCCTGACACCGACCGAATAGCGGTCGGGTCAGCGCAACTGGGGGTTGTCGAATTCCGGGCGTTTGTAACGTCGCAGTGCTGTTGCCAACGCCTCGCCCAGGTCACGTTTCTCAGCATCTGAGAGGAAGCCGCCCAGCTCCACCCGGCGGTTCCTCTGCACCAAGGCGAGCCGGGCCACGCCGCCCGCCTGCTCCTCCAGCATCACATGGGTCCAATAGGGCTGCAGCACGGCCTCTCGCCGCCCGCCGCGACCATCGGCGGTGACCACGCGCAACTGGCGCTCCGTCAGTTGCACCGTCTCCCAGGCCCGGGCCGCCCAGCGGCGATGCAGCGCCACCAGGCCCAGCACCAGCGTCACCTCCACCCCCAGGAAGCCCAGCACCGGCCAGGCGCCGAGAATCAGGAACAGCCCGCCCGGCACCGCCGCGCCCATGGCGCTGAACAGGCACAGCAGCCGCATTCCCCGCGCCGACAGGCTTTGCGATGGGGTGCTGAAGGCTTCGAACAGGATGGCTTCGGCCGCGGCTGACATCGCATCCTACTATGGGGTAGGGCATGATTTCCGCCATGTCCGAAATCGCCAATCCCGCCCCCCGCCCCACCCTCCGCAAGCCCCGCGCCCCGCGCAAGGCAGGGCCGATGAACCGCGTGCAGGCGGAAGCCTTCCTGCGAGCCCTGGCCGCCGCCAATCCGGCGCCGGAGACGGAGCTGCACTTTCGCGATGCCTATACGCTGCTGGTCGCCGTCGCCCTCTCGGCGCAGACCACCGATGTCGCGGTGAACAAGGCCACCGCCACCCTGTTCGAGGCCGCCGCCACCCCCGCCGCCATGGTGGCGCTCGGTGTGGACGGCGTGGCGCCGCATATCCGCCGCATCGGCTTGTGGCAGGGCAAGGCGCGCAATGTGGTGGCGATGTCGCAGCTGCTATTGGACCGGCATGGCGGGGAGGTGCCGCAGGACCGCGCGGCGCTGGAGGCGCTGCCCGGCGTCGGCCGCAAGACCGCCAATGTGGTGCTGAACGTCGCCTTCGGGCAGGAGACGATGGCGGTGGATACCCACATCTTCCGCCTGGGCAACCGCACCGGGCTGGCGCCGGGCAAGACGCCGCGCCAGGTGGAAGACGGGCTGATGAAGCGCTGCCCGCCTGACATGCTGCGGGATGCGCATCACTGGCTGATCCTGCACGGCCGCTATATCTGCAAGGCGCGGCTGCCGGAATGCTGGCGCTGCGCCGCCGTCGCCCATTGCCACTATCCGGAGAAGATGCTGGCCCCTCCGGTCCGCTGAGGCCGGCGCGGAGCGCCGGCCCACTGGCCCATCAGCGCTCGATTTCCTCGATGGACAGGCCGAAGGCGGCCACGCCTTCCGCCAGCAGGTCGCCGAAATTGTCCATGCCGAGAAGCAGCGCGGCCGCGTCCTCGCCATCCTCGCGTTCGGCGGCCTGTTCCAGGGCCTCCTCCCACTCCTCGGCGGTGAAGTCGCCGCGGCCGACCAGGGCCAGGGCGATGACGGCCGCCTGCTCGTCCTCGTTCAGGGCCAGGATGGCAGCGCGCAGGCTGTCCTCATCCAGCTCCTCCTCATCCTCGTTCACCTCGCCGGGCTCGGCATCGGGATCGAGGTCGAGATCCACGACCTCCGTCCCCTGCACCGCCCTGGCATGGTCCACCAGGGTCGCCACCACCTCCAGGCTGATGCCGAGGTCGAGATCGTCTTCCGAAGGCTCCGCCATGGGGCCGTCCCTTTGTCACGTCGTTGCTGCGATGATGAGCGCTGAAATCCGATCCAGTTCCAGGACCGGGCCTCAAATAACTAGCCGTTGACCCAGTCGGGGGCCATGGCCGGGTTTACGAAACGACGGTCCTTCGGCAGCGCCGCGATGGCGGCCATGTCGGCCGCGTCCAGCGTCAGCTTCAGCGCCGCCAGGTTTTCCGCCTGCCGCGCCGGGCTCTCGGCCTTCGGCACCATGGCGATGCCGGGCTGCGCCAGCAGCCAGGCCAGCGCCACCTGCGCCGCCGTCGCCCCATGTTTTTGCGCGATCGCCTGCAAGGCGGGCTCGTTCGGGGCATTGCCCTTGCCGAGCGGCGAATAGGCGGTCAGCGCCATGCCATTGGCGCGGCAGATCTCCAGCAGCTTCGACTGGTCCAGCAGCGCATGGCATTCGACCTGCAGGCAGGCGAGGCCCACACCCTGGTCGATCGCCCGTTGCAGCAGCTTGGGCGGGAAGTTGGACACGCCGATGGCCTTGGCGCGGCCCTCCGCCCGGATCGCGGCGAGGCCCGCCAGCGCATCCGGCAGGTCCAGCTCCGGGCTCGGCCAATGGATCAGCAGCAGGTCGACATAGGGCGTCACCAGGCGCTTCAGGCTGGCGTCGAAGGCCGTGCGGATCGCCGCGCCATTCGGCTTGTCGTTCCAGATCTTGGTGGTGAGGAAGATCTCCCCCCGCGCCACGCCGGACGCCGCGAGGCCGAGGCCCACCGCCTCTTCATTGCCATACATCTCCGCCGTGTCGATGTGGCGGTAGCCGAGCGACAGGGCGGATTCGACCGCCTTGGTGCAGGCCTCTCCTTTCATCGGCCAGGTGCCGAGGCCCAGGCGCGGCATGCGGATGTTCGGCGTCTCGATGGCGGGGATCTGCATGATGGGGCGCGTCCTCAGAGTCCGTTTGAGAAGACCGGCGGCTGAGCATCCGCCTGGGATTTTTTGGTCCAGCAACGCCGCAGGGGCGGGAAAGCACGGCGGAGGCGACCCGTCCGGTGTTCTCAGACGGGCTGTCAGCGTTGGGAAAGATCGACGAAGCCGGCGAAGCCCGCCTCCGTGCCGAAAGCCAATCTTGTGCCGGCGGCGTCCCAGGCCAGGGTGGTGATGGCGGAATCGCGCGGCGGGGCCACGGGCACCACCTTGCCGCTGGCCACCTCGGCCATCAGCACCATGCCGTCGCTGAAGCCGGCGGCCACCACCTCATGCTGGGGATGGCAGGCGACGGCGCTGCACAGCACCTCATCCCCCCCGGCGAGTTCGGTCGGCGCCTTGCCCATCGGGCCGCCGCCGAAGAAGGGCCAGAGCACCACGGATTCCGCGCCGCTGGTCGCCAGCCAGCGGCCCCGGCTGCTGAAGGAGATGGAATGCGTCTTGGCCGGGTAGCCGGACATGCGCATGTGCTGGCCGTCCGCCAGCCGCCAGCCATGCAGCGCGGTTTCCTGCATCGCCGTCACCACATGGGTCCCGTCCGGGCTGAAGGCGATGGCGTGGTGGCTGCCCTTCCACTCCAGCACCTTGGGCTTGTCTTCCTTCGCCGCGACGAACCACAGCGAGGCGCCGCCATAATGGCTCACCGCCAGCCGCTTGCCCTTGGCGTCGAAGGCCAGCCCGCCGACCGAGGACGGATGCGGCAGCGATTTCAGCAGCTTGCCGGAGTCATCCAGCACATGGGCGATCTTGCCGACCGAGGCCGCGCGCACCCCGGAGGCATGCGCGGCGACGTGATCCACCCATTTGCTGCCGAATTTCTGGACCTGCGTCACCGTCCCGTCCGGCGCCGTCTGCACCAGGCGGCCATCATCGCCGCCGGTCAGGAAGCCGCCCTTGGCATCGGCGCAGGCCGAGAGGATGGCGCCATCATGCGCCTCCACCACCTGGTCACCGATCCGCAGCGTGCCGTCCGCCAGGGCGAAACCCAGCCGCCCCGACCGGTCAAACAGCGCGGCCACCACCCAGGCACCAAGCTCCTGCGTCGCACCCCGCTGGGCGAGCAGGAAATCGGCTTCCGTGACGCCTGCCATCAGGCCGGCACCTGACAGGATTCGAAGCCGCGGCGCAGCTGCGGGCGGTTCAGGTCGCGGCCGATGAAGACGATCTTCGACCGCCGCGGATCGCCGTCCTTCCAGTTCCCGATGTAGTCGCCATCCGCGATCATATGCACCGCCTGGAAGGCGAAGCGCCGGTCGTCATTGGCGTAAGAAAGAATGCCCTTGGTGCGCAGCAGGTCCTGGCCCTTCTTCTGCAGCAGGTCGCTGATCCAGGCGTTGAACTTTTCCGGGTCCAGCGGGCGGCTGGCCTCGAAGGACAGGCTCATCACCGCATCGTCATGGCTGTGGTCGTCCTCACCGGACAGGAATTCGGGGTCGCGCTCCAGGATGCGTTCCAGGTTGAAGGCATCGCGGCCGATCACGGTGTCGATCGGCACATCGGACTTCGTGGCGCGGCGGATCTCGGCATAGGGGTTGATGCCACGGATGCGGCGCTCCACCGCATCCGCCTCCTCCGCCGTCACCAGGTCGATCTTGTTCAGCACGATGATGTCGGCGAAGGCGATCTGCTCCTGCGCCTCCTTGCTGTCATCCAGCCGGGCAAACAGATGCTTGGCATCCACCACGGTGACGATGGCATCGAGCTTGGTTGCTCGCTTCACATCCTCATCCGCGAAGAAGGTCTGGGCCACCGGGGCGGGGTCCGCCAGGCCGGTGGTCTCGACGATGATGCCGTCGAACTTGCCCTTGCGCTTCATCAGCCCGCCGATGATGCGGATCAGGTCGCCGCGCACGGTGCAGCAGATGCAGCCATTGTTCATCTCGAACACTTCCTCGTCGGCATCGACGACAAGGTCGTTGTCCACGCCCAGCTCCCCGAATTCATTGATGACCACGGCGAACTTCTTGCCGTGATTCTCCGACAGGATGCGGTTCAGCAGCGTTGTCTTGCCGGCGCCGAGGTAGCCGGTCAGGACAGTGACGGGAACGGGGGCGAGGGGGGCATCGGCCATCGGGGCAGTCTCCGGGATCGGTTTGGGCGCATATATGGGATTGCGGCGGGCCGCTACCCGTGCGGGGGCTGCAACCCTGCCGACCGGTTCGGCAGAACCGCGTCCAGGGCCTGGATCAGTTCCGCCAGCTGGACCGGCTTCACCAGATAGCCGTCCATCCCGGCCGCCAGCGTCGCCGCCCGCACCGTGGCGTCATCATGCGCCGTCACCGCCAGCACGGGCAGGCGTCCGGCCGGGTCGGGCAGCGCCCGCAGCCGCCGCAGGGCAGCGAGTCCATCGGTGCCCGGCATCTCCAGATCCATCAGCACGGCGGAGAAGGGCCTTGTCCGCAGCAGCGCCAGCGCCGCATCCGCGTCGGCGGCCGGCTCGAAGGCATAGCCGGCACGCTCCAGCACCGAACCCAGAAGGCGCCGGTTCACCTCCACATCATCAACCACCAGCACCGGCGCCACGCCGCGCGGCGCGGTGACCCCCCGGACAGGGAGGAAGGCAGCCGGCGCGACCGATGGCGGCAGCTCCGCCTCCGACACCTGGGGCAGCGGCAGGGTCACCGTGAAGCCCGTGCCATGGCCCGGGGCGCTCCGCGCCTCGATCGCGCCGCCCATGCGCGCCACCAGGTCCCGGCAGATCGACAGGCCAAGCCCGGTGCCGCCCTCACTGTCCTGGAACCGGTCGAACAAGGACCCCATCCGATCCGGTGCGATGCCCCGCCCGGTGTCGGAAACCCGCAGCTCCAGCGCACCGGAAACCGTCTCCCGCGCCTCGATCCGCACCTCGCCGCCCTCGGTGAAGCGAATGGCGTTGACCACCATGTTGATGAGGATCTGCCGGATGCGCGGCGGATCGCCGCGCCAGGCCGGATGCGTGCCGGCGGCGACCGCCATGGCCAGGCGATCGCCACGCTGGGTCGCCCGCGCCCGCAGCAAGGCCACCACCTCCGTCATCAGCTCATCCACCCGGAAGGGCTGCGCGGCCAAGGGCTGCGCCGCCGCGCCCGGCACCTCGATCAGGTCGCGCAGCACCACCATCAGGTCGCTCGCCGCCTGCCGCGCCGCGCTGGCATCGGCACGCGCCGCGGCGGGCAGCCCGGGCTGGTCCAGCACCATGTCGATCAGCCCGACCATACCGCTCAGCGGTGTCCGCACCTCATGCGCCGCGGTCGCCAGCATGTCGCGCCGCAAGTCCGCGGCCCGGCGCATCGCTTCCGAAGCCGCATGTTCATCCGCCGCGGCCACAGCCCGCGCGGCCTGCCGCATCCGCCGCCAGCACACCAGCAGCAGCAGCGCGACCGACACCGCCTGCGCCAGCACCACCAAGACCAGCGCCGGCACCGGCTCCTCCACCCACCCAGCCGCCGTCAGCCCCACCACGCCGAGGCCGGCGACGGTTGGAAGCAGCAGCAGAAGCCAGGCTGGGCCGGGGCTGGTCACGCAAGACCCCGCCGACGACGCCAGGCTCGCAGAATGCGTCCGGCCGGTCGGGGCATGACGTGGTGCAGCTCAGGCCGGCACGGCGTGGATCGCCTCGGCCAGCGTACCGAACAGCCGGTCCACATGCGGCCGCTCGACGATCAGCGGCGGCGACAGGGCCACGATGTCACCGGTCACCCGCGTCAGCACGCCCTTGTCGAAGCAGGTCCGGAAGATATCCATGGCACGCGCGCCCGGCTTGCCGGCGCGCGGCTCCAGCTCGATCCCGGCGACCAGGCCGAAATTGCGCACATCGATGACGCCCGGCGCATCCCGCATGGCATGCGCCGCATCGCCGAAATACCCCTCCATGGCGCGCGAACGGCCGGGCAGATCCTCCGCCCGGTGCAGGTCGAGCGTGGCGATCGCGGCGGCCGAGGCCAGCGGATGGCCGGAATAGGTATAGCCGTGGAACAGCTCGATCCCCGCCGGCACGCCATCGACAATGGTCTCATAGACCAGGTTGCTGGTGGCCACCGCGCCCATCGGCACGGCGGCATTGGTCAGCCCCTTGGCCATGGTCATGATATCCGGCGTCACGCCCAGCCGCTCCGCGCCGAAATTCGCGCCGATGCGGCCGAAGCCGGTGATGACCTCGTCGAAGATCAGCAGAATGCCATGCTTGGTGCAGAGCTGGCGCAGCTTTTCCAGATAGCCCTTGGGCGGCACCAGCACGCCGGTGCTGCCGGCCAGCGGCTCCACCATCACCGCCGCGATGGTGTCGCCATGCAGCTGCACCAGATTCTCGAGCACCTCCGCCAGGTCGGCGCCATGCTCCGGCTGGTCGCGCGAAAAGGCGTTCTTGGCCAGCAGATGCGTGTGCGGCAGATGGTCCACATAGGGAAGCTGCGCGCCGAACTGCTTGCGGTTGCCGCCGATGCCACCCACCGACATGCCGCCGAAGCCCACGCCGTGATACCCACGCTCGCGCCCCACCAGCCGCACCCGCTGCGATTCCCCACGCGCCTTGTGATAGGCCAGCGCGATCTTCAGCGCGGTGTCCGCCGCTTCCGACCCGGAATTGACGAAGAAGACGCGATCCATCCCCTCCGGCGTCATCTCGGCCACCCGGGCCGCCGCCTCGAAGGCAATGGGGTGACCCAATTGGAAGGTCGGCGCGAAATCCATCACCGCCGCCTGCTTCTGGATCGCCTCGACAATCTCCCGCCGCCCGTGTCCGGCATTGCAGCACCACAGGCCGGCGGTACCGTCCAGAATCTCCTGCCCATCCGGCGTGAAATAGGACATGCCCTCGGCCCGCGCCAAAAGACGCGGGGTGGATTTGAAATACTTGTTGTCGCTATAGGGCATCCAGAACGCGTCGAGGTTGTTGCGACGCGGAATCTGCATCTCATTCATCGGAAGACATCCTTCTGCCCAGCCAGCAAAGCAAGCGCCGCGCGCGGCGGCAAGCGGTGACGCGGCTGGTCCGCAGGGGGACGCTGTCCCCCTGCACCCCCTGCCAAAGGCCAGAGGGCCTTTGGAAACCGCGACCTGAGGGAAGATCGAGGGAGGGGCCGGCGGTACCGCCGACACCGCGGTCGTTCGGGCCCCTCCCTCGATCTTCCCTTAAATCCATGGGTTCAAAGGGCCCACTGGCCCTTTGCGGGGAGCGCGAGGGGCAGCGCCCCTCGCAACCATCCGCGTCACCCTTACACGTCGCAGGCTGTCGATGAAGCTTCTGGTTCTGGATGGGGCTTTGGCCCGGTGTTCCGCGGCGGGTTTCGTCGATGGGGTGCTGGTGGCGGAGGAGGTGGCGGAGGGTGCGCGGCGGCAGCCGGTGGATTTGCCGCCGATGGCGCAGCGTGTGGTGCGCGCCCTGGGGGGGGTGGATGTGGTGGCGGTGGTGGTGGGGCCGGGCGGCTTTACCGGGCTGCGGGCTGCGATCGCTTTGGCGCAGGGGCTGGCACTCGGGGCCGGCGCGCGGCTGGTCGGCGTGACGACCGGCGAGGCTTTGGCGGCCGCCTTGCCGGCGGCGGAGCGCGCCAGGCGGGCGGTGTGGTCGGTGGTGGATACGCGACGCGGCCGGCTGGTGCTGGAGCGTCTGGCGCCGGGCGCCTGGCAGGCGGAGGCGCCGCCGGAGCCGATGGCCGTGGCCGATCTGCCCTGGCCCGAGGGGCCGGTGGCGCTGGTCGGCGATGCGGCGGAGGATGCTGCGGCGGCGCTTTTGGCGCGGGGCGCGGCGGTGTTGCTGACCGGGGTGCGCCTGCCCTTGGCGGCGGCGGCGGGCCGGGTGGCGCTGGAACGCCTCGCGGGGCGAATTCCGATGCGGGATGCGACGCCGCTTTATGTCGAGCCACCGGCGGTGCGGCTGCCGGGATGAACCCCGCCGAGGCCGCCCGGCTGCATGCCGCCTCTTTCCCGGTTGGGGAGGCCTGGGGGGCCGATGCCATCGCGCTGATGCTGGAACTGCCCGGTTGTTTTGGCGTGCTGCGTCCCGGCCAGGGTTTCGTGCTGGCCCGCGTCGCGGCGGATGAGGCGGAGATTCTGACCCTGGCGGTGGTCCCGGCGGCACGCCGCGCCGGGCTGGGCGCGGCACTGCTGGCGGAGGCGATGGCCGGCGCGGTGTTGCGCGGCGCGCGGGCGATGTTCCTGGAAGTCTCCGCGGGCAATGTGGCGGCGCGGTCCCTGTATGCCGCCGCAGGCTTCGCGGAGGTGGGCCGACGCCAACGTTACTATCCCGACGGCAGCGACGCTCTGGTATTACGGCGCGACCTGGACGGCTGACCTCAGCCTTTCTTGCGGATCCACAAAATCATCACGTCATCCGCCGCTTCCCGGGTGCTGAGGACCTGATGGCCTTGCTCGGTGGCGGTGCGCGGCACGTTGCGGCGCGGCTCCTCCCCCTTCAGTTGCAACCGCAGCACCTGTCCCGGCGCCATGCGATCCAGGGCCAGACGGGTGCGCACGAAGGTCATCGGGCAAGTCTCGGTGGTGATATCCAGGTCCCGATCGTGGGTCTGTTCTTCACCCGCGCTAAAATTCATCGCAACCGACCTATTTTGTTTGGAAATCCTCGTTGCGTCACGACGATTCGACGCAATATAGTCGCGAGAAGCGTTTCGGCACAGGACCTCTCGTCCGAATGCCAGGAAGTCTTCGGCAAAGTCCTTGGCCCGCGCCGGCCGATCGCACGAGCGAGATCAAAAAACATGGCTGAAACAACGGCAAATTCCGACCTTCTGGGCCTGACCGCCGAAATCGTGTCAGCCCATGTCTCGAACAACTCCGTGGCTGTCTCCGACCTGCCGAATCTCATCCAGGAAGTCTATCGGACGCTGTCCAACATGGGCCAACCGGTGGTGGAGGTGGCAGAACGGCCGCAGCCCGCCGTTCCCATCAAGAAGTCCGTGACGCCGGAATATCTGATCTGCCTGGAAGACGGCAAGAAGCTGAAGATGCTGAAGCGGCATCTTAAGACCTCCTTCGACATGACGCCGGACCAGTATCGGGAACGTTGGGGCCTTCCTTCCGACTATCCGATGGTGGCGCCGAACTACACCAAGCATCGTTCGACCCTGGCCAAGCGGATCGGCCTCGGCACCAAGCCGCGCGGCCGTCCCCCGGGGCGTGGCCGGCCCGCCGCCGCGGCCCGGGAAGGCTGAAGCAACGGCGCAGGCCGAAGCGCGCGCACCGGCCCTTTATCAGGCGGGTGGCCGAGCCGCGCGGTCGGCGCTATGGATAGCGTGCCGGCCCGCAGGGGTCGGATCGCCGGAAGGTGCCGCGCCCGAATATGCAGAGTTCCGACGCCACCACACGCGCTGACGCGGACCGCCCCGATCCGTCGCGGATCGAGAGGCTGTGCATCGAGCGCGGCCTGAAAATGACCGGGCAGCGCCGGTTGATCGCCCGCGTCCTCAGCGAGGCCGAGGATCATCCGGATGTCGAGGAGCTCTACCGCCGCGCCGTCACGCTGGATGCCCGCATCTCCGTCGCCACCGTCTACCGCACGGTCCGGCTGCTGGAGGAGAAGGGCATCGTCGAGCGCCGCGACTTCGGCGGTGGCCGCGCCCGCTACGACCCCACCGATCGCGGCCACCACCACCATCTGATTGATGTCGATACCGGCCGCGTGCTGGAATTCGAGGATCCTGAGCACGAGAAGCTGGCCCAGGCCATCGCCCGCCGCCTCGGCTTCACCCTGGTGGGCCAGCGGCTGGAGCTGTTTGGTCGCAAGGCCCCCGCCAACCCTCCGACGCGCCCGGCCCGGCCGGTGAAGACCCGCGGCTGACCCCGGCCCACCCTGGTCGTCCAGGGCGGGATCGGGGGGCGCCGGGCATGCGTCCGAAACGGTAAAGCGCGAAAGGATTCGCATGAGTGTGGACGGCCCCCTGCCGGAAGACGCCGGCCCGCCGGCCGAGCGGCCCGACCTCGCCGCCCCCATGGGCGGAAGGTTCGAGGAGCTCCGCGCCGGCAATCTTGGCCTGCGCCTGGCCGAAACGCCGGCGGAGATCGATGCCGCCCAGGCGCTTCGCTACCAGGTCTTCTATGAGGAAATGGGCGCCCATGCCGATCCCGCCATGCGGGCCGCAGGGCGCGATGTCGATGATTTCGACGCCGTGGCCGACCACCTGCTGGTTCTCGACCATGATCTGGGCCAGGGGCCGCAGGCGGTGGTCGGTACCTATCGGCTGATCCGCCGTCAGGGCGCCGACCGGCTGGGCGGCTTCTATTCCGCCGCGGAATACGACATTTCCCCGCTTCTCGCCTTCGATGGCCAGGTGCTGGAGCTGGGTCGGTCCTGCGTGGCGGAGGCCTATCGCACCCGGGGCACGCTGCAATTGCTCTGGCGGGGCATCGCTGCCTTCGTCTTCCGCCACCGCATCGACCTGATGTTCGGCTGCGCCTCCCTGCCCGGCACGGATCTGGAGGCTTTGGCCCCGCAGCTCAGCTACCTCTACGCCAACCACCTGGCCCCGCCGGCACTCCGCCCCCGCGCCCTGCCGGAGCGCTATGTGCGGATGGACCGGCTACCGGCCGAGGCGCTCAACATGCGCGCCGCGCTGGGCGCGTTGCCGCCGCTGGTGAAGGGCTATCTGCGCCTGGGCGGCTTCGTCGGCGACGGCGCGGTGATCGACCGGCAGTTCAACACCACCGATGTCTGCATCGTGGTGAAGACAGACCTGATCACCGACAAGTATTTCCGGCACTACGAGCGCACCGCCGGGCCGGGCTGAGCGGACTCATGCGGCGCGGATGTCGCTGAGGAAGGTGTCGACCTTGCCACGCAGGACCTCCGCCTGACGCGCCAGCTCCGCCGAGGCCGAGCGCACGTCGCTGGCCGCTGAGCCGGTGCGTGCCGCGTCTTCCGACACGCCGCTGGCATGATGCGCCGCCTGCTGCGTGCCGCTCGCGGCCTCCGCCACCGCCTGGCCGATCTCCGCCGTCGCCTGCGCCTGCTGCGATGCCGTCTCCGCCACCTGCGCCGTCGCCGTGTTCAGCGTCTCGATCGTCCGAGCGATCGCCCGCACCACCTCCACCGTCCGGCTCGTCTCCATCTGCATCGCGCCGATCTGCGTGCCGATCTCCTCCGTCGCCTTCGCCGTCTGCGCCGCCAACTGCTTCACCTCAGACGCCACCACGGCAAAGCCCTTTCCGGCCTCGCCGGCGCGGGCCGCCTCGATCGTCGCATTCAGCGCCAGAAGATTTGTTTGGCCGGCAATGTCGCCAATCAGCCGCACCACATCGCCGATCCGCGACGCCGCATCCGACAGGCCGCGCACCGTCGTATCCGTCGCCTCGGCGGCCGCCGTTGCCTCTCGCGCCGCGGTGGCCGAGGCCTCGATCTGGCGCACCACCTCGGCGATCGAGGCCGAAAGCTCCTCTGTCGCCGCCGCGACGCTGCCGACATTGGTGCTGGCCAGCGCCGAGGCATCCGCCACCGCCGTGGCGCGCGCCGCGCCGCTTTCCGCTGTCTCCGCCATCGAGGCCGCCGTCGCGTCCAGCTCCGTCGCCGCGGAAGCCACCGTCCGCAGCACGCCCGCCGTCTCCGCCTCGAAGCCATGCAGCAGGGCCTCGACCTGGGCGGCGCGGGCCAGGCGGGCCTGTTGTTCGCGGCTCTGGGCGGCTTCCAGCGCGGCCCGCTCCAGCGAGGCCTGGCGCAGCTGCTCGATGGCCAAGGCCATCTCACCGAGCTCATCGGAGCGGTCGCGGCCCGGCACTTCCAGGGTCAGTTCGCCGCCACCGATACGGCCCACCACCCCCGTCAGCGCCCCCAGCGGCGCCACCACCCGGCGTAGAAGGAAAAAGAGGACGCTCAGCAGCAGGCCAAGCGCGGCCGCCACGGACAGCCCGGCGAAGAACACTTCGCGCCAATGCTGGTCGCTATCCGCCTCGCCATTGGCCAGGGCTTCCTCCAGCGCCGCGTCGCGCATGGCCAGAAGATCGGCTAGGCCCGCGACGGAGAAGGGACGGAAGGTCGCCAGATCCGTGCTCCAGGGCGTGGCAGAATTGCCAAGACGGGCCCCGGCCTCCTCGACCAGCTTTGCCCAGCCGGGCTCCGACCGGCGGACATAGCCCTCGCGCTGCGCCTCCAGCGCCCGCATCAGCCGCGGCGTGCCCAGGGCTTCCGCCAGACGCTCGATATTGCCGAAGGATTCCGCCATGCGGCCCGACAGTTGCTGGGCCGCCGCGAAGGTCTCGAAGCGCACCGGCTGCCCGCCGAGCCAGGAGGTGATGAACAGGGCGCGACGGCCGGCGAGGTCGCGCAGATTGGCCGAATGGATCGCGATTTCCGTACGGATCGCCAGATCCGCCGCGGTGGTGGCGAGTTCCTTGGAGACGGCCAGGGCCAGCGCGCTCAGCTCATTGCCGATCGTCGAGCGCGCCGCGGTCAGATCGCGCAGGATGGCGGTGTCGCGCGCTTCGACGGCGGCGGGAACCGCCGCCGTGACACGCCGCAGCAGATCGTGGGCGACGGACTGGGTGCGCTCCAGGGCGGCGGGGTCGAAGCCCGCGGCGCGGGCCGTGCCGGTGGCGGTTTCCAGTTGCCGGATGGCCGCCTCGTGCCCCTCCTGCAGCTCGGCGAGGTTCGGGCGCGGCTGCAGCAGGGCGGCGCTCAGCCGGCCCGACTGCACGGCATAGGTGGCCTGGGCACGCAGCACATCGCCGATGGTCCTGGCGGCGAGGGTGGCACGGTCGGCCAGGCGCGCCTCGCGCTGGGCGGTATGGACAAGCCAGCCAGACAGCGCGAGGCCGGGCAGCGCAATCAGCGTGAATCCAATTAAAAAGACGTTTCGTATACGCATGATATGGGGATGCCTGATCTGCATGCGCTATTTAACTTTGGAATTCTTGCTATCACGCTAATGTGAGGTCAACGCCAAACCCCGCCTCGCCAGGAGGCGGAGCGGGAGGCAGGTCGCTGAAAATATTGGCTGTCGCCCCCAATCCGAGGCCCGTCGGACATGGGAAGCGGATGAGCGATGGTACAGGAATCAAGGCCCGCAGGGCGGGCGCTTCAGCCCCAGGGATTGCGTCGCGGTGCGGAGGCAGGCCGCGCCCATGGACCAGAGGCTGCCGGAGCGACGGTGGCCGGCCGTGGCATGGGCCGGCCGGGGCCGCCCCCCATGGCGCGTAGCGCGGCCACGCGGTTCGCGGTCTTCGGATGGGTGGAGAACAGCCCATCCATGCGCAGCCCCGACAGGGGGTTGATGATGAACATATGCGCGGTCGCCGGATTGGCCTCCGCCGCATAGTTCACCCGGCCTTCCTTGTAGGATTCCAGGTGCAGAAGCGCGGAGGCGAGGCCTTCCGGATCGCCGGCAATCTCCGCCCCCACGCGGTCGGCCTCATATTCGCGGGACCGGCTGATCGCCATCTGCACGATCATCGCGGCGATCGGGCCAAGCACCATCATCGCCAGCATGCCGATCATGCCAAAAGGGTTCTGACGGTTGTCGCCGCGGCCGAACAGGAAGCCGAACTGCGCCAGCATGCCGATGGCGCCCGCGATGGTCGCCGTCATGGTCATGATCAGGGTGTCGCGGTTGCGGATATGCGCCAGCTCATGCGCGATCACGCCCGCCACCTCCCGCTCCGGCATCATGTCCAGCAGGCCGGTGTTCAGCGCCACCGCCGCACGGTCCGGGCTGCGGCCGGTGGCGAAGGCATTGGGCTGGTCCTCATGGATCACATAGAGCGCCGGCATGGGCAGGCCGGCATTGCTGGCCAGCTGCTGCGTCATCTGGAACAGCCGTGGCGCGTCGGCCGGCCCGATCGGCTGGGCATTGTGCATGCGCAGCAGCATCCGGTCGCTGTTCCACCAGGCGAAGACATTCATGCCGCAGGCGACCAGGAAGGCGATGACCATGCCCTGCTGGCCTCCCAGCATGAAGCCGACGCCGACGAAGATCGCTGTCAGCCCCGCCAGCAGCACCGCGGTCCGCAGATACCCGCTCATCCTTCCTCCGATCTCGATGCCCGGTCCTGCGTTGCAACCTCTGCAAGCCACCCGGGGATGACCTACATGTGGGATATGAGCAACGCGAATCACGGGGGGGCGGGCACCGCCGCCTCCATCACGAATCCCCCGGCCATGGCCCAGCAGGTGCCGCTGCCACCCCAGGAACCGCCGGGGCCGCCGCCCGGGCACCCGGTGCCGGAGCCCGACCCGGCCCCGATCCAGCCGCCGCCGGATGGCGACATGCCCGTCCCGGGCGATCCGCCGACCCCGCCCTTGGGTGACCCGCCCAGCGAGGCGCCGATCCGCCTGACCCTGCCGCCCGAGATCGGTGGCCCCAAGGGGCCGGAGCCGACGCGCTATGGCGATTGGGAACAGAAGGGCCGCGTCAGCGACTTTTGAGCCGCTGATTTGGCGTTTCGCGACTCGGGGAGCGACTCGGGCGCGACTCGGGGAACGCGATTGTGGGTCCTGCGCCGGGCGCCCCCCAGGTCTTGTGGTGGGAGAACGGAATCAGCGAGTCAGCGATTCGTTCGCGCGACTCGGAACAGCTTGTTGATTCCAAACGGTGTTGGTCGCGCCCAACAAGCCACGATTCACCCCCTGTTCCGAAACGGGGCGAATCGGGAACCGGAACGGCTGCAACGCGTCCGATTCGGGCCTGTCAGCGCCCGCGTCGCGCCAACCATACGCCGAGCCCCAGCACGCCCAGAGCGCAGGCCGCCAGCGCCCATTCCGGCCCCAGCGCCGCCCGCCCGAGACCCATCGCCGCCGGCCCCAGGGACTGGCCAAGGAAGAAACTGAAGGCATGCAGCGCCACCGCGCTGCCGCGCGCCATTGGCGCGACCTCCGTCACCCGGGTCTGGATGGAGCTGTGCATCATGTAGAAGCCGAGCCCAAGCAGCAGGCAGCCGCTGATCAGCACCGCCGCCACCGGCGCCAGCGCCTGGGCCAGCAGCCCGGCCGCGGCGACGATGCCGCCCAGCACCACCATGCGGTTCTGGCCCATGCGGCGCAGCATCAGCCCGGCCAGGATGGCGAAGAGGAAGCCGCCCAGGCCGAAGAAACCCACCGCCAGCCCGGCCTCCGCCACCCCGCCCTGGCCGCGCTCGGTCAGCAGCGGGGCGATGAAGGGGAAGATGCCGAAGATCAGCATCCCCTCCAGGAACACGCAGGCATAGAGCACCCGCGCCGCCGGCTGGGCGATGATCTGCCGGTAGCGGCGCAGCGTGTCGAACAGGTTCAGCCGCGGCCCTCGCGGATCGGGTCGTTGCGGATCGGCCCGCAGCATCGGCACCGCCGCCAGCGTCACCGCCGCGCAGACCAACGTCACGCCTCGCCAGCCGACCCAGGGCTCCAGCGCCGCTGACAGCAGCGCGCCACCGCTCGAACCGGTCAGCCCGGCGACCAGAAGCCGGGAGAGCACGAGCTGGCGGCGCTCCATCGGCACCTGGTCGCCGACCGAGGCAATGGCGAGTGGGAAAATGCCCCCCGCCGCGGCCCCCGCCAGGATGCGCAGCAGGGTCAGCGCCGACAGGTCCGGCGCCAGCGAGGCGGCGGCCAGGGCGGCCGCCAGCGCCAGCAGGCAGATGCGGATCACTCGGCGCTTTCCCACCGCATCGCCCAGCGGCCCCAGCACCGGCTGCACCAGCGCATAGGGCAGGGCGAAGGCCGTGGAGAGCAGGGCGATGGTGGCCGGCGTGGCGGCGAATTCCGCGGCCATGACACCGACCAGCGGATCGAAGGACCGCATGGCCAGGGCCGAGGCGAGGCAGGCCAGGCCGAGCACGAGAATCAGGCGGCGCGTCTCGGAAGGGCGTCGTTCGGGGGGTTCGGCCATTGCGGCAATGCTGCGGGCAAGGCCGCGACGACACAACCGCGCCAGGCGCAATCCTGGCGGGCGCCGCGGATGAGTCTGGCAAAGCGTATCAGATTGTGTGTTAAGTTAAGTAATTATGGACTGGATTAACCATGATGGTGGAAGCGACCCCGCCCTTTACCATTGCCTTTCAACCGATTGTCGACGTCGAGACCGGGCTGACCCTGGCCCAGGAAGCCCTGGTGCGCGGACCCAATGGGGAACCGGCGGGCAGCGTGCTCAGCGCCGTGGCGCCGCAGGACCGCTACCGCGTCGATGCCGAAATCCGCCGTGGCGCGATGGCGGAGGCGCTGCGCCTCGGCCTGCCGGCGACCCAGGCCTCCCTGACCCTGAACATCTTCCCCGGCTGCATCGGCGCGCCGGATTACTGCGCCACCCAGACGGTGGCGGAGGCGGAGGCCATGGGATTTCCCACCGACCGCCTGATCTTCGAGATCAGCGAGATGGAGCCGGTGGAGGACCCGGAAGCGCTGGCCCAGGCGCTGACCGAGTTGCAACGGCGTGGGCTGCGCGTGGCGCTGGACGATGTCGGCACCGGCCATGCGCGAATCCCGCTGCTGATGGTCTGGCGTCCGGACGGCGCCAAGATCGCGCGGGAGGTCATCATGGGCCTGGACAAGGACGAGGCCCGCTTTGAGCGGGTGCGGGACACGCTGGAACAGCTCCAGGCCTTCGGCATGGTGCCGGTGGTGGAGGGTGTCGAGACGCCAGGCGAATTGGCGGCGCTGCGCCGCCTCGGCGTGCGGGCGATGCAGGGCTACCTGTTCGCCCGGCCGGGGCTGGGCGTGCTGCCGGTGCCGGTGGTGCCACGGTGGAGCGCACTGTAGAGCATTTTTCGCAGATCGTTGCGCCCCCGCCCTGCGCTAACCTTCGCCTCTACTGTCGCCAGCATAGGCCCTAGCCCGACTTTCTCAATGCGTAACTGCCGGCACAGAGTATCTGGACGGCGCGGCGAGCGAGCGAGGATACCTACTATCCGCTCGCGCTCATCGTTGCTTCGGGTGGCGGGACTTAGGCGTCACGCCAAGCCCCCAGCCCAGCACCAGCCGGAGCCTCGCTGGGCGTGTTTGATCTCGCACCAATCCGCGATACCGTGCACCCGCTCGCCAGGCTGGACGTCGCGTATGTCAACCACCTCCCCTGGCGCCAGCATGAAAAGTTGCTTCGCCGATGACGACCTGCCATCGCGCACATTCAGATGAACTTTAGCTGTGCGGCTCGCAGGGGCGATCAGCGCGGCGGTGCCGGCAAGATTGCCTCCGAAGCTTGCGACCGTTGCGACCACGTCGTCGATGAGCCCATCGTAGTTCTTGCCGATGGCAGCAAGCCCCTGGGTCGGATCCCGCTTCCGCTTCGGGTCGAGTACCTCATGACCAACGATCCGCCGTGCGGGATCGAGTTGGTAGGTGACGCAGAGCTTCGCCAGGGTCCAGACATAGCGGCGATATGTCTCACTTGGTACGATCGTGCCGCCATAACAAAGTTCGACGCCAATCGCCGCGCTGTTCGCGTCGTGGCCGAACATCTGGTTGTCGGTCGGCACATTGTAGAAGACGTGATAGGCGATCTCCGCGGCGCTCCCGGCGACAAGGCCAGAGGGCACCGTCTCGATCACGTCGCGGTCGTCCACGAAGAGGTGGGCGGAGGAGACCATGTCGCGAGGCGGATTGGGATCGTTCTGGTACCATCGCGCATGGGCGCGCGCGCTGGCGCCGGGGTTCCCAGTATCGTGGGCGACGAGGAAGACTACCTTCTGAATCTTCGCGCCGGGGCGGCGCCTCGATCCGAGGGGCACAAGGTAGGGGACGACCGGGTAGCTGTCAGGCTCCAGGGTCATTGTGCTCACCCGTAGACGAATGGTTGGTCTGGAGCGGTGAGCCGGTCGGGTACCGGTCTCCCCTCACCATCGGTTGTGGTGACGACCACCTGCGTAGCTGGCTGGAGAGCGGCAGGTGTTGGCGCAGAGGAACTCTGGGCTGTCTCCGGCTTCATAGTAGAGCGTATTGCAATGACCTTGCTCAGCAGGTCGAACCAGAAAGGTGCACCCAGCGTCGCGGCGAGCGCAAAGGCCAGGTAGCCCATGGCCAGTTCGAGAAGCGTAGTGCCGCCGAAGCCACCAAACAGCAGCTTCGGCATGCTTGGCC
The DNA here is from genome assembly GCF_053891155.1 of Roseomonas sp. F4. NCBI lineage: Bacteria > Pseudomonadati > Pseudomonadota > Alphaproteobacteria > Acetobacterales > Roseomonadaceae > Roseomonas > Roseomonas sp. F4. The sequence continues at coordinate 212,335 of NZ_JBSSHK010000006.1, forward strand.
GCACGCTTTCGCCCCAGCCGATTGGGAGGCCCGTGACTCGGACCGCGGCGTCCAGCGCAATGACCTCGTCTGCCGACAGCGGAGCACCTTCGGCAGAGGTCCGCTCCGCCATCCGCACGATGCTCTCGCGCGTTGTCTGGTCGACAGAGAGATGCTTGGCGATAACTACCGCATTGAAGTTGAGAGCTACTGCGAAGACGAGGCCGCCGAGGAACATGAACCATTGGGTGTGGCGGCGATACATGCCGGAAGTGCGGTCCATCGCGCTGTCGTACCATGCGGCCATCTCGGCCTTGATCTGCTCGGAGCCCTCGCCCCCCTGCCGAGTGAACATCTGATAGGCCCTTGCCGCGGCGCTGTCGGGCGGCAGTTGCTCGCCTGCATTTATGAGGTCCGCCACGGCCGCGGCGAAAGCCATGGATGGAATGTAGGATGGCGCGTTGGTTCCGAGGCCGGTCTTGACTGTATCACCTCGGTAGAGCGCATAGATGAGCGGGTGCTGCTGAAATGCCTTCAGCGCCTCAGCTGTCTTCTGTTCCGACAAACTGCGATCGCCCGGCGGACCCAGCAACTCCACAAGCGCCTGCTGGAGATTGTTGGCGCGGCTTTTCAGCACAGCTTCTAACGACTCGCGTGCTGCCGTCATGAGAAGGCTAAATAATAAAAACATGAGGATCAGCCCGACGGCGACCTCCAGGATTTCCGATCCGAACATCGTAGCGCCCAGCGATGTGGCCCAATAACGATACCGTTTCTTACCGTGTTGGCAACATAAATAACTGGTCCGCGCCGCAATGTTGAAGGCCGTCACGCGGCCCGATCGTGGAGAGGTTTGGCTGCGCGTGCCGCGATGGTCCTCGGTCGGCGTCGAGCGCTGCGCCTCTACCTGACGCGGTTGTCCACCAGGTCCTGCACCACCGCCGGATCGGCCAGTGTCGAGGTATCGCCCAGCGCGTCCGTCTCATTCGCAGCAATCTTGCGCAGAATACGACGCATGATCTTGCCGGAACGGGTCTTGGGGAGTCCCGGGGCCCATTGGATCGCGTCGGGGCTGGCAATGGGCCCGATCTCCTTGCGCACCCAGGCCACCAGTTCCTTGCGCAGCGCCTCGCTCGGCTCCTCGCCGGTCTTCAGCGTGACATAGGCGTAGATGCCCTGGCCCTTGATGTCGTGCGGCATGCCGACCACGGCCGCCTCCGCCACCTTGGGATGGGCGACCAGCGCGGATTCCACCTCCGCCGTGCCCATGCGGTGGCCGGCGACGTTGATCACGTCGTCCACCCGGCCCGTGATCCAGTAATAGCCGTCGGCATCGCGCCGGGCGCCGTCACCGGTGAAGTAGGTGCCCTTGAATGTCGAGAAGTAGGTCTGCACGAAGCGCTCATGGTCGCCATAGACCGTGCGCATCTGCCCGGGCCAGCTATCCAGCAGCACGAGGTTCCCCTCCGTCGCGCCCTCCAGGACATGGCCGTCATTGTCCACCAGCGCCGGCAGCACGCCGGGCAGCGGCAGGGTGGCGGAGCCGGGTTTTTGGGCGATGGCGCCGGGCAGCGGGCTGATCAGGATGCCGCCGGTCTCGGTCTGCCACCAGGTGTCCACGATCGGGCAGCGCTCATCGCCCACATTGCGGTAGTACCAGAGCCAGGCTTCCGGGTTGATCGGCTCCCCCACGCTGCCCAGGATGCGCAGGCTGGCGCGGCTGGTCTTCTTCACCGGCGCCTCACCTTCGCGCATCAGGGCGCGGATGGCGGTGGGCGCGGTGTAGAAGATATTGACCTGATGCTTGTCCACCACCTCCCAGAACCGCGACACGGTCGGGTAGTTGGGCACGCCCTCGAACATCAGACTAGTCGCGCCATTCGCGAGCGGGCCGTAGACGATATAGGTGTGGCCGGTCACCCAGCCGACATCCGCCGTGCACCAGTAGATCTCACCGGGGCGGTAGTCGAAGACATTCTCATGGGTGAAGCTGGCCCAGACCATGTAGCCACCGGTGGTGTGCAGCACGCCCTTCGGCTTTCCGGTGCTGCCGCTGGTGTAAAGGATGAACAGCGGGTCCTCCGCGCCCATCGCCTCCGGCTCCGCCGTCTCCGGCTGGGTGTCGCAGGCATCGGACCACCAGATATCGCGCTCTGGCAGCATCGCCACCGCACCGCCGGTGTTCTGGGCGACGATGACGTTGCGGATGCTGGGGCAGGTCTTCAGCGCCTCATCCGCATTGGCCTTCAGCGGCACCTTGCGGCCGCCGCGCCGGCCTTCATCGGCCGTGATCAGCAGCACGCAGTCCGAATCCTGGATGCGCGACGCCAGGCTGTCGGGCGAGAAGCCGCCGAAGACGATGGAATGCACCGCGCCGATGCGGGCGCAGGCCAGCATGGCGACCGCGGCTTCGACGATCATCGGCAGGTAGATGCAGACCCGGTCGCCCTTCTGCACGCCCATGCCGCGCATGGCATTGGCCAATTGGCAGACCCGGCCATGCAGTTCCCGGTAGGTGACCTTGGCATCGCTGGCCGGGTCATCCCCTTCCCAGATGATCGCCACCTGATCGCCGCGCTCCGCCAGATGCCGGTCGAGGCAGGAGACGGAGGCGTTCAGCACCCCATCCTCGAACCACTTGATCGAGACCTTGCCCGACTCGCCGCCGAAATCGACATTCTTGATGACGGTCGGCGCCCGCATCCAGGCGATCCGCCCCGCCTCCTTCGCCCAGAAGGCATTGGGGTCGGTCGCGGCGGCCGCGACCATCGCCTTGTAGCCGGCGGCATCGACATGCGCGCGCGCGGCGATCTCGGGCTTCACGGCGATCAGGCTATTGTCGGTCATGGGCGTCCTCGCAGTCTCGTTCCGGCCTGCTGGCCGGTTCATAGGAGGTGAATGGGGCACGCGGCCATGACGTGCGTCAACCATTTGACAGCGCCACGGCCGGGCGCTTCCTGCGGCCGGGTCGCGAAAGGTGGCGGGCATGGATGGATGGGCGGAATCGGCGGCGGCCTGGATCGCGGTGATGGCGGAAGAAGGCGATTACGGCCGCCGCTTCGTGCTGGACGCGCCGATGCTGGCGCGGGTGGATGCGGCGCCGGTACAGCTGGCGCTGGATGTCGGCTGCGGCGAGGGCCGCTTCTGCCGGATGCTGCGCGCGCGCGGCATCTCGGCCATCGGCATCGACCCGACCGAGGCACTTCTGGACGAAGCCCGGAAGCGCGACCCGGAGGGTGATTACCGCGCCGGCCGGGCGGAGGCGCTGCCCCTGCCGGATGGCGCCTGCGACCTGGTGGTGAGCTACCTCAGCCTGATCGACATCCCGGACGCCGCCACCGCCATCGCCGAGATGGCCCGGGTGCTGGCCCCCGGCGGCCGATTGCTGATCGCCAACCTGAATAGCTTCTTCACCGCCGGCCTGCCCGAGGGCTGGGCGCGGGATGGCGAGGAAAAGACCCACTTCGCCATCGACCACTATCTGGAGGAACGCGCCCATTGGGTCGGCTGGCGCGGCATCCGCATCCAGAACTGGCACCGGCCGATGAGCCTGTACATGACCCTTCTGCTGAGCCAGGGGCTGGTGATGACCCATTTCGCCGAGCCCGCGCCGCGCGAGGGCGGTGACCCGCACGCGGCGGCGCGCTACCGCCGCGTGCCCTATTTTCACATCATGGAATGGCGCAGGCCGGGATAGCAGGTTGACGCGCGCGATCAGCTCCCCGTGATGCCCCTCTCCCGCGCGATACCGGCGAAGGTTGTCACCGTGCGGTCGAACAATGCGGCAAACTCCGCCTGGCCGAGGCCGGAGGGCGTGAAGCCCAGCCCGGCCAGGCGCTCCCGCAGCGCCGGATCGGCCAGCATGGCGCGGTTGGCCGCCTGCAGCTTCTCCAGCGCCACGGCAGGGGTGCCGGCGGGGGCGAAGAAGCCGATCCAGGTGTCCTGCACGAAGCGCGGTGCGATGGTCTCCGCCGCCGTCGGCACGTCCGGCAGGCTGGGCGGCCGCTCCGCGCTGGTGACGAACAGCGGCACCAGGCTGCGGTCGCGGGCATGCGGCACGCCGGCGGAGAAAGTGACGATGCCCACGTCGATGTTCCCTGCCAGCAGATCCTGCAGCACCGGCCCGCCGCCGCGATAGGGCACATGCTCCACCCGCAGGCCGCCTGCCTCCCGCAGCAGCAATTCGCTGGTCAAGTGCTGCGACGCGCCGATGCCCGGCACGCCGACATTCAGCCCGCCCGGCCGCGCCTTGGCCGCCGCGGCGAAGTCCTGCGCGCTGGCGATGCCGGAGCGCGGATGGGTGAAGAAGCCGTGTTCCGCCGTCACCGTCAGCGCCACCGGCCGCAGCGTGCTGCGCTGGGATGGCGCGCCCGCCACGGGCACGGCCTCCGTCGCCGCGAAGGTGTCATTGGCCAGCAGCAGGGTCAGGCCATCGGCATTGGCGCGCGCCGCTGCCTGGCCACCGACGCGGCCGGAGGCGCCGCCGATATTCTCGATAACGACGCTCTGGCCCAGCTGCGCGCTCAGCGCCTGCTGCACCGCGCGCGCCAGCTGGTCCACCGCGCCGCCGGGCGGCCAGGGCACGACCAGGCGGATCGGCCGGTCCGGCCAGGTGGATTGGGCACGGGCCAGATACGGCGTCGCCAGCGGGGCGGCGGCAAGGGTGCGCAACAGGAGGCGACGGCGGAAATGGTCACGAGGTACGAAAGTCATGGAGGTCTCCAGGGTCAGGGGCTGCGCGGCGGAGGTGGGCTCCGGCGACATCGCGGCAGGCGCTGACGCGGCGAATGAGGCTTCATCATGGAAGTTTTTTCCATGCATATGGCCATATTCGTCAATCTAAAGATTTTTATGCTATTTTTTCTTGGCCCGTCAGAAGCCTTGGCGCCGCCGCCCGCGATGGGCCGCCGATCCATGCCCCTCCGCGTGCTGGCCGGCGCCCTCGGCCAAAAAGTTCCACGGCTCGCAGCCGCGTGAACGCACCGCCGCTTTCCTGCCACGGTCGCGCCACCCATCTGCCCCGACGGGCGGCCGCAATGGGCTGGCTTCGGGAAAGGGGACTGCCCATGCGCCATATCCGCCGCGCCGCCGTCACCGGCCTGCTCGCCGTCTGGCTCGCCCCGCTCTCCGCCGTGGCGGAGGCTCGCACCGCCCGCGCCCTGGCGTCGGAACAACCCTGCCTTCAGATTGTGGATGAGGAGGTGGAACGGGTGGTGGTGGCGCCCCGGCCGGTCTCCGACCAGGCCGGCTGACGCTCAGTCGGGCCGACGCCGGAAGGCCACCAGCAGGTTGTTGGCCGGCATTTCGATGACCGTCGGCGGGCCAAAGCCGTCCGTCACCGCCTGTGCCGCCACAATCTCCAACGCCCGGAGCCCCCATTCCGGATTGCGCGCGCGCAAGCTGGCGTCGAAATCCTCATTGCTCGGCGCGGTCGGCACGCCGTCCCGGCGATAGGGGCCGTAGAGCAGCAGCGGCGCCCCCGCCGGCAGCAGCCGCGCCGCGCCGCGCAGCAGGCCCAGCGTCGCCGCCCAGGGCGCGATATGGATCATGTTGATGCAGAGCACCGCATCGGCGGCCGTGATCGGCCAGTCCGCCGCCATGGCATCCAGCGCCAGGGCCGGGCGGATGCGGGGCTGGCCCGCGCACCAGGCATCGATGCTGGCGCGCGACTCCGCATCCGGATCGCTCGGCTGGAAGGTCAGGCCCGGCAGGGCGGCGGCGAAATGCAGCGCGTGCTCCCCGGTGCCACTCGCCACCTCCAGCACCAGGCCGGTGGCCGGCAGCAGCGGGCGCAGCGCCGCCAGGATCGGGTCCCGGTTGCGGGCGGCGGCGGGCGCGGCGCGGCGCGGGTCCTGGCTCATACCACCGTTCCGACCAACGCGCCGATCGCCGCCGTGATCGCCATGGCCAGCGCCCCCCAGAACGTCACCCGCACCGTTGCCTTCAGCACATCCGCCCCGCCGGCCCGCGCGCCGATGGCGCCAAGCAACGCGAGGAAGGCGAGCGAGGCCAGCGACACGCCCGCCACCAGCGCAGCTCGTGGCAGCAGCAGCACCATGGCGAGCGGCATCGCCGCGCCGACCGCGAAACTCGCCGCCGAGGCCATCGCCGCCTGCACCGGTCGTGCCGTGGTGATCTCCGTGATGCCCAGCTCGTCCCGCGCATGCGACCCGAGCGCATCCCGCGCCATCAGCTGCACGGCGACCTGGCGGGCCAGGTCCGGCTCCACGCCGCGCGCGACATAGATCTGGGCGAGTTCCTCCCGCTCCGACTCCGGCTGGGTGGTGAGTTCGGCGGTCTCCCGCGCCAGATCCGCCCGTTCAGTGTCGGATTGCGAGCTGACCGAGACATATTCGCCTGCCGCCATGGACATCGCGCCGGCAACCAGCCCGGCGGTGCCGGCCAGCAGCACATCGGCATTGGTGGCGGCCGCGGCGGCGACGCCGACGATCAGGCTGGCGGTGGAAACGATGCCGTCATTGGCGCCCAGCACGGCGGCGCGCAGCCAGCCGATGCGGGAAACGAGATGGCTTTCGATGTGGCGATGGTGACGCTTCACGCGGGGCGACTCCGGATCTGGCGAGCGGGCTGGTCCGTTCGTTCCCCTCCTTGTCGCACGGATCGCCGCGCCGTCTCAGCGCGCCGCGATGCGACCATCCAGCCGCGCCACCACCTCGCCCAGCCCCGTCAGATGGGCGGCGAAGGCATCTTCCATCGGCGGCCCGGAATCATAGGCCTCCAGCGCCGCATCACGGAAGGTGGCGTAGCCGTCGCCGCCGGTGCGCAGGAAGTTGTTGGTCACCACCAGATAGACGGCGGCGGGGTCCACCGGCCCGGGCCTTTGGCCCGTGGTCACAACCGCCTCCCGGATGCGCTGGCCGGCCGGGGCGGCGGGGGTCCAGGTGAAGCGCAGCCCAGCCACTTGCGGGAAGCGCCCACTGCCGGGGGTGGAAACGCCATTCTCCAGCGCCGCCAGCAGGTCGGCGCCGCGCAGCCGCAGCGTGGCGACGGTGTTGGAGAAGGGCAGCGTGGTCAGCACGTCGCCCAGTGTGATGCTGCCAGCGGGCAGGCCGGTGCGGATGCCGCCCGCATTGGTCAGCGCCAGGTCCGCCCCCGGCACCGACGCCAGCAGCGCTTCCGCCAGAAGATTGCCCACGGCGCATTCGCCGATCCGGCAGGTGGTGTTCTCCAGCCCGCCGGCATTGCGCGCGACCGGCCGTTCGCGGAAGGCCCCGATCGGCGCGGCGAATTCCGCCACCAGCCTTGCCGTCGCCGGGTCCTCCGGCATCACCTCGGTGATCTCCTCCGCGCCGCCGCCATGCGCGGCGATGCGGCCATCGGCGGCCAGATCCAGGTCGAGCCGCCCATGCCAGCGGCCGAAGGCGCCGGCCTGGACGATGCGCACCGGGCGGTCGACGCCTTCGATCACCAGCGGCGGCGTGACCAGCGTATGGGAATGGCCGCCGACGATCACATCGATGCCCGGCACAGCCTGCGCCAGCACCCGATCCGCCGCGACGCCCTGATGCGACAGGATGACGATGGTGGCCGGCCCCGCCGCCCGGATCTCGGCGATCGCTCGCGCCACCTCCGCCTCGCCGGAGGTGAAGCGCAGGTTCGGGCCAGGGGAGGAGACCTGCGGAATCGTCTCCAGCGTCAGGCCGATGACGCCGATGCGCGCGCCGCCTGTGGTGAAGACGGCATAGGGCGCGACCAGTCCGGCCAGCGCCGGCTCCCGCGCAATATCCATATTGGCGGCAAGAAGCGGCACGCCGAGCAGGCGCAGATAGGCGGCCAGCGTCTCCGGCCCACCGGTGAAGTCGTGGTTGCCGGGCGCCATGGCCTGCACGCCCCATTGCCGCTGCACCGCCGCTTCCGCGCGGCCGCGATGCAGGGTGAAGAACAGGCTGCCGAGGAACTGGTCGCCGGCATCCAGCGCCAGCACTGCGCGACCTTCCGCCAGCGCCGCCGCGCGCGCGGCCTGGACGGCGGCGACCAGCCGCGCCGCGCCGCCGAAGCAGGGCGCGCCGGCGCGGCAAGCGGCGGTGGAACTCTGGGCCCCCTCATGCCGGCTGTGAAAATCGTTCACATGCAGCAGCGTCACCCGCCGCACCGCCTGCGCCCGCGGCGCGCGCAAGGCGGGGGCGGCCAGCGGCAGGCTGAGCAGAAGACGGCGGCGCAGGATCATCGGTGGCATTCCCGGGCGGGGCGGCCCTGGGTAGCGGATCGGCGCGGCCACGTCATGCGGCATCGTGGCGGCGTCATTCAATCATCACCCGCTCCGCGCGCACGCCGATCTGACCGCGATGATGTCTGCGCGCGCAAGAAGCCGGGTTGCGGCGCGGGACGTGGAGGTTGATACCCCGCCTTGCCGTTTCCCCCGCCTTCTTGTTGACACGCCGCCAGCCGAGACTCGCCCGCGCGATGCAGGTCTATCTCCCGATTGCCGAAATGTCGGTCGATGCCCTGCTGTTGCTCGGCATCGGCTTTGGTGTGGGCTGGCTGTCGGGCCTGTTCGGCGTCGGCGGTGGCTTCCTGCTGACGCCGCTGCTGATCCTGATTGGCATCCCCGCGCCCGTCGCGGTCGGGTCCGGCGCCAACCAGACACTCGGCGCCTCCGTCTCCGGACTCATCGCGCAGTGGCGGCGGGGCAATGTCGATGTGCGGATGGGCACGGTGCTCATCATCGGCGGCTTCCTGGGCTCGCTCGCCGGCGTGCAGCTGTTCGCCTGGCTGCGGCGTGCCGGGCAGGTCGATCTGGCCGTCGCCATCTTCTATGTTGTCGTGCTGGGCAGCGTCGGCGCGCTGATGGTGCGGGAAAGCGTCACTGCCATCCTGCGCCGCAAGCGATCGCGCCCGGCGCGGCTGCACGAGCATCTCTGGATGCACGGCCTGCCCTTCAAGATGCGCTTCCGCAAGTCGCGCCTGTACATCTCCGTCATCCCGCCGCTCGGCATCGGCTTCGCCATCGGCGTGCTCTCGGCCATCATGGGTGTCGGCGGCGGCTTCATGCTGGTGCCGGCGATGATCTATCTGCTCGGCATGCCGACCGCGGTGGTGATCGGCACCTCCCTGTTCCAGGTGGTCTTCGTCACCGCCAACGTGACCTTCCTGCAGGCGATCCAGGTCGGCAGCGTCGATATCGTGCTCACCCTGCTGCTGCTGGCCGGCGGCGTCGCCGGCGCGCAGTTCGGCGCCGCCATGGGCACGAAGCTGCGCGGCGAGGAGATGCGCGCGCTGCTCGGCGCGCTGGTGCTGTCCGTCGCGCTGTCGCTGCTCTGGGACCTGCTGCGGGTGCCGGAGGCGCTGTTCGTCATCGGGCCGGTGCCATGAGGCTCTGCCTCGGCCTGCTTCTGCTGCTGCTGACCTTGCTCGCCACGCCGCGCTTGGCCCTGGCCCAGGCAACCGCGGTGGCGCCGCCCTCCCTCGCCGTGGAGCTTTCCACCCGCCGGATCGAGGTGACCACCGCCTTTTCCGGCGCCGAGATCCTGGTCTTCGGCGCCACCGAACGGCTGATCGGCCCGCTGGGGGACGAGATCCTGGTGCTGGTCACCGGCCCCGAGACGGCGATGATCGTGCGCGAGAAGACCAATGTGCTGGGCTTCTGGATCAATGGCGCCGCCGCCCGCTTCAACCGCGTGCCCAGCTACTGGGCGCTGGCCTCCACCCGCCCGGTGCCGGCGATGCTGGACCGGGTGGAACGCGCCGATCTGCGGCTGACGCTGGACCAACTGCCGCTGGTGCAGCTCGGCGCCCAGGGGCGGGAATTCCGCACTGCCCTGGCCGGGCTGCAGCAGGAGGCCGGGCTCTGGGTGGACCGGGAAAGGCCGATCGAGGTTTCGGGCGGCCGGCTGTTCCACGCCCGGCTGCCGCTGCCGGCCACCGTGGCGCATGGCATCTATCAGGTACAGGTGATGCTGGTGCGCGACCGGCGGCTGGTGGCGCGGCAGGAATTGCGGTTGGATGTGGTGCGCACCGGCAGCGCCGCCTGGATAGCGGACATCGCGCGCAACGAGCCGGTGCTGTATGGCATCGCCTGCATTGTCATGGCGGGCCTGGCCGGCTGGATCGGCAGCGTCGTCTTCCGGCGCGGCTGACCAGCCTTCCGCCCCGCCCCGGGCCTGGGGGATCGAGCGATGGGCGAAACGGCGGAGGCGGCGCAGGCGCGGCGGGACCGGGTCTTCCTGGTGGTGGTGGATGACAGCGCGGAGCGCCGGCTGGCCCTGCGCTACGCATCGCTGCGGGTGCGCAAATCCGGCGGCCGCGTCGCTTTGCTGCGGGTGATCGAGCCCGCCGGCCAGGTGGAATGGGCCGGCGTCGGCGCCATGCTGGCCGAGGAACGGCGGGAGGAGGCAGAGCGCATGCTCTCCGGCCTCGCGGCGGAGGTGAATGAGATCACCGGCGGCCTGCCGATCCTGCTGATCCGGGAGGGTGATCCGCGCGACGAGCTGCTGGCCCTGTTGGCCGAAGATCCGCGCATCTCCATCCTGGTGCTGGCCAGTGCCACCGGCGGGTCCGGCCCCGGCCCGCTGATCCAGGCCCTGACCGGCCGCTACGCCACCAAGCTACTGGTGCCGATGACCATCGTGCCGGGCGCGATGAGCGATGCCGAGCTGGATCGCGTGACCTGATTCTTGCCCTCAGGATTCTTGCCCTCAGGCGCCGGGCGCCGCCTCCGGCGGCTTGGCTCGCCGCATAGGCGGCGGCGGCCATTCGGCCGCTCAGCCGGCTTCGCCGGCTGCCTTTTGTGGCCCTCAGGTGCCGGGCGCGCGCTCTGCGCACTTGGCTCGCCGCATAGGCGGCGGGCGCGTTTCCGGCGCACGGCCGCAGGGCGTCGCAGCCCCGCGCACGGCGCACCGCAGGGCCGTCGCAGCGCCTTATGCCCCACCCGTTGCAGCCCTGGGTAAAACGGACCACATAGGTCGGGAATCGCCAGACCATCGCGGAACCCCAAAAATGTTCATCGAGACGGAAGCCACGCCGAACCCCGCCACATTGAAGTTCCTGCCGGGCCGGGACGTGATGGCGCATCTCGGCACCGCCGACTTCACCGCCGCCGAGGACGCCGTCGGGCGCAGCCCGCTTGCCGCGCGCATCTTCGCCGTGGGCGATGTCGCCCGCGTCTTCCTCGGCCAGGACTTCGTCACCGTCACCAAGACCGAGGCCTCCGACTGGCAGGCCCTGCGCCCGCGCGTGCTGGGTGCGGTGATGGAACACTACCTGGCCGGCCTGCCTGTGATGGAAGGCGAGGACGCGGAAGCCGAGGCCGAGGATTTCGCCGAGGAAGACGGCGAGATCGTCACCCAGATCAAGGAACTGCTGGACACCCGCGTGCGCCCGGCGGTGGCCGGCGACGGTGGCGACATCGTCTTCCGCGGCTTCCGGGAAGGCGTGGTGAAGCTGCACATGCAGGGCGCCTGCGCCGGCTGCCCCTCCTCCCGCGCCACGCTCAAGCACGGGGTCGAGACCATGCTGCGGCACTACGTGCCGGAAGTGCTCCGGGTGGAGCAGGTGGAGGCCTGACACCCAAATCCCGGTGATCGTAACGATCACCGGCAGCGGCCGCTCGTCCGCCTTCAGCGGGCGCAGGGTCCCATCCGTGGGATCGGGCCATTCGGGCCGCCGATAATCACCATTGGTGCCGGGCGATTGGCCCCGGCCGCCAATAGGCCTATCCCGTTCGCAAAGCCGCGCCTTCGGGCACCGCTGGCTGTTGACGGAGAAACCTATGACTGACCACCCGACGCTTGACGACCAGGCCCTGGACATCCTGTTCCGGGAAGCCCGCACCCAGAACAAGTGGCAGGACCGGCAGGTGCCGGACAGCAAGCTCGAGGAGGTCTACAACCTTCTCAAATTCGCGCCGACCTCGGCCAATGCCTCCCCGGCCCGCTTCGTCTTCATCCGCACCGCGGAAGGCAAGGCCAAGCTGAAGCCGGCGCTGTCGTCCGGCAACATGGAAAAGACCATGACCGCGCCGGTCATCGCCATCGTGGCGCATGACATGGCCTTCTACGACAAGCTGCCCTTCCTGTTCCCGCATGCCGATGCGCGGTCCTGGTTCGTCAGCACCCCGGCGCTGGCCGAGACCACCGCCTTCCGCAACGGCACGCTGCAGGGCGCCTATCTGATCCTGGCCGCCCGCGCGGCGGGCCTCGATGCCGGGCCGATGAGCGGCTTCGACAATGCCAAGGTGGACGAGGCCTTCTTCTCCGGCACCAGCTGGAAGTCCAACTTCCTGGTCAATCTCGGCTATGGCGACCCGGCGGGCCTGTTCCCCCGCAGCCCGCGCCTGAGCTTCGACGAGGCCGCCCGCCTCGAATAGTTTTCCCGACAGGGCCGATATGGGAGAGGGCCGGATGGCGACGTCCGGCCCTTTTCGCATTTTCAGTTCCCGAAGAGCCGCTGCATCCGCCCCATGATCTCGGGCAGGGACAGGCCGCTGGGCGCCGGTGTCACCGTGCCCTCCGGCACCCGGCTGCGGTAGCGCGCCAGGGCATCCCGCGTGCCCTCCAGCCGCAGTTCCACCGGCTCCGCCTGGTTCGATCCGGCGCCGAGGCCGGTCATGCGCACCAGCGCCGCAGGGCTGGCCGCCAGTTCCTCCGCCGCCCGCGCGGCATCCTCCGCCTTCGGCGCGCAGACCAGGTTGCGGCCTTCCAGCCCGCAGGGCAGCTCAAAGAACCGGCTTGGTGGGAAGCGCAGCTGCGCCGTGCCGGTGAAGGCCAACAACCCGCGGCTCGCCGCATCCAGCGACAGGTCGCGCGCCGTGACCACTGGCACCAGCCGCCCATGCCGCTCCTGCACCTCCAGCAACAGGGAGGAGCCGGTGGCGCTTTGCGCCGCCTCCACCGGGTTGCGATGCCGCAGCAGGCAGTTGGACTGGTCCGTCATGCGGTCGGCGACGCAGGACAGGCGCCAACTGCCGATCTCCTCCGGCACCTGGGCCTGAAGCTGCGGCGCGGGTTGCGCCAAAGTGGCCGTGCCGGCCAGCATGAGGGCGGCGGCGAGGGAACTGGGGCGGGCCATGCGGGTCATACCCTGGCAGATAGGAAGCGAAGGGGCGGGTTCCATGGCGGATGTGCGGTTTCCTGATGGGGTCGTGGTGCCAGCACTGGGCCAGGGCACCTGGCATATGGGGGAAGGCGGCAACAGCCGGGCGGAGGCCGATGCATTGCGGCTCGGCCTCGACCTCGGCCTGACCCTGATCGACACGGCGGAGATGTATGCCGAGGGCGGGGCGGAGGAGGTGGTGGGCGAGGCCATCGCCGGCCGGCGGGACGAGGTGTTCCTCGTCTCCAAGGTCTATCCCCACAACGCTTCGGCGCGAAAACTACCGGTGGCGCTGGCGGCCAGCCTGAAGCGGCTGCGGGTGGAGCGGATCGACCTTTATCTGCTGCATTGGCGCGGCAGCGTACCGCTGGCGGAGACGGTGCAGGCGATGGAGGCCGCGCGCGCCAAGGGGCAGATCGCGCGATGGGGCGTCTCCAACCTGGATGTGGCGGATCTGCGGGAGCTCGGCCCGGCGCTGGCCGATTGCGCGACGGACCAGGTGCTGTGGAACCTCGAAGCGCGCGGCCCGGAATTCGACCTGCTGCCCTTCTGCGCGGAACGCGCCATGCCGGTGATGGCCTATTCCCCGCTCGGCCAGGGTGGGGCGCTGTTGCGGCACAGGGCCATGCGCGCAGTGGCCGCGCGGCATGGCGTGGCGCCGGCACAGGTGGCGCTGGCCTTCGTGCTGGCGCGACCGGGGGTGATCGCGATTCCGAAGGCGTCGGACCCGGCGCATCTGCGCGCCAATGTGGCGGCACGCGACCTGCGACTGACGGCGGAGGATATGGCCGAGTTGGACCGGGCCTTCCCGCCGCCGTCGCGCAAGCAGGCGCTGGAGATGATCTGAGCGCAGTTGCCGGCCGGGTTGGCGCTATGGACTCGAAACCGGATCGAACCGACTATCGTTCTTCATGCCGGATCGGGTCATCACATTGCGGGAGGCTGCGGGAGGCTTCCTGCTGATTCCGGCTTCCGCATGGAGATCGGATGCGGCGGTGCGCCAGCCGGGCATCAGCCGGGGCGTCGGGCTTCTGACGCTGGAAGCGGCGCTGATGCGCGCCTTGCAGGAGGGCAGCGGAACCCGCGCCGCCTTGCTGGACCTGGTCGCGGAACTGCGCGGCAGCCCCTTTTTCGTCACCGGACCCAGCCTGTCGGACCGGGAGGTGATCGCCACCATCACCCGCGGCGTGCAGGACCGGCGCGTGCTGGTGATGCGCTTCGCCCACCTGCCCGGCGCCCGGGAGATCGAGGGCGAACCGCTGGCCATGCTGCGCGCCCTGGATGTTCCGGCGACCCACCAGAGACCTCCCGACATTAACCAGAACATCGCCGGCCTGCCGATGCGGGAACGCTGGCTGATCGTGCTGGGGCAAGTGCCCGACCATCTCAGCATGGCCGGCATGGGCGAGGAGATGAAGGGCCGCGTCCGGGACTTCTTCTCACCGGAGTCCCTGGCGATGCTGGCGGCCACCATGGCCGTGATGATGATGAACCCGGCCGGCATCCTGGCCCTGCTGGCCGGCGGGTTGATGCTGGGCATAACGCTGCTCTTTGCCAAGGACGCGATTCTGGAGGGGATCGCCAAGCTGTCCGAAGTCTTCGATCGGGTGGAGTCCGCGAAGACGAAGGCGGATCTCGACGCGGCGGCGGCGATGTTGGCGGCGGCAGTGACGATGATCGGGGTGGAGCTGTTCATCAAGATCATCGCGCGGGCCGGGCCGAAGCGAAGACGAGGGGGTGACTTTGCGGTTGTGGAGAAGCCGGTTGGCGGGCCACCGAAACCTTCCAAAGCCGCGCCGGAGCAGCATTCTAGACTACCAGGTCCACGGCAAATACAGAGAACTCCGAGCAGTGGTGTGCCGATTGTTGCGGACCCAAACAAGACAACTACAGTTCTCGGAAATTATCACGCCGATGTAAAACATGTCATTGAGGAGCTTAATATACCGAAAAACGAAGATTTCGGGCCCAAGAAGGGTGGCTTCAACGTGTTAAATGTGCCAGACGAAAAATACAAAAATCCAGAGCAGTTCTGGAAGGAATACAACAAGCCATTCCTAGATGAAGCGATCGCCCGCGGCGACCGCATTCCGATGGCAACCAGGCCGCCGCCGCCCGGCCCGGATCGCCTGATGCCCGATGGAAGTTCCGTGCGCTCCGGTTTCGGCCGCGAATACGACTATCTCGTTGAGCAGGGTTACCGCTATGATCCCGTAAGTTCAGAAATGGTTCGCTGACAGATGCATCCCGACTTCGAAGTTGTGCAAATTCCGACAGAGACGGCGCTGTCGCGCATTGGTTTCACGCGGGAAAGCGATGAAGATTTTTCCGCAGCTTATCGGCGTGCCGATGGCTGGCGCGTGGAAATCCACGGGGAACGCTACATGCGGCCCGCGTATGATCTCGTCGTTTTCTCGCCGTATTCGGAACCTGAAGCTCTCGGCTATTCGGTTCCCATCATATTCAAGATTTTCTATGAATGGCGGGGTTTGCCGGTACCGGTTCCCTCTGTCGGCAACCTCTTGAAATTCCTAAGCGAACACGAGGACTACGTCTTCAACCTGCTGCTCCCCTATCGCGCCGCCTATATCGAGAGTCAGACGCCTCACTACGGGTGACATCTGTTTCGAGTGGTAAGTTTCGGCCGAAGTCCCACTGAAAGCTCGGCATCGCCGGCACGTCCTCCACCGCAACCGGCGGCGGCAGGTCTATGATCACCGTGCCGGGGTCCTGGCTCGGGGAACGGTCCAGTCAGTAGGTCACGCTCTTTGGCCAGAGATCACCACTGCCAGCAGCAGCAGCAGTTGCAAGCCGACTGACGCCCAGGTGGACGCCCCTTCAAACCTGCGCTGCCCTCGCATCTTGAGGGATCGCGCTCTACCAATACCCCGCCATGATCTCCCGCGCCCAATCCGGCTCCCGCACCGCACCGCGCGGGTCGAAGCCGGTCATATGCGGCTTCACGTCGAAGACCGGCGACCCTTCCACCGCATCCAGCCCGCGCACCCGCAGCACCAGCCCCTCCACGCCCAGCAGTGCGCAGGTGCTCACGCCGATGCGGTTCGGGCGCGGGGCGCCGCGTTGGGCCAGGATACCGACCTTCGGCCAGTCCTGACGGCCGCGCGGGTGGCGGGCGTTGCGCTCCACCGCCTCGGGGTCCAGGCGGTGGAAGCCGAAGACCACCACCACATGGCTGAAGGCGTCGAGCCCGAGCGCCGCATCCGGCCCCAGCACCGCCGGGTCCAGCACGATCTCGGCCTCCACGGCGTCCCAGCCATCGTCCAGAGGCTCCGCACGGCCACCGCGGACCGTGCCGATGGGCGCGATCCTCATTGGAAGACCGGCATCGCCGGCACATCCGGCACCGCGACGGGCGGCGGCAGGTCGATGATCACCGTGCTCGGGTCCTGCCGCGGGGAGCGGTCGAGCCAGTAGGTCACGCTCTGCGGCCAGAAGATCACCACCGCCACCAGCAGCAATTGCAGGCACAGCCAGGGGATGGCGCCCCAGTAGATGTCCTTGGTCAGCACCGATTTCGGCGCCACGCCGCGCAGGTAGAACAGGGCGAAGCCGAAGGGCGGATGCATGAAGGCGGTCTGCATGTTGATGCAGAGCAGCACGCCGAACCACACCAGATCGATGCCCAGGGCCTTCGCCGCCGGCGCCAGCAGCGGGATGACGATGAAGGCGATCTCGAAGAAGTCGAGGAAGAAGGCCAGGAAGAAGACGAAGACGTTGACGAAGATCAGGAAGCCGGTCTGACCGCCAGGCAGCAGGCTCAGCAGATGCTCGATCCAGATGCCGCCATCGACGCCCTGGAAGACCAGGGTGAAGACCGTGGCGCCGATCAGGATGAAGATGACCATGCTGGTGATGCGCATGGTGTTGCCCATGGCTTCGCGGATCAGCGGCCAGGTCAGGCGGCGGTTCAGCGCGGCCAGCAGCACGGCGCCGACCACGCCCATGGCGCCGGCTTCCGTCGGCGTCGCCAGGCCCATGAAGATGGTGCCCAACACCATGAAGATGAGGGCCATGGACGGGACCATGCCCTTCAGCACCCGCCACCACAGCTTCCAGTCGCGCGGCGCCAAGGCTTCGGGGGGCAGCGGCGGCACCTTGTGCGGGCGGAAGATGGACACCAGCCAGATGAACAGCAGGAACAGCGCCACCTGCAGCATCGAAGGCCCGATGGCCCCCGCATACATGTCGCCGACGCTCTGGCCGAGCTGATCCGACAGCACGATCAGCACGAGGGAGGGCGGAATCAGCTGGGTGATGGTGCCCGACGCCGCGATCACGCCGGTGGCGATCCGCATGTCGTAGCCATAGCGGATCATGATCGGCAGGCTGATCATGCCCATGGAGATCACGCTGGCGGCGACGGTGCCGGTGATGGCGCCCAGGATCGCGCCGACGATGATGACCGCATAGGCCAGCCCGCCGGGGATCTTGCCGAAGAGCTGCCCAGTACCCTCCAGCAGATCCTCCGCCAGGCCGCAGCGTTCCAGCACCGCGCCCATCAGGGTGAAGAAGGGAATCGCCAGCAGCAGGTCGTTGGACAGGATGCCGAAGACCCGCAGCGGCAGGTTGAACATCCAGGCTTCCGGGAAGAAGCCGAGCTCGATCGAGATGAAGCCGAAGAACAGCCCCACCGCCGCCAGCGAAAAGGCCGCCGGGAAGCCGATCAGCAGGAACACCACCAGCCCGCCGAACATCAGCGGCGGCATGATGTCCTCATGCAGCATGCCCATCACTGATCAGGCCTCGCATAGACAGCGTGCAACTGCCCCTTGGCCAGTTCGATGCCGCGCAACACGGCGACGCGCTTGACCAATTCGGAAAGCCCTTGCAGCGACATCAGGAAAAATCCCAGCGGCATCAGCAGCTTGGCCGGCCAGCGGATCAAGCCGCCGGGGGAGGACGAAACCTCCGCCCGCACCCAGGATTCGACGAAGAAGGGCCAGGTCATCCAGGCCAGCAGCGCCATGGCGGGCAGCAGGAAGAAGGTGATGCCCAGCACATCCACCCAGATCCGCGCGCGCATGCGCAGCGATCCATAGACCAGGTCGACGCGCACATGCTCGTTGCGGAACAGGGTATGGCTGGCGCCCAGCATGACCATGCCGGCGAAGCAGTACCACTGCACCTCCAGCCAGGCATTGGAGCCGGAGGAGAAGCCGTAGCGGGCGAAGGCATTGGCGGCGCTGACGGTGCAGGCGATCAGCACCAGCCAGTCGGCGATCCGTCCAAAAGCCGTGGTCAGGGCATCGACCCCGCGGCTGAAGGCGAGCAACGGTCCCAAAGGAGACGTACCCCCGAGGCTGAAGACAGGCGGGCGGCATGCCCGTGGGTTGGCGGGCCGGCGCGGCGCGCGCGGCATTCCCGGCGCCCCGCCGAGCCGGGCGGGCTGCTGTAGCGCCAGCGGACAGGCTTGGAAAGCAGTGGAGCGGGCCGGCGGCTGCGCGACGGCCCCGAAAATCGCCCCCGGGATGGTGACGTGATGCCGCATGGACTGGCCGCCCCCTTCTGTGGCGGGGTGGGGGTGCTATCCTGCGAGTCGGTGACCCGTTCCCAAAGCCTGCCGTGCTGACGGCGCTCCTTCTCAACCTGGCGGGCCTTGGCCTGCTGGGACTTTGCGCCGTGCCACTCTCCCGCGCGCGCTGGGGATGGATGGTGGTGCATGGGGGGGCGCTGGTCGCCTCCGCGCTGTTCGCGGGACTGGGCTTGGCAGTGCTGGCTGGCGGGGCCTTGCCCGCGCAGGCGCTGCCGCTGGCGATTCCGGGCGTGGCGGCGCAGGTGGCGGTGGATGCGCTCTCGGCCTGGTTCCTGCTGATCCTGGGTCTCGCCGGGGCCTGCGCCTCGCTGTTCGCCCTGGCCCATGCGCGCCACGCGCCGCCGCGGCTGCTGGCCGCCTATCCGCTGTTCCTGGCCGGCATGGCGCTGACGCTGATCGCGGCGGATGGCTTCACCCTGGTTCTGGGGTTCGAGGCGATGTCCGTCGCCTCCTGGATCCTGATCGCGGCGGAGCATGAGGATGCGGCGCATCGCCGCGCCGCCCGGCTGTACCTCGCCTTCGCCCTGTTCGCCGGCGCCTGCCTGATCCCGGCCATGGGGCTGCTGGGCGGGGCGGCGGGGGACGTTTCCTTTGCCGCCATCCGCGCCGCGCCGCCGGAAGGCTGCGTGGCCGCGGCGGTGCTGGGGCTGGTGCTGGCCGGGGCGGGGTCCAAGGCCGGGCTGCTGCCGATGATGGTCTGGCTGCCGCCCTATGCTGCCGCACCCAGCCATGTCGCCGCGCTGATGTCGGGCGCGATGAGCAAGGTGGCGCTGTATGTCCTGGCGCGGGTGCTGCTGGACCTGTCCGGGCCGACGCAGCCGCTGTGGTGGGGCGTGCCGCTGCTGGTGCTGGGCGCGGCCTCGGCCGTGTTCGGCGCGCTGCGCGCCAATCTGGAGACCGATGGCAAGACGCTGCTGGCCTGCTCCACTATCGAAAATGTCGGGCTGATCGCGGTGGGCCTGGGGCTGGCCGCCTGTTTCCGCGCTGCCGATCTCGGCGTGCTGGCCGGGCTGGCGGCGGGGGCGGCGCTGCTGCATGCGCTGAACCATGCGCTGTTCAAGTCGCTGCTGTTCCTGGGCCTGGGGGAGGTGCAGCACGCCGCCGCCTCCCGCCATCTGGACCGGCTGGGCGGGCTGATCCACGTGATGCCGGTGACGGCGGCGGCGGTGCTGGTGGGCGCCGCGGCGGCGGCCAGCCTGCCCCCACTCTCCGGCTTCGCCAGCGAATGGCTGCTGTTGCAGGCGCTGCTGGCCGCCTGGCGGGTGGGCGACCTCGCCTTCCAGGTGATGGGCGTGGTGGCGGTGGCGGCGGTGGCGCTGGCGGCTGCGCTGGCGGCGGCGGCGATGCTGCGGATGTATGGCCTGATCTTCCTCGGCCGGCCGCGCACACCGCGTGCGGCCGGGGCACAGGATGGGCGGCTGGCGGCGCGGCTCGCCCTGCTGCTGCCGGCGGGGCTGACGGTGCTGTTCGGGCTGATGCCCGGGCCGCTGCTGGATCTGGCGGCGGGGGCGGTGCAGATCCTGGCGACCCAGGGCATGGCGGAGCGCGGCAGCCTGACCGTGCTGCGCGTCGGCGATGGCGGCGCGCGCTACTGGCCGATCGGCGTGGCGCTGGTGCTGGCGGCGCTGGGCGGCGTGATCTGGTGGCTGCTGCGCCAGCGCAGCCCGGGCGGCGTGGCGCGCAGCCCGGCCTGGGATGGCGGCTTCATGGCGTCGCCGCCGCACCTGCCCTTCGGCGACCCGATGACCCAGCCCTCCGCCACCGGCTTCGGCCAGCCGCTGCGGCGCATGCTGGGCGGGTCGCTGCTGGCCGCGCATGAATCCGTGGTGATGCCCCGCCCGGGCGACCCCGGCCCGGCGCAGGTCAAATCCGGCCAGATGGACCCCACCGAGACGCTGTTGCTGGCGCCCGCGGCGCGACTCCGGGATGCGCTGGCCGGTTGGGCGGACAGGCTGCGTGACCTGTCGCTGACCGCCTGCCTGATCCTGCCCTTCTCCACCCTGGTCGCGCTGCTGGCGCTGACCGCCTGGCTGGAGGCGCGCTGAATGGACAGCCTCGCCGCCCTGCTGACCCAGGCGCTGCATCTGGTGCTGGTGCTGCTGGCCGCCGCGCTGGTGGAGGGTTGCATCCGCTGGCTGAAGGCGCGGATGCAGGGCCGCATCGGCGCCTCCCCCCTGCAGCCGTTGCGGGATTTTCGGAAGCTGCTGCGCAAGCGGCCGGTGCTGGCGGAGAATGCGAGCTGGATCAGCCGCGCCGCGCCCTATGCCGGGGTCACGCTCGCCTTGGGCGCGCTTGCCCTGGTGCCGAGTTTCGCGCGCGGCATGGCCTTGGCGCCGCTGGCGGATTTGGTGTTGATCGCCGGGCTGCTGGCGGCGGGGCGGATGGCGCTGGCGCTGGCGGGAATGGATGCCGGCACCGCCTTTGGCGGCCTCGGCGCCGCCCGCGAAATGTCCTTCGCGGCCCTGGCGGAGCCAGCGCTGCTGCTGGTGGTGTTGGTGCTGGCCATGCTGGCCGGCAATACGGGGCTGGAGGCGATCGGCACGCTGTTCCAGGATGGCAGCCTGGGCCTGCGCGTGTCGCTCGGCCTGGCTTTGGTCGCGATGCTGGCAGTGGCGGTGGCGGAAAACGCCCGCATCCCGGTGGACAACCCCGCCACCCATCTGGAACTCACCATGGTGCATGAGGCGATGCTGCTGGAGGCCTCCGGCCGGCATCTGGCGCTGTGGCAGGCGGCTTCCGCGCTGCGGCTGACCCTGTGGCTGGCCCTGCTGGCCGCGATCTTCTTCCCCTTCGGCACCGCGCCTGTGGGCTTCGCGCCGCTGGGCTGGGTGGTGGGTATCGGCGCGTGGGTGGCGAAAATGGGGGTGCTGTGCGTGGCACTGGCCGTCTTCGAAAGCGCCATCGCCAAGATGCGGGTGTTCCGGGTGCCGGAGTTTTTGGGGACGGCGCTGCTGCTGGGGTTGTTGGGGGCGTTGCTGCTGTTTTTGTCGACGAGGCTGGCGTGAGCTTCGGCAGCACCGGCTATGACGTCGCCCACCTCCTCGGCGGGGGCGTGCTGCTGTTGTCCTTTGTGCTGCTGTACCAGCGGCGGCTGGATGCGGTGATCAACGCTTTTGCCGTGCAGGGCGCGCTGCTGGCGGCGGCCGCGGCCTGGCAGGGCTACAGCCAGCACAATGGGGAGCTTTATGTCACGGCGCTGCTGGCCTTCGCTGCCAAGGCGGTGCTGATTCCGCTCGCTTTGCGCCTGCTGCTCCGCCGGCTCGGCCTGCATCGGACCATGGAGACGGCGCTGGGCGTCGGCCCCTCCCTGCTCGCCGCCGCCGCGCTGGTCGGGCTCGCGGTGATGGTGGTGTTGCCCGCCACCGCCGGCCAGGCGCAGGCGCTGACGCGCGAAAACCTCGCCTTGGCACTGTCCGTGGTGATGCTGGGCATGCTGATGATGATCGCCCGGCGCAATGCCGTCAGCCAGGTGATCGGCCTGCTGAGCCTGGAGAACGGGCTGATCCTGGCCGCCGTCGGCGTGCAGGGCATGCCGCTGGTGGTGGAGCTTTCGACCGCCGCCCTGGTGCTGATGCTGGCCCTGGTCGCCGGCATCGTCGTCTTCCTGCTGCGCGACCGCATGGCGACGCTGGACACCGAATCGCTCAGCCGCCAGCGCGGGGAGGGGGAGCCGCCATGACCGTCCCCGGCTTCCCGCTGGCCTGGATCGTCGTGTTCTTCCCTTGGGCCGGGGCGCTTCTGCTGTTGCTGCTGCGCCCGCGCGGGCGGCTGCCGGCCTGGGTCAATCTGGGGGTTTCGGCCGCCAGCTGCGGCCTGGCGTTCTGGCTGCTGGCGCTGCCGCAGGGGGTGCAGGGCTGGACCCGCACGGATTCGGTGAACCTGCCGCTGATCGCCCTGGCCGGCATCATCGGCTTGGCCACCGCCGCCTTTTCCGCGGCCACGGTGGAGGGCGAGCGCTTCGACCCGCTGCGCGCCCGCGCCTATCACGCCGCCTTCCAGGTCTTCATGGGCGCGCAGTTCCTGGCGCTGCTGTCGGACAATCTGGGCGTGATGTGGGTGGCGATCGAAATCGCCACCCTCGCTTCCGTCCTGATGGTCGCGGTGCATGGCACGCCGGCGGCCATCGAGGCGGCGTGGAAGTTCTTCCTGCTCTGCGGCGTCGGCATCGCGCTGGCGCTGTTCGGCACCATCCTGCTGTATCTGGCGGCCCAGCCGCTGGTGGGCCATGGCGATCCCGGCCTGTCCTGGGCGGCGCTGCGGGCGGTGGCGGCGCATTGCGATGCGGGGATTCTCTCGCTCGCCTTCATCTTCATCATGGTGGGTTACGGCACCAAGGCCGGGCTGGTGCCGCTGCACACCTGGCTGCCGGACGCGGAAGCCGAGGGGCCGCTGCCGATCAGCGCGGTGCTGTCCGGCCTGCTGTTGAATGCCTCCCTGCTCGCCATCCTGCGGGCCAAGGCGATTGTCGATCTCAATCCGGGCGTGCTGGCGCCCGGGCCGCTGCTGGTGGGGTTCGGGCTGGCCTCCCTGCTGCTGGCCTCGCTCGCCTTGTGGCGGCGGCGGGATGCGCGGCGCTTCTTCGCCTGGAGCAGCATCGAGCATATGGGCCTCGCCACCATGGCCTTCGGGCTCGGCGCGCCCCTGGCCGGGATGCTGCATCTGATGGGCCATTCCCTGGTGAAGAGCGCGGTGTTCTTTGGTGTCGGCGCCGCCGCGCAGCTCAAGGGCAGCCAGAAGATCGAGGCCATCAAGGGCCTGGCGGCGAGCCACCCGGTGCTGGGCTGGGGACTGGCGCTGGGCATTGCCGGGCTGGCGGGCATGCCGCCCTTCGCGCTGTTCGTCTCCGAATTCCGGCTGGTGGCGGCGGCCGCGGCGGGGCAGCCCTGGCTGCTGCTGCCGCTCGGCCTTGGGCTGCTGCTGGCCGGCACGGCGCTGGTGCGGGCCTTGCAGCGGATGTGCCTCGGCCCGCCGAGTCCGGACTCACCCGTGCCGGGGGCCTTCGGCCTGCCCGGCGGGTTGGCCTGGGCCAGCGTTCCGATGTGGACGCTGCTGGCACTGGCCGCCGCGCTCGGCTTCGCCCTGCCGGCGGGGCTGGAGGCGTTGCTGATGGATGCGGCGAGGCTGCTCGGATGAAGGCTTCCACCATCATCCGCCGCGGCACGCCGCAGCCCTGCCGGCCGGTGCCCCGCCATCTTCTGTCGCCCACCGATTTCGCCTTGCTTTCGGCGGGGCTGATCGAGGAGCCGACGCTCGCCTTGCTGTCCCTGTGGGCGGAGCCGGCGATGGTCCATGCCGCATTCCTGGACGAAGAATCGGGCGCCCTGCTGCTGGCCAGCACTCCGGCGGAGGGCGGCCTCTACCCCGCGCTGTCCCCCGCCCGACCCGGCGCGGTGCGGTTCGAGCGGATGATCCACGACCTCTGGGGCCTGGTGGCGGAGGGCGGCGTCGATCTGCGCCCCTGGCTGGATCATGGCCGCTGGCCGCTGACCGCCCCGCTTTCCGCCCGCCCGGCCCGCCACGGCGCGCCGCCGGAACAGCCGACCTTCCTGCCGATCGAGGGTGAAGGCTGGCACCAGATTCCCGTCGGCCCGGTGCATGCCGGCATCATCGAGCCCGGCCATTTCCGCTTCACCGTGCAGGGGGAGATGGTGGTGCGGCTGGAGCAGCGGCTGGGCTATGCCCATAAGGGCACGCTCGGTCTGATGCTCGGCAAGTCCCCGCGCACCGCCGCGCGCTTCGCCGCCCGCCTGTCCGGCGACAGCACCGTCGCCCATTCCCTGGGCTTCGCGGAGGCCGCCGAGGCCGCCTGCGAGACCACCGCCCCGCCGCGGGCCGCCTGGCTGCGCGCGGTGATGCTCGAATCGGAGCGGATCGCGAATCACCTCAGCGACTGGGGTTTCATCTGCAACGACGCCAGCTTCGCCTTCCCGCATGCCCGCTGCGGCATGTTGCGGGAGGCGATGCTGCGTGCCCAGCTGGCCGCCTTCGGCCACCGGCTGATGATGGACCGGGTGATCCCCGGCGGGGTCGCCATGGATCTGGCGCAGGAAGGGGCGGATGCGCTGCTCGCCGCGCTGGCCCAGGTAGAGGCGGAGATGCCTTGGCTGCACGCGATCTATGAGGATCACGCCAGCCTGCAGGACCGCCTGGTCGGCACCGGGGTGCTGACGCCGGAGCTGGCGCGGGCGTTTGCCGCCGGCGGCGTCATCGGCCGCGCCTCCGGCCGGGCTTTTGACGCGCGGCTGGCTTTTCCCTCCGCCCCCTATGCCGGCGCACCGCCCGCATCGGTGCTGCGGCAGGACGGCGATGTGGCGGCGCGGATGCGGGTGCGGATCGAAGAGCTGACGGACAGCATCCGCCTGATCCGCCGCCTGCTGGCGGGCCTGCCGGCGGGCGAGATCCATGCCCCGCTGCCGCAGCGGGGCGGGGAAGGGTTTGCGCTGGTCGAGAGTTTTCGTGGGGAGATCGCCACCTGGATGGCGCTGGACGATGGCGGGCTGATCCGCGCCGTCTTCCCGCGCGACCCGTCCTGGCTGCAATGGCCGCTGCTGGAGGCGGTGGTCGAGGACAACATCATCGCCGATTTTCCGCTGTGCAACAAAAGCTTCAACTGTTCCTACAGCGGGGTGGACCTGTGATGCGCCCCGCGCCCCAGGGCACCCAAAAATGAGCGGCCGCTATCCGACGAAGTCGGGGGAGGCCGCCGGCGCCAGCGGGTTGTTCACCATCACGCTGATCCGGCCCGGCCCGACACGTGGTGTGCTGGAACACTGGGCCTATGACGATCGCGCCCATGCGCTGGACGAAATCGGCTGGCTGGCCCAGCGGGTCGCCAGCGGCACCGAACTGGTGCTGCGCGATCCGGAGGGCAACGACCTGTTCCGCCTGGCGCGGATCGCATGAGGGGGCCATCCAAGATGCTCTGGCCAAAGCTCGCCCGCGGCCTGGTCTCCCGCCCCCTGACCGAGCCAGTGCCCTCGCCGCCGGCGGAGGTGGTGGCCGCGCTGGCCGCGAAGCTGGAGGCGACGGGCCGCGCCCGGCTCGGCCGCAGCCTGGCGATCCGGCAGGTCAATGCCGGGTCCTGCAATGGCTGCGAGCTGGAGATCAACGCCATGTCCGGCGTGATCTACGACCTCGAACTGCTCGGCCTGCGCTTCGTCGCATCCCCCCGCCATGCCGATGTGCTGCTGGTGACCGGCCCTGTCACCCGCAATATGCGGGAGGCGCTGGAGCGCACGCGGGCCAGCGCGGCGGAGCCCTGCTGGGTGGTGGCGGTGGGGGACTGCGCGGTGGATGGCGGCGTCTTCAAGGGCAGCTATGCGGTGGAGGGCGGCGTCGGCCAGGTGCTGCCGGTCGACCTGCTGATCCCCGGCTGCCCGCCCGCCCCGGCGCAGATCCTGGAAGGGCTGCTGGCGCTGCTGGAAGCACAGTCAGCCCGGCCATAGGCCGCCCGCGCAAAAAGAAAGGGCCGGCCGCGGTATCGCAGCCGGCCCAAGGTAGCCGGGCCCGAGGGGATCGGCCCCTCCGGCCCGGATATCGGTGACGGCGTCCGGGATATCGGCCGCCACCGATCTCTGGCCTGGATCAGCCCTGGCTGGGCGTCACCGGCGCACGGCTGCGGCGCGGCTGGCCTTGCTGACGCGCGGCGCGCGCCTGACGGGCCTCCGCGCTGCGCTGGCGGCGAGCCTCGGCGGCGCGGGCGCGGCGGGCCTGGCGGGCTTCCGCGCTGCGCGTCCGGCGGGGAGTGGCAGACTGGGCCCGGCGGGTGCGGCGCGGGGTGGTGGCGGCCGGGGGTTCCCCGGTGGTGGCCTGCGGCGTCGGCGCCGTGAACTGCGCGGCGGCGGGCTCAGCCAGCAACAGAGGGGCGCCGAGCAGCAGGGCGCCAAGCAGAAGGCGGAACATGGTACGCATGGATGAAGGTCCTGATTCTTAGGCTGTGGCCAGGGGGCGTGGGGTTTCGCTGGCGGCCGGGGGGAATCGCCTTCGACGCGGCGAGACTGCGCCGCCGCGGATGTCGCCAGGGTGGGGCGATGCTGAATTCGCGGTAAGGCGCGGCTGTCAGCCCGACAGCTTCGCCGGATCGGTGTTGGAGCCGCAGAGCACCACCGCCACCCGCGCGCCCGGCGGTGGCGTGAAAACACCGCAGGTCAGGGCGGCCAGCGCCGTCGCGCCACCCGGCTCCGCCACCAGGCGCAGCGCATCGAACAGGCGCCGCTGGGCCTCCGCGATCGCCGCATCGGGCACCAGAAGGGCCTGGGCCACATGGTCCCGCGCCACCGCGAAGGACAGCGCGCCGACCTGTCGGGCGCCCAGGCTGTCCGCCGCCAGCCCGCCCACCGGCGCGGGCACCGGCCGGCCCTCCCGCAGCGCCGTGTGCAAGGTGGGGCAGCTTTCGGGCTCGATGCTGATGACCTGCACGCCAGTCCCGGCATACCAGCCGGCGATGCCGCCAATCAGCCCGCCGCCGCCGGTCGCGACCAGCACATGCGTGGCCTCCGGCGCGTCTTCCGCCAGTTCCAGCCCGACCGTGCCCTGGCCGGCCAGGATCTCCGGCTGGTCATAGGCATGGACCAGCAGCGCGCCGGTGGCGGCGGCATGGGCCTCGCTGGCGATGCGCGCCTCGTCATAGGCGGCGCCGATGCGGTGCAGGGTGGCGCCATAGGCCTCGATCCGCGCGGTCTTGGCGGCCGGCGTCGGCACGGGGCAGAACACCTCCGCCCGATGTCCCAGCGCCCGGGCGGCATAGGCCACCGCCGCGCCGTGATTGCCGCCGGAGGCGGTGACCACCCCGGCCGGCGGCACGGGGACGGAGAGCATGCGGTTGAAGGCGCCGCGCGGCTTGAAGGACCCGCTGGCCTGCAGCAGTTCCAGCTTCAGGATCAGCGGGGTCTCCAGGCCCAGATCGCCGCCGGCCATCCGCAGCACCGGGGTGCGGCGGATATAGGGGGCGATCCGCGCGGCGGCGGCGGTGATGGCAGCTTGGTGGGGCAGGGTAGGGGACATGGCGCGGCAGGCTGGCAGCCGGGGCCGAGGCTGTCCACCGGTGGCCAGGCCTGCGTCGCCGTAACCTTCTTCATTGCAGACCCGGCGACAGCATGGCCGAGTCCCCTTTTACCTTCGCCACCTTTCTGCCATGGTCCGCCGGCCTCGAGGGGATTAACCGGCTGTCATGTCGCTGCATGGGTCCTGTGTGGCCCTGGATTGGGGCCCGGATTGGGAAGGCGTTTTGATCCTGGGTCCCTCCGGCTCCGGCAAGTCCGACCTCGTCCTGCGCCTGCTCGGCCGCGGCTTCACGCTGGTGGCGGACGACCAGGTGGCGCTGGCGACGGCGCAGGGCACGCTGCGGGCCAGCGCCCCGGCGCCGCTGCGCGGCATGCTCGAAATCCGGGGCCTGGGGCTGATGCAGGACCTGCCGGTGGCCAGCGACGTGCCGCTGCGCCTGGTGGTGCAGCTTTTGCCGCCCAATGCTGCGCTGCCGCGGCTTCCCGAGCCGGACCACCACGAAATGCTCGGCCATGCCCTGCCGAAGGTGGCGCTGCATGGGCTGGAGCCCTCGGCGCCCGACCGCGTCATCCATGCGCTGGCGGTGGCGCGCGGCCGGCTTCGCATGGCCGCCGGCGCCCTGGCCCCCAGCCCGGCATGACCGCCCCGCACCGCCCCGTGCTGCTGGTCACCGGCCTGTCGGGCGCCGGCAAGGCCAGCATCCTGCGCACGCTGGAGGATCTGGGCTTCGAGACGGTGGACAATCCCCCGGTCACCATCCTGCGGGAGCTGGTGGGGGATGGCGATGCGCCGCTGGCGATCGGCGTGGATGCCCGTTCCCGCGGCTTCGACGCCGCCGCGCTGCTGGCGGAGCTGGCGGCCCTGCGGGCCATGCCCGGCCTCGCCGCCAGCCTGATCTTCGCCACGGCGGAGGAGCCGGTGCTGCTGCGCCGCTTTTCCGAAACCCGCCGCCGCCACCCGCTGGCCCCCGGCGGCCCGCTAGGCAGCCGGGTGACGGAAGGCGTGGCGCGGGAGGCCGCGCTGCTGGCCCCGTTGCGGGAGGCCGCGGACTGGGTGGTGGACACCTCCGACCTGCCCTTGCCGGAGCTGCGCCGGCTGATCGAGCGGCGCTTCCGCCCTGATCGTGCGCTGGGACTCGCGATTGGCATCGTCTCCTTCGGATTTCCGAAAGGATTACCGCGCGAAGCTGACCTCGTGTGGGACGTGCGGTTTCTCCGCAACCCCCATTACGACGCGGAACTGCGGCCACTGACGGGCCGCGATGCCGCGGTGGCCGACTTTGTCGAGGCCGATACCGCCTTCACCCCATTCTGGGATCGCATGACCGGGATGATGGAGCTGCTGTTGCCCCGTTACGCCGCGGAAGGGAAGAAGTACCTCACCGTGGCCATCGGCTGCACCGGGGGTCGTCATCGCTCCGTCCTTGTGGCGGAGCGTCTGGCATCCCATCTCGCTTCTCTTGGCTGGCGTGTGGATCTGATCCACCGTGAACTGGCCACCTCCCCCGCGACAACCGGGGGAGCATCGGTTGCGGGGCAGGAGGCCCTGGCGCACACATCATGATCGGTCTTGTCCTCGTCACCCACGGTCGTCTGGCCGAGGAGCTTCGCCTCGCCATGGAGCATGTGGTCGGGCCGCAGGGCGCGGTCGCCACGGTCTGCATCTATCCCGAGGACAAGCTCGAGGCGCGGCGGGAGGATATCCGCCACTGCATCGCGCGCGTCGACCAGGGCGATGGCGTGGTGGTGCTGACCGACATCCTGGGCGGCACGCCCTCCAACCTCGCTTTCCAGCTCTGCGACCATCGCTCGGTCGAGGTGATCGCCGGGGTGAACCTGCCGCTGCTGGTCAAGCTCGCGAAGATTCGGGGCAGCGAGCCCTTGTCCGAGGCGGTGGCCCATGCCACGGCTGCGGGCCGAAAATACATCGCCAGCGCGGCGGAGATGCCGGAGGGGCCGAGGCCCCTGAACGGCAGCCCGCCGCCCGAGGCAGGCCCGGCCAAGGGGCCAGGCCAGGGGAATGCCACATGAATGAATGGCCCGACGAAGCCGGGGAATCCAAGGCCAGGCCGATGCCGGCGGACCCGCTGGCGGGTGGGCCGGGGGACGGGCTGGGCGCCTGTGGTTGCGATCCCTCCGGCGGTATTTCCCTACGGCACACGGTGAAGATCATCAACAGCCGCGGCCTGCATGCCCGTGCCGCCGCCAAGCTGGTCACCGTCGCCGAACGCTTCTCCGCCTGCGTCAACGTCACCCGCCACGGCCAGACCGTGCCCGCCTGCTCCATCATGGGGCTGATGATGCTGGGTGCCGGCCAGGGCAGCGAAGTGCTGGTGGAGGCCGAGGGCTGGGACGCCAAGGAAGCGCTGGATGCCATCGTGGAGCTGATGGAAGCCGGCTTTCATGAGGATTAGCGCGGTATCGCTTGATGTCGAATCGCGCGGCGCTCCATAAGGCTGTGGAACTGATCGCAAAAGATCATGGCCCCGGCCTCGTCGCGAAGCGATCACGCTGTAACGCCCAGGGCGCCGCATGAAGCCAGATAAGCCCGGAACCGAATCCCCCCGTCGCGCACCGCGCCGGACGAAGGAAATCGTCATCCGCGGCATCCCCGTCGCCCAGGGCATTGCCATCGGCACGGTCTTCGACACCACTGAACCCCCGGCGGAAGCGCCGCGGCGCAACATCGCCGAGACGGCGGTGGAGGCGGAAAAGCAGCGCCTGGCCGCCGCCGTCACCGCCTCCCGCAAGCAGGTCGCCAAGCTGAAGATGCGCCTGGGCGTCCTGCCGGAGGAGGCGCAGGAGGAGCTGGAACCGCTGCTCGATGCCTATGCGATGATGCTGGGCGAAAGCCGGCTGCTGCGCGGCGCGCGCAAGCGCATCGAGACCGGGCTGCTGGCCGCCGAGACCGCCGTGGGCGACGAGGCGGAGGCGATCGCGGAGGTGATCCTCTCCGCCAAGGATGACGACAAGGCCGGGCTGCGCCGCCGCGCCGGCGAGGTGCGGGAGATTGCCCGCCGCCTGACCCGCAACCTGACCTCCAACCCCTTCCGCAGCTTCAAGGACGTGCCGGAAGGCGCCATCCTGGTGGCGGATGAGGTGACGCCGGCCGATGCCGCGCTGCTCGACCCCGCCCGCATCGCCGGTGTGGCGACGGAGGAAGGCGGCGCCGATGGCCATACCGCCATCATGCTGCGCGCGCTGGGGATTCCGGCCGTGCTCGGCGCCCATGGGCTGACGGAAGCCGCACGGCGTGGCGACCAGATGGTGCTGGATGGGGCGGCGGGGACCATTTCCCTGCATCCCACCGCCGCCACTTTGGTCTGGGCCAAGGACCAGGTCGCCGGCTACGCCCGCGAACGCACGCGACTGGCGAAACTGCGGCGCCTGCCGGCGGTGACGACGGATGGCGAGGCGGTGGAGCTGCTCGCCAATATGGAGATCCCGGCGGAGCTGCCGCTGATCGCCCAAGCCGGCGCCCAGGGCATCGGCCTGCTGCGCACCGAATTCCTGTTCATGAACCGCGAGGACCTGCCAGACGAGGAGGCCCAGATGGCCGCCTATGCCCCGATCGTCGAGGCGATGGGCGGCGACCCGGTGACCATCCGCGTGCTGGACTGGGGCGGGGAGAAGGACATGCAGGCCCTGGCCGAGGGGATCGGCCCGCTGCATTCCAGCCCCAACCCGGCGCTCGGCCTGCGCGGCACGCGCATGCTGCTGAAGCGGCCGGAACTGCTGGAGGCGCAATTCGCCGCCATCCTGCGGGTGGCCGGCGCGGCGCCCGATGGCGTGGTGCGCGTGCTGCTGCCGATGATCACCATCCCGGCGGAGGTGAAACAGGCGCGCGAGATCTATGAGCGTGTCGCCCGCCGCCTGCGCCGGCGCGGCGAACGGCTGCCGGACAAGCTGCCCGAGCTGGGCGCGATGATCGAGACGCCGGGTGCCGCCCTGGCGGCCGATGCCATCGCGCTGGAGGCAGATTTCTTCGCCATCGGTACCAATGACCTGGCGATGTACACGCTGGCCGTGGACCGCGCGGATGCGGAGGTCAGCCATTTGTACGATCCGCTGCACCCCGCCGTGCTGCGGCTGATGCAGTTCGCGACGGAAGCGGCGCTGCGGCTGCGCATGCCGGTTTCGGTCTGCGGCGAGATGGGCGGCAATCCGCGGCTGGTGCCGCTGCTGCTGGGTCTCGGCCTACGCTGCCTGTCGATGAATGCCAGCGCCATTCCCCGCGTGAAGCAGGCGGTGCGCAGCCTGGACATCGGCGATTGCGCCCGCTTCGCCCGGCGGGTGATGGAACAGTCGGACCCGGCCCGGATCCGAGAGTTGGTCGACGGTTTTGCGAGCGGCGTCACCGAGCGCGGATAGCGCCTGGCGCGCCGCCGCCGGACAGCAAAAAGCCGCCAGGGTGAACCCACCCTGGCGGCTTTTCTTTTGGAAATGGGGCAGCACCCAAACCCTCTCCCCCCGTCGGGGGAGAGGGCTTCGGGGGATTACTCCTCGCCGGTCTGGGCCCGGCGGCGGATCGCCGCACCCAGGATGTCGCCGAGCGAAGCGCCGCTGTCAGTGGTGCCGTATTCACGGACCGCCTCGCGCTCCTCCTCGACTTCCTTGCCCTTGATGGTCAGGGCCAGGCGGCGGCCGGCGCGGTCAACGGCGGTGATCTTCGCATCGACCTTCTCGCCCACGGCGAAGCGGTCGGGGCGCTGGTCGCCACGGTCACGGGCCAGCTCGGCGCGGCGGATGAAGCCGATCAGGACCTCGTCGACCTTCACCTCGATGCCGTTCGGCTCGATCTTCGTCACGGTGCAGGTGACGACATCGCCCTTCTTGATCCGATCCAGCACTTCGGCGGCCGGGTCGGCCTCAAGCTGCTTGATGCCGAGGGAGATGCGCTCCTTCTCCACATCGACGTCGAGCACCTTGGCTTTGACGGTCGAGCCCTTCTCGAAGTTGGCCATCGCCTGCTCGCCCGGGAGATCCCAGGACAGGTCGGACATATGGACCATGCCATCCAGATCCGGACCCAGGCCAACGAACAGCCCGAATTCGGTGATGTTGCGGATCTCGCCCTCGATGACGGTGCCCGGGGGATTCGCTTCCGCGAACAGCTCCCACGGATTGCCCTGCGCCTGCTTGAGGCCCAGCGAAATCCGGCGCTTCGGACCGTCCACGTCCAGGATCAGCACGTCGACTTCCTGCGAAGTGGCGACGATCTTGCCCGGATGGACGTTCTTCTTCGTCCAGGACATCTCGGACACGTGCACGAGGCCCTCGACGCCCGGCTCCAGCTCCACGAAGGCGCCGTAGTCGGTGATGTTCGTGACGCGGCCGCTGAACTTGCCACCCACCGGGTACTTGATGGCGACACCTTCCCAGGGGTCGGACATCAGCTGCTTCATGCCGAGGCTGATGCGCTGGGTTTCCGGGTTGAAGCGGATGACCTGCACCTTCACGGCCTGGCCGATGGTCAGGGCCTCGCTCGGGTGGTTGATGCGGCGCCAGGCGATGTCGGTGACATGCAGCAGGCCGTCCACGCCGCCGAGGTCCACGAACGCACCATAGTCGGTGATGTTCTTGACCACGCCGTCGAGAACCATGCCTTCCTTGAGGCCCTGGATGAGCTCGCTGCGCTGCTCGGCGCGCGTCTCTTCCAGCACCGCACGGCGGCTGACGACGATGTTGCCGCGGGCGCGGTCCATCTTGAGGATCTGGAAGGGCTGCGGGCTGCCCATCAGCGGCGTCACGTCGCGCACCGGGCGGATATCCACCTGGCTGCCCGGCAGGAAGGCCACGGCGCCGCCGAGGTCGACGGTGAAGCCGCCCTTGACCCGGCCGAAGATCACGCCGTTGACGCGCTGCTGCGCGGTGAACGACTTCTCCAGGTTGGTCCAGGCCTCTTCCCGGCGAGCCTTCTCGCGGGAAAGAATGATGGCGCCGTCGCGGTCTTCGTAGCGTTCAACGAACAGCTCGATGACGTCGCCGACCTGGATTTCCGGCTTCTGGCCCTGCGGGGCGAATTCCTTGAGAGGGACGCGGCCCTCGGACTTCAGACCGACATCAACGACGGCGAAGTCGTCATCGATGCGGATAACCTTCCCGGAGATGACGGAGCCGTGGAAGGAGGTGTTCTCACCCAGCGTCGCATCGAGAAGGGCAGCAAAATCTTCGCCAGGATCAGCGAAGGCGGTGGCGGTTGCCATGTAACGGTTGTTTCCCGGTCAAATGCCCCGCTCGCGGGGCACTGGGGCATGCGCCTTCGTGGCGAACCACGAACACGACGTGATCGGAATGCGGCGCCGGCCGTCCCTCGGGAGCGGTTCCGGTCGCAGCCGACCCTAGGCTTGCGGATTGCATTGACGGAGCATCCAATCCGGCCCCGGCCGGAGCGGTGCCTGCGGCGGGACCAAGGTCCCACAGCCGCCACCATTCCCCCGGGCCAGGGCACCGCCGCCCTGACGGGCGTGCGGATCACGGGGGAGCGGGTAGGCCCGTCCGGGTTGTGGAGTCAAGGGGAATCCGGGCGCGCACCAGCGCCAGCGCCGTTTCGAAGGCGGCATCGGCATCCAGGCTGGTGGTGTCGATCAGCACGGCATCGGCGGCGGGCTTCAGCGGCGCCACGCTGCGCGCGCTGTCCTGCGCATCGCGGGCGCGCATCTCCGCCTCCACCTGGGCCAGATCGGCCGCCACGCCCCGGCCGCGCAGCTCCAGCCAGCGGCGGCGGGCGCGTTCCTCAGGCGCCGCGCTGACGAACAGCTTGGCCTGGGCTTCCGGGAACACCACGGTGCCGATGTCGCGGCCATCCATCACCGCGCCATGGCGGCGGCCGAAATCGCGCTGCCAGTCGAGCAGCGCGGCACGCACCTCCGGAATGGCGGCGACCGCGCTGGCGGCCATGTCGGCGGCCGGGCCGCGCAGGTCGTTGCGGGCCAGGTCGGCTGGGGTCAGCGCCCGCGCCTCCGCGGTCGCCGCCGCCGCATCCCGCGGATCGGCGCCGCGATCCAGCAGCCGGCGGCCAACGGCGCGGTACAGCAGGCCCGTGTCGAGATAGGGCAGGCCGAGGGTGGCGGCGAGGCGCCGCGCCAGCGTGCCCTTGCCCGCCGCCGCCGGCCCATCCACCGCGATGACCAGCGCGCTCATGCCGGGCCGATCGGGCTGGCACCGGCCACGAGGCCGTTGAGCAGAGCGGCGAAGCCAGGGAAGGAGGTGTCGATGAAGGCGCCATCATCGACCCGCACCGGCTGGCGCGTGGCCAGCCCCAGCACCAGGGCCGACATGGCGATGCGATGGTCCATATGCGTCTCCACCAGCCCGCCCCCCGGCGGCGGACCGCCCTGGCCCTGCACGATCAGGTCATCCCCCTCAATGTCGCAGCCAATGCCATTGGCCGCCAGCAGCGCGGCGGTGGCGGCCAGGCGGTCGCTTTCCTTCACCCGCAATTCCTTCAATCCCCGCATCCGGCTTGTGCCACGTGCGCAGGCGGCCGCCACGGCCAACACCGGATATTCGTCGATCATCGATGGCGCGCGATCCGCCGGCACGTCGATGCCGGTGAGGGTCGAGGCGCGGATGACGAGGTCCGCCACGGCCTCCCCGCCCTCGATCCGCGCATTCTCCTCGGTGATATCGGCGCCCATCTCGCGCAGCGTGCCGAAGATGCCGGCGCGGAGTGGATTCAGCCCGACGCCGGTGATGGTGAGCACAGAACCCGGCACCAGCAGCGCCGCGACAACCATAAAGGCGGCGGAGGAAGGGTCGCCTGGCACCATCACGGGGGCGGCGATCAGCTCCGGCTGGCCGGTCAGCTCGATCACCCGGCCGGCACCCTCGGGCGTGACCGACAGCGCGGCGCCGAAATGCCGCAGCATGTTTTCCGTATGATCCCGCGTCGCCTCCGCCTCCGTCACCCGTGTCACGCCCCGCGCGGCGAGGCCGGCGAGCAGGCAGGCGGACTTCACCTGGGCGGAGGGCACCGGCACCCGTAAATCCAGCGGCAGCGGGTCCGCGGCCCCTTCCACCGCCAGCGGCAGCCGGCCGCCCGCGCGCCCCGCGAATCGGGCGCCTGTGGCGGATAGCGGATCGGTCACCCGCCGCATCGGCCGCTGGCGGAGCGAGGCATCCCCGGTCAGCACCGCGAAAATCGGATGCCCGGCCAGCAGCCCGCAAAGCAGCCGCGCCGCGGTGCCGGAATTGCCCATGTCGAGCACATCCGCCGGCTCCACCAGCCCGCCGATGCCGCGACCGGCCACCTGCCAATGCCCGCCGCCCTTACGCTCCACCACCGCGCCCAGCGCCCGCATCGCGGCGGCGGTGCGCAGCACATCCTCGCCTTCCAGCAGCCCGGAGATCTCGGTCGTGCCGACGGCCAGGGCGCCCAGCATCAACGCCCGGTGGCTGATGGACTTGTCGCCCGGCACGGTGATCCGCCCGGTCAAGGGACCGGCCGGAACACCGGCGCGGAGTGGCCTTGGAGCCATATCGGGCGGGTTTTGCATGACGCGGCGTTTGACATGCAGGGCGGTAAGTGGCAATCGCGCGCACCCTTTACGCCCCGGCGGCTCGCGGACCCCTGCGTGCGCCGTGGCCTGGCACGAGGCTCTTCTTCCCCATGGCGAAGCCCGAACTTGGACTGAAGCGCGTCTGCGTGTCCTGTGGCACGAAGTTCTACGACCTGACCCGCCAGCCCGCGATCTGCCCGAAATGCGGCACCGAACAGCCGGCCGAACAGCCGCGCCTGAAGCGTGCCGCCCCGCTGCCCGAGGACCGCAAGAAGCGCGCGGTGGTGGCGGAAAGCGAAGTCGAGGACGGCGTCGAGGTCGAGGCGGATGACGGCGACGAGGCGATCGAGGACGCCGAGGAGCTGGAGGATGCGGATGAGGAGCTCGGCGACGACCTGGTCGTCGAGACCGACCGCGAAGAAGAGGTCTGAGAAAGCCGGTTCAGGCCCGGCCTCGCCGCCGGTTCCGAACCGCGATCAGCCCGCCATCTCGCGGCGGGCCTGATCGGCCGGCGCCGCCGCCAGCGGCATGGTCAGCGTGAAGCACGTCTCCCCGGCTTCGGAGACGACGCGCAGCGTTGCGCCATGGGCGCGGGCGATCTCAGCTGCGATGTACAGGCCCAGACCCAGCCCCTGCCGGTCCGATCGCGTCGAGGCGCGGAAATAGGGCTGGAACAGCCGGTCCAGCGCCACCGGCGGGATCGGATCCCCGCCATTGCTCACCTCCAGCACGAAATCCTCCGGCCCCGAGACCGCGCGCAGTCGGATCGGCGCCGCCGCAGAACCATGCATTGCCGCATTGGTCAGCAGGTTCGAGCAGAGCTGCGCCATCCGTTCGACGTCGCAGCGCACCGGCCGGTCGAGCCGGAATTCCGCCTCGATCCGGCGGTCCGGCGCGCTCGCCGCCACCTCCTCCACCACCTGGCGCAGCCCGGCCTCCAGCGCCGCGCCGGCGCCGGGCTCGAAGGACAGGCCGCCGCGCAGGCGGCTGCTGGCCAGGTCCATGACGTCCGAGATCAACCCGGCCATACGGCGGACGCTGCGCTGCGCCATCCGCACAAGTTCAGCGGGCTTTTCTGCCAGCTCCGTGCGGGCCAGCATGCGCAGGCAGGCATCGACCGAGGCGAGCGGGTTGCGCAGGTCATGGCCCATCACGGCGATGAACTGTTCCCGCAGCACCGCCGCCTCCCGCTCCTCCCCCAGCGCCGCCTGGCTGGCGAGCACCCGTTCCTGCGCGTCGATCTGAAAGCCGATCATCTCCGCGAACAGCTTGAACATGCCGAGCGTCGCCGGGGTGTCGAGTTGGCGCGGCTGCGGGTCGATGGCGCAAAGCGTGCCGAAGAAGCGCCCATCGGCCAGGGTGATGGGCACGGAGATATAGCTGCGGAACCCATACTGCGCGGGGGTGTGATGGGTGCCGTAGAGGTCGTGCCCGGCGACATCGTCGATCGTCACCGGCGCGCGGTGCTGGCGGATCTCATGGCAGATGGTGGTTTCCACCTTCAGCTCGTCGCCGGGGCGAAGGCCGAAGCGGATGTCGTCCCGCACCGCGCAGGTCACCCAATTCGCCTCCGTCACCCGGGCCACGGCGGCGAAGCCCATGCCGGTGACGTCGCAGACGACATCCAGAATGCGCGGCACGGCAGCGATGGCGGAGATGGTGTCGATATCGGATTGAAAGGCGTGGCGCATCGGCCCATCCTGGACGCAGGTCTGGAAGATAGCGGGGGATTGGGGCGGCGTCGCGGCGTTATGGCGCGGGACGCCCAGGCGCACCGACCTTTGAAGCGCGCATCCGCGGTTACAGACGCCGCCGCGCGCGCGCCCAAAGCATCAGCGCCGCGTCATAGGGCACCGCCGGCACTTCCCGCATCCGCCAGAACCAGCGGCGCGGCTGGCCGGTTTCGGCCGGGCCGGCGGGGGGTGGCACGGCCCGGGCCGCCACGCCGGCCAGGCGGAACAGCAGCAGGCAGCGCGGCAGGTGGTAGCGATGCGTGGCCACCCGCAGCTCCGTCCCCGGCGGCAGGCCGCGCAGCAGCGCCAGGCAGGCGAGGACGGAGGAGAAGGTGTCGGTCCCTGTCGGTTCCTGGAGGATGCGCGCCTCCGGCACCCCCGCCGCCATCAGGATCGCCGCCATCGCCACGCTCTCGGCCGGCGAGTGCTGGCCGATGGCGCCGGTGGGGATGTAGAGCGCCGGGGGGCTCTGCCGCTCGCCCCAGCCCAGCGCCGCCTGGACGCGGGCGCGCAGGGCCGGGCTCGGCGTGCCGTCCGGCCGCACCGCGGCGCCGAAAATCACCACCGCGGTGGGCGGGCCGTCCATGCTCAAGAAGGCGGTGCCGCGATCAGCAGCCGGTTCATCCGTTCCATCGCATGCACCAGCGCCACGCGATCCCGCGCCGCCTGGTCCGGGCTGGCGCCGGCGGCGATCACGGCCTGCATGATCTCCCCCCAGGGCGTGCGCCCATCGATCCGGGCCAGAATGGCCCCGGCCAGGCGCGGCAGCGGCACCGCGACACGCAGCCCGTCGAAGCTGACCGGAAGCACCCCATCCGGCCGCAGCCCGCGCGCCAGGGTCGGCCCGTCCAGCTCCCGAAGCACGGGGATGGTGCTGTCCTCGGCCCAGGGCCGGGTCACCTCCGGATCATCGGCGCGGGTCAGATAGGCGATGTGGATGCCCATATTGCCGCAGATCGCCTCGGCCAACGCGGCGCGACCAATGGGGTCCAGGCCGGCGGCGCGGGCGCGCAGCTTCGGGTCGGTCAGGTAGCTGTCGGGGTCGTAGCGCAGCGGCTCCAGCAGCGCCTCGATCCGCAGCCCCGCGCCGGCCACCAGCGCCGCCAGTTCCGGCACGGTGAAGGCGCGGTCGCGCGGGTTCAGCAGCAGGTCGTACAGCCCGGCATCGCCGCCCTTGATGTGGTCGGTGATCCAGGGGTTCTTGCGCAGCCAGGCGGTCTCCGGTGTCTGCTTCCACAGGCGCTTGGCCAGTTCGACGCGCGCGGGCGGCGCATCTTCCTCCGGCGGCGCCAGCAGGCGCAGCGCGTCCTGCAGCATATAGACGCCGGTGCGGCCATGCGGGGCATAGACCATGATGCCCATGCCGCCGCCGGGGGCGAGGACGGAGGCCAGCGCCGCCAGCCCCGCCGCCGGGTCCGGCAGGTGGTGCAGCACACCGCAGCAATCGATGTAGTCGAAGGGGCCGAGGCCCGATCCAGCCACCTCCAGCAGCGAGCCGGACTCGAAGCGGATGTTTTCCAGCTTCCGCACCGCCGCCCGCGCCTCCGCCACCCGCCGCGCCTGGGCGGAGCGGTCGAGCCAGGTGACCTGGCCGGGCCGGCCGAGGCTGGTCATCTGCTGCGCCAGCATGATGGTGCCATCGCCCGATCCGCCGCCGGCCATCAGGGCCCGCAGCGGCTGGCTGGCCGCGCGGCGGCCGCCGAAGACCCAGTGGTCGATTTCCCGCAGGTGTGAAGGGCTGCCAAGGATGAGGCGCTTCGCCTCCTCCCGCGCCTCCCGCGCCGGATAGGGATAGGCCTCGTACTGGGCGGCGAGCTGCGCGTCGGTGCGATCGGATGCGGTCATTCCTGCCTGCATAGAGCATGCGCCGTGGCCGCGGAAACCATGTCGGCGGTTGCCGGCCAAGGCCGGGCGCCGTATCTAGCGGGGCATGGTCCGTATTGCCCTTCCCCTCATCGCCGCACTGGTCCTTCCCCATGCCGCGGAGGCCCAGCGCGCCCCGCAGCGACTTGGCGCGCATCAGGCCTGGACGGCCGCGACGCATCAGGAAGGCGGACAGAAGGTGTGCTACGCCTTCACCCGCGCCACCGGCGCGCAGGCGCGCCAGAATGTGACGCTGACCATCACCCATCGCCCGGCCGGGCGCGACCAGGTGGCCATCTCGCTCGGCGCGCCGCTGGCGCGGCAGGCGGAGGCGGTGATGACCGTCGCCTCCTCCTCCGGCAACAGCGAATTCCGCAGCTATGGCGTGGTGCAGTCCAGCGCCTTCTTCCAGGGCACGCCGCAGCTGATGGCCGCCTTCCGCGGCGGCCGCGATGCGACGGTGCGCAGCCCGGGTCAGGGCCGCGCGGCGGTCACCGACACCTTCTCGCTCAGCGGCTTCACCGCGGCCTATGAGGCGATTTCGCGCGAATGTCCGGCGGGGCGATGACCGCCCCGGCACCCGTTGCCGAGCTCGACTCGGCCGAGCGGGCGCGCATCCTGGCCAAGGCGGCGATCTTCGCGCCGCCGCCGGCGACCCTTCCCGATGGCCGCCGTGACCTGGTGGGCCTGACGCGAGAGGAACTGGCCGCCGAGATGGTGGCGATCGGCGAAAAGCCCTTTCGGGCCAAGCAGCTCTGGCACTGGATCTACCACCAAGGCGTCACCGATTTTTCGCGGATGCCCTCCATCGCCAAGCCGATGCAGGCGAAGCTCGCCGAAAGCTTCGTGGTGGGACGGCCGGAGGCGACGACGGTGCAGACCAGCACCGACGGCACCCGCAAATTCCTGTTCCGCTACCGCGATGGGCAGGAGGTGGAGACCGTCTACATTCCCTCCCTCGACGAGGATCGCGGCGCCGTCTGCATCTCGACCCAGGTCGGCTGCACCCTGTCCTGCAAATTCTGCCACACCGGCACCCAGAAGCTCGTGCGGAACCTGGGCGCGGCCGAGATCGTCGGCCAGTTCATGGCGGCGCGCGACAGCTATGGCGAATGGCCAAGCCCGAAGGACGGCACGGCGCGGCACCTGTCCAACATCGTCGTGATGGGCATGGGCGAGCCGCTCTACAATTACGAGAACACCGCCAAGGCGCTGCGCATCGTCATGGACAATGAGGGCATCGCCCTGTCCCGCCGGCGCATCACGCTGTCCACTTCCGGCGTCGTGCCGATGATGGACCGCTGCGGGGCGGAGCTGAATGTGAACCTCGCCGTCAGCCTGCATGCGGTGACCGATGAGCTGCGCAATGAGATTGTGCCGCTGAACCGCAAATACCCGATCGAGGAGCTGATGGCCGCCTGCCGGCGCTATCCCGGCGCGTCCAACGCCCGGCGGATCACCTTCGAATATGTGATGCTGCGCGGCGTGAATGACAGTCCGGCGGAAGCGCGGGAGCTGGTGCGGCTGCTGAAGGGATTGCCGGCGAAGGTGAACCTCATTCCCTTCAACCCCTGGCCGGGCAGCCCCTACAAGACCAGCAGCGGGGAGGCGGTGCGCGCCTTCGCCGAGATCCTGGAGGCCGGCGGCTATTCCAGCCCGGTCCGCCGCCCGCGCGGCCGCGACATCTCGGCCGCCTGCGGGCAGTTGAAGACCGAAAGTGAGCGGGCGCGCCGCGTGAAGGCTGACGCCGCGTGAGTACCCCGCCGCGGCCCTCCCCCGCGGCATCCCCCCTCAATCCTCCCATCTGGCTGATGGCGCTGGCCGCCTTCACCATCGGCTGCGGCATGCGCATGCTGGACCCGCTGCTGCCGATGATGGCGCGGGAATTCGGCGTGGGGCTGGGGGCGGTGGCGCCGCTGATCGGCGGTTTTGCGCTCGCCTATGGCATCGGCCAGCTGGTGATGGGGCCGCTCGGCGACCGCTTCGGCAAGATGCGGATCGTGGCCATTTCCATGGGCCTTTATGGCGCGACGCAGATCGCCGCTTCGATGTCGGGGGATCTCGGCACACTGCTGACGGTGCGGGTGATGGCCGGCTTTGCCTGCGCGGCGGTGATGCCGCTGTTCATGGCGCATATCGGCGACCAGGTGCCCTATGAGCAGCGCCAGGGGATGATCGGCCAGTTGATGACGGGCATGGTCGCTTCCCAGCTTCTGGCGGCGCCACTCTCCGGCACCATCGCGGAATATGCCGGCTGGCGCACCGCCTTCCTGGGCCTCGGGCTGATGACGGTGGGGATGACGCTGTTCTTCATGGCGAAGCAGGGCGCCGCGCTGTGGCAATCGCCCGCCGCGGGCGGCCGCACCATGGGGCTGTCGGGCTTCCTGCGCATCCTGGAACGCCGGCCCGGGCGCCGGCTGCTGATGGCGGCGGCGGCAGACGGCTTTTTTCTGTTTGGCGGCGCTTTTCCGTTCCTGGCCTCGCTGCTGATCGAGCGGTTCGGCCTGACGGCAGCCACGGCCGGGCTGGTGGTGGCGAGCTTCGGCCTCGGGTCCTTCGTCTACACCCAGAACGCCGCGCGGCTGGCGCGGCGGCTGGGGGAGCGGCGGCAGGTGCTGTGGGGCGGTATCGGGCTGACGCTGGCCATGGTGATCTTCGCCCTGGCCAATGCCTGGTGGATGGTGGCGCTGGCGCAATGCGCGGTCGGGCTGCTGTTCTTCATGCTGCATGGCGTGTTGCAGGCTCGCGCGACGGAAGCCCTGCCGGAGGCACGCGGCACAGCGGTGGCCGCCTTCGCCATGGCGCTGTTCTTCGGCCAGAGCCTAGGTTCGGTGGT
Source organism: Roseomonas sp. F4 (assembly GCF_053891155.1). NCBI lineage: Bacteria > Pseudomonadati > Pseudomonadota > Alphaproteobacteria > Acetobacterales > Roseomonadaceae > Roseomonas > Roseomonas sp. F4. Next base: position 254,853 of record NZ_JBSSHK010000006.1, read on the forward strand.
CTTCGGCAGTCTGATCGTCGCCACCAGCTATACCACCGCCTTCCTGGTCTCCGGCGCCGGGGTGCTGGGGCTGGCGATCTGGGCGCGGGCGCGGCTGCTCAATCAGCCAGGCTGAGCTGCCGCATCCCGGCCAGTTCCTCCGCCACCAGAGTCTCCATGGCCGCTTCCAGCCCCTCCAGCGCCGCGGCGCCATCGGCGCCATCCATCACGCGATGGTCGAAGGACAGGAAGACCTGCACCGCGCCATCGGCGCCGATTGGGCCGTAGGATAAAAATCCCGGCAGCACGCTGACGCTGTCCACGATCACAGCGCCCCGCGCCCCGAGGGCGGAGATGGCGAAGGTGCCGCCGTAGCGCAGCAGCGGCGTGGCGCGGGCCACCGCCCAGCGCAGCATCAGCCGGCGCAGCGGCCAGGGCAGGCGGGCAAAGCGCAGCAGCCGGTGGAAATGCCGACTTTCCCCCGGCGGCGCGGTCTTGGCGTGGTGCAGCCGCTCGGCGAGCTCGGCGATCGGTGTGGCATGGGGTTCGGTGAAGCGGGCGAGGGCCAGGGTCGCGACCCCCTCATGCTCCCGTTCCAGCACGATGCAGCCCACGGCATGCGGCGCCTCCAGCAGATGCGGCCGGGGCAGGGTGGCATGCAGGCGGCGCAGCACCGGCTGCGCCTCCGCCGCCAGGGCGAAGGCCTTGGTGAAGAGCACGGTCCAGGGCGGGCGCGGGGCCGCCAGATTGTTGCGGGCGGCGAGGGCGCGGGGAATGGCCAGCCGCGCCGTCAGCGTGCAGCGCGGCACGCGCAAAGAGGCCCAGGACAGGTCCGCGATCATCTGGCGGCCCGGCCCGGGGCGAAGGCGACGAAGATTCATCGGGTCGGCCGGCCCTCCCACCAGCGGCGCAGCCTTTGGGCGGCGTCCCCATTCACCGCGCCGGGCGGCATCTCGCCCCGGGCCAAGGCGGCGACCTGGCGGACGGTATCCATCGCCTGATGCTCGGCGGCTTCCGGCGTCAGCCCGCCGATATGGGGTGTGGCGACGACATTGGGACGGGCGGCCAGCGCCGGGTCGGGCCGCTGGTCCGGCGCGCTGCCGACATCCATGGCCGCGCCGCGCAGCCGTCCCGAATCCAGGGCGGCGGCCAGCGCCGCCTCATCCACCAGCTCGCCGCGCGACAGGTTCACCAGGAAGGCGCCGTCCTTCAGCGCGGCGAAGGCGGTGGCGCCGACGATGTGGCGGGTTTCCGGCGAGGAGACCGCCAGCGGCACGAGGAAATCCGCCTCCGCCAAGAGCTGCGCCATCGCCGCCGCCTGCACGCCCGCCTCGCTGGGCGGGTTGTAGGGGTCGTGCACCAGCACCCGCATCCGAAAGGTCAGCGCCAGCTCCGCCAAGCGCCGGGCGATGCGGCCCCAGCCGATCACGCCCAGCGTCTTGCCCGAAAGCTGTGTGCCCATGCGGGACCCCGGTGGGCTGCCGGCGTGATAGGCGCCGGCCAGCGGCGAGACGCCGCGCGCCAGGTCGATCATCATGCCAATCGCAAGCTCCGCCACGCTGTCCACAAAACCCGGCGTCGCCTGCGTCACCAGCACCCCGGCGGCGGAGGCGGCCGGCACATCGATGGTCGAGATATCGACCGCGACTCGCAGGAAGGCCAGCAGGTCGGGCGAATGGGCAAAGGTCTCGGGCGTGCCGGGGGTGGCGCGGTCGGCGACGATGCAGTGGCAGCCGGCGGCGGCCTGTGCCAACTCGGCGCCGGAGAGCGGCCGATCGCCGGTATGCAGCGTGACCTCCGCCACCTGCCGCAGCGCAGCCAGCGGCGCCTCGGCATAATAGCCACCGCGCATTTCCGGCGTATGCGTGAGAAAAACCCGCAGCACGATGATCCGTCCCCTTCCCTGGCCACCCTCCCGGCTTCCGGCGCCGGGTTATACCAAATCCCGGTGATCGTGACCGATCACCGCCTCAGTCGCCGGCGCCGGCATCCGCCGGCTTGGCTACGCGCCACTTGGCGCGGCGCCCATTCGGGCGCTCGGCCAGCTTCGCTGGCCGCAGGTTGCGATCAGTGGGATTTAGTATGACAGGGATGTAGCTTATGCGGCATGGAACACGCCGCGAGAATTCCCTTCACCGAAGGTCACGATTCCCCAGCCCTGGCGGTGCCGCCGGGCGCGGTGGATTGCCACCATCATGTCTATGACGCCGACTGGCCGGTGGTGCCCGGCGGCCGGCCGCATGCCAGCGCGACCTTGGCCGACCATGCCCGGCTGATGGCGCGGCTCGGCGTGCAGCGGCAGGTGCTGGTGCAGCCTTCCAGCTATGGCCTCGACAATGCGCTGCACCTGGCCGCTTTGCGGCAGGCCGGCCCGGCACGCGCACGGATGGTGGCGGTGGTGCGGCCGGAGGCGGATGCGGGCCTTTTGCGGGACATGGCGGAGGCCGGCGTGGTCGGCGCCCGGGCCAATCTGGTGCAGGGCATCCCCCTCAGCGCGGCGGATGTGGCACCGCTGGCGCGGCGCATGGCCGATCTCGGCTGGCACCTTCAGATCTTTGCCACGGCCGACATGATCGCCGATCTCGCACCGGTGCTGCGCGCCGCGCCCTGCCCGGTGGTCTTCGACCATTTTGCGCAATTGCCGCTGGAGGGCTGGGCGAGCCATCCGGCCTGGGCCGTGGTGATGGATCTGGTGCAGGCCGGGCAGGGCTGGGTGAAGCTGTCCTCGCCCTACAGCCTGGATCAGGCGAGGCCAGCGGCCGTCGGGCCGCTGGCCCGGGCGCTGGTGGCCGCGGCGCCGGAGCGGATGGTCTGGGGCACCAACTGGCCGCATCCCAACGCCACCACCATCCCCGACGATGCCGCGCTGCTCGACCTGCTGGCGGATTGGGCGCCGGAGCCGGCGCGGCGCGAGGCCATTCTGGCGGCCAATCCGGCGCGTCTCTATGGTTTTGGCGGCGGTTGAGCCCCGCCACCCCAGCGCGACAACGGAATACGAACCTCCACCAAAAGTCCGGCGGCGGCCCAGTCAGTCTGCCAATGGCCGCCGAGCCGGCGGATCTGCGCCAGGATCACCGCCATGCCCGTACCCTTGCGGCGCGGCGGCTCGGGGATCGGCGCGCCGCCGCTTTCGCTCCAGCGCAGCACCATCTCCGCCCCCTCCACCATCGCTTCCAGGCGCACCCGGCCCGCGGCCGTGGCGAGAGCGCCGTGCTTGGCGGCATTGGTCGCCAGCTCATGCAGGATCATCGCCACCGGCTGCACCGCGGCGGCGGCCAGGGCCGGTGGCGATCGCAGCATCAGGTCGACATGGTCGAGATAGGCCGCGAGTTCCGCCGCGATCAGCGCGGCAAGGGAGGAGCAGGAGCCTGGCGTGCGCTCGATCAGGCTCTGAGTGCGGGCCAATGACAGGATGCGACCTTCCAGGCTGCGCCGGTAATCCGCCACATCCGCGCCCTGGGTCAGCCGCACCAGGGATTGCACCACCGCCAGGGTGTTGTTGGCGCGGTGCTTCACCTCCCGGACCAGCAGGGCCTGGCGTTCCTCCGCCTCCGCCGCCTCGGTCACGTCGCGCAGCATGCCGACGATATGGCTGCGTGCGCCGGGGGGGCCGAACATGCGCCCCAGAAATTCGATCCAGCGGATGGCGCCATCGGTCTGGCGGATGATGCGCACCCGCTCGCAATAGACATCGCGCTGACGCTCGCCGCGCAGATCGGCCTCGAAGGTGGCCTGGGCGGCGGCCCTGTCATCCGGGTGGTAGCACTCCCAGAAGCCGGTGCGGGCCACCGGCATGCGATCCGGCACGGGCAGGCCGAACATCGCGAAGGCGTTGGGGGTGACCATCACCAGACCGGTGGTCATGTCGGATTCGAAGAAGGCGATGCCGAAATTCTCGATCGCCAGCCGCGCCCGCTCGCGCCCCATCTCGGAGCCGAGGTCGAATCCGATCATGCCTCGGGGACCCGGCCTGGGATCGAGGGACGCTCCTCCAGCGGCGGCATTGTGCCATCCTGCATGAAATCTAGCGCATGATGGACGGTTGGGAAGGAGGGGTTCAGCCGGTCACCATCCGCATCAGCAGCAGCGTCCCCAGCCCCACCGCCATGGCCGGCAGCAGTCGCTGTCCCAGCAGCCGATAGGCGATGCCCCCCGCCGCCAGCCCCGACAGCCGGGCCGCCAGCGGCACAGTTGCCAGCAGCCCGGCGGGCGCCACGATCGCCAGGGTGACGAAGGCGGCCAGGGTGGCGACAGACACGGCGGAGGCCCAGGCGATCATCGGATGGTCCGGCCGCAGCGCGCCGCCCAGCAGCAGGCCGAAGCCGCGCAGGGCCAGGCCGATCAGCACCGTCAGCAGCAGCGCCAGGTCAGGCTGGCTCATCGCCGGCGGCGCTGCCACAGAAAGGCGAGGCTGCCGCCCAGCAACCCGGCCAGCGGCAGGCCCCAGGCGCCGCCCACCCCATAGGCGAGTGGCGCGGCCAGGATTCCTGCCAGCAAGGCCGGCGCGACGCCGGGCCGGCCCGCATCGGCGGCCAGTAGCAGGGCGAAGTAGAGCGGATTGGTGAAGAGCAGCGCGGCCCGCAGCGGCATCGGCAAGGCGGGTGCAGCCAGGTGGCCCGTCGCCGTCGCCGCCATCGCCGCGCACCAGGACGCCACCGAAAAACCCAGGAACCAGGGCAGCCGCGCGGATTCACCCAGCGCGGGCAGGCGGCGCATGCCAGCGGCCCAGGGGGTGATGGCGATGAAGGGCAGGGCCAGCCAGCGCGGCGCGCGGCGGCCCAGCAATGGCGCGATGGCCACCGCCATGGGCAGGAAGCGCGCATTGGCGGCGGTGGCGGCCAGGGTCGCCGGCAGCGCCGCGCCGCCGCCCGTGGCCACCTGCAACAACACCAGCTGCCCGGCCATGCCATAGACTGCGCCGGTACAGAGCAGCGCCCAGCCCAGCGACAGCCCGGCCTCCGCCACCGCAGCGCCAAAGGCCACGAAGGTGGCGCCCATGGCCAGCGCCGGCGCGCCCAGCGCCTCCGTCACCCCCTGTCGTGCCGCGCGATCCGTCATGCGCGGCAGAGTGGCGCGGAACGATCAGTCCAGGAAGCGGGCGTCCCGCTGGGCCGCGATCTCGGTATAGGCGGCCTTCACCGCCACCTTGCCATGCAGCCGTTCCAGCCGGCGGACCGTGAAGTGGCCCTCGGCGATGCCCCGGAAATGCTCGAGGAAGGCGATGTTCACCGCCGCGCCCGCCGCCGCGCCGATCACCGGCGCCGCCTGGGCCGAAAGTTTGAGCGCCACCGGCCCGCCGAAACGCGCGGCGATGGTGCCCAGGAAGCCGGGCAGCAGGGCTCCGGCCATGCCCTTGCCCACCGCGCCCTTCAGCGCCTCCGCCAAGGCCAGGCGCACGGCGAAATAGCCGGATTCGGCCGCGTCATCCTGCTTGTCGCGCCCGCCGAGCGCGAAAACCTTCAGGCATTCGGCGGCGATCAGCGGATCGCCCAGCGTTTCGCCATTCGCTTCCGCCACCGCCGCGATCTGCCGCAGCAGGAGCGTGGTGGAGACCGGCAGTTCCACCAGCGTGCCCGGCAGGCCGAAGGCGCCCCCCGCCGCGCCGGCGGCGGCCGCCAGCCCGCGATGGAACCAGGCGGCCGGCAATGGCGTGGGATTGGCCGAAGGCTGCGCCTTCAGCGCGGCCTGCATGGCGCTGGACAACGCGCGCTTCACGGCGCCGTCCAGCAGCGACTGCGCACTGGCGGGCAGCCGGTTCTTCAGCGCCTCGATCGGCGTGCCAATGGCAGCGCTAAAGCGAGCGGCAAGGGACACATCCTCCAACTGCGCCACGGCGCGCGCCAACTCGGCACGGGCCTCGGCGGGCAGGATGTCGGGGGGCGGGGGGGCCAGGGTGATGGACATTTTTACGATATGGGGTGTCAGGGGCGCCGTTCGGTATGGGCGCGTAGCCAAATTGCGAAGTCGCCCTCGGACATGTCATCCGCGGCGAGATCCAGCACCGCCACCGTGACCATCGCCGGCGGGGCGACGAGATCCAGCCCATTGGCCATGAGGAACACGCCCGCCGCCGCAAGCGCCGCACGCTTGTTGCCGTCCACGAAAGGGTGGTTGCGGACGATGCCATGGGCGTAGGCGGCAGCCAGCACGCACATGTCGTGCTCAGCCTCATAGGCGAAGCGGTTGCGCGGTCGGGCGAGGGCGCTGTCCAGCAACCCCTCATCGCGCAGCCCGTCCGCCCCGCCGAACTGGCGCAGCCCTTCCCGGTGCAGGTAGAGCAGCGCCGGCCTGTCCAGCCAGCGCGGCTCCGTCACTTCGCCAGCGCCGCGAAGGTTTCGCGGTACTTCCGCATCAGCTCGCGGCCGAGCTCGAGCTGTGCCTCGGTCTCCTGTGGCATGGTGGTCAGCAGCAGACCGCCCTGGCTTTCCACCACCTGCACGGTATCTCCCTCCGCCAGGTTCATTCGCGCCAGGATGTCTTTCGGCAGGACCAGGCCCACCGAATTGCCCACAGCGCGCAGTTTCAGGGTGGCCATGTCGAACCCTCCGTTAATACGGCGGTTATAACAGGCCACCCCGCCCGTGTCCACGTCCGTGGCTACAGGATGAACTTCGACAGATCCGCATTCCCGGCCAGCGGCGCCACGCGCGTGCGCACCAGCTCCGCATCCACCGAGATGCTCTCCCCACCCCGGTCCGAAGCGGTGAAAGAGATCTCGTCCAGCAGCCGTTCCATCACCGTCGCCAGCCGCCTTGCGCCGATGTTCTCGACGGTCGCGTTGATCTCCGCGGCGAGGTCCGCGATGGCATCCGTCGCACCCTCGGTGATGTCGAGCGTCACGCCCTCCGTCCCCAGCAGCGCGATGTACTGCTTCACCAGCGAGTGCTCCGGCTCCGTCAGGATGCGCCGGAAATCCTCGCGGGTCAGGGCGGAAAGCTCCACGCGGATCGGCAGGCGGCCCTGCAATTCCGGCAGCAGGTCGGACGGCTTCGCCTGGTGGAAAGCGCCGGAGGTGATGAACAGGATGTGGTCGGTCTTCACCGGCCCATGCTTGGTCGTCACCGTGGTGCCTTCGATCAGCGGCAGCAGGTCCCGCTGCACACCCTCGCGCGAAACGTCGCCGCCGCGCACACCGCCCTCACCAGTGCGGGCGCAGACCTTGTCGATCTCGTCGATGAAGACGATGCCGTTATTCTCGGCGTTGGAGATCGCCTCGCGGTTCAGCGCCTCCTGGTCCAACAGCTTGTCGGCCTCATCCTTGATCAGGTGCTGGCGGGCTTCCGCCACCTGCATCTTGCGCGGCTTGGTGCGGCCGCCGAACATCTTGCCCAGCATCTCCTGCATATTGCCCATCTGCGGGGGCATGCCGGGCATGTCCATCATGCCGATGGCGGCCGGCTGCTCGGCGACCTGCACCTCGATCTCGCGAGTCTCCAGCGTTTCCTCGCGCAGCATGCGGCGGAATTTCTGGCGGGTTTCACCGGCGGCACCCTCGCCCACCAGCGCCGTCACCAGCCGTTCCTCCGCCGCCAGCTCAGCCTTCGCCTGCACGGCCTTGCGGGACTGGTCGCGGGTCTGGGTGATCGAAACCTCGATCAGATCGCGAATGATGCTTTCCACGTCGCGGCCGACATAGCCGACCTCGGTGAACTTCGTGGCCTCCACCTTCAGGAAGGGGGCATTGGCTAGGCGCGCCAGGCGGCGGGCGATTTCCGTCTTGCCGCAGCCGGTCGGGCCGATCATCAGGATGTTCTTCGGCACCACCTCCTCCCGCAACCCGGACGGAAGTTGTTGCCGGCGCCAACGATTGCGGAGCGCGATGGCGACCGCGCGCTTGGCGTCGTTCTGGCCGACGATGTGGCGGTCCAGCTCCGAGACGATTTCCCGCGGGGAGAGATTGACGGTCTCGGTCACGACTGGATGGTCTCCATGACGATATTGCCGTTGGTGTAGACACAGATGCCGGCCGCGATGGCCATGGATCGCCGCGCGATCTCCTCCGCCGACAGACCATCCACCGGCAGCAGCGCGCGGGCCGCGGCGAGGGCAAAATTGCCGCCGGAGCCGATGCCGATCACGGCGTCCTCCGGCTCCAGCACATCGCCCTGGCCGGTCAGCAGCAGGCTGCGCTTGCCGTCGGCGACAGCGAGCAGCGCTTCCAGCCGTCGCAGGTAGCGATCCGTGCGCCAGTCCTTGGCGAGCTCGACGCAGGCACGCTCGAGCTGATCAGGGAAACGCTCCAGCTTGGCTTCGAGCCGTTCCAGCAGCGTGAAGGCATCGGCCGTGGCGCCGGCGAAGCCGGCCAGGACCTTGCCCTGGGCGATGCGGCGGACCTTGCGGGCATTGCCCTTGACCACGGTCTGGCCAAGCGAGACCTGGCCGTCGCCGGCCATGGCCACATGCCCGTCCTTGCGGACGCAGAGAATGGTGGTGCCGTGCCAGCCGAGGGGGTCGTGACCGGCGGAGGGGGGAGCGTGTGTCGCGTGCATGCCGCCCAGATGGCGCGGGGCATGGCCCGCGGCAAGCCGGGGCGACCAGCGCCCGTTGCAACCCTGCTGCTGCGGCAACCGCCGAAGACGTGGACCCCGCGCGCCCTATCGGGTAGTGCAGCGCCATGACGCGCCAAGCCACCCTCGCCCGCGCCACCTCGGAAACCGAGATCCGCCTGACGCTGGACCTGGATGGCCGCGGCAGCGCCGATGTCGCGACCGGGGTCGGCTTCTTCGACCACATGCTGACCGCCCTCGCGCGGCACGGGCTGCTGGACCTGACGGTCGCGGCCAAGGGCGACCTGCATATCGACGACCACCACACGGTGGAGGATGTGGGCATCGTGCTCGGCCAGGCACTGCGCCAGGCCCTGGGCGACAAGCGCGGCATCCGGCGCTACGGCCAATGCCTGCTGCCGATGGACGAAGCGCTGGCCGAGGCCGCGATCGACATTTCAGGGCGGCCCTTCCTCGCCTGGTCGGTGCCCTTCCAGCGTCCCAAGATCGGAACCTTCGACACCGAGCTGGTGGAGGAATTCTTTCGCGCCTTCGCCTTCAATGCCGGCATCACCCTGCATGTCACCTTGAAGGCCGGCAGCAATGCGCACCATGTGGCGGAGGCCTGCTTCAAGGCCGTCGCACGTGCTTTGCGGATGGCCGTGGAGCTGGACCCGCGCGCCGCGGGCGTGATCCCGTCCACCAAGGGCTCCCTGGAGGGCTGAGATGAGGCTCTTCACCGTCCATGCCGAGGCGCCCCCGCCCCCCGGGCCGGAGGGCTGGCCCGAGCCGAAATCGCGTCCGCCGGTGCTGGTCAAGGAGGGTTTCGCCTTCTGGGCCGCCGTGCTCGGGCCGATCTGGTTCCTGGCCAATCGCCTGTGGTGGGAGGCGCTGGCGATGTTCGCGCTGGTCATCGCAGCAGGGCTGCTGCTGCCGGAAGCCTGGGCCAGCGTCGTCATCCCCGCCCTGCATGTCCTCGCTGGCTTCGAGGCGCGGGACCGGCTGCGCGCCCGCCTGATGCGGCGCGGCCAGCCGCTGGCGGCCGTGGTGGCGGCGCCGGATCGGGAGATCGCCTGGTTCCGGCTGATGCAGCAACGCCCCGATCTGGTGCGGGCCGCGCCATGAAGATCGTCATCGTCGATCCCGGCTCGGGCAACCTCGCCTCCGTCCAGCGGGCGCTGGAGCGGGTGGTGGCGGAATCGGACCTCGCCGCGGAGATCACAGTCACCACCGAGGCCGCCGATGTGCGCGCCGCCGATCGCATCCTGCTGCCCGGCCAGGGGGCCTTCGCCGCCTGCCGGCGCGGGTTGGATGCGCTGCCCGGCATGGTCGCAGCGCTGGAGGAGGCGGTGCTGGGCGCCCGAAAGCCGTTCCTCGGCATCTGCGTCGGCATGCAGCTGATGGCGGAGCGCGGGCTGGAACATGGCGTGACACCGGGCCTTGGCTGGATCGCCGGCGAAATCGCGCCAATGGACCCGCGCGATGCCAGCGGCGGCGCATTGCCGCTGCCGCAGATGGGCTGGAACGGCCTGACCCTGCACCAGCCGGCGCATCCGCTGCTGGCCGGCATGGCCCCGGGCGCGCATGCCTATTTCGTGCATTCCTATGCCCTGTCGGGTGGCGATCCGGCGCAGCTTCTGGCCAGCACCGATTACGGCGGCCCGGTCGCGGCGATCGTCGGGCGGGACAATCTGGCCGGCACGCAGTTCCATGTGGAGAAAAGCAGCCTGGTCGGGCTGCGCATCCTGTCCAACTTCCTGGCCTGGCAGCCATGAGCAGCCTGCGCGCCGGCACGCATGAGATGGCGGTGGAGGTCGTGACCTCCCTGACCCCGCACGACCTCGCCGATCTCTGCGAGGCAACCAATGCCGCGATCATCGAGGGTGGCGGCTTCGGCTGGGTGCAGAGCCAGGACCGCGCCGCCCTGGCGCGGCATTTTCGCGGCGTGCTGCTGGTGCCGGACCGCACCCTGTTCATCGCCCGGCTGGACGGGATCGTGGTCGGCAGCGCGCAACTGCTGCGCCCGCCACGCAACAACGAGGCGCAGGCCTTCGCCGCCCAGCTCACCCACGCCTATATCGCCCCCTATGCGCGCGGCCATGGGCTGGCGCGTAAGCTGGTGCATCGGGTCGAGGAATATGCCGCCGGCACGGGGCTGCGCGTGCTGAACCTGGATGTGCGGGAAACCCAGGAAAGCGCCATCGCGCTGTTCGAGACGCTGGGCTACACGCGCTGGGGCACCCACCCCGCCTATGCGCGGGTCGATGGCCGCACCGTCGCGGGGCATTTCTATCACAAGCTGCTGGAGCCAGGCCGAGGCCGGTCCACGGACAGCCTGATCGGCGCGCGCTGAAGGACGAGACCATGGCATTGACCTTGTATCCGGCCATCGACCTGAAGGCCGGGCAGGTGGTGCGGCTGAAGCGCGGCGACATGGCGCAGGCCACCATCTACAACGCCGACCCCGCCGCCCAGGCCGCCGATTTCGCCCGCGCGGGCTTCGCCTGGGTGCATGTGGTGGACCTCGACGGCGCCTTCGCCGGGCGGCCCGCCAATGCGGCGGCGGTGAAGGCCATCATCGCGGCGGTGCCGGGATTGTCGGTGCAGCTGGGCGGCGGCATCCGCGACATGGCAACGGCCGAGGCCTGGCTGGCGGCTGGCGTCACCCGCATCATCCTGGGCTCGGCCGCGGTGAAGGACCCGGATTTCGCCCGCGCCGCCTGCCGCGCTTTTCCGGGCCGGGTGGCGCTCGGCATCGATGCGCGGGACGGGTTTGTCGCAACCGAGGGCTGGGCCGAGACCAGCGGAACGACGGCGACCGATCTCGCCACCGGCTTCGCCGATAGCGGCGCGGCGGCGATCATCTACACCGACATCGCCCGGGACGGGATGCTGACCGGCGTGAACGTGGCGGCGACGGCGGCCCTGGCGCGTGCCGTGCCGATTCCGGTGATCGCCTCGGGCGGCGTGGCCTCGACGGATGATATCGTGGCGCTGAAGGCGGATGGCGTGGTGGCCGGGGCGATTTTGGGGCGGGCGCTGTATGACGGGCGGGTGGACCCGGTGGCGGCGTTGAAGCTGGCGGGGTAGCGCTCATCGACGAGCTATCGAATTGATTTGAGTTTGTAATAACATGGGTCATGCTCGGGATCTGGATCCTGGAGCAGCCTCATGTCTTCCGCACCTGAAAATCCGGCGCCGGCTTCAGGGGCTCGCGCTGCCAAGCGCAAAGCGCCGAAGACGTTCCGGATCGCCAGCATCCAGCCTATCTGGCTGGGTAATGCCGGCAATATCCGCCTGGATGCGGCTCTGAACCATTGGCCGTGGGACCTTAATGGCGAAGCCTTCGTGCTGCCGCTGGGCCCCCTGGGGCAAATGGGCGAGATCGCTGCCCAGTTCGTGAAGCGAACACAAAACGCGGACTTTGGGCAGCACCTGCAGGAGGTCATTGGTCAGCACGGCCTGAGCCCCGACAAGCCGGTGATGTGGCCGTTCGAAAAGGCCGCAGGCAAACCAGGCGAAGCCCGGTCGATGCTGCTCGCGACCGCCTTCACACCGGACGAGGAGGTGGTATCGGCGCGCGCGATACGAGGCATATTGAACGCTTGCCGCGACCATGGAATCGCCAGCCTGGTCCTGCCGTTGCCAGGGATCGGCCGTGGTCGCGCCGATCCACAGGAGGCGGCCGAGACCGTCGTCGCGGTCTGCGGCCGCGATATGACGCCGACCAGTCTTCGCCGCATCACGCTGACCACAGCCTCCGACGAGGCCTTCGCCGCGCTGCTGGACCTGGCCTCACCCTACGCCCGCTTTGCACATCCCGACGATGCCGAGCATTCGGAACAGGGGCGTGCGGTCACCGGGACTCTGAAGCTGGCCCGATTCGTCACCCGGACCTTGTCCGGATTCGACGCCGGCCTGGTCACCGCACCGGCCTTCACCGTCGGCGTCATCGAGGCGGCTCTCGACATGGTCGAAGCGAGTCCCACGCAGTTGTCAGGCGACGACGCTTTGCTGGGCGAGGCCGCAAGGTCCCAGCCCGGGGCCCTGCAGCGTCTGCGTGATGGGCTTCCGCGTATGATGGAGCCGCAGCCCTACTACCTCGCATCGGAGGCCGCCGATCTTTGGAACGCTGCGTTAGGACGCAGGAGCACGCCGAGCACTCTCGGGCTCGCTGATCTGGCCTGGGCCATCCTTGAAAAGCCTGGTCCCGAATTGAGCGGGGTTCTGGCGGCGGCCGGTTTCGAATTGCCGGTAAGGCCCGTGGCCGCAGCGAAACCAATCGGGTTTCGTCCCACCATCCCCGGCATCGGCGCTGATGACGTCGGGGCCGGCGGACTCGTGGACTGTCTTGGGATGGAGCAGGAGGCACGCGCCTTCGGCCGTCTCGTCGCCGCCCGAGGCATGCGCCCGCCCCTCGCCATCGGTGTCTTCGGTCCGTGGGGCAGCGGCAAGAGCTTCTTCCTGCGCCAGTTGCACGAGGCCGTGGAGGATTGCGCCATGAGCGCCGCCCGTCTGCCGCCTGATCGACGGGACGAGAATCCGTTTCATGCCGGCATCGTGCAGATTCGCTTCAATGCCTGGCACTATGTGGATACCAACCTCTGGGCCTCTCTAGTCACCCATATCTTTACCGAGCTGGATCGGTGGGTGATGCGCCAGTCCAGTCCCGACGCGGCCGGGGAGGCGGCGGAGCTATTTGAACGTCTCGCGACCGCTCGGACCTTGTCGCTGGAGGCCGCCCGACAACTGGTGCGGCGACGGCAGGACCTGCGCCAAGCCACGGTGCAGTTCGCTGCCGCCGAGACCGCTCTCGCCGAGGCACGCGCGGCCACTTCGCCCGGCCCGCGTGACGTGGCTCTGGCAGCCTGGGCGACACTCCAGAATTCATCCCCGGATCGTGCAGCCTTGCTTCCCCAGGCACGCGCGGCGTTGGGGCGGCTGGGTATCGCACCGCTGGCTGATGATGCGGCGGCCGTCCGGGACGCCGCCGCGCACCTGCTGGAAACAGGTGACGCACTGGCGCGAAACGGGACCTCCACCTATCGCATGCTGTGTGGGGCGGCCGGGCAGGCCTTCATCTGGTTCGAAAGTTGCCGCCTGTGGCAGCGACTGGCGATGCTGGCGCCGGCGGTATTGCTGGTCGGCGGCTTGATCCTGGGTCCGGCATTGCTTGTCGACAGCATCCAGAACTGGCTTGGCGGGCTGCCTGCACTGACCGCCAGCCTCTCTGCGCTGCTGGTCGGCGCCGCGGGCGCGGCGGGGTGGGCTGAGCAGCGCGCGCAGAAGGCACTGGCGCAGCTTCGCGCCTTCGATGCGGCGCTGCGTGAGGCTGTGGAACACCGGCAAGCGGAAACCAGCCAGGGACAGGCGGCCAAGCTGGCCGCGGAACGTCTCGCCAAGGCGCAGGCAGAGGAGGCAGAGGCGCGTCAGCTTCTGGCCGCCACCACCGAACGTGCGGCGGAGGCTGCGCGGCTGTTCGACGGAGGCACCGGTCGTTCGAGGCTCTACCGCTTCGTACGCGAGCGGGCCGCGGCGGAGGATTACCGCCGGCACGTAGGTCTGGTTGCCGCCGTGCGTCGAGATTTCGAGGAACTGGCGACGGCCATGGCCTCGGCCGAGGCGGATGACGAGGTGACGGCACGGGCCGAACGCCACCGCGAATGGCACGCCAGGGAAGTCGCAGCGCTTGTGAAGGAAGCCGAGGACAGTGGCGCCCTGCTGTCCGCAGCGGAGATCGAGAAGTTGCGGCAGGGTGTTCAGGCTGCCGCGAAGGATCCGGTTGGGGAAGGCTTCGCGCGCATCGTACTGTACATCGACGATCTCGACCGGTGTCCTGCGGAAAAGGTCGTAGAGGTGCTACAGGCGGTACATCTGTTGCTGACCTTCCCGCTGTTTGTCGCCGTGGTGGCCGCGGACATTCGCTGGGTGAGCCGGGCCTTGCTGCGTCATTTCCCTGAATTGCTGGATGACGGCGCGCGACCGGGCGCGGGGCATGCGGCGACGCCCTACGACTATCTCGAGAAGATCTTCCAGATTCCCTACTGGGTGCGGCCAATGGATGGTGCCACGGCCACGCTCCTCCTGGACCGGCGCAGCGTCGCGCTGGACAGCCACCGGCCAGCCGCCGGACCATATCGAACAACCCCTTTCGGCGAAGCGCCGAAGCGCGATGAAGCGTCCGACCCTGCATCCGGCGCGACACCTGACGAGGCAGCATCGACTGATGAGTCTGGGTCAGCCGGTCAGACATACACGGAAGCGGGGGCGGCGGCGAACGCCACCGAGACGCAAGCCGGGTCCGGTCAACCAGATATCGGGCCGCCGGCCGACTGGCTCAGTCTGGATGCCGTCGAGCGGGACTTCATGACTCTGTTGGCGCCACATCTCGGCGGTTCGCCTCGTCAAATCCTGCGCTTCCTGAATGTCTACCGCGTTATTCGCGGCAGCCTGCATGGAGACGCGCTGCGCGGCTTCGTTGGTCGTGATTCACATGCGCTGATGCTGCATCTGGCGCTCGGTTGCGCCGGCAAGCCGCAGCCGCTCGACTTCGACAAGGCCGACAGCATCGCGGCGTTGCGGGCAGGACTTCCACCGGACAGCTCCCAGGCCAAGCTGCTGGAGTTGTATGAGGCGCGGAGCCCGGCCGACGACGGCAGCGATACGTTCGCGACGCTGCGGGCCTGGACCAAACCGGCGGCACGCTACAGCTTCAGCGGCTAATCCCCCCTCAATAGGCCGGCTTCACCGGAAACCAGCCCGGGCGCCGGTCGTCCAGATAGGCGCCCTCGATCCGCTCCACGCGATATTTTTCCAGCTGCCCCTCCTCCACCGTCACGCCCAGGCCGGGGCCGGTGGGGACAGCGAAGCAGCCTTCGTCCAGCACGAAGCGCTCCGCCACGATGTCGGCGGCCAGATGCGCGTATTCGGTGTCGAGGCTGATGGTCATGTTGGGGATGCTGCCCGCCAGGTGGAGATAGGCTGCCTGGGACAGGCCGAGCTCTCCGCCCGAATGCAGCAGCACGGGTATGCCGACGCTCTCACAGATGCCGGCCTGTTTCACCACCGGCCAAAGCCCGCCGGCCTCATGCGGATCGAGCAGCACCACGTCGGCGGCCTCCGCGCGGATGATGTTGCCCACGTCCTGCAGTGTATAGGCACTTTCATCCAGCGCCACGGGCACCGGCTGGGCGCGGCGCAGCGCGGCATGGCCGGCCAGGTCGTCCAGCTCCAGCGGCTGCTCGATATATTGCAGGTCGAAGCCGCGCAGTTTTTCCAACTGGCGTCGCGCCGTACCTGGGGTCCAGGCGCCGTTCACATCGGCGCGGATCGGCACGGCATCGCCCACCACCTCGCGCACCGCGCGGACCAGCGAAATATCGGTGGCCTCGGTCATGCCGATCTTCACCTTGTAGCTGCGATGGCCGCGCCGGGCATATTCCCGCGCCGCCTCCGCAGCCGCGCCGGGATCGGCCGCCAGGATATAGGCGGACATCTCCGCGCGATCCCGGAACAGCCCGCCCCACAGCGCGTGCAGCGGCTGGCCGGTGGCATGGCCCAGCGCGTCCCACATCGCCATTTCCACCGCGCAGATCGCCATCACTGCGGCGCGCTTGTGGTGGTAGTAGCCGGCGCCGAGCACATGGCGGTGCAGCGCCTCCGCCTGGTCCACCCGTTTGGTCAGTGCGATCGGCAGAACGATGCGTTCCAGCACGGCGGGGATGGCGTCCAGCAGGCAGATCGTCTCGCCCCAGCCGATCACGCCGCCGGCCGTGGTCAGCTTTACCACCAGCCGCGTCACGCCGGTGCGGCGGCCGGAGGCCCATTCCATGTCGCTGTGGAACGGGATGCGGACCATCCAGTGCTCCGCCTTGACGATGGCGAGGTCGTGCATGCGTTTCTTCCCTTGCAGGCCGACGATGCTAGGGGCGCTTTTCACGGCGCGGTAGCCGGGGCCGGCACCTCTGGATGCAAAGGCGCGGCATCGGCTAGCCTTCGCAGGGAATGGCCCGGAGTGGCCGCCGGAGGAACCCCGAGATGCACCGCCGCAGTCTGATTGCCGCCGCCCTCGCCATGCCCGCCATCGCCCGCGCCCAGGGCGGCAACTGGGCGCCAGACCGGCCGATCCGGATCATCGTGCCCTATACGGCGGGCGGCGCTTCCGACATCTCGGCCCGCCTGGTCGCCGATCGGCTGCGAGCGCGGCTGGGCCAGCCGGGGGTGGTGGAGAACCGTGCGGGGGCTTCCGGTATCATCGGGACGGAGATCGTGGCCAAGGCCCCGGCGGATGGGCACACGCTGGCGCTGGTCGCCTCGAGCCACGTCGTGAATCGGGCACTGTTCCCCACCATCCCCTTCGACCCGCTGGCGGATTTTGCCCCGGTGGTGCTGACGGCGCAGGTGCAGCTGGTCATGGTGGTGCCCGCCACCCATCCCGCCCTTACCCCGCGCGACTTTGCGGAATGGGCGAAGGCGCAGCCGGGCGGCGGCGCCTTCGCTTCCTCCGGCAACGGCTCCAACCCCCATATCTTCGCGGCGGATTTCCTGAAGCGCGCCGGCGTCGCGATGGAGCATGTGCCCTATCGCGGCTCCACCGCCGCGCATGCGGATCTGCTGGCCGGCCGCACGCAGATGATGTTCGACGCCTATGCCGCCGTGCTGCCGCATGTGCAGGCGGGATCGCTGCGGCTGCTGGGCCTGGCCGGCCCCAGCCGCAGCGCCCTGCTGCCGGACCTGCCGACCATCGCCGAACAGGGTTTTGCTGGCTACGGTGCCACCTCCTGGGGCGGGCTACTGGCGCCGAAGGGCACCCCCGCGGCGACGGTGGCACGGCTGAACGCGGCGGTGAACGAGATACTGGCGGAGGCCGAGGTGAAGGAACGCCTGGCTCTGCTGGGCGCCGAGGTGGTGGGCGGCACGCCGGAGGCCTTCCTGGACCATATGCAGCGCGAACAGACGCGCTACGTCGCCCTGGTGCAGGAGCTGGGAATCACCGGCGCCGGATGACCGCCGGGGCGCTTGCGCCTCCGATCGCTTGACCGCGACGCCCGCGCGTCGCAATCACCCGCCTCGCGCCGGATTTCCAGCCGGGCCGGCGCGGCAAGCGACATGTCGGGAATTTGTCCCCCCGTCCCCTCCGGAGTGCTGCCGGTGCTGGCCCTGCGTGTGATCCCCTGCCTGGACGTGAAGGATGGCCGCGTCGTCAAGGGCGTGAATTTTCTGGAACTGCGCGACGCGGGCGATCCTGTGGAGCAGGCGCGCATCTATGACCGGGAAGGCGCGGATGAGATCACCTTCCTCGATATCGGCGCGTCGCATGAGGGGCGGGACACCATCCTCGATGTCGTCTCCCGCACCGCGGCGCAGGTGTTCATCCCGATGACGGTGGGCGGCGGCGTGCGCAGCGTGGAGGATATGCGCCGGCTGCTGCTGGCCGGTGCCGACAAGATCTCGGTCAATTCCGCCGCCATCGCCGACCCGGCCCTGATCACCCGTGGCGCGGAAGCGTTCGGCAGCCAGGCGATCGTCGTCGCCGTCGATGCCCGCGCCAGCGGCCCGGGGCGGTGGGAGATCTTCACCCATGGCGGCCGCCGCGGCACCGGGATCGACGCAGTGGCCTGGTGCCGCCAGGCGGAGGAACGCGGGGCCGGCGAGATCCTGCTGACCTCGATGGACCGGGACGGCACCAAATCCGGCTTCGACCTCGACCTGCTGCGCGCCGTGCGCGCGGCGGTGCGGCTGCCCATCGTCGCCTCCGGCGGCGTGGGCGAAGCCACGCATTTCGTGGAGGGTGCGCAGGCCGGGGCGACCGGGCTGCTCGCCGCCAGCGTTTTTCACTACGGCCAGATGCGGATCGCGGAGGCGAAGGCGGCTCTGGACGCCGCCGGCCTGCCGGTGCGACCCCTGGCGGAGGCAATCTAGATGGCGAAGACGGTGAAGCGGCCGGCGGCCCCCAAGGCCGGCGGCAAGGCAGCGCGCAAGATTGTGGCCCTGAAGGCCAAGCCGAAAGCGCCGGCGGAGGCCAAGGTGAAGGCCAAGGCGGCCAAGCTGAAACCGGCCAAGGCCCAGCGCAAATCGGCCAGGATCGCCGCCGCGCTGCCGCTGCCCGCCTCCATTCCCGTGCCCGAAACCCTGAAGCGCCCGCGCGCCATGGATGCCGGCGCCACGGCGCTGGCGCCCTTCAGCGTGGCCGGGGCCGAGGCCTCGATCCTCGACACGCTGTGGCAAACGGTGGAGGCGCGGCGCCAATCCGGCGACATCGCGACCTCCCACTCCGCTCGGCTGCTGGCGCGCGGCACGCCGAAGGTTGCCCAGAAGCTGGGGGAGGAGGCGGTGGAATGCGTCATCGAGGCGACGCTGGGCAACCGTGCCGCGACGGTGCTCGAAAGCGCCGACCTGCTGTACCACCTGATGGTCGTCTGGGTGGATGCGGGGATCGAGCCCAGCGAGGTCTGGACCGAGCTCGCCCGCCGCCAGGGCATTTCCGGCATCGCGGAGAAGGCGGCGCGGCCGAAGGCGTTGGTGCGCGCGGCGCAGACGCGCAAGCTGCCCTGAGGCTCTGGGCGCCCACGCGCGCCCAGAGCTGCCAGCCTATTCCGCCAGCATCCGATTGATCTGCGGCGTGATGGCCGCGCCCAGAATGGCGTAGCCCACCATCGTCAGGTGCAGCCGGTCGAAGGCCACATGTTCGGTCAACTGCCCGTCCGGCATCAGCAGCAGCGGCCCGGGCTCGATATAGACGGTGCTGGTGCCATCGGCGCAGCGCGCGATCAGCGCGTTCAGCCGGGCATTCACCGCCCGCACCGGGTCGTTGCGGTCGACGCCGCGCGGCAGGGTGCCGACCAGCAGGATGCGGGTGCGGGGCGACTGGGTATGGATGAAGCGGATGATCTCCGCGACGCCCACCGCCGTATCCTCGGGCCGCGAGCCGGAGGCGGAATTGTTGGTGCCGATCAGCAGCACCACCAGCTTCGGCCGCAAACTGCCCCATTGCCCGGCGCGCAGGCGAAACAGCATGCCCTGGGTAAAGTCGCCGAAGACGCCGAGATTGACCGCGCGGCGGTGCCCGAAGAACTGGGCATACATGGTGGGCTCCCAGGACTGGGTCAGGGAATCCCCCAGGAAGACCAGTTCCGCCTGACTGCGGTCGATGCGGGACAGGTACTGGTCGATCTCCGCCACCCGGCCGCGCCAGCCGGGGAATTCCATCGCCTCCGCCCGCGCCTCCCGCGGCAGGGTGGCCGGGGCCGGCAAAGCAGGGCAGCCAGGAGCCGCCAGTGCCGGCATGGCCAGCAGACCCGCAGCGAGGCCGAGCAAGACAAGGATTTGGCGCATGCCGCTTAGCGGCCCGGCGGCGCGATAAGGTCGCGGGAGGTGAAGAGCACCGGCCGTCCACCCGGCGCCATCAGCCAGAGGCTGGCGAGCTGCCCCGCTTCCAGCCGCCCGAGATCCAGCGGCCCGACCCGCGTCGCCCCACATTGGGCGTGCAGCCGCGCCGCGGCCGGGGCGATGGTGCGGGCCTGCATGCCGGGCGAGGGCACGTTGGAGATCACCGCACGGCCGCTGGGGTCCAGCGCCAGGGTGGCGGTGGGGCAGCCCGGCGCGGCGTTGTAGAAGGTCAGCCGGGCGCGCAGGCGGTTGTATTCGGTCGTATCCTCCAGATGCCGCGCCACCACCTGGTTGCCCTCGCGCATCAGCAGCACGGTGTTGAAGGTGTTGCCGTTCACCTGGAAGCGGGCCGTTGTGGTGGTGCCGCCACTGGTGATCCGCAGTTCCAGCGTCTTCCCGGCGGCATTCTCCACCACGAAGTAATGCGAGATGCGCGCCGCATCCTCCGTGCCCAATTCACGCGGCAGGTCGAAGTCGGAGCGGAGGGAGGTCGGACCCTCCAGCCCATTCGCGTAACGGATCAGCGCGAAGCCGTCGGGCAGCCGCAGCTCATAGAGCATCGGCGCCTGGGCAAAGGCGGGGGTGAGCGGCAGCAGCGCGAGCCCGGCGAGGAGGAGAAGGATGCGGCGCATCGGATCAGCGCCGCCGCACGGAGTTGATGAGCGTGACGATCTGCGTGTTCAGCGCCCGCGCCCAGGCCGAATAGCCCTCCGCCGTATGGTGCTGGCCGTCATAGGTCGCCCAGGCGCCAGGGCGGGAAAAGGCGGTGCTGTCGATATAGGCGCAGGGGGCGACCTGGCCGGCCAAGTAGTCCGACAATTCCTTCGCGCGTTCGAAGGTCTTGAAGAAGGGACCGCCTTCCGTGCCCCAGGTGGGGCCGACCCAGATGCAGGGCATGGAGGTGGCCTGGAAGCGGGTGGTCAGGGTGCGGACCTGCTCGGTGATCCAGGCGCGCGGCATTTCCCGCTGCGAATAGCCGCCCATGGTGTCGCCGATACCGACGATCACCAGATTGGGGCGGTGGCGCTGCACCAGCTCGTCGATGGAGAAGCTCTGCGCGGTGGGGGTCCGGTTGGTCTGCATGCGCTGATTGCCGACCCGGGTGGCGGTGCCGCAGGCGACGGTGCGCGGCACCACCCAGGCCGCGGCGCCGACGCCGCAGGCGCTGTAGGTGGCGACGGTCGCACCCTCGCGCTGAAGTTGATCATGCAGATGGGTAATCAGCGATCCAGGGTAGACGAAGTGGCTGTCACCAATGATCAACAGCGAAAGGCCCACCAGCGCACCGGCCATTTTCGGCATCTCCCGTGAACAAAAAATAATACTATGCTAAATTTTCCGGATGAACGCATAAAGCTGTGCGCTCCTCCCTGTCAATCGACTGTGCATCCCCGCTTAGCCCGGCGCCAAGATTCTCACGCTGCTGGTAGACTGACGATGAATCGCGCGCCCAGGATGGCGCCGCTGGCGTCGCGGCGGTTCTCGGCCGCGATGCGGCCGCGCAGCCCCTCCACGATCTGGCGGGAGATCGAAAGGCCTAGGCCAGAATGCTGGCCGAAGCGCTCTCCGGTGGGGCGTTCGCTGTAGAAGCGGTCGAAGATGCTTTCCAGCTTGGCATCGGGAATGCCGGGGCCGTCATCCTCGACGATGAATTCCACCATCTGGCCGGTCGGCCGGGCGCGGACCAGCACATGGCCATCCTTCGGGCTGAAGGAGATGGCATTGCCGATCAGGTTGCGGAACACCTGCACCAGCCGGCCCTCCACACCCCGCACGATCAGCCCCTCCGCTGGCGCCTCGATCTCCAGCGTCGGGTCGCCATCCTCCCGCGTCGCGGCATGCAGCTCCCCCAGCGCGCCCAGGATGGGGGCGACATCGACGGGCGCGGCGATGGTCCGCGACAGCTCGGCATCGACCCGTGAGCTGTCGGCGATATCGTTGATGAGGCGGTCCATCCGCACCGCGTCGTCGGAGATGATGGCCAGCAGCCGGCGCTGTTTTACGGGATCCTCGATGCGACGCAGCGTCTCGATCGCGCTGCGCACGCTGGTCAGCGGGTTGCGCAACTCATGCGCCACATCGGCGGCAAAACGTTCATTGGCGTCGATGCGGGCCCAGAGCGCGCGTGCGGCGGTTTGCAGATCCCGCGCCAGCACGCCGATCTCATCCTCCCGCCGCAGCAGCGGCGCGGGCACGCTGCCGCCACGCCCCTCACCCTCGCGCATCGCCGCGGCAGATCTGGCGAGTTGCAGGATCGGCGTCGCGATGGTGCGCGACAGATAGAGCGACAGCAGCACCGTCAGCACCAGCGCCAGGGCGAAGAGCGCGAGGACCGAGACGCGGATATCCAGCAGCCGCGCATCCACCTCCCGCGCCTCCCGCGTCAGCAGCACGATGCCGACGGAAGCGGCGCCACGGCGGGCGGGCTCGGCCACCGAGACCAGCAGGCGGCCCTCGGCGGTGCGGCGGATATAGGGGCGGACACCGCCTTCCAGTGCCAGGCGCAGCTCCTCCCGCCGATCGGTGCCGCTGGCGCCGCCGAATTCGGGCTGCCAGTCGAAGGAGGGCGCGTTGGGATTCACATCCACCCGCACCTCGTCCTGCGCACCCCGCGGCAGCACGGCGAGCACCTGTTCATAAAGCCCGGCGACGGTGCCGGCGAAGGCGCCGCGCGGTTCGGGCGGTGGCAGGGGCTCCGTGACGATGGCACCACCTGGGCCTTCCCGCACCCGGCTGTCGGCGACCAGCAGGCCGGTATTGTCGAACAGCCGCGCCTGGGTGTTGGGGGAAGGCTCCACCAGCCGGCGCAGCAGCGGGCGGGCGGCTTCCGGCACCAGGATGGTGCGATCATCCCGCGGCGTCGCCGCCGCCTCCCCGATCGCTGCGGCATAGATGCGCGCCTGGGTGCGCAGCGATTCGACCTCCGCCGCCAGCAACCCGTTCTGGTACTGGTCCAAATAGAGCAGTGACGCGGCGAGCAGCGCCGGCGGCAGGGCGTTCATCAGCAGGATGCGCCGCAGCAACGGCGACATCCAGCGCCGGCGATGCGGCTCCGCCTTCGCCTTATGGGAAGGCGGGGTGGCCGAGAGCGGAGGGGCGCCGCCCGAATCGGGCATGGGTCCAGGGATCCCTGTGGCTGCTGCGAGGAAGCTAACGCGGGAGGCTGCCGCAAGGCCATGGCGGTTGCGTGGCGGCGTGGAAGGGCGAAGACTTCCGGTCAATCAAAATGGGGAAGCGCGAAAGATGCTTGGGCTGATGCAGGACTGGCCGCTTCGTGTCCACCGCCTGATCGACCACGCCGCCCGCCACCATGGCGGCCGCGCCGTGGTCAGTCGCAGCGTGGAGGGGCCGATCCACCGGACCGACTATGCCACCCTGCGCCTGCGCGCGCTGCGCCTGTCCCAGCGCATGGCGCGGGAGGGTGTGCGGCCCGGCGACCGGGTGGCGACGCTGGCCTGGAACACCTGGCGCCATATCGAGGCCTGGTACGGCATCACCGGCGCGGGTGCCGTCTACCACACGCTGAACCCCCGCCTGTTCCCGGATCAGATCGCCTGGATCCTCAACCATGCCGAAAGCCGGCTGATGTTTGTGGATCTTTCCTTCGTGGCGCTGGCGGAAGGCATTTCGGAAAAGCTGCCGCATATCTCGCGCTATGTGGTGCTGACCGATGCGGCGCATATGCCGGAGACGAAGCTACCGGGCGCGGTGGATTACGAGAGCTGGCTGGCGGAGGCGGATGGCGATTTCGACTGGGTGGCAGGCGAGGAAAACGCCGCCGCCGGCCTCTGCTACACCTCCGGCACCACCGGGGAGCCGAAGGGGGTGCTGTATTCGCACCGCTCCAACCTGCTGCATGCCCTGGCCGTCGCGGCACCGGATATGATGGGGCTTTCGGCCATGGACCGGGTGATGCCGGTGGTGCCGATGTTCCATGCCAATGGCTGGTGCCTGCCCTTCGTCGCGCCGCTGACCGGCGCCGGGCTGGTGCTGCCGGGGCCGAAGCTGGATGGGGCTTCGCTGCATGCGCTGATGGAGGCGGAGGGCGTGACCTTCACCGCCGCCGTGCCCACCGTCTGGCTCGGGTTGTTGCAGCACATGGAGGCGACGGGGGCCGAACTCACCACGCTCAAGCGCGTGGTCATCGGCGGCTCCGCCTGCCCGCGCGCCCTGACCGCGGCCTTCGAGCGGCGCGGCGTGCATGTGGTGCATGCCTGGGGCATGACCGAGACCAGCCCCATCGGCACCATCTGCGGCACCAAGCCGGAAGCGGCGGGACGCGATGCGGAGGGGGTGCTGGACCTCCAGGAAACCCAGGGCTTTCCGCCCTTTACCGTCGACATGCGCATCGTGGGCGACGATGGCGCTGAAAAACCCTGGGATGGCGAGACCTTCGGCAATCTCCAGGTGCGCGGCCCCACCGTGACGCGGGGCTATTTCCGAACCGGCGACGCGCTGACGGCGGATGGCTGGTTCGAAACGGGCGATGTCGCGACCATCGACGCCGCCGGCTACATGCACATCACCGACCGCACCAAGGATGTCATCAAATCCGGTGGCGAGTGGATTTCCTCCATCGCGCTGGAGAATCTCGCCATGGGCCATCCGGATGTGGCCGAGGCCGCCGTGATCGCCGCACGCCATCCGAAGTGGGACGAGCGGCCGCTGCTGGTGGTGGTGGCGAAGCCTGGGCGGGAGGTGACGCGGGAAGGGATGGTGGCGCATCTGGCGCCACATGTCGCCAAATGGTGGCTGCCGGATGATGTGGTGGTGGTGGACGAGATCCCGCACACCGCCACCGGCAAGATCCTCAAGACGCGGCTGCGTGAACGCTTCGCCGGGTATTTCGGGGTGGCGTGAGGGCTGGCCTCACGCGGCCCGGATGCTGCTGAGGAAGGTGTCGACCTTGCCGCGCAGGGTCTCCGCCTGACGCGCCAGCTCCGCCGAGGCCGAGCGCACGTCATTCGCCGCCGCCCCGGTCCGCGACGCGTCCTCGCTGACCCCGATGGCGTGGTGCGAGGCCTGCTGCGTGCCGCTCGCGGCCTCCGCCACCGCCTGGCCGATTTCCGCCGTGGCCTGCGCCTGCTGCGATGCCGTCTCCGCCACCTGCGCCGTCGTCGCGTTCAGCGTCTCGATCGTCCGCGCGATGGCGCGCACCACCTCCACTGTCCGGCTCGTCTCCATCTGCATCGCACCGATCTGGGTGCCGATCTCCTCCGTCGCTTTGGCGGTCTGCGCGGCAAGGAGCTTCACCTCGGAAGCCACCACCGCGAAGCCCTTCCCGGCCTCGCCGGCGCGGGCCGCCTCGATCGTCGCATTCAGCGCCAGCAGATTGGTCTGGCCGGCGATATCGCCGATCAGCCGCACCACATCGCCGATCCGCGACGCCGCATCGGACAGGCCGCGGACGGTGGCATCGGTGGCCTCAGCCGCTGCCGTGGCCTCCCGCGCCGCGGCGGCGGAGGCCTCGATCTGGCGCACCACCTCGGTGATCGAGGCCGAAAGCTCCTCTGTAGCCGCAGCCACGCTGCCCACATTGGTGCTGGCCAGCGCCGAAGCGTCGGCCACCGCCGTGGCGCGGACCGCGCCGCTTTCGGCCGTGGCGGCCATGGAGCCGGCGGTGGCGTCGAGCTCGGTGGCGGCGGAAGCGACGGTGCGGAGAACGTCCGCGGTTTCTTCCTCGAAGCCGTGGAGAAGGGTCTCGACCTGGGTGGCGCGCGCCAGGCGGGCCTGCTGTTCGCGGCTCTGGGCGGCTTCCAGCGCGACCCGCTCCAGCGAGGCCTGGCGCAGGTGCTCGATGGCGACGGCCATCTCACCGAGTTCATCGGAGCGGTCGCGGCCAGGGACATCCAGCGTCAGTTCGCCGCCACCGATGCGGCCCACCACCCCGGTCAGTACACCCAGCGGCGCCACGACACGGCGCAGCAGCATCACCAGGCTGGCGATGGCGATGCCGAGGATCACCGCGATGGCGGCCAGGGCCAGTCCGAGGCTGCGCCAGCTTTCAGCACTGTTGGAGAGCCCAACTTCCAGCGCTTCCTCCAGCGCGGCGTCGCGCATCTCCACGATCCCGTTCAGCGCCGGCGGCGAGAAGGCGCGGATCTGCGGCATCGTCATGGACCAAGTGTTGCCGCTGGAGGCCAAATTCGCGGCGGCTTCCTCCACGATCCGGCGCCAGGTCGGCTCCGCATTCCCCACGAAGTCGCGGCGCTGGGCGGCAAGCGCCTGCAGCAGGCGCGGCGTGCCGATGGCCTGGCTCAGCCGCTCGACATTGGCGAAGGTCTCCCGGATGGCACCGCTCAATTCACGGGCCTGGAGAAGCTGCGGGGCCTGTACGCCTTGGCCGCCGATCCAGCCGGTGATGGACAGGGATCTGCGGCCCGCCAGCTCACGCAGGGCCGCGACCTGCACGGCGATCTCCAGACGCACCGCGAGCTCCGGCGCGGTCAGCGCCAGGCGCTGGCCGACCGTCAACGCCAGGTTGGTCATGCCCTGGCCCAGCTCGGTCCTGGCGACTGTCAAATCGCGGACAATGGCGGGATCACGCGCGGCGGGCGGTTGCGGGGCGGCAGCGGTCACGCGACGCAGCAGGTCGTCCAGTCGCGCCTGTGTCGCTTGCAGTGAGGCGGGATCAAAGCCCGCCGCCTGCGCGCTCGCGGTGGCAGCGGTGAGCAACCCGCTGATTTCGGCATGACCTTGGCGCAGATCAGCAAGATCGGGCTGCGGGACAAGAAGCGCGCTGTTTAGCCGCCCCGACTGGATGCCATAGGTGGATTGAGCGCGGAGCACGTCGCTGATGGTGCGGGTGGCGAGGATGGCGCGGTCCGCGCGCTGGGCCTCCTGCCAGGCACCGGCGGCGACCCAGAGCGAGAGCGCGAGCCCAGGGATGGCGAGCAGGCCGAAACCCAACAGGAAGACGCTGCGGATACGCATGTGAGCCAAGGTCCTGATCGCGATTCCACGGGATCATGACGCAATGGCATTGCGAAGCAGCTAACGACCCATCCCTGCCAGCCTTCGCGGCCAGGCCGCAAAGCAGGGAAATGCGGGGTGATTTGGCCGGCACGGGGCGTGGGGTCTAAGGAAGGCGCCGCAACCTGCCGATGGATCCTCATGACCAGCCTTCCTCCCATCGCCCTCTTCGACATGAAGGCGCAGCAGGCGCTGATCCGCGCCGAGCTGGACCAGCGCCTGGCCTCCGTCCTGGACAGCGGGCGCTTCATCAACGGGCCGGAAGTGGTGGAGCTGGAACAGAAGCTCGCCGCCTTCGCCGGCTGCGCGCATGGCGTGGGCGTATCCTCCGGCACCGATGCGCTGGTGATCGCCATGATGGGCGAGGGCATCGGCCGCGGCGACGCAGTGTTCCTGCCGGCCTTCACCTATACCGCGACGGCCGAGGTGCCGCTGGTGCTCGGCGCCACGCCGATCTTCGTCGATGTGGACCCGGTAACCTTCAACATCGACATCGCCGATCTGAAGCGCCGCATCGCGCTGGTGGAGGCCGAGGGCCGCTTGCGCCCGGCGGCTGTGGTGGGCGTGGACCTGTTCGGCCTGGCCGCCGACTGGCCGGCGATCGAGGCGATCTGCGCCGAGAAGGGCATGTTCGCGCTGGATGACGCGGCCCAGGCTTTTGGCGCCTCGCTGGGCAATAAGCGGCTCGGACGCTGGGGCCATGCGACGGCCCTGAGCTTCTACCCGACCAAGACCCTGGGCTGCTACGGCGATGGCGGCGCGCTGCTGACCGACGATGCTGACCGGGCCGAGCTGTGGCGCAGCCTGCGCACCCATGGCGAGGGCAAGACCCGCTACGAGGTGGAGCGCACCGGCATGAATGGCCGCCTGGACACGATCCAGGCCGCGGTGCTGCTGGCCAAGCTGCCGCTGCTGGAAGGCGAGCTGGCGGCGCGGACCAAGGTGGCCGCGGGCTATGCGGCGGGGCTGGCGGACAAGGTGCAGGTGCCGGCGATGGTGCCGGGCCATGCCTGGGGCCTCTATTCGATCCTGCTGGCGGATTCCGCCGAACGGACCAGGGTGCAGGAGGCCTGCAAGGCCGCCGGTGTGCCGACCGCAATCTACTATCCGAAGTCGCTGCACCGGCAGCCGGCCTATGCGAGGGCCCATGCCGAGGGCATCGCGGCGGGCGCACCGGAATTGCCGGTGGCGGAAATGCTGTGCCAGCGCATCCTGTCGCTGCCCATGCATCCCTATCTGACCGAGGCAGAGGTTTCGCGGGTGGTCGCGGCGGTGGCAAGCGCGGTCTGAGGGATTTGACGGGGTAGGTCGCAAAGGCCCCCACCCCGACCCTCCCCCGCTTTGCGGGGGAAGGAGCAGAAAGTCAGCCGCCGGAGAGGAGGCGGACCAAGCCGTCGAGTTGGTCGAGGTCGCTGTAGCGTATGGTGACCTCGCCGCCCTTGCCCTGGTGGCGCACCGCCACCTTCAGGCCGAGGCGTTCCGTGAGGTCGCGTTCCAGCGCCCGGGTTTCGGGGTCCTGCGGACGGGGTGGGCCGCCGGCGGGCTCTGCCTTCGGGCGGGCGGTGGCCAGGGCCTCCGCTTGGCGCACGCTTAGGCCGCGGGCGACGATCTGGGCGGCGAGCTTTGCGGGTTCCGCCGTGCCGACCAAGGCGCGGGCATGGCCGGCGGTGAGCACGCCGCCGCGCAGCAATTCGCGCACCGGATCGGGCAGGGTCAGCAGGCGCAGCGTATTGGCGACATGGCTGCGGCTTTTGCCCACCGACTGGCCCAGTCCTTCCTGGGTCAGGCCGAATTCCTCCAGCAGGCGTTTGTAGCCCTCGGCCTCCTCCAGCGCGTTCAGGTCCTGGCGCTGGAGGTTTTCGACCAGGCCGGCGGCCATGGCTTCACGGTCGCCGAGTTCGCGGATGACGACCGGCACCTCATGCAGCTGGGCAGCCTGGGCGGCGCGCCAGCGGCGCTCGCCGCCGATGATCTCATAGCTGCCGGGGCTACCTGCCTTGGGGCGGACCAGGATGGGCTGGAGGATGCCGTGTTCGCGGATCGAGCTGGCAAGCTCCTCCAGGCTGGCGCGATCCATGCCACCGCGCGGCTGGAAGGGGCCGGGTTCCAGCGCCTCGACCGGCACATTGCGCAGCGCGTCTCCGCTCGCGGGATTGGCCGGGGCGTCGGGAATCAGGGCCGAGAGGCCACGACCAAGACGGGAGATGGGTTTGCGAGTTGTGCTGCTCATGAGGCGCGGATCCGCGCACGCTCCCTTTTGAGGAATTCCGCCGCAAGCCTGACATAGGCCTGGGCACCGGGTGATCGGAAATCGTAGAGCAGGACGGGCAGGCCATGGGAAGGGGCCTCGCTGACCCGGACGTTGCGGGGGATGGAGGTTTCGAAGACCTTGTCCTTGAAAAAGCCGCGCACGTCGCTGGCCACCAGCTCCGACAGGTTGTTCCGGCGATCCATCATCGTCAGCACGATTCCGTCCAGATGCAGCCGCGGATTCAGGGCGCGGCGCACACGGTCGATGGTGCGGGTGATCTGGCTGATGCCTTCCAAGGCGAAGAACTCGGCCTGCAACGGCACGAGCACGCCATCCGCCGCGACCAGGGCGTTGAGGGTGATGAGACCCAGGGATGGCGGGCAGTCGAGGAAGACATAGTCGAAATCGGCCAGGGTTGTCCTGGCCTCGACGAAGATATTGGCGAGGCGACGCTCGCGATCTTCCAGCGCGACAAGCTCGATCTCCGCGCCGGCGAGGTCGGGATCGGCGGGCAGGATGGCAAGGTTGGCCACCTGGGTCGGCCGCAGCAGTTCCGCCAAGGGCCGGCCATCGACCAGCAGGGCATAGCTGCCGGCGGCGCGGTCCTGGCGGCCGATGCCGAGGCCGGTCGAGGCATTGCCCTGAGGGTCGAGGTCGAGCAGCAGAACCTTGTGATCGGCGGCCAGGGCTGTCGCCAGATTGATGGCGGTGGTCGTCTTGCCGACGCCGCCCTTCTGGTTGGCGAAGGCCAGGACGCGCGGCGCCGCGCCGCCGGTCTTATGGCTGGACATGGCGGATATCGCTGAGGCGGAAGATGGTGGCCTCCGGGTCGGTGCGGCTGGCGAAGCGGTCCAGGGTAAAGCTCCAGTCGGAGGCAACCTCAGCCAGTTCGGCGTCGGCGGTGCGGCCCTTCGGGAAAATCGCGGTGCCGCCGGGGGCGAGCAGGCGCACGGCCTCCGGCAGCAACACCTTCATCGGTGCAAGGGCACGGGCGGTGAGGAGGGCAAGCGGCGGCAGGCGGGCCTCCTCGATTCGGGTCGGGTGGATGATAACCCGGGTCAGGCCGAGTCGGGCGGCGGCCTCGGTGAGAAAGGCGGCCTTGCGACGATCGGATTCCACCAGATGGGTGGGGCGGCCGGTGGCGATGGCGAGGATGAGTCCGGGCAGGCCGGCGCCGGAGCCGAGATCGCCAATGGGGCCGTCACTTTCGGGCAGCAGCGGGACCAGTTGCAGGCAGTCCTCGACATGGCGCTGGCGGAGGGATTCGGTGGTGGCGCGGCCGATCAGGTTGATCCGGCTGTTCCAGCGCAGCAGCAAATCCGCATAGGCGTGCAGGCGCGTGATCGCCTCGGCGTCGAGCTGCGGGAGGTCGGGCGCCGGATGCGGTGGCAAGGGATCGGGATGTTTCACGTGAAACAGCCCTATACCGATTCGGCCACGCCGCGTCGAAGGTGCACAGCCAAAGCGGCGATGGCGGCGGGGGTCACGCCGGGGACTCGGCTGGCGCTGCCGAGGCTGTCCGGCCGCGCGCGCGCCAGGCGCTGCTGCATCTCGGTGGACAATCCCGGGATGCCGCGGAAATCGAGCGTGGCGGGGAAGGTGAAGGATTCTTCCCGCGCCAACATGCGCCGCTCCACCTCCTGCCGCCGGAGATGCGGGGCGTAGAAGGCTTCGGCTTCGAGCTGGACGGCGACGGCGGGCGGCAGGTCGGCGAGCCAGGGAAACGCGGCGGCGGCCATGGTGGCGGTGACATCTGGCAGGGCCAGCACCTCCAACACCGTGCGGCGGCGGCCGTCCTGGCGGATTGGCACGCCGGCGGCGGTCAGCGCGTAGGGGGTCGCCTCGTCCAGGGCCGCGCGCTGCAAGGCGCCGGCGACCTGGGCGGCGAAGTCGGCATGGCGGGCGGCGCGGGCAGAACCGACACAGCCCCAGGCGAGACCGCGATCCGTCAGGCGCAGCCCGGCATTGTCGGCCCGCAGGCTGAGCCGATGTTCAGACCGGGCCGTCAGCATCCGATAGGGCTCGCTGACGCCCTGGCCGACGAGGTCGTCCAGCATGACGCCGATATAGGCCTCGGCCCGGTTCAGGACGCGATCGGGCGTCTGGCCGGCGGCGCGCTGCGCGGCGTTGAGGCCGGCCATCAGGCCCTGGGCGGCAGCCTCCTCATAGCCCGTGGTGCCGTTGATCTGCCCCGCCAGGAACAGGCCTGGCACCGCGCGCAGTTCCAGCGTGCGATGCAGGGCGCGCGGGTCCACATGGTCGTATTCGATGGCATAGCCGGGCCGCAGGATGCGGGCGCGTTCCAGCCCCGGGATGGAGGCGATCAGCGCCGCCTGCACATCCTCCGGCAGGCTGGTGGAAATACCGTTGGGATAGACGGTGTCGTCATCCAGCCCCTCTGGCTCCAGGAAGATCTGGTGCCGCTGGCGGTCGGCGAAGCGGACCACCTTGTCCTCGATGGAGGGGCAATAGCGTGGGCCGACGCCCTGGATCTGACCGCTATAGACGGCGGAGCGGTGCAGATTGGCCTGGATCAGCGCATGGGTCGCCGGCGTGGTCCAGGTGATGCGGCAGAGCATCTGCGGATTGGTGATGCGCTCCGTCAGCCAGGACATGGGCTCAGCCGGATCGTCGCCAGGCTGGGGCTCCAGCGCATCCCAGTCGATGGTACGGCCATCGAGGCGTGGCGGCGTGCCGGTCTTCAGCCGGGCCAGTGGCAAGCCGAGGCGGTCCAGGGTGCGAGCCAGACCGATGGAGGGCGCCTCCCCCACCCGACCGGCCGGGGTGCGTGTGTCGCCCAGGTGGATCTCGCCGCGCAAAAAAGTGCCGGTGGTGAGGATGACTGCGCCGCAGGGGATGCGGGTGCCGTCGGCGGTCAGCACGGCGCGGACATGGCCGCTGGCGTCGATCTCCAGATCCTCGGCCGCCTCGCCGCGCAGGGTCAGGTTCGGCGTTTCGGCGAGCAGCGCCTGCATGGCCTGGCGATAGAGCCGGCGGTCAGCCTGGATGCGGGGGCCGCGCACGGCGGGCCCCTTGCTGCGGTTCAGCACCTTGCAATGGATGGCGGCGGCATCCGCCGCGCGGGCGATCAGCCCGTCCAGCGCATCGACCTCCCGCACCAGATGGCCCTTGCCAATGCCGCCGATGGCCGGGTTGCAGGACATCTCGCCGATGGTGTCGAGGCGATGCGTCAACAGCAGCGTGCGCGCGCCACATCGCGCGGCAGCCGCTGCGGCCTCGCAGCCCGCATGCCCGCCACCCACCACCACCACGTCGAAGTCAGGGATCGTCGCCATGGGGGCGGTATAGGCCGACTACTTGCCGATGCAGAAGTCGCGGAATACGGCATCGAGCACCTGTTCGACCTCGACCCGTCCCGTAAGCCGCCCGAGCGCCATCAGCGCTGCGCGAAAACCCTCCGCCGCGACCTCCGGCAGGCCCGCCGATTCAGCCTCCGCGAGGTGCGTCACCGCTTCGGACAGGGCGGCACGGTGGCGCGTGCGGGTCAGAGCTGGGGCGTCGCCCAGGCCGGCATGGCGCTGCGCGGCCTCGGTCAGCGCCTGTTTCAACGCGCTTAGCCCCTGCCCCGTCCGGACGCTGGTGGGCAAGGTTGGATGGCCCTGGATCGTCGCGGGTGCCGACGCCAGATCGCATTTGGTGGCCACGACGATGGCGCCTTCAGCCTCCGCCAGCAGGGCCAGGGTGCCGACATCGGGCGCACGGTCGCAGGCGAAGGCGGCGATCAGCAGGTGGGCGGCGCCGGCACGGCGGGTGGCGCGGCGCACCCCCTCCTGCTCCACCGCGTCCTCGGTGGCGCGCAGCCCGGCGGTGTCGGCGATCACAACTGGCACACCGCCCAGGACCAGCCGGCATTCCACGATGTCGCGTGTGGTGCCGGGCTGTGGCGAGACGATCGCCGCCTCCTGCTCCACCAGAGCATTCAACAGGGAGGATTTACCGGCATTGGGAGCGCCGATGATGGCGATGGACAGGCCCTCCCGCAGCTTCTCGCCACGACCGCCATCGGTCAGATGCCGCTCAATTTCGCCCCGCAAGGCCGCGGCAGCGGATCGCGCCTGGTGGGACAGGTCGCTCGGCAGGTCATCCATCTCGAACTCGATGGCCGCTTCCTGCTGGGCCAAAATGCGCGTCAGCCGCGCGGTCCAGCCGCCATAGAGCCGGGCCAGGGCGCCATCGGCCTGCCGCAGGGCCTGGCGTCGCTGGGTGTCCGTCTCCGCGGCGATCAGGTCGGCGATGGCCTCCGCCTGAGTCAGGTCCATCCGACCATGCAGAAAGGCGCGGCGGGTGAATTCGCCGGGCTCGGCGGGGCGGCAGCCCAGTTCCAGCAGCGCCGCCTCCACTGCGGCGATCACAGCAGCCCCGCCATGCAGATGCAGCTCCGCCGCGTCTTCGCCGGTGTAGCTCTGGGGGCCGGGGAACCAGAGGACCAGAGCCTGGTCGAGCAGATCACCCTTGCTGTCCACCAGACGGCGCAGACTTGCCCGGCGAGGCGGCGGCAGGCCCTTGGCCAAGACGGCCACCATCCGCCCCACCTGCGCGCCCGACAGGCGCAGCACGGCGACGGCCGCCTGCCCGGCGCCGGAGGCCCGCGCCATGATGGTATCGGTCATGCCGCTCATGCGGTCTGTTTCACGTGAAACACCCGACGGCGCTCAGCCCTTCGGCGGCGGGACGTCATGCTCTGTCAGCATCAGGTGCCGCGCCCGACCGCCCTCGACCAGGTGCGCTTGCAGGATGGTGTCCACATCCTCCCGCGTCTGCGGGCTGTACCAGACGCCTTCAGGGTAGATCACCAGGACCGGACCGAATTCGCAACGATCCAGGCAGCCGGCCTGATTGATGCGAACGCCGCCCAGGCCGAGCTCCTTCGCCCGGACCTTCATATAGTCCCGCAGGGCCTCACTGCCCCGCGCCGCGCAGGATCCGCGCTTGTGGCCATCCGGGCGCCGATTGCAGCAGACGAAGACATGCGCCCGGAAATAGGCGGGCGGATCCCGCATCTCCGCTGCCGGGTCGGTCAGGGCATCGGTCATGGAAACCTCCGGATGGCGCGGGCAGCCTGGGTCTCGGCGTCATTTAGCGAGGCCGCGACGACGCCGCCAGGGCGGGCGCGGGCGGATGCCGCGACAGGCGGGCCGAAAGGGTTGTAGAATGAGCCCCGCTTGACGACCGTCTGCGGAATGTGGCGCATGGCGGTCCCCTGGACGAATGTGAATGCCCCAGCTCTCCTGCCTCACCCCGATCGGGGAGGTGACGTTATCGGCCGAAGACGACGCGATCGTGGCACTCGACTGGGGCCGCGGCCGCGATCAGTCGGCGACACCGCTGCTGCGCGCCGCGGTCACCCAGCTTCAGGACTACTTCGATGGGGTCCGGACGGAATTCGACCTTCCGCTCGCCCCCTTCGGATCCGCCTTCCAGCAAAGGGTATGGGCCGCGTTGCGGGCCATTCCGCCCGGCGAGACCCGATCCTATGGCGATCTGGCCCGCCTGCTCGGTTCCTCCGCCCGCGCCATCGGCCAGGCCAATGGCGCGAACCCGATCCCGATCCTGATCCCCTGCCACCGGGTGGTGGCCGCCGGCGGCAGGATCGGCGGCTATTCCGGGGGCGAAGGCGCCCCCACCAAGCGCGTGTTGCTCGAACTGGAGCGGCGCACCCGTCCGACCTCTGAAGGCCCGCAGGCCGACCTCCCCCTCCATCAAGCCCCAGGGACGACACCCCCATGAACCATGCCATCCGCGTGCACGAATATGGCGGTCCCGAGAAGCTGGTGTGGGAGGAAGTGCCCGTCCCCGCCCCCAAACCCGGGGAGGCTCTGGTCCGGCACCAGGCCGTCGGCCTGAACTACATCGACGTCTATTTCCGCACGGGGCTCTACAAGGCGCCGTCCCTGCCCGCCACGATCGGCATGGAGGCCGCCGGCGTGGTCGAGGCCGTGGGCGAAGGTGTTACCCATGTCGCCCCTGGCGATCGCGTCGCCTATGCCACCGCGCCGATCGGGGCCTATGCCGAAGCGCGCACCATCAAGGCCGACCGCCTGGTGAAGGTGCCGGAGGCGATTGCCCCCGAACAGGCCGCCGCCATGATGCTGCAGGGCATGACGGCGGGCTTCCTGCTGACCCGCACCTACAAGGTGCAGCCAGGCCAGACCATTCTGGTCCACGCTGCGGCCGGCGGCGTTGGCCTCATCATGACGCAATGGGCCAAGCATCTCGGCTGCACGGTCATCGGCTGCGTCAGCACCGAGGAAAAAGCGGCGCTCGCCAAAGCGCATGGCGCGGATCACATCGTCATCGGGCTGGAGACCCTGCCGGCCCAGGTGAAGGAGATCACCGGCGGTGCCATGCTGCCCGTGGTCTATGACAGCGTTGGCCGCGACAGCTTCACGCCCTCGCTAGACTGCCTGGCGCCCTACGGGATGATGGTGTCCTACGGCAACGCCTCCGGCCCGGTCACCACCGATATCGGCATCCTGGCCGCCAAGGGCTCGCTCTACCTCACCCGCCCGACGCTCGCGACCTACACGGCCAAGCGCGAAGACCTGGAAGCCCATTCGGCGGCCTTGTTCGATGTGGTCGCCAAGGGGGCCGTGAAGATCCGCGTCAACCAGACTTTTGCGCTGAAGGATGCAGCGGAGGCCCATCGCGCTCTGGAAGCCCGCAAGACCACCGGCAGCACGGTCCTGCTCCCCTGAAGATGCAACTCAGCCTTCGCGCACCTCCGCGCGCTGACCGCCAGAAAGGCTGAGCAGCGCCTCCGGCGTGGTCTCGAAGACATGCATGGGCGAGCCCGCGGCCGCCCAGACCCGCTCGAAGCGGAACAGGTCCTCATCGACCAGCACCAGCGGCGGCGTCGCATGGCCCAGCGGCGCCACGCCACCGATGGCGAAGCCCGTCACCTCCCGCACCCAGCTCCCATCGGCGCGTTTCACGTGAAACAGCGGCGCGGCCGCGCCAGCACTCAGCGCCGCCGCCACCTTCGCCATGTCGACACGGTTGGCGCCGGAGGCGATGACCAACACCGGGCGATCCCCCGCCCGAAAGATGATGGATTTGGCGATCTGCGCCACGTCGCAGCCCACGGCCGCCGCGGCCTCCGCCGCGCTGCGGGTGCCATCGGGGAAGGCCGCCACACTGTCCGCATGCCCCGCCGCCCGAAGCGCCGCCCTCACCCGTTCGACAGACCCGCCCGACATCGCCATATCTCCCGCCAATGGAACCTCTCGCCCTCTACATCCACTGGCCCTTCTGCGCCGCCAAGTGCCCCTATTGCGACTTCAACAGCCATGTCCGCGACCGCGTGGACCAGGCCGCCTTCGCCGCCGCGCTGCGCCAGGAGTTGTCGCGGGAAGCCGCCCGCGCCAACCACAGCGGGCGCCGCCGCCTGGCCAGCATCTTCTTCGGTGGCGGCACGCCGAGCCTGATGGCGCCCGCCACCGCCGCCGCGTTGATCGAGGATGCGGCGCGCCTGTTCGACGCCGAGCCGGATCTCGAAATCACGCTGGAGGCCAATCCCACCAGCGTCGAGCTGCAAAAACTCCGCGACTTCCGCGCGGCCGGCGTCAACCGCGTCTCGCTCGGCGTCCAGGCGCTCGACCCCGCAGCGCTGGCCTTCCTTGGCCGCAAGCACGATACGAGGGAGGCGATCACGGCCCTGGAACAGGCCCGCGCCACCTTCCCGCGTGTCTCCTTCGACCTGATCTATGCCCGCCCCGGCCAGGCCGAAGCCGCCTGGCGGGCGGAGCTGCGACAGGCCCTGGCGCTGGCGGCCGACCATCTCTCGCTCTACCAGCTCACCATCGAGCCAGGCACGCAATTCGCTACCCTGTTCGGCCGCGGCGCCTTCACCCTGCCGGAGGGTGACGAGGCCGCCCGCCTCTACACCGCCACCGCCGAGGAAGCCGGGCGCTTCGGCCTGCTGCCCTATGAGATTTCCAACTACGCCCAGCCCGGCGCCGAAAGCCGCCACAACCTCGCCTATTGGCGCTATGGCGACTATCTCGGCATCGGCGCCGGCGCGCATCAGCGCCTGACCCTGCCCGACGGCAGCCTGATGGCCGCCCGCCGCCACCGCGCGCCGGAGGAATGGCTCGCCCGGGTCCAGCGCGATGGCCATGCGGTGGTGGAGGAGGAAGCCCTCTCCCCCCGCGACCGGGCGCGGGAGGCGTTGCTGATGGGGCTGCGGCTGACGGAAGGCATCGACACGACGCGCATCGAACGCCGCAGCGGCCTTCCCTTCCTCGAATGTGTCGAGCCCGACGCCCTGACTGCCCTGTTGGAAGAGGGACTCCTGGCCTGGCAGGGACCAACGCGGCTGAGGGCCACGCCGGACGGCCTGCTGCGCCTGGATGCGCTGCTGCCGCATCTGGTCCGCTGAGTCGGGCCCGCCCCGCGGGCCGGATGTTGGTCACATGGACGGGTTGAGGTTACACAGCCTCCACCGTCACGCATCCGCCACGCATCAGCCCCCCACGCGATC
The DNA here is from genome assembly GCF_053891155.1 of Roseomonas sp. F4. NCBI lineage: Bacteria > Pseudomonadati > Pseudomonadota > Alphaproteobacteria > Acetobacterales > Roseomonadaceae > Roseomonas > Roseomonas sp. F4. The sequence goes on from NZ_JBSSHK010000006.1 coordinate 292,429, forward strand.
GGCCCTGGAACCGGACCCCGCCTTGCATGAACACCAAATCCATCCTGCTCATCGGCTTTCCGCGTGGCTTCACCAGTGAAACTTACCGGATCATGTTCGAGGCCATGGATCTGGCCAAGCCAAGCGCGACAGCCGGCGAGGTCCTGAACTGGCAGCGTTGGCCGGAGAATTGTCCGCCCGCCATCTACGACATGAAGTTCTTCGACCAGCGTCCGGAAAACTACGCCGGCATCGCTCAGGTCTATGACGATATCTTCAGCTCCGGCATTCCTCATCTGATGAAGGACGTGGTGCAGCCCTTCCACACGCTGCGCTATTTGCGGGACCATCCCGACCGGTTCCAGGTCCTCTATATCCGGCGCGACCTGCGGGCGGTGATCCACAGCCTGCGGAAGCGGGGCTGGGGCTATGTGCATTCGATTCAGGCCCTCGATCAGGAATTCATGAAATTCCCCTTCCTCGAGGCCAGCCGCATCATGCACGACCCGGCCTATATCGTTCGGAAGATCAGGGGCCTGGGCTACACCATCCGGGAACGGGACTATCTGAGCCCCGCCTTCGTCGCCACCCGTGACGGCATCCTGGATGAGCTGGAGGCCCAGTTGCCGGTTGTCAGCCGCCTGTCACCCGAAAGCTGGCCCTTGCTGGAGAGCGGCCGGCGCTACGCCTTTGGCAAGACACTCAACGGCGATGCCCAACAGGCGCTGCTCGCGGCCAATTGGTCGAAGCCCGAGGACCGGGGTGTCTGGACCGACGGCAATGCCGCGCTTCTCACCATGACCCTCCCGCCTCTGCCCTCAGGCGCCCGCCTGACACTGGACCTCGGTGGCAACCGCTTCCTCAACAACAAGGTCCAGATCAGCACGGACGGCCTGGACCTGCCGACCCAGCAGGTGGCGATCTCCATGAAGGGCCAGCTGACGGCTTCGCTGAAATTGCCGCCGACAACCGCGCCACAGCCACTCTCCATCACCCTGCGGCCGGACCAGACGGTGATCCCCGGCCTGCTGGGTGACACCCGCAGCCTGGTGGCGCAGGGCGTGCGGCTGTTCAGCCTGAAGGTGACGCCCACGGCGCCTCAGCGCCCCGCCGAAAGCTCCAGAGCCCGCGCATAGACCTGCTTGCGCGGCAGGCCGGTCGCCGCCGCCACCATCGCCGCCGCATCCCGCAGGCTCTGACCGGCCATGGCCGCCCGAAGCTGGGCGTCGAGATCTGCGGCCTCCGTCGTCTCCTCCGGCGCCGGGCCGACACAGATGCAGATCTCGCCGCGCGCTGCCTCCGTCGCGTAATGCGCTGCGAGCGCCGTCAGGCTGCCGCGCCGCACCTCCTCAAAGCGCTTGGTCAATTCCCGCGCCACCGCCGCTGGCCGCTCGCCGCCCAAACCCTCGGCCAGCGAGGCCAGGGTCTCGGCCAGACGGTGTGGCGCCTCATGCAGCACCAGCGTGGCGGAAAGCCCCGCCCGCTCCGCCGCCCGATGCCGCGCGATCGCGGCCGATCTGGGCCCCTCCTTCGGCGGCAGGAAGCCCAGGAACACGAAAGGGTGAGGCGGCAGGCCCGACAGCGTCAGGGCGACCACCGCCGCGTTGGGTCCGGGAATGGCGGTGACCGGGAGGCCAGCTTCGATGACAGCACGCACCAGCCGGTATCCGGGGTCGGAGACCAGCGGCGTGCCGGCATCGGAAGCGAGCGCCAACCGCGCCCCGCCTTCAAGACGAGCCAACAAGCGGGGTATCATTTCCGCCTCGTTGTGGTCATGCAGTGGCAGCAGCGTCGCAGAGGCGCCATAACGCTGTAACAACTGGCCTGTTACCCTGGTGTCCTCGCAGAGCACGGCATCCACCGCGCCGAGCACAGCGAGCGCCCGGGGCGACAGGTCGCCGAGATTGCCGATGGGTGTCGCCACCAGGGAAAGCCCAAGCGGGGCTTCCGGGGGCGTCACACGCTCAGGAGGGTCGCCGTTTGCCACGTCACTCGTCCCGCCACCTGTTCACCGCTCCGCAGCCCCAAGCGCCCGTTGCGCCTCGGTCGGTGGCAGCGCCGCAGGGCCGCCGCCGCCTTGGCCGGGCATCGCTTGGCGCGTTGCTGGCCACCGTTCTGGGCCTCGCCGCCTGTGCGCCGCAAGCCCCCCGCCCCTCCTTCATCGGCGTGGCGCCGCCCATCGGTGGCGCGCAGATGCCTGGACCCGTCGGCCCGCAGCGCGCCGCGATGCTGCTGCCGCTGACCGGTCCGCAGGCGCCGCTCGGCCAAGCCATGCTGAATGCCGGCTACATGGCGCTGTTCGATGAATCGCAGTCGGGCATCGAGATCGCCCCGCGGGACACCGGCGGCACCCCCAACGGCGCCGCCGCCGCCGCCCGCGCCGCCATCGCCGATGGCGCGCGCATCCTGATCGGCCCGCTGACCAGCGCCGAGGTCGCCGCCGTTGCCGGCCCGGCACGGGCCGCCAATGTCCCGGTGCTGGCCTTCACCAATGATTCGCAGCGCGCCGGCGGTGGTGTCTGGGTGCTTGGCATCACGCCGCAGCAGCAGGTCCGCCGCGTGGTGGCCGCCGCCGCGGCGCAGGGCGCGCAGAACTTCGCCCTTGGCGCGCCGGATAACGAGTTCGGCCGCGCCTTGGCCACGGCGCTGCGCGGCGCCACCTCCGATCTCGGCCTGCCGGCGCCCAGCATTGCGCTGCATCCGGCCAATGCCGAGCCGGCCATGGCCGCCTCCGGCGCCCGCGTCTCCGGCAGCCGGGCCGATGCGGTGCTGATCGGGGAGACCGGTGAACGCGCCCGCCGCTTCGCCGCCACCTGGATGTCGGAAGCCCAGGCCGGCGGCCAGACGCCGCGCATGCTCGGCACGGCGCTCTGGCTCAGCGACAGCAGCCTGGGCCGGGAACCGGCGTTGGCCGGCGCCTGGTTCGCAGGCCCCGATGGCCGCGCCCGCGCCCGCTTCGAGGCCCGCTACCGCGACGCCTTCCGCGAAACGCCGCCGCGCATCGCCGCCACGGCCTATGACGCCGCAGCCATCGCCACCCGTGCGCTGCGCAACGGCACCACGCCGGGCCAGGCCATGGCCGGTGACGGCCTGGGTGGGGAGGGTTTCGCGGGCGCCGACGGGCCCGTGCTGCTGCTGCCGGATGGCCAGACGCGGCGCGGCCTGGCGGTCTATGCCGTGGGCACCGGCAGCGAGCCCCAGCTCATCGAGCAGGCGCCGCAACCCGGCGCGCCGGGCTCCTAGCCCCCGCCTCCGGATGCCGGTCGCCGCCCCCCCCACAGGCCGCTGGCTGGCCGGCGCTGCGCTGATCGGCGGCGTGCCGGCCATCGCCCTGCTGCTGCTGCTGCTGGGCGGTGAGTTGGCGGCGCTTCCCGGCATGCTGGCGCTGGCCAGCACCATGGTCGCGGCGCTCACCGTCTCCCGCATCTGGCTCGGCAATCTGGACAGTCTCGCCGCCGCCCTGCGGCAGGCGGCGGAAGGCGGCACCGGCACCGTGCCGGAACTCGCCGGGCCGCTGCTGCTGCCCTCGGTGGCGGAGGTGGCGGAAACCGCCCGGCGCGTCGCCCGCGTGCTCCAGGCCCGCACCGAACAAATCTCCCGCCTGCGCCAGGCCGATGAGGCGATCATCGAACGCCTGCCCGACCCGCTGGTGGTGCTGGATGCCGATGGCGCCCCGCTGCGCGCGAATGCGGAGGCGCGCAGCCTGTTCGGCGGCGCCCCCGGCAGCGGCGGCGACCTCGCCGCGCTGCTGCGCCATCCCGCCTTGGCCGAGGCCGTGGCGGCCGCCTTGTCCGGCGGCGTGCCACAGACGGCGGATATCGCCCTGCCGGTGCCCGTGCCGCGTGAATTGCGCATCCATGCCGTGCCGATGGACCCGCCACTGGGCGATGGCGGCCGCCTGCTGCTGGTGCTGTCGGACCGCACGCGCGATCGGGCGGTGGAGCGGATGCGCGCGGATTTCGTCGCCAATGCCAGCCATGAGCTGCGCACCCCACTCGCCAGCCTGATCGGCTTCATCGAGACCCTGCGTGGCCCGGCCGAGGATGACCGGGAGGCCAGCGCCCGATTCCTCAGCATCATGGCTGAACAGGCGGATCGCATGCGCCGGCTGATCGACGACCTGCTGGGCCTGTCCCGCATCGAGATCACGGAACATCAGCCGCCGACCGGACAGGTCGATCTCAGCGCGCTGGCGGCGGCGGAGGTGGAGGCCATGGGTCCGATCCTGGCCGGCCGGGGCGCCCAGGTGGCGATCGATGCCGCGCCCGGCCTGATCGCCAGCCCGGCCGATGCCGGCCAGCTCGCCCAGGTGCTGCGCAACCTGCTGGAAAATGCCGTCCGCTATGGGCGGGAGGGTGGCACCATCCGCCTGAGCGTGGCGCGGGCGGAGGAGACGATGCCCCCCCGCTGGCCCGCCCGCCCCGGCCTGGTGCTGACCGTGGCCGATGACGGGCCGGGCATCCCGCGCCAGCACCTGCCGCGCCTGACGGAGCGCTTCTACCGGGTGGATCGCGGTCGGGGTCGCAACGCCGGCGGCACCGGGCTGGGGCTCGCCATCGTCAAGCACATCGTCAACCGCCATCGTGGCCAGATGCAGATCGACAGCGAGGAAGGTGTCGGCTCCACCTTCCGGGTCTGGCTGCCGTCGGCGTAGCGCGGCGGACGCCGCCATCCCGTGAAATTCGGACGGCATCGCAGCATCCGGGACCGCTTCCCCTTGACCCCGGGCCGCGACGTGGCATGTCCGGTCGGTGATGCAATCCAACGCCCCGACCGTGCCGTTCCCCGCCGCCCCTGCCAGCCGGAAGCGGCTCGCGGTCGTGCTGCTCAACCTCGGCGGGCCGGACAAGCCGGAGAGCATCCGGCCCTTCCTGGTCAACCTGTTCACCGACCCCGCGATCCTGCGGGTGCCGGGCTTCATCCGCCCGCTCCTCGGCCGGCTGATTGCCTATCGCCGGACCAAGCCGGCCACCGAGAACTACGCCATCCTCGGCGGCAAATCGCCGCTGCTGGAGCTGACCATCGCCCAGGGCGAGGCTCTGGAAGCGGTGCTGAACGCGGAGGACGAGGTGGAGGCCAAGTGCTTCGTCGCCATGCGCTACTGGCACCCGATGAGCGACGAGACCGCCGCCGCGGTGAAGGCCTGGGGGGCGGAGGAAGTGCTGCTGCTGCCGCTCTATCCGCAATTCTCCACCACCACCACGGGCAGCAGCGCCATTGCCTGGGAGAAGGCGGCGAAGCGCGCCGGGCTGGTGGCGCCGACCACGACGCTCTGCTGCTTCCACTCCTTCCCCGATTTCTCCGCCGCCACCGCACGCCAGGTGCGCGCCGCCTGGGACAAGGCACGGGCGGAGCTGGACCCGGCCATTCCGCTCCGCGTGCTGTTCAGCGCCCACGGCCTGCCCGAGACCATCGTGGAGGCCGGCGACCCCTATCAGTGGCAGGTCGAGCAGACGGTGGAGCGCGTGGTGGAACGCCTGGACCTGCCCGGGCTCGATCACGTCGTCTGCTACCAGTCCCGCGTCACCCCCCAAAAGTGGATCTCCCCCTCCACCGAGGTGGAGCTGGAGCGGGCGGCGCATGACAAGGTGGCGGTGCTGGTGGTGCCGATCGCCTTCACGGCAGAGCATTCCGAAACCCTGGTCGAACTCGATGTGGAATACCGGGAGGAAGCCGAGAAACTCGGCGTACCCGGCTACTTCCGGGCGCCGGCCCAGAATTCCGACCCCGGCTTCATCGCCGCCTTGGCCGCGCTGGTGCGCCATGCGCGTGGCCAGGGCCGGCCGTTGTGTTCCTTCGCCGGCCCCCGGCAATGCCCGAACCGCTTCGGCGATTGCTCCCATGTGCTGCTGCGGGATGTGAACACCGGCGGCCGCGCCAAGGTGCCAGCATGAGCCACGCCATCGCCCGCCCCCAGGCGGTGCTGTTCGATTGCGACGGCGTGCTGGCCGATAGCGAGGCGATGCACAACCAGGTCATCGCCCAGGCCATCACCGAGCTGGGCTGGGAGATGGATGCGGCGGAGGCGGAGCGCCGCTTCATCGGCCTGTCCTGGCGCGGCATCGTTCCGCTCATCGAGGCGCGGCTGGGCCCGGACAGTGTGCCGGGCGATTTCGTCGAGGGCATTGTGCGCCGCGTGCTGCTAGCGCTGGAGCAGGAGGTGCCGGCGGTGCCCGGCGCGCTTGCCGCTGTGCAGGCCATCGTCGCCGCCGGCATCCCCGTCGCGGTGGCCAGCAACTCCTCCCGCGCCGAACTCGCCACCAAGCTGCGCCGGTTGGGCCTGACCGCGACCTTTCGGGGCCGCACCTTCTCCTATGACGACGTGGCCCAGCCTAAGCCGGCGCCGGACATGTACCGCGCGGCGGCCGAATCCTGTGGCGCCGATCCGCATCATTGCGTGGTGGTGGAGGACAGCGTGACGGGCAGCCGCGCCGGCCGCGCCGCCGGCTGCCGCGTGCTGGGCTTCGCCCATGCCAGCGATCCGGCCGCGCTGCGCGCCGTGGGCGCCGAGCCCTTCTTCGAGATGTCGGCCCTGCCCGGGTTGCTGGGTCTAGAGCCGGCCGCATGACGCTCGACCTGCTGGCGCCGCTCTACCCCTGGACCAAGGCGCTGCATCTGATCGCCGTGATCGCCTGGATGGCCGGGCTGTTCTACCTGCCTCGGCTCTACATCTACCATTTCCAGACGCCGGTCGGCGATCCGCGGTCCGAGCTGTTCAAGGTGATGGAGCGCCGCCTGCTGAAGGCCATTATGAACCCGGCGATGATCGCCACCTGGGTGCTCGGCCTGGCGCTGGTGCTGACCCCGGGCGTGGTCGATTGGACCGCCGGCTGGTGGCACATGAAGCTGACCGCGGTGCTGCTGATGTCCGGCTTCCACGGCATGCTGGGCGCCGCCCGCAAGCGCTTCGAAGCAGATGGACGGCCGCGCACGGAGCGCGCCTGGCGCTACTGGAACGAGGCGCCGACGCTGCTGATGATCGTCATCGTCATCATGGTGATCGTGAAGCCGTTCTGACGGTTCCGTGCTTGCCCGCCCGCGCAGGTTGTTGCGATCCTGTCCACAACAACCGTGGGGAGGGTTACGTCGCGATGGTGATCGAGGACTTTCTCGTCCAGTCCCGCAGCAATCCACACCTTGCCATCCCCTCGCAGCTCGAGGTGGGGGGTGGGCTGGCGCAGGTCTTCTTCCAGGGACGTGAAGAAGCCGAGGCAGAGGGGGTGGAATACGGCTCCAGCCTTTACTGGGCGGCCAATCGTGTGGTGACTGACGAGCCGATCCGGGGCCATCAGACCGGGGTGCAGCTCAATACGAGGGAGAACAGCCAGATCCCGAGTTATGTCGGAAACTGGCATGTGCATCCCTACAAGCAGAAGATGTGCAACACGGCCTCGATCGGCTTCTCGACCGAGGACATCGGCATCTTCCTCGGTGTCATCCCCCCACCCGACCGCAGGTTCGACATCCGCCTGCACTTCGTCATCGCCGGGCCGAAGCTGTGGCTGATGGTGATCTATCCCTGGACCAGCCAGCGCGAGGGGGAGGCCTGGCCCGTCGAGACGGATGTCAGCGCCCTGCTCAACTTCATCGGCAGCAGCGACAGCAGCTACACGCGCTGGCACGATGCCCAGGCGGTGATCGGCGGCAACGGCACGCTGCGGGAGCGGATCGTGGCGGAACGGATGATGTGCGACGATATCCCTGGCTATGGGGCCGTCTTCGCCAAGGCGAGCCGACGGATGAACAAGGCGCTGGCCGAGCATCATCAATACGGCCTGTATATCGGCGAATTCGGCGACCGGCACACCGGCATGACGGATCGCCCGGTCTTCCTGCAACAGAAGCGCTAAACCCCCGCCACGCCGGCACATGGCATGGCGGGCTTGCAAAGCCCTGCAAAAACCGCCATGTGCGGATTGACGGTGCAGCCCGTGGCCCATAGGGTCGTGGTGTCGTTCCGACAAATCGGCGTAGCGTCGCGTTCTGCGGCGTAGCTGGTCCCTCCTCTCCTCAGACTTCTCCTGGTCGCCGCAACCCAGCCCGTGCAACGGGATCGCGGCGCGGGAATGGCCTTCACCCCGCCACGCGCAGTGGCGGCGGCAGGGGCCAGACCGAGACCCCAGGCCCCCTTCCTCGCGCACGACGGACGCGTCCGCACATGCATCTCTCCGAACTCAAGGCCAAGTCCCCGGCCGATCTCCTCGCCTTCGCAGAGTCCCTGCAGGTCGAGAACGCGTCGTCGCTGCGCAAGCAGGACATCATGTTCGCGATCCTGAAGACGCTCGCGGAGAATGAGCAGGCCATCTACGGCGACGGCACGCTGGAAATCCTGCCGGACGGTTTCGGCTTCCTGCGCAGCCCGCAGGCCAACTTCCTGCCCGGCCCCGACGACATCTACGTCTCCCCCGCCCAGGTGCGCCGCTTCGGCCTGCGCACCGGCGATACGGTGGAAGGCCAGATCCGGGCGCCGAAGGATGGCGAGCGCTACTTCGCCCTGCTGAAGGTCGACACCATCAATTTCGAGCCGCCCGAGGCGCTCAAGCACCGCATCAACTTCGACAACCTGACGCCGCTGTACCCGACGCGGCGCCTGAAGATGGAAAACCCCGAGGCCGAGGCCGTCGCGAAGGGTCCGACCAAGGACTACACGCATCGCATCATCGACCTGGTCGCCCCCATCGGCATGGGCCAGCGCGCCCTGGTCGTGGCGCCGCCGCGCACTGGCAAGACGGTGATGCTGCAGAACATCGCCAAGTCCATCACCGCCAACCACCCCGACGTCTTCCTCATCGTCCTGCTGATCGACGAGCGCCCCGAGGAAGTCACCGACATGGCCCGCACCGTGCGCGGCGAGGTCGTCGCCTCCACCTTCGACGAGCCGGCCACCCGCCACGTCCAGGTCACGGAAATGGTGCTGGAAAAGGCCAAGCGCCTGGTCGAGCACAAGCGGGATGTGGTGATCCTGCTGGACTCCATCACCCGCCTCGGCCGCGCCTACAACTCGGTCGTGCCGTCCTCCGGCAAGGTGCTGACCGGCGGCGTGGACGCCAATGCCTTGCAGCGCCCGAAGCGCTTCTTCGGCGCGGCGCGCAACATCGAGGAAGGCGGTTCGCTGACCATCATCGCCACCGCGCTGATCGACACCGGCAGCCGCATGGACGAGGTGATCTTCGAGGAGTTCAAGGGCACCGGTAACTCGGAGCTCATCCTCGACCGCAAGCTGTCGGACAAGCGCACCTTCCCGGCGATCGACATCACCAAGTCCGGCACCCGCAAGGAAGAGCTGCTGGTGGACCGTGCGACGCTGTCGAAGATGTGGGTCCTGCGCCGCATCCTGAACCCGATGGGCACCCAGGACTCCATGGAGTTCCTGCTGGACAAGCTGAAGTACAGCAAGACCAACCAGGACTTCTTCGACGCGATGAACACCTGATCCGCTGCCGGTCGGCGCGCTCCTCGCGCCGGCCGGCACTTATCGCGGTCAGGCCAGCGTCAGGATCACCGGCCCGCGGCGGGTCGCGACCAGTGTGTGCTCATACTGCACCGTGGCCTGGTGCCGCGGCGGACGCAGCGTCCAGCCGTCATCCTGTTCCTCGACCCCTTCCGCGCCCAGCGACAGGAAGGGCTCGATGGTGAAGACCAGGCCCTCCGGAATCACGCGGCGGTCGCGCGGCTCATACCAGGTCGGGATTTCGCCCGGCTCGTCATGCAGCGAGCGGCCGAGGCCGTGGCTCGCCAGATTGCGCACCAGGCTGTAGCCGTTCTTCCGGGCGAAGCTCTCGATGGATTTGCCGACCGTGTTCAGCCGGGCGCCGGGCTTCACGGCGCGGATGCCGGCCCACATCGCGCGCCGGCCGTCGCGGCAAAGCCGCTCGATACGGGCGCTGGTCGGCGGGACGGCGAAGCTGGCGCCAGTGTCCCCAAAATACCCGTCCAGCTCAGCCGAGACGTCGATATTGATGAGATCGCCCGGCTTCACCACGGTGCCGTCCGGAATGCCATGGGCGCAGTCAGGCCCCACCGAGATGCAGGTCGCCCCCGGGAAATTATAGGCGAGCTCCGGCGCCGGGCGCGCACCCTCCTTCTCCAGCAAGGCGCGGCCGTAATCGTCCAGCTCCTTGGTGGTCATGCCCGGCTCCAGCGCCTGGCCCATCGCCGCGAGGGTGCGCGCCACCAGCCTGCCGACGATGCGGAGTTTTTCGAGCTGGTCCTGATTCTCGATGGTCATTGCAGAGCTTTCGGTCGCCACAGGGCCAAAATGGCGACCGCCCCGGGTTGCGGCAACGGCTCAACGCGCCGGCCGCAGCAGGAACCTCCCGAACAGACGGTGAACGAGCGGCGTGATCCCCCAGATCATGCCCACGATCATCTGGGGCACGATCACCAGCGCAGTCTGCCAAGGCGGACGGGGCCCCAGGATCGGCGCCCAGAGATAAAGCAAGGCGGTGATCAGCGGATAGGCGCCGACGCTCAAGGCGAGTGCCAGGCGCGGGCGGGACACGGTGGGTGGCTTCGACATGGTATGATCCAACTAAACGGTACGGCTCGTATCAATAGAACGGGCCGTTCCGTTCCGTCAAGCGCCGTGCTACGGACGACGCATGTCGGATTCCGAGGATCCCTCGCCGCGCCGCGGCTCCATCGGCAGCAGCCGCAACCCGGCCAGCCACAAGGCCATTCTGGACGCCGCCGCCGCCCTGCTGGCGGAGGCCGGCTATGCCGGCGTGACCATGGAAGCCGTGGCCCGCCGCGCCGGGGCGGGCAAGCCCACCCTCTACCGCTGGTGGCCGACGAAGGCCGCCCTGCTGATGGAAGTCTATGCCCGCGAAAAGCAGGCCCAGCCCCCCATCCCCGATCTCGGCTCCGCCCAGCGGGAACTGGTGGCGCTGCTGACCCGGCTGCACGACTTCTGGCGCCTGTCGCCCGCCGGCCAAGCCTATCGCAGCATCCTGGCGGAGGCCCAGGCGGACCCCACCGTGCTGCGCAGCCTGCGCGACGAATTCCTGCCCCGGGCGCGCGAATCGGCCAAGGCCATCCTGACCCGCGCCATGGCGCGCGGGGAGCTGAACCCGGCCGCTGACACCGCGCTGATGCTCGACCTTCTCTTCGGCTTTTCCTGGTACCGCCTGTTGACCCACCAGTTGCGGGACAGGGACAATGACGTCGCCCGCATCGTCGCGGCCGTGCTCGCCGCCGGCGGCGGCGCCTTAACCATCCAGCAGCCGCCCCAATCGCAAAGTCAGCCATGACCGACACCCCGGAAGGCGCCCAGGCCGGCGTCTTAGAGAGCCCAACGGCCCGCCTGCTGCGCGCCACCGCCTTCGCCGCCCGCGTCCATGCGGGCCATCGCCGCAAGGGCGCGGCCGCCGAGCCCTATGTGAACCACGTGATCGAGGTGGCGCAGCTTCTGGCCGAACATGGCGCGCCGGAGGAGGCGATCCTCGCCGCGCTGCTGCACGACACGGTGGAGGACAGCGACACCGACCCGGACCCCATCACCCATGCCCGCCTGGTCGCCGAATTCGGCGAGACGGTCGCAGGCCTGGTGGCGGAGGCGACGGATGACAAATCCCTGCCCAAGGAATCCCGCAAGGCCTTGCAGGTGCGCCACGCCCTCAGCCGCACGCCCGGGGCCAAGATGCTGAAGCTGGCCGACAAGATCTCCAACCTGCGCGCCATCGCCGCCAGCCCGCCGGCCGGCTGGGACCATGCGCGGCGCGTCGAATATGTCGGCTGGGCCGGGCGCGTTGCCGGCGGGCTGAAGGGCGCCAACCCGGGTTTGGATGTGCTGTTCGACGCCACCTATCGCGACGCCATGGCCCGCCTGGCGGCCGAGGCCTGAGCATGGCGCGACCCGACATACTGGAGATCGAGCAGGCGACGCTGACCGCCGTGCCCGCCCCCGTCCTCGCCTTCGACGGCCCCTTCGTGTTTCGGCGCTTCCTGGGCGGCACAGGCCGCGCCAATGCCGTCTGCGGCCTGGACCCGCACCCGGACCCCGACCTGCCCGCCCGCATCGCCCGCGCCGAGGCCTTTTATGCCGCCGCCGGCCAGACCTGCCGCTTCCGATCCACGCCGCTTGACCCGGAGGGCCTCACCGACGTTCTGGCCGCGCGCGGCTACACCGCCCATGACCACAGCCAGGTGATTGGCGGCCCGCTCGCCGCCTTCGCCCGCCACGATCCGGCCGTGCGCTTCCTGACCGGCGCCGATCCCGAATGGATGGCCGTGGTCGCCACCGCCGAGCATCAGGCGCCCGCCCGCCGTGCCGAAAAGGCCCGCATGGCCGAACTGCTCGGCGTCCCCGCCGCCTGGGTGCTGCTGGAGATCGAAGGCACCGCCGCCGCCAGCGCCTTCGTCACCGCCCAGGGCCGCTGCGCCGGGCTTTTCGATCTGGCGGTGCGCCCCGAATTCCGCCGCCGCGGCCTCGGCCAGCGGGTGATGGCGGCCGCCGGCGCCTGGGCGGCGGACCAGGGCGCGGACTGGGCCTATGCCCAGGTCTCCTGCACCAATATCGCCTCTCTCACGATGAATGCGGGGCTCGGCCTGACCGAGCACTATCGCTACGCCTACTGGCTGCGGAAGGGCTGAGCCGCCTCAGGGGCAGTGCGAAACCGGCGGGCGCGAAAAATCCAGGAAGCCCGCCAGGCAGGCGCCGAACAGGCCATCAAAGGCCTCATCCTGCACCCCGCCATGCCCGATCGGTGCGGGCGGCCGGTCCAGCAGCAGCCCCGCAAAACCCAGCCGTTCCGTGGCGGCGCGGAAGGCGGCGGCGCGGGCGGCGGGGTCCGGGTCCCAGGCATCGTCGCGGAACAGCAGAAGCGCCAGGCGCTGGCCCGGGCCCAGCCGGGCGGCCGCCAGTGCCGCGCTGAAATCGGCCAGCGCCTGCGGGCGCCGTTCCAGCTGCCTGCCATGCGCGGCCGGCGCCGCCAGCACCACGGCATCCGCCAGGCCCAGGGTGCGGAGCGCCACCAAAGCGACGAAGGCGCCGCGGCTTTCGCCGACCAGCACCACGCGACGATACCCCCGCGCCCGCAACGCCGCGCTGCCCACGGCGAGCCCCGCCGCGCCAGCCTCCAGCGGGTCCCGCCCGCCGGCGCGGTCGTAGCGCCAGAGGTCCCAGCCCGCCGCCGTCAGCCGCGCCGTCCAGGCCGGCGCCGTGGGGGGCGGCCCCTCGGTATAGTGCGGATGCAGCCAAACCAGCGCGCCAAGCGCCGCCGCATCCCGCGCCACCACGCCAGCCTCCGTCCGCAGCGGCCCGGCCTCCTCCGCCATCGCCGGGAGGGCCAGCAGCAGAAGCAGCAGGCCCCAGCGGATCATCCCGGCGGCGGCAGGCAGGCCTCCGCCAGCAGCCGGAAGGCCGCGGCGCGGTGGCTGATGGCGTGCTTGGCCTCCGCCGTCATCTCCCCAAACGTCTCGGCCAGGCCGTCCGGCACGAACATCGGGTCATAGCCAAAGCCATTGGCCCCGCGCGGCGGCCAGACCCAGCTGCCATGCGCCTCCCCCAGGAAGCCTTCTGTGTGCCCATCGGGCCAGGCGAGCACCAGGGCGCAGGAGAACCAGGCCCGCCGGTCCGACGCATGCCGCGCCAGTTTCTCGACCTTCGCCATGGCCATCTGGTAGTCGCGGCCCGCGGGCGTCTCCGCCCAATCCGCCGTCCGCACGCCCGGCGCGCCATCCAGCGCGGCGACGGAAAACCCGCTGTCATCCGCCAGCGCGATAAGGCCGGAGGCCCGCGCCGCCGCCAGCGCCTTGATGCTGGCATTGCCCAAAAACGTGTCCTCGGTCTCCTCCGGCTCCGGCAGCCCAAGCTCCTTGGCGCTGACGATGGAAATCCCGTGCGGCGCCAACAAGGCCGCATTTTCCCGCACCTTCCCCGCATTGTGCGAGGCCAGCACAATCCGGGTCTCCGTCAGTCGCCGCCGCCCAGTCATCCGCGGATCGCCACCTTCTGCATCTCGAACAGCTTCGTGGTGCCCGCCTTGGCCAGCGCCATCAGCTTCAGCAGCTCCGCCTCGCTGAACGGCGCACCCTCCGCCGTCGCCTGCACCTCCACCACGCCGCCCGAACCGGTCATGACGAAATTGCCGTCCGTCTCCGCCTTGCTGTCCTCCTCATAGTCGAGGTCCAACACCGGCGTGCCCTGCCAGATGCCGCAGGAAATGGCGGCGACATGATCGCGCAGCGGAATCGCCTTCAACACATTCATCTTCACGCAATGCTGGAAGGCGAGGTGCAACGCCACCCAGGCCCCGGTGATGGAGGCGCAGCGCGTGCCGCCATCCGCCGTCAGCACATCGCAATCGAGGGTGATCGACATCTCCCCCATCGCCTTGAGATCCGTCACCGCCCGCAAGGACCGCCCGATCAGCCGCTGAATCTCCTGCGTCCGACCCGACTGCTTGCCCCGCGCCGCTTCCCGGTCCCCCCGCGTATGGGTGGCACGCGGCAACATGCCGTACTCCGCGGTGACCCAGCCCTGGCCCGTGTTGCGCAGGAAGGGCGGCACCCGGCTTTCCACACTGGCGGTGCAGAGCACCTCCGTCAGGCCAAAACGGATGAGGCACGACCCCTCCGCATGCCGCGCGGCACCAGGGGTGAAGGTCACCTCCCGCATCGCATCGGCGACACGGCCAGAGGGACGGACGAAGGGGGCTTTGAAGCCGGCAGGGAAATCGATCATGGGGCTAGCGCGTATCACGACCAGAGAAGACGGGGGAGTGAACTCCCCCGCGCCCCCTCCTTTTTTTTGCAACCTCGGGATGGTCCGAGGCGACCCAGCCATCAAACCGCTGGCTAATCGACTCTGAAGCTGGTTTGTTGCTGAATTGTCTTCGTCGGGTGAGCAAGTGCCAACCGCAGGTTACGTCGCATATATAGACGAAGCAGGGGATGATGGCATCAAGCGCGTCCGCCCAATCGATCCAGGTGGCGCATCAGAGTGGTTTGTTCTTGGAGCCTACGTTGTAGAGGCGGACAAAGCTCCAGAAACACCGCAGCGCGTTCGGACGATTTTAGAAGCAATGAAAGCAAGCCAAAGATCCGACGTCCATTTTGCGAGGCTGGGCGCATCAAGGCGACTGATAGCTTGCCAAGAGCTTGCAAAACATAGATCGACAAGATGCTTCATGGCGATATCGCACAAGCCGAACATGAGGGGGTACAGAAATCCACGAGCAGAACGAGTGGGTGGAGGAAAAAACGTATTTTATAATTTCATGGCTAGAATTCTTCTAGAAAAAATAACTAGATATTGCTTCCTTCACTCAATGAGGCGCCATAGGGAACCACGCCATGTCAGGATCGAATTCTCAAATCGAGGCGGACACTCATACAGCCTTATGAGGGGGTATCTGGGGAAATTATACATTCAGTCAAAGAACGGTTCGCTCTTCCTTAGGGGAGACGAGATTAACTGGTCGTCGCTCGATATTCAAGATATTCATAATTTTGATCATGCCAATAGCCCTGGCTTGCAACTGGCTGATGTCGCCACAAGTGCATTTTACCAAGCTTTGGGAGAATCAGACGGGCGGCCCGCCGACCCCAGCTACGCTAAAATATTGGAGCCACTAATGGCGAAAGCGCCGCACGGAACCGCCTTCGGCACCGGCGTAAAATTTATGCCAAATTTTGAGCGGGCGCCACTTAGCGACTCTCAAAGAGAAATCTTTGAGTTTTACGGCGCGCCCAAAACGAGAAGCGGCGAGCCCCCGGCCCCTCACACCACCGGCCGCGGATAGGCTACCCATCAGCGGGTAACCGTCGGTTCGGCTGCCTCCACTAGAGGGAGACTCGGGTTTTATCCGGCGAAGCTCGCCAGAAGGAATCTGACAGATTCACTCAAGATATTCAAGGATTTACAGGCAGCCGCTGCGCCGCCACAACCCATTGATCCGACTCGATTTACGCTCCCGAGCAACATGCCTCACGATTTTTTATAGCTGCTACGAGGTAAGGAGACCGATCTAACCCCCGCCCGTCCCATCCTCATGCGCAAACTCCGGCACCAGCGCCGAAAGCCGCGCCAGTGCCGCCGCGCCCTCGCCTCGCTCGGCCAGCCCCGCGATCTCGTCGATCGCCCGCCCCATCTCCGCCACATCCGTCGTTCGCGGCACCGCCACCAGCAGCCCCGCAAAATTCGTCGGCTGCGGCGGCTCCTGCCCGTGGAACAACTCCTCGAACAGTTTTTCGCCCGGCCGCAGCCCCGTGAAGCGGATTTCCACATCCTCCTCCGGCCGCAGCCCCGCCAGGCGGATCATGCGCCGCGCCAGGTCCACGATCTTCACGGGCTCGCCCATGTCGAGCACGAAGATACCGCCCTCGCGCAGCTCCTTCGGCTGGTCGGCGCGGTCGGTGGCGCCGACCACGCTCGCCTGCAGCACCAGCCCCACCGCCTCCCGCACCGTCATGAAGTAGCGGCGCATATCCGGGTGGGTCACGGTCAGTGGCCCGCCGCGCTCCAGCTGGCGGCGGAACAGCGGCACCACGGATCCGGTGGAGCCCAGCACATTGCCGAAGCGCACCGTCACCAGCCGCATGCCCGTTCCGCTGGCCCGCGCCGTCCGGTCCAGCGCCTGGCAATACATTTCCGCCAGCCGCTTCGACGCCCCCATAACGCTGGTCGGGTTCACCGCCTTGTCGGTGGAGATGAACACCATCAGCGAACAGCCGGAGGCCCTGGCCGCATCGGCCACCACGCGGGTGCCGGCGGCATTGGTCAGCAGGCCTTCCATCGGGTCGTTCTCGACCATCGGCACATGCTTCAGCGCCGCCGCATGGAAGACCAGCTCCGGCTTGATCTCGGCGAACAGGCGCCCGATCCGCTCCGCATCGCGCACATCGGCCAGCACGGCCCGCCGAGGCACGGCCGGGTGCCGCTCCCGCAGCTCCAGGTCGATTTCGTACAGCACGTATTCGCCGTGATCGAGCAGCGTCAGGCTGGCAGGACCCAGCGCCGCCACCTGCCGCGCCAACTCCCCGCCGATGGTCCCGCCGGCGCCCGTCACCAGCACGCGCTTGCCCTGCACCAGCCGGGCCATGCCTTCGCGGTCCAGCGGCACCTGCGGGCGGTCCAACAGATCCTCGATTTCCACCGGGCGCAGCCGCACGCGCTGTTCCGGCTCCGCGCGTTCGCCCGGCCGACGGCTGGCCGGGCCGAGCGCCGTCACCCGCGGGGCGCGCTTCACCGGCACGCCGTGGCGGTCCGCCGCATCCAGCAGGCGTTGCAGCGCCGCGCCTTGCAGATCGGGCGTCGCCAGGATGATCTGGGCCGGCAGCCGCCCTTCCTCGCGCAGCCCATCCAGCACGGTCGCTGCATCCTCCACCGTGCCGAGGATCGGCAGGCCATGGATGCGCCGGCCGAGCTGCCGCGCCCGCTGCGACAGAATCCCCACCACCCGGTAGGCCGGGCTGCGTTCCTGGGCCAGCGCCCGGATGAACAGATCCGCCCCATCCCCTGCGCCCACCAGCAAGGCGGGCTGCGCCGGCGTCTCGCTCAGCGGCCCGGCGCGGCCGGCATGCTGCAAGCGCGCGGCGATGCGGGGCGCGGCCAGCAGCGCCGCCAGCACCAGCGCATGGATCACCGGAAAGCCGATATTGTTCGGGTGCCAGGCGTCGATCAGGTACAGCCCGATCCAGAACAGCACCGCGCCGCCCAGCGCCGCGCCGGAACTCGCCAGCAATTCGGGCAGGGAGGCGAAGCGCCAGTACTGCCGCGGCAGCCGCAGCGGCAGCCCGGCCAGCAGCAGCCCCGCCACGGCGCCCGGCACCGCGCCGAGCCACCAGAGCCCCGGCGGCCAGTGGCCCGGCGCCGCGAGCCAGACGGCCGCAGGCAGGGCGAGCGCCGCCACCAGCGCGTCCAGCCCCAGATTGAGAAGAATGCGATCCCGCGCCGATGCCGCCATTTTGCTCTATTAGCCGTGCCGGAGGCGCGCCGGAAGGCGACGCCATCCGGAGGTTCGACGCCGCCCCGTCTTCGTGCCAATTTCTCGCCAAGACAAAAGGGGGCAGAGGATGTCCGAAGGCAGGCTGGTGATCGGGACCAAGCGCTACTCCTCCTGGAGCCTGCGCGGCTGGCTCATGGTGCATCTGGCGCAGCTCGATGTGACGGAGGAGGTGATTCCGCTGGCCGGTGGCGGCGGCACGGTGGCGATCAAGGCCGTTTCTCCCAACGCCCTGGTTCCCTATCTGGAACATCGCGGCGCCCGCATTTGGGAAAGCCTGGCCATCGCCGAATACTGCGCGGAGATGAAGGCGGACCTCTGGCCGCGCGACCGCACGGCGCGCGCCCATGCGCGCTCCATCGCCTCCGAAATGCATGCCGGCTTTCGCGGGCTGCGCATGGCCATGCCGATGAATCTCGGCCGTGAATTCCCGGGCCATGGCCGCAATCCGGACAGCCTGGCCGACATCGCCCGTATCGAGGCGATCTGGGCGGAGGCGTTGGGCCTCTATGGCGGCCCCTTCCTGATGGGCGCGGAATTTGGCCTGGTGGATGCCATGTACGCCCCCGTCGTCGCCCGCTTCCTGACCTGGAAGCCCGATCTCTCGGCCGCCAGCCAGGCCTATGTCGCGGCCGTCCGCGCCCATCTCCTGGTCGATCGCTGGTACCGGGAGGCCGCCGCCGAACCCGCCGAATGGCTGCTGCCGAAATACGAAAGCCCCGCGCTGTGAGCTTTGCCACCACGCTCGACCATGTCGGCCTCTGCACCGCCGACCTGCCGGCGCTGATCAGCGCCTGGGAACGCATGGGCTTCGCGCTCTCCCCCTTCGCCCAGCAATCCGGCAAGCGGACGCCCGAAGGCCCGGTGGAGCCCTTCGGCACCGGCAATCGCTGCGCCTTCCTGGACCATGGCTATATCGAGCTATTGGGGCTGGTGGACCCGGCCCTGTTCGCCAATGGCCTGGACCGCTTCCTGGCGCGCTACACCGGCGCCCATATCATCGCCTTCGGCATCCAGGATGCGGAGGGCAATCTGGCGCGGCTGCGCAAGGGTGGGCTCGACATCCCCGGCGTCTCCTGGCTGCAACGCCCGGTGGAGGAAGGCGGCGCGATCGCCCGCTTCGCCCGCCTGCCCTTCCCGGACGCGCCGGAGGGCCGCATGCAGCTGATCCAGCACCTGACGCCCGAACTGGTCTGGGACCGCCGCTGGATGGGCCATCGCAACGGCGCCGTGGCGCTGGAAACCACCATTCTGGCCGCCGCGGAGCCTGCCGAGACGGCCTCGCGCCTGTCCCGCCTCACCGGGCAGCCGGCGCGGCCGGACCCCTTGGGCGGCTTCGTGCTGACCCTGCCGGGTGTGGCCGGCGGCGCGGGACCCTTCTCGCCCGCTTTGCCGACCCATCTGCGCATCCTGCCGCCCGCGGTGCTGGACCAGGTGCTGCCCGGCGTCGCCGTGCCCGACCTGCCCTTCATTGCCGGCCTGGTGATCCGCACCGACGATGCCGGAAAGGCCGCCCGTGCCGTGCTGGCCGGGCTGCCGACGCGGGAGGCACCGGACGGCATCATGGTGCCGCCCGAGGTGGCCGGCGGCGCGGCCGTGGTCTTCGCGTGACCACCACCGCCGCCATCCGCCATTCGCTGCGTAGTTACTACGCCCCCGGCCGTGCCCCGGCACTGGACGGTTTTTACGCGCGCTTCCTCGGCCCGGGTGAGCTGGGCTTTGATGTCGGCAGCCATGTCGGCGACCGCGCCGCCAGCTTCCTGCGCCTCGGCGCCCGTGCCCTGGCGGTGGAGCCGCAGCCCCGCCTCGCCCGGCTGCTGCGCCTGCTGCATGGCCGCACCCACGGCTTCACCCTGGTCTCCGCCCTGGTCGGCGCCGAGCCAGGCACCGCCACACTGCGGGTCAATTCGCACAATCCCACCGTGGCCAGCGCCTCGCCCGATTTCATCGCCGCCGCCGCCGGCGCGGAGGGCTGGGAGGGCCAGGTCTGGGACACGGAGCTGACCCTGCCGGTGACGACGCTGGATGCGCTGGCCGCCGAACACGGCGCGCCGGATTTCCTGAAGATCGACGTGGAGGGCTATGAGGCGGTCGCCCTGTCGGGCCTGACCCGCCCCCCGCGCAGCCTGTCCTTCGAATTCACCACCATCCAACGGATCGTGGCGGCGCAGTGCCTGGAGCGGCTCTCGGCCCTCGGCTACCGGCACTTCAATGCCTGCCTGGGGGAGGGGATGCGCTTCGCCCATGGGACGCCGCTGACCGCCGCCGCCATGGCGGACTGGATCGCCGCCCTGCCGCACACCGCCAACTCCGGCGATGTCTATGCCAGCCTGGAGCCGGCGCGGCTGATGCCGTGACCCTTGCCGAAGCGCCCCACAAGGGGCACAGGGCGGCGCCATGCAGTTCCGCGCCCTGATCGAGCATCTCGCCTTCGCCGGATCGCTCGCCGTGCTCTCCGCCCTGGTGGTGCGGCTGATGATCGCCTTCCCGATCCTGGACCAGCCGAATGCGCGCAGCGCGCATAGCCGGCCGACCCCGCGCGGCGGGGGGCTGGGCGTGGTGGTGGCCTTCCTGGGCGGCATGTCGGCGCTGTTTCTGACCGCCACCTATGCCCGCATCGCCGACCCGCAATTCATCGGCGTGATCCTGGCCGCGGTGGCGATCGCGGGGGTGGCGCTGGTCGATGATGTGAAGGACCTGTCAGCGCGGCTGCGGCTGGGGGCGCAGGCTTTGGCGGCGCTGGTCGCGGTGGGCAGCGGGCTGGTGCTGTCGCGGCTCGCGCTGCCCTGGATCGGGGTGGTGGATCTGGGCTGGGTCGGCGTGGTGCTGACGCTGATCTGGATCATCGGCTGCACCAATGCGGTGAACTTCATGGATGGGCTGGACGGGCTGGTGGGCGGCACGCTGCTGCTGGCCAGCGCCGCCTTGGCGCTGATCGCGGCGCTGCAGGGCGGCTGGTTCGTCTATGCCGCCGCGCTGTTCCTGGCCGCGGGCTTTGCCGGATTCCTGCCCTTCAACCTGCACCGCGCCCGCATCTTCATGGGCGATGTCGGCAGCCAGTTTTCCGGCTTCATGTTCGCGGTACTGGCCGTGGCCAGTTCTCGCTTCGATGGCCAGCAGATCTCCTTCCTCATCGTGCCGCTGCTGATCTTCGGGCTGCTGTTCGACGCCGGCTTCACCCTCGCCCGACGCGCATGGATGCGCGAAAGGCTGGCCGAGGGCCACCGGACCCATCTGTACCAGCTCGCCCAGCGCAGCGGCGTGCCGACCCGCCTGGTCGCCGCCCTGCACTGGGGTTTTGCGCTGTTTCACGCCGCATTGGCACTGCTGTTCCTGCGCCTGGCGCCGGAGGCCAAGCCGCTTGTCGTGCTGCCGGCGCTGGCCGTGCAGGGGCTTTGGCTGGCCTACGTCATTCGCCGGATGCGCAGGGCGGGCCTCGGCTGGCGGTAGCGCCTCACCGCGCCACGATGGTCACCGCCGTGCCGGCCATCACCACGCCGCCGCCCCGGTTCATCAGCCGCAGGGCGCGTGGCGAGGTGAACAGCCGCCGCGCCCGCGCCGCCGCCAGCGCATAGCCCATCAGCACGCCGGCGCAGATGCAGGCCGTGACCAAGGCCAGTTCGAAGAACCCCAGCAGCGTCAGCCCGCCGAGATCCACCACGGTCGGCAGCAAGGCGAAGAAGAACATCATCGCCTTCGGATTGCCGAGATTGACCGCCAGCCCCGCCAGAAACATCCGCCCCGCATCGGCGGCCATCGGCGGTGCCGCGAAGGGCCGGATGGGCGCCCGCCACAGCTTCCAGGCGAGGTACAGAAGATAGGCCGCGCCCGCATAGCGCAGCACCTCGAACACACCGCCCAGCGAGGCGGCCAGCAGCGCCAGGCCCGTCGCGGCCAAGGTGAACCAGAGCAGCGCCGCGGTGACCACGCCGGCGACGAAGGCCGGCGCGCCGGCCATCCCCTGGGCCAGAACCCGCGCGATCAGCGCCGTGACGCTCGGCCCCGGCAGGATCAGCACCGCGAGGTAGGAGGCTGCGAAAAGCAGCAGGGCGGAAACCTCCATCGCCTCAGCTCCGTTCGATAGCGGTGGCGGCGGCATCCAGCGCGGCGGCGATGGCGCGCACCTGCTCCTCGCTCAGCGGGCCACGCCCGAGGCGGAGCCGCAGGGCCAGCTTCAGGTTCTCGGTCGCGCGCATCACTTCCGGCAGGGGACCGCCGCTGTTGGCTGCCTTCACCGCCTGCATGCGGGCCAGCGCCGCATCCACGGCCGGCTGGTTCGCCGCCAGCCAGGCCGTGCCCTCCGCCGTGATGGCATAGAGCTTCTTGCCGGCGCTCTCGGCCACCGTGGTGTGGCCCAACTCCTCCAGCATCGTCAGGGTCGGATAGATGACGCCGGGGCTGGGGCTGTAGGTGCCGGCGACGCGGTCCTCGATCTCCTTGATGAGTTCATAGCCATGGCGCGGCTGTTCCGCGACCAGGGCCAGCACGACCAGGCGCAGCTCGCCATGGTCGAACAGGCGGCCGCTGCGCCCGCCGCCCTGGCCGCGCATGCGGCCGTGCAGACGCCCGAAATTGTGGCCATGGCCATGATGGTCCCCGTCGCGCGAGGGTCCCCGGGCGAAGCGCCGTTCGCCCTGGTCGTGGTGGCGGTCGTGATGTCGATGATGATGCATGTCACTCTCTTCGTAGCAGTTTCGATCTATCGAATTTTCAGATATATCGAGACTGCCTCGCCTTCAAGTGACAGAACGTAACAGGTCGCCTTCAGCCGCTGCAGCGGAAGGGCACGAAGCTGCTGGCCGTGCCGGCATTCATCGCGGCGATGGTCATGGCATCGGCCAGCGCCAGTTCCTGCGGCGAGCGCGGGCAGACCTCCACCCGCGACCGGCAGCGGGATTCGAGGAAGGTCTCATGCCGATCGAGGAACTCCGCGCTCAGCCCCGCACGCCCGAAGCGCGCCAGCGCCTCAGGCCACATTTCCGCGTAGCGGGCGCATTTCTCGGCATTCCAGTCGCGGCTGGCGGGCGCCTGCGCCTGCCCGGCGACAGGCGCCAGCAGCAGGGCCGCCGCCAGCGCCAGCATGGTTCGCATCAGGCCAGCGCCGGCCTGGGGCGAACCTGCAACGCCACCAACCCGGCCACCACCGCCAGCCCGACCAGATGCGGATGCGGCACCAGCCCGCCCAGCAGCGCCGGGAAAATCACCAGCACGCCGGCCACCGCCAGCACCATGCGTTCCCAGCCCGCCATGCTCCGCCGCAGATAGCCCTGGCAGGCCGCCGCCAGCGCGGCCAGGCCGATGGTCGCCAGCAAGGTCTGCCAGACGACATCCACCCAGGTCATGTCGCCTTCCAGGTTCAGCAGCAGCGCCACGCCTTCCGGGTCCGTCACGAAGACGAAGGGCAGCACGAAGGCGGGCAGGGTGTATTTCCAGGCCTGGAAGGTGGTGCGGTAGGGCCCCGCGCCGGTGATGGCGCTGGCGGCGAAGGGCGACAGCGCGGTGGGCGGTGAGACCTCGCTGAGCACCGCATAGTAGAAGACGAACATATGCGCCGCGTAATCCGGCACGCCGAGCCGCATCAGCGCCGGTGCCGCGACCACCGCGCAGATGATGTAGCTGGCCGTCACCGGCACGGCGAGGCCGACCACCCAGACGATCAACGCGGTGTAGATCGCGGTGACCACCAGCGACCCGCCCGCCGCCTGGATCGCGATATCGCTGAACTTCAGCCCAAGCCCGGTCAGGGTGATGACGCCGACGATGATGCCGGCGCAGGCGCAGGTGGCGGCGATGCCGACCGACTGGACGGCGCCGGCGGCCAGCGCCTCCATCAGCCGCCGCGGCGTCAGCGCCGTCTCCCGCTTGATGTAGGACAGCGCCACGGCGACCAGCATGGCGTAGAGCACCGACAGCGTCGGCGAATAGCCCACCGCCATGAAGGCGATGATCGCGACCAGGGTGGAGAAGTGGAAGCCGTATTCGCGCAGCAGCTTGCCGACCGGGTCCACCTTCATCGGCACCGGCCGCGGCGCGTCCGGGTTCGCCGCCAGCACCCCGGCAATGCGCCGCTGATCCAGCTCCACCATGAACAGCAGGGAGGCGTAGTAGAGGCAGGTCGGAATCACTGCCATCAGGATGACGTCGAGATAGCCGATCTTCAGATATTCCGAGATCAGGAAGGCGGCCGCCCCCATCACGGGCGGAGAGATGATGGCCCCAAGTCCACCGGCCGCCAGCAGCCCGCCAGCATCATCCGCGCGGTAGCCCACCTGCTTCATCATCGGCCAGGCGACGGTGCCGAGCGTGACGGTGGTGGCAACGCCCGACCCCGATGGCCCGCCCAGCAGGAAGGACGAGAGCACCACGGTGCGCCCGGCGCTGGAGGGCTTGCCGCCGGTCAGGCTGAAGGAGAAATCGACGAAGAACTTGCCGGCGCCGCTGGCCTGCAGGATCGCGCCATAGATGGTGAACAGCACGATCAGCGTGGCGGAAACGTCGATCGCCGTGCCGAAGATACCCTCCAGCGTGATGGTGATATGCGGCACCAGCCGTTCGGCGTCGTAGCCCTGGTGCTGCCAGGGTGGCGACAGGTGGTTGCCGAAGAAGGCGTAGAGCAGGAAGGCGATGGACACGGCCGGCATGATCCAGCCCGTGGCGCGGCGCGTCACCTCCAGCACCAGGGCGATCAGCATCCAGCCGACGACGATGTCCATCGGCTCGGGGAAGACATAGCGGTCCTGAAGATCGTCGCCGCCGGCGATCAGATACCAGATGCAATAGATGCCGGCCGCGACCAGCGCCCAGTCCCAGACCATCACGCGATGGCGGAAGCGACGGCTGGCGGGGAACAGGGCGAAGCCCAGCACCATGGCGAAGCCGACATGCACGTAGCGCAGCGTGGTGGTGGGCACGATGTCCCAGGCCGCCCAGAGGTGAAACAGGCTCATCGCCACCGCGACGGCGACGGCGGCATGACCGAGCAGGCCGGACAGGCGATTCTGCGCGCCCTCCTCCTGCTCGATCAGCTCCTCGAGCCGGGCTGTGGTGGCCTCATCCAGGGCGCCCTTCGGCACCTCGGGCGGCAGCAGGGTGGACGACATGCGGAAAGCCTCCGGCGCCGGATGGCGGATCGGGAAAGCGCGACGGGCCGGTGGCTGGGATGCCCGGGTGTCGCATCGTGCCGGTGATATGAAAACCGGGGCCGCGCGGTGGCGGCCCCGGCACAAGGTCAGGCCAGGCTGGCGCCGGCCGCCCGCCAGAAGGCTTCGGCCGCCGGATGCCAGGGAATGCCGGCCGCCGCGGTCTTCTGCTTGTCGAGGTCGAAGTTGCGTGCCTCGGCATGCACCCGCGCCCAGTCGGCGCGATTGTCCCAGGTGGTGCGCAGGATATTGGTGACCATCTCCGCGCCCATGTCTTCACGGACCGCGAGGATATTGGCGACGGAGAGCTGCTTGTTCTCCGTCGTCTGACCTGGATAGGTGCCGGCCGGGATGACTTCGGGGAAATAGACCGGGCCGTTCTCGGCGACGATCTTCTGATGCAGATCGGCATGGTCGACCAGATGCATCGTCGTGCCCGGCGTCGCCGCCAGATCGGTGATGGCGCTGGTCGGCACGCCGGAGACGAAGAAATAGGCGTCGATCTTGCCGTCGCGGATCGCATTGGTGCTCTCCGCCGGGGACAGCCTTTCGCGTGCGCGGAAATCCTTGTCGCGGTCGAGGCCGGCTGCGGCGATGACGCGGAAGGCGAACAGCTCCGTCGCCGAACCCGGCGCGCCGGTGGAGACGCGCTTGCCCTTCATGTCGGCGATGGAGCGGATGCCCGTCGCCGCCGTCGTCACCACCTGCATGCGGTTGGTGTAGAGCACGGCGATGGCACGCGCGGCGACGGCGCGGCCACGGAACGGACCCGCGCCCCGCAGCCCGTCCACCGCCGCATCGACCTGGCCGAAGACCAGGCCGACGCGCCCGGCGCCGAGCAGCTGGAAGTTGGCAACGGAACCGCCCGTGACCTCCACGGTGGCGGACATGCCAGGAATATTGCGCGACAGGTAATTCGCCAGCGCCCCACCGAGCGGATAATAAACGCCGCCCGTGGTGCCGGTGGCGATGGCCATCTGCGTGGCGCCCTGCGCGCGCGCGAGACCCGGCAGGGCGAGCGCTGTCGCGCCCATGGCAAGGGCACGTCGACCGATATGGAGGGTCATCTTTCCGGAATCTCCCTATTTTAATTCTTGGACGCCCCCAGCAATACAGGGGCCTTTGCGGATGGGAAAGGGTGGAGATTTTGACCTGCATCAAGGTCGCCTCCGCAAGCCGCGCCTAACCTGTGACGTATCGTGATGCCAAACGCCCACGAAACAGAGGATGCAGGCCATGACCCGTCTTTCTGCACGCGACCTGATGACGGCGGAGGTGGTCACCGTGCCGCCCGCCACGCCCGTTCTGTCCATCGCCCGGCTGCTCGCCGAGCGCGGCATTTCCGCCGTGCCGGTTCTGGACGGCAACGGCAAGCTTCTCGGCATTGTCACCGAGGCGGATCTGATCCGTCGCCTGGCCGGGGAGGCGGAGCAGCCGGCGTCCTGGTTCGCCAATCTCTTCGCCAGCGCCGAGCGCGACGCGGCGCGCTTCGCCCGCGCCCATGGCGCCACCGCGGCCGATCTGATGACCACCGAGTTGGCCACAGTCGCCCCGGAAACGCCGGCGGCCGAGGTGGCGAAGCTGATGGAGGACCGCAACATCCGCCGCGTGCTGGTGGTGCAGGATGGCAAGCTGCTCGGCCTGGTGTCCCGCGCCGATCTGCTGCGCGCGCTGGTGGCGCCGCAGCAGGAAACCGTCGAACTGTCCGATGACCGCATCCGCATCGCGGTACTGGCGGCGATGCGCAGGCAGCCCTGGGCGGATACCTTCTACACGCTGGTCGATGTGAAGGACGGCGTGGTGGAGCTGAACGGCTTCAGCCGCAGCGCCGAAGTGCAGCGCGCCTTGCGCGTGCTGGCGGAGAATGTGCCCGGCGTGAAGCGCGTGGAGGATCGCAGCATGCCGATGCCGGCCTATCTCTACGCGGCCGGATAGACCAGCGTCTCGCCAAACCCCGGCACGCGGAACGCCTCTGGCGCCAGCCCGTGCCGGACCTTGGCTTCTTCCAGAAGCCGCGCCGGCTCGTCGATCGGCTCATCGGTCAGGCGGAAGAAGGTGCCGAAGTGCATCGCCAGGCTGGCGCGCGCGCCGCAGGCGATGTGGGCCTGCACCGCCTCATCCGGATCCATGTGCTGGGTTCGCATGAACCAGCGCGGCGCATAGGCGCCGATCGGAATCAGCGCGAGATCAATCCTGGGGAAGCGCCGGCCGATCTCGGCAAAATGCGGGCACCAGCCGGAATCGCCGCCGAAATAGACGGTGGCGCCATCCGGTGCCTGGATGACGAAACCGCCCCACAGCGCGCGGTTGCGGTCCCGCAGGCTGCGCGCCGAGAAATGCTGGGACGGCACATAGATGATGCGCAGCCCCGCCACCTCGACACTGTCCCACCAGTCGCATTCGCGCGGCGCGGCAAGCCCCGCCTTCGCCAGCAAATGCCCGGTGCCGAGCGACGTCACGGAAGGCGGCGCCCAGCCGGCCTGCACGCGCTTCAGCGTCACCAGATCGCAATGGTCATAGTGGTTGTGGCTGACCAGCAGCAGATCGACACCGGGCAGGGCGGCCAAGGGCTGGCCCGGCGCGCGCACGCGCTTTGGCCCGGCGAAGGGCAGTGGGCTGGCGCGCGGCGACCAGACCGGGTCGATCAGCACGGAAACGCCGCCGATCTGCACCAGCCAGCTCGCATGGCCGATGAAGGTGGCGGCGATCCGCCCGGCCGCCACGCGCGGCGGTGGCGGTTGCGGCGGGTCCGTGACCCAGCGTGGCCAGGGCGCCACCTGCCGCGTGCGGAACCAGCGCATCACATCGGCCGGCCCGTGATCCACATCGCTGTGCAGATTGACGTAGCGGCCCGCCACGCGGCGGGAGGCGAAGTCGCTCATCGACGCTCCCGCACCGTGGCGAGGATCGCCAGGCCGATCAGCAGGAAGACCAGCACCGTCGCCATGCCCAGGCGCTGGCTGCCCGTCACCGTGGTGACCACCGCCAGCGCCGCCGGGCCGAGGAAGCCGGTGATGCGGCCGGATAGCGCGAACAGGCCGAAATGCGCCGCGATTTCCTCGGGCGGCGCCAGGCGCGCCATGAAGCTGCGGCTGGCCGCCTGGGCAGGGCCGAAGAACAGGCCGAGCGTCAGCGCCATGATCCAGAACCACATCTCGGTCTGCGCCATCAGCAGGCCGCTGCCCAGCACGACCATGGCCATCAAGGCGCCGAGCACCATGCGGCGCGATCCGACGCGGTCCTCGATCATGGCGAAACCGGCGGCACCGAGCCCGGCGGTGACGTTCATCGCGATGCCGAACAGCAGGATGCGGTCGAGCCCCATGCCGAAGACGCCCGCGGCATAGATCGCGCCGAAGGCAAACAGCGTGTTCAGCCCATCGGTGTAGAACAGCCGCGCCAACAGGAAGCGCGCCAGGTCCGGATTGCGCGGCAGGGTGCGGATCAGGGCCGCGATCTCGTTCAGCCCCTGCGCGGCCGCCTGCGCCCAGCTCGGCCGCGGCCCTGCCGGGTCGGGCAGCGCCAACAGCACGGGCCAGCCGAAAAGCAGGATCCAGGCGGCCACCAGCAGCGCCGTGGCCCGCACATGTTCCGCCGCGCCACGGTCGAGCCCGAACAGCGCCGGATCGGGCTGGATCAGCAGCAGCAGCGAAATGGCGAGGCAGGCCAGCCCGCCCGCATAGCCCAGCCCCCAGCCGAGGCCGGAAACCCGCCCAAGCCGCCCCGGCGGCGCTACGCCGGGCAGCATCGAATTGTAGAACACCGTGCCGATCTCGAAACACACCGTCGCCAGCCCGACGCAGACCAGCGCATAGACCGCCCAATCCGGGCTGGGCTGAGCGAACCAGATCATGCCGGTGGAGATCGCGGTGAGCAGCGTGAAGATGCCCAGCATCAGCCGCCGCCGCCCGCCCGCATCCGCCACCGCGCCCAGCACCGGCGACAGCAGTGCCACGGCCAGTCCGGCGGCCGACTGCATCCACCCCCACTGCGCCTGCCCCGTTACCTGATCGGCGGCGACGCCACTGGCAAAATAGGCGGCGATGACGAAGGTGGAGACAACCGTCGGAAAACTGCTGTTCGCCCAGTCATACAGCGCCCAGGCCCAGGCCTTGCGAGTCATGCGGCGATCGCCGTCCGGAAGCCGAGCGCCATCGCCATGTCCATCCAATGCCTGTGATAACCGTTCCTATCCCAGTTCCCGTTGTTGGAACCAGACGTGCTGGGCAGCACGAAGACCGGAGGAAACCCCGCTGGCCGCAAGGCATCGTCCAGCGGCCCGAAGGGCAAGGACTTCAGCCCCAGCGCCAGCGCGGCCGTGCGCCCACTGGTGAAGGCCAGGGCCCGTGGCCGCGCGGCGCGGATCGCGGCCAGCAGCCGGTCCCGATCCGCCTGCGTCACCCGCACCACCCGATCCACGCCCCACTGGGTTTTTGCCAGATCCGTCAGCCCGATGCCGAGGCTGGGGAGTTCGGGAAAATCCTCCGGCCGCATCCGGCGCGGCGTGAAGCCGGCCTCGTGCAGCACGCGCCAGAAGCGATTGCCCGGCGCGGCGTAATAGGCGCCGCGCCGCGCCGATTCCGGCCCCGCCGCCATCCCGCAAAACACCAGGCGCAGCCCGGGCGGTAGCAGGTCCGGCAGGACGTCGCCCGTCACGCGAGCCCCGAAATCGCCCGCGTTGCCACGCCGATTGCCACCAGGTCGCCAGCCCGCGCCGCTTCACGGGCCAGTTGCGTGGCCTCCGCCGCGCGCGCCGGATCGCCTTGTCCGGCCAGTCGGGCACGGGCCAAGCGGGCCTGCACCGCGGCGAGATCGGCCAGCGCTTCCGCCTGCGCGCGGGCGCCGAAAGCACTGGTGACACGGGCGGCCTCCGCCGCGTCGCGCAGCGCGTCCAGGCTGAAGGCCTCCCCCACCTCGCGCCAGGCCTGGGCGGCGGTGGCGGGGTCCGCGCCGCTGTCCTGCGCCAGCCGGACGACGGAAGGCGCGGCCGCGAGCCGCCCGGCGCCGCCCGCCAGCGCGGCGAGGGAGGCCGGAAGGCCCGCTTCCATCAGGCGCCTGGCTTCCTCCTCCGGCGCCGCTTCTTCCGCCGCGATCAGCGCGGCCACGCCCGGCGCCAGGGCGGTCAGCGCCGCATCCAGCGGCGCCGTGCCGTGCTCCAGCATCACCTTGCGGGTCGCCGCTTCCAGCAGCCGGCGCAGGGCGGCCATGGCCTCCAGCCGCAAGGCCGGCGGGACAGGCGCCGCATCGGCGGCCGTCGCAGCGGCGGTCAGCCGGAACAGCGCGCTGGCGAGCCAGGCCGCGCGCGCCACCTCCGCCCCGCCGGTCTCGGCGCCGGCCAACCGGCCGAGAGCAGCGGTGCCAAGTTGGTTCGCCACCATATTGGCCAGGCCCGTCGCCACCAGTTCGCGCTTCAGCCGGTGGCGCGGAATGATCTCCGAAAAGCGGTCCTGCAGCGCCCCCGGAAAATAGTCGCGCAGCAGCGGGGCGAGGGCGGGCTCGTTCGGCAGGCCGCTCGCCTCGATCGCCTCGGTCAGCCACAGCTTGGCGGGTGCCAGCAGGGAGGCCAGTTCGGGCCGCGTCAGCCCCTGGCCTTCCGCGGCACGGGCGCGCAGCACCGCCGCGTCCGGCAGGCCGGCCACGGCGCGGTCCAGCACGCCCTCCGCCTCCAGCCGCGCCATCAGCGCCGCATGGGCGGGCAGGTCCTGCACGGCGGTCATCGTCTCCAGGCTGATGGCCAGCGACTGCGCGTGGTTGTCGGTCAGCACCAGCCGCCCGACCTCCTCCGTCATCTCGCCCAGCAGCACGTCGCGCTGGCGGCGCGTCAGCGCGCCGGCGCGTTCCACATCGGCCAACAGGATCTTGATGTTCACCTCGTGGTCGGAGGTGCTGACACCGGCGGAATTGTCCAGCGCGTCGGTGTTAAGCCGCACGCCATGCTGGGCGGCCTCGATGCGCCCGGCCTGGGTGATGCCGAGATTGGCGCCCTCGCCCAGAACCTTGCAGCGCAGCGCGCTGCCATCGACGCGGATCGCGTCATTGGCCCGGTCGCCGGCTTCCGCCTGCGTCTCCGTGCTGGATTTCACATAGGTGCCGATGCCGCCGAAATAGAGCAGATCGACATCCAGTGTCAGGATGGCGCGCAGGATGGCGGCGGGCTCCGCGCGGTCCTGCTCGATGCCGAGCAGCGCCCGCACCTCCGGCGACAGCGGCAGCGTCTTGGCATTGCGCGGCAGGATGGCGCCACCCGGCGACAGCAGCCGCGCATCGTAATCCGCCCAGCTCGACCGCGGCAACGCGAACAGCCGCGCGCGTTCCGCAAAGGAGGTTTCGGGGTCCGGATTGGGATCGACAAAAATGTGCCGATGGTCGAAGGCCGCGACGAGCTTCGTGCGCTTCGAGATCAGCAGCCCATTGCCAAAGACGTCGCCCGACATGTCGCCAACGCCGGCGCAGGTGAACTCCGCTTCCTGCACGCCCTGGCCGCGAAGCTCGGCAAAATGGCGGTCGATCATCACCCAGGCGCCGCGCGCCGTGATGCCCATGCCCTTATGGTCGTAGCCAGCGGAGCCGCCACTCGCAAAGGCGTCGCCGAGCCAGAAGCCGTATTCGGCCGAAAGCCCATTGGCGATATCGCTGAAGGTGGCCGTGCCCTTGTCGGCAGCTGCGACGATATAGGCGTCGTCGCCATCGCGGCGGACGATGCCCGCCGCTGTCACCACGCCGCCGGAGTCCGAGAAATTGTCGGTCAGGTCGAGCATGCCGCGCACCAGGGTCTTGTAGGCAGCGATGCCCTCCGCCTGGAACGCCTCGCGATCGGTCGAGGGCGGCGGATGCTTCAGCACGAAGCCGCCCTTGGCGCCGGTCGGCACGATGACGACGTTCTTCAGACGCTGCGCCTTCATCAGGCCCAGCACCTCGGTCCGGAAATCCTCGCGCCGGTCCGACCAGCGGATGCCGCCGCGCGCGACGGGACCCGCCCGCAGATGGCAGCCTTCCATCCGCGGCGAGTGGACAAAAATCTCGCGCCAGGGGCGGGGCAGCGGCATGTCGCCGGCCCTGGCGGAATCCACCTTGAAGGCAAGGTAGGGCTTCGACTGATAGAAATTGGTGCGCAGCATCGCATCCAGCAGCAGCCGCAGGCGCGACAGGATGCGGTCCTCATCCGGATTGGCGACGCCGTCCAGAATCGCCGTCCAGCGCGCCAGCAGCGCGGTCTCGTCACGATCCATCGCCTGCGGGTCGAAGCGCGCCTGGAACAGCTCCGCCAGCAGCCGCGCGGCATCGGGATGTTCGGCCAGCGCGTCCTCCACGCTTTCCTGCGCAAAGGGGAAACCCACCTGCTTCAGCCAGCGATACATCGCGCGCAGCAGCCAGCCTTCCTTCCAGGACAGGCCGGCCCGCAGCACCAGGCGGTTGAAGCCATCGGCCTCCGCATCGCCATCCAGCAGGGCGGACAGCGCGCCGAGAATGGTGTCGAAATTCGTCTCCGCCACATCCGCCCCGGCTTCCAGCTGAAAGACGTGCAGCACCACCTCCTGCGCATCCTTCGGCGCCAGGCGATAGGGCTGTTCCTCGATGGCGCGCAGATCGAGGCTTTTGAACAGCGGCAGCGCCTCCGCCAGCGCCAGAGGCCGGCCCGGACTGGCGAGGCGCAGGGTCAGCCGGCGAGGGCCGGCGCCGGGGGCGCGGTCCAGCGTGGCGCGCGGGCGGCCCTGGTCCAGTGCCAGCTCCGCCAGGTCGATATCGGCGACCGCCTGGGGCGCGGTTTCCAGGTCGCGATAGGCGCGCGGAAAAGCCTCCCGCCACCGGGACAAGCGCTTCGCGGCACCGGCGCCGTATTCCTCGGCCAGCGCCTCCTCCAGCCTTTCGGAAAAGCCGCGCGCCACCTGGGCCACGGCGGCTTCCAGCGCCACGTCATCCACCTTGGGGATGCCACCCGGCTTGGTGCCGATCACGTAATGCACGCGCGCCAGCGGCGCATCGCCCATCAGCGTGTACCAGGCCGACAGCCGTCCCCCGAAAGCATCCGCCAGCAGATGGCCGACGCGCTGGCGCAAGGCGGTGTCGAAGGTATCGCGCGGCAGCCAGGCGATGGCGGCGACGAAGCGTTCGAAGGGATCGTGCCGCAGCACCAGCGCCGCGCGCGGCCGGATGGTCAGATCCAGCGCGCGCCGCGCGCCGGCCAGGATTTCGCCTTCCGGCGCCTGGAACAGCTCGTCGCGCGGCCAGGTATCCAGGATGTTGCGCAGCGCGCGGCCATCATGGCTTTCGGGATCGAGCCCCGCCATCGCCAGAACCCGGAGAACCTTTTCCCGCAGCAGGGGGATCGCGCGGGGGTTGCGGTTGTAGGCATCGGCGGCGAACAGGCCGAGGAACAGCCGCAGCCCGGTGATGCGCCCGGCCTCGTCCCGGATGCGGGACATCACCACATCGGCGTGCTGGGGCCGGTGCACCGTGGCGCGCATATTGGCCTTGGCGACCACCACGGGTTCCATGCCCGCGAAGGTGGTGCGCACGGCCTCGGGAATGGCGGAGAGGTCGCGCAGCGCGTCGAAGACCGGCACAGCCGGGTCGCGCAGCATGCCGAGATCTTCCTCCGCCACGACGGAGATCCCGCCATCGGGCGCCACGGCCAGCCGGCGATGGCCGAGCAGCACGTAGTTGTCATCGCCCATCCAGCCCAGGAAGTCGGCGGCGGCGCCGCCCTCGGCCTGCACCTCCCGCCCCGCGGCCGCGAGCAAGGTCAGCATGGCGCCGAAATCACCCACGGCGAGACGCACATCACCCATGGCGCGGCGCAGGGCGGCCTCCACCGCCGGCCATTCGGCCGGGCCGGTGCCAGCCAGCGACAGGGTGGCGCCGGCGGCGATGGCGATGCGCATCACGCTCTCGCGCGGCGCGCCTTCTTCGATCGCCAGCAGCGCGCCCTCCGCGTCGCGGCGGATCGGCACGACCGGGTGCAGGAACTGCCGCACCACGCGGCCGCTGACGGTCAGCGCGGCCAGGGCGCTGTCCACCAGGAAGGGCATGTCGTCGGTGACGATCTCGGCCACCGCGACCGAACCCCGGCCAGGGCCGGGCGGCAGCACGCGCAGCCGGGTCTCGCGCGGCCGGCGCTGGGCGGCGAAGGCGAACAGGCTGGCGGCGGCCTCGGCCAGGGCCTCGGGCGGGGTCGCGGCGAGTTCGGCGGTCGGCACGGCGGCATGCAAGCGGCGCAGCAGCTCCGCCGCCGCCGGGGGCAGGGCGGGGGCGAGGCGGGCCATGGCGGCGGCGGCCGCCGCCAGCACCTGCGGCCGCACACCATCTTCCGCCGGTTGCGCACCCGGGCCCGTTTCGCCAGCCAAATCCGTCATGCACTGGTCCTCCTGGCCGGAAGCTGGCCCTTCGGGCCGGTCGCCGCAAGCGCGGCTCGGTGTCGCTGGTGCAACCCTGGCCGCTTCTGGGCTATTCTTTCCGTATGATCGACAGCCTCGCCGCCCTGCTCGCCCCCGTCACGGCCGAAAGCTTCCTCGCGGAGCATCTGGACCGTCAGCCGCTGCATATCCGCGGCACGCCCGGCAAATTCGCGGAGGTTCTGTCCTGGCGGCAGATCAACCGGCTGCTGGACATGACGCATATCTGGACCGGCACCAGCCTGAAGCTGGTGATGGACAGCGTGGCGGTGCCGCCGGAGCAGTACTGCACCCGCGCCACCAGTCGCGATGGCGCGCCGGTGCTGCAGCCGGATGCGAAGCTGGTCCAGGGCTGGATCGCCAAGGGCGCCAGCGTGGTGATGAACGACGTGGACAGCCTGACGCCCGGCCTCGCCGGCATCTCCACGGCGCTGGAGGGGGCCGGCCTCGGCAAGGCCCAGGCCAATGTCTACATCAGCTGGCAGAGCCACAAAGCCTTCCACACCCATTACGACACGCATGATGTCTGGGCGGTGCAGGTCGAGGGCGAGAAGATCTGGAACATCTGGGAAGGCCGGGCCGACTACCCCATCGCCCACCCCGCCTTCCGGGGCCAGCCGCAGGCGCATCACGACCAGGCGCGCGGCAAGCTGCGCGGCACGGTCCATATGCAGCCCGGCGACCTGCTCTACCTGCCGCGCGGCTGGTATCACGATGCGCTGGCGGAGGCACCTTCCAGCGTCCACATCGCCTATGGCGTGCATGCACCACTGGGCATGGACCTTATGAACATTCTGTCGGAGCGCGTGCTCTACGACCCCGAATTCCGCAAGCCGCTGCCGCGCCAGGATGGCTCCAATCCGGCGAAATTCGCGCTGACGCAGCGCGCCGGGCTGCTCGGCCAGCGACTTTCCGAGCTCTGCCGCGATCCGAAGGTGATGGAGGTGCTGGCGCAGTTCGTCGGCAATTACCGCTACCATCGCGGCGGCTACGACATGCTGGCGGCGCGTGGTATCGCGGCGCCCTCCGCCCCCGCCGGTGGGGTCGAGGCGCCCACCTTCCGCGTGCTGGCGCCAGGGGCCAAGCCGGTGCGGCGCGGCGCGGACTGGGTGGTAAAGGGGCCGCAGGGCATGGTGGTCGTCAGCCCGCCGGAAGCCGAGGCCGCCGCCTGGCTGCTGGCGCGACCGGATGTGACGGCGCCCGAACTCGCCGCCAAGGCCCCGGCCGTGGATGCGGACGGGCTTCTGGACCGCTTGGCCGGCGCCGGCCTGCTGGGGCGCGCGGCATGAGGACCGCCCTGGCCCTTCTGCTGGCGCTGGCCGCCACCCCTGCTTTGGCGCAGCCGCGCCCCTTCAACTGCGTCGGCGCCGAGCAGCTGGAGGATGACATCATCGCCGTGCCCTTCGCCGGCAACAGCACCAGCCTCGGCCCGGCGGGCCGCAGCGCGGTCGCGGCGGCCGTGGCGGCGGCCAAGGCGGAGCCGGGGCGGATGATCTGCGTTCTCGGCCATGCCGATCGGCGTGCCGGGGCGGAGACCAGCACGCAGATCGCGGCGCGGCGTGCCCGCGCCGTGACCGCCGCCATGACAGAGCAGGGCGTGGAACGCGACCGGGTGCGGGCGGAGGCGCGGGTTGCCGCCTTCAGCGGCCGGGTGCGCGAACCTGGCAGCCGCGCCGTGACCATCGTTCTGCTGCCCGCCGCCCCCAGCGCCCCGGCACCTTCCGCGCCGGCTCCCTCGGCACCCGCGCCGACCGCACCCGCCCCCACTGCGCCCGCTCCCTCTGCGCCGACACAGCCCACGCCAGCGGAGCCCGAAACCGCACCGGCAGCGCCAGCTCCGTCGGCGCCCGCCCCAACGGCACCCGCCCCAGCCGCGCCCACGCAGCCCGAGCCTGAACCAGCGCAACCTGAACCATCCGCGCCCGAGCAGCCGGCACCCGCCCCCGCCACGCCCGAACCCCCGGCGGACCCGCCCGCGGCACCCTGACCGCCTGCCGTCATGGATTCCGCTGAGCGGGCGGAATCCACGCCGCCCGCTTGCTGGGATACCGCCCGCATGCTTGCCTTGGACCGAGGTTCAGAGGGAAAGCATTCGGGCATGATCCGCGCCGCCATCATCGGGCTGGGCACTTGGGGCCAGCATCTGGTCCGCTGCGTGCAGGGGCCCGGCAATACGACCCCGGGCGACGGCATCCGCTTCACTGCCGCCGCCACCCGCACCCCGGCCAAGGCGGCGGATTTCGCCGCCGCCCACGGCCTGCGCATGCTCGACAGCTATGAGGCCGCGCTGGCCGATCCGGAGGTCGACGTGGTGGTGCTCGCCACGCCACATACCCAGCACACTGACCAGATCGTCGCCGCCGCGAAGGCCGGCAAGCCGGTGTTCAGCGAAAAGCCCCTCGGCGTCGATGCCGCCAGCGCGCAGCGCGCCGCCCAGGCCTGCGCCGATGCCGGCGTGACGCTCGGCGTCGGCTACAATTGGCGCTTCCAGCCGGCGCTTCAGGCGATCCGCGGCATGATCGATGACGGCACGCTGGGCCGCGTGCTGCATATGGAGGGCAATTTCTGCGGCCCGAGCGCCTATCGCTTCCCCAAGGGCCATTGGCGGCACGACCGCAACGAAGGCCCGGCCGGCGGCATGACCGGACGTGGCGTGCATGTGGTGGATGCGATGCTCTACCTCGCCGGCCCCGTCGCCCAGGTCACCGCGCAGAGCTTCCGCCTGGTGCAGGATTTCGGCATGGACGACACCACGTCGATGTTGCTGCGCTTTGCCAATGGCGCCAGCGGCACCGTCGCCACCGTGATCGCCACGGCGGAGACCTGGCGCTTGCAGGTCTTTGGCAGCAAGGCCTGGGTCGAGGTCGGCGATGTCGAGCATCTGACCACCTGGGACCTGACCGTCTGCCGCATCGATCCCGACAACATCACGGTGAAGCAGCGGCCGCAGGTGATGACCTTCCCGAAGACCAGCACGGAGAAGGCGGAGCTGGAGCACTTTGCCGCCCACGCCGCCGCGCGCCGGCCGCTGGCCCTGCCGGGCGGCGATGCCGTGCACAATGTGGCGCTGCTCTCGGCCATCATGGAATCGATCCAGTCGCAGGGACCCGTGCGCCTGTCCTGAACCGGAGGTTTCCGCCATGCCCGTTCTCACCCGACGCCAGGGCCTGTTTGGTCTCACCGCGCTCTCCGCCGCACCCGCCTGGGCGCAGTCGGCGGGCGATTTCCCGAACAAGCCGATCCGCGTGGTCGTACCCTCCCCGCCCGGCGGGCCGCCGGACCTGATCCTGCGCATGATGGCCCCGGGCCTGACCGCGGCGCTGGGCCAGCCCATCGTCACGGAAAACCGGGCCGGCGCCGGCGGCGTGGTCGGCACCTCCTATGTCACGCGCCAGCCGGCGGATGGGCATACCTGGCTGTTCACCACGGCGTCGCACGTCAACACGCCGCCCTTCAATCCCAACGTCAATTTCGACCCGATCGGCGACTTCACCCATGTGACGCTGGCCGTGCAGAATTTCGGCCAGGCGCTGGTGGTGCATCCTTCCGTCCAGGCGAACACGCTTCAGGAACTGATCGCCCTGGCCAAGGCCGCGCCGGGGCGGCTGACCTATGTGAACGCCGGCAACGGCACCGCAAGCCATATCCCGGCGGAGCTGATGAAAAGCATGTCGGGCACGGACATCCTGCCGGTGCCCTATCGCGGCGTGGCGGAAGGCGTGGCGGATCTGCTGGCCGGGCGGGTCGACATGTTCTTCGTCGGCACGAATGTCGCGCTGGAGCATGTGCGCGCCGGCCGGCTGCGCGCCATTGCCATCACCGGGTCGCGGCGCTGGGACGGAATGCCGGATGTGCCGACCATGCAGGAAGGCGGGCTGGCCGGCTTCGACGTGGTGAACTGGTTCGGCCTGTGGATGCCGGCCGGCGCGCCGCCCGCCGTTGTGGCGAAGGTGCATCAGGCGGTCGCCCAGGCCGTGGCGGCGCCGGAGGTGGTGCGGCAGTTCCAGACCCAGGGCCTGCAGGGCATCGCCATGCCGCCGGCCGCCTTCGCCAGCTTCGTGGCCGAACAATCCCGCTTGGCGCAGGAGATCGG
Organism: Roseomonas sp. F4; assembly: GCF_053891155.1. Lineage (NCBI taxonomy): Bacteria > Pseudomonadati > Pseudomonadota > Alphaproteobacteria > Acetobacterales > Roseomonadaceae > Roseomonas > Roseomonas sp. F4. The sequence goes on from NZ_JBSSHK010000006.1 coordinate 330,977, forward strand.
CCGGCGCGTCGGCCCGCCCGGGTGAGCGCTCGCCTTTTTGCGAATCATTCGCAATGATGCGACGCCTGCCCGGTTAGGGAAATATTTGGAAATTCTTCATCCGGTGATCTGTAACATCATCCTGACCTGGGCCTAGACTGGCCCCTGCGGACCCAAGGCGCCGCAGCCTGGATGAGGAAACAAGCCGGTGACAGAAGAGTCGGAGGGAAAGCCGCCGCGGACGCGCCGGCTTTTCGTTATGCGCCTGGCGGCCATTGCCGGCGCCCTGCCCGCCGCCGCCTGCGTGCCGCAGCAAGGCCCCGTCTATTACGCCCCGCCGCCACAGGTACAGCGTGGCACCGGGATCAGCGACAGCGACCCGAACGACCCGCCGGGCAATGGCCGGGGCGGGCATCGCGGCAGCGGCGTCACCGACAGCGATCCGAATGATTCCCCCGGCTTCGGCCGCGGTGGCTATCGCCGGTCCAGCGGCGTCTCCGACAGCGACCCGAACGACCCGCCGGGCCGTGGCCGTGGCGGCTATCGCGGCACCGGCATCACCGACAGCGACCCCTCCGACGGCCCCGGCCGTGGCCGGGGTGGCAGCCGCGTCTACCGCGCCCGCACCGGGGTCACGGATAACGACCCCTCCGATGGTCCGGGCTATGGCCGGGGCGGCTATCGCCGCGGCACCAACCTGACCGATAGCGACCCCTCCGACGGCCCCGGCCGCGGTCGTCGCGGCTACTGAAACCGGAGTCCCGCATGCGCCCATCGGCCCCCACTTTGGCGGAGGAGGCCTGGCGCCTCGCCTTCGGCAGCCTGCCGATGGAGGACGGGCTGGCGATGCGGGAGGATGCGGCCTGGCGGCACTTCCCCGGCAACGACCCGGGCCGCTACGCGCATCTTCTGTCGGTCGCCGATATCGACGCCTTCCTGGCCAGCGACGCGGCGGCTCGGCCGCGCATCTCCATGGCCGATAGCAGTCGCCAGGGCGGCGCCGCGGTGCCGGAGGAGCATTACGCCTTCGAGGATGGAGGGGCCGACCTGCCCGGCCTCTATGACTGCTTCGACCGGGGCGCGACGCTGGTCGTCTCGCAGTTCAACCAGCTGCATCCGCCGCTCGCCCGCTTCTGCCGGGGGCTGGAACAGGTGTTCCTGCATGCGGTGCAGGCGAACATCTACCTGACCCCGCCGGGCGCCCAGGGCTTCCGGATGCATTACGACACGCATGACGTGCTGGTGCTGCAGGTGGAGGGGGAGAAGGAATGGCGCGTCTGGCCCGGCCAGCCCTTCCCCAACCCGACCCGTCGCACCCCCTGGCCCGGCGGCATCGAGCCGCTGGAGGAGGCGGTGACGCTGACCCTGCGGCCGGGCGATGCGCTGTATGTGCCGCGCGGCGTGCTGCATGATGCGGCGACGCAGGATGGCGCGCATTCGCTGCACGTCACCGTGGGCTTCATGGAGCCCTCCTTCGCCCAGGTGCTGCGCATGGCCGTCGACCTGCTGGAGGAAACGGAGCCCGCCTTGCGTGCCACTTTCCCAACCTGGCGCCTGGCCGATGGCCCGGCTGCGCTGGCACCGCTGGCGCAGGCCGTGGCTGCGAAGCTGGCGGAGCCGGCGGCATTGGAACGTGTGGCGCTGGCGCTGATGGACCAGCTGGCGGCGGACCAGCCGCCCTTGCTGGGGCGCGGCCTGTTCCTGCGCGACCCCGCGCCCGAAACCCGCCTGCGCCTCGCCCCCGGCGTGCTGCATGCGCTGGTGCCGATGCCGGAGGGGGAGGGCGCCTCCCTGCGCTGGGCCGGGGCGCCGGTCACCTTGAACGCCATCGAGGCCGGCTGGGTCGAACGCCTGGCGGAGGGCGCGACCCCCGCCGAGCTCGGCTTGGAAAGCCTGGGCCTTTGCCGCAAGCTGCGCCGCTTGGGGCTGCTGGCGGAGGATTAGGTGACGCGCATCATCGGCATCTGCGGCAGCCTGCGGGCCGCCAGCTACAATCGCGGCCTGCTGCGCGCCTGCGCGACCCTGCTGCCCGAAGGCGCGAGCCTGGAGGTGGTGGAGATCGGCGACCTGCCGCTGATGAACGAGGATCTGGAAAAGCCGGAATGGCCGCAGCCCGTGCAGCGCCTGCGCCGCGCCGTCTGGCCTGCCGAGGCGCTGCTGATCGCCTGCCCCGAATACAATGCCGGCATCCCCGGCCCGCTGAAGAACGCCATCGACTGGCTTTCGCGCGCCGAAGGCCTCGGCGGCACCACGGCGCCGGAGGGCGAGACGCGGCGCACGCCGCTCGCCGGCCTGCCCACGGCCATCATCGGCGCCTCGCCCGGCATGCTGGGCACGGCGCGGGCGCAGCAGCATCTGCGCATGTCGCTGCAATCCATCGGCACGCTGGTGATGCCGTTGCCGGACGCCTTTGTCGCCGGCGCGAAGGGGAAGTTCGACGCGGAGAGCAACCTGGTGGACGAGCCGAGCCGCGCGGCGGTGGCGAAGGTGCTGGCCGGGCTGGTCGCCTGGACCGCCCGGCTGCGGGCCTAAACTACTCCGCGGCCTGCGGAACGCCCCGCGGTGCCGGCTGCGCCCAAAGCTCCGGCGCCAGTTCCTCCTTCCGATCCGGGAAGGCCAGCGCGCAGACAAAGGTCACGGCGGCGACGGCAGCCAGCAGCAGCAGCACGCTGCCCAGCCCGCCCGCCGTCGCATGCAGCCAGGCGATGACGGGGCTCGCGGCGGCGGCACCCAGAAACCCCACGAAGAAGCGAATCGAATACAGCTTCGCCCGCAGCGCCGGCGCCACGTAGCGAGCCGTCATCGTCTCGTTCACCGTCACCTGGCCGAAAATCGCCGCCGCGATCACGCCGGCCACTGGCAGCACCATCCAGCCCTGCAATTGCGACAGCAGCAGAAAGCCGGGCATCTGGATGCAGGCCAGCGGCAGGAAGACGCGCTTCAGCGTGTTGCGGTCGATCATCCGCCCCACGGTGAACTGCGTCAGCCCGCCACAGATCGTCACCAGGAAGGCGAGCAGCCCCACCACCGGCAGCAGGTCCGGACTGTCCGCCAGCCGTTCGGCCATCAGCTTCGGCAGCAGCAGGGTGAAAGCGTTGAAGATGAAGCCGGAGACGGTGGCGAGGCTCAGCAGCACCACCACGGCGCGACGCACCACCGCCGCCGGAATCTCTGGAAAGGGTTTGCCGGCCGCCTTGTTCTTGGCGACGTCCTCCGGACCCTCCCGCAGATACAGCAGGCCGACCAGGATGCAGAGCACGCCCGGCACGGCAAAAGCCCAGCGCCAGCCGAGCCAGGCGGCGAGGAAAGCCGTGACGACCGGGGCCAGCGCCACGCCCAGATTGCCGAAGACGCCGTTGATGCCCATGGCCGCGCCCACGCGCGCGCCCGCCGCATCCACCAGCATCGCCGTGCCGATCGGGTGGTAGATCGCGCTGAAGGCCCCCATCAGCGCCAGCCCCGCCGCCAGCCAGTACGGGCCGGGGGCAAAGGCCGAAAGCACCAGCGCCGCACCGCTGCCGAGGAAGAAGGCCACCATCAGCGCCGGCCGCCCGAACCGCTCCGCCAGCCAGCCCATGGGCAGGCTGCCCAGGCCGTAGAGCACGAACATTCCCGTCCCCAGCGCCAGGATCGGGCCGTAATCCGTGCCGAACATGGCCGGTTCCTGCAAGACGATGGCCAGCACCGCGGTCGCCAGGATCAGCAGCCCGTAATGGGTGAAGATATGCGCCGCGTTGACGAACCAGATCTGCCGCTGAGCCGCGTCCATGGTGGTGTTTCCCCTTGCTGGAAGCATGCTAGTCCTGGCGCTTGATCGACGTCCGGACAGGTCATGTCGCGAACCCGCCAAAATCCGGCCCCTTTGCGCGCCGATATGCCGCAGGACGCGGTGGACCGCCCGCTGGCCGCCTTCGCGCGGGACTATGCGGATGGAGAACACACGCCGCGCCACATGCACGGCCGGGTCCAGCTGATCTACGCCACCCAGGGGGTGATGCGGATCACCACGGACGAGGCCGGCTTCATGGTGCCGCCGCTGCATGCGCTGTGGATGCCGGCAGCCACCGCCCATCAGGTGGTAACCCAGGGCCAGGTGGCCATGCGGGCGCTGTTCCTGCGCGCCGACGCCGCGCGGGCCGGCCCGGCGGCCACCACCGTGCTGGCCGTGTCGCCTTTACTGCGGGAATTGATCCTGGCCGCCTGCGCCGAGCCATTGGAATGGGACCCGCAAGGCCGTGGCGGGCATCTGGCCGCGCTGATCCTGGATGAGATCGCCCGCGCGCCCGCCTTGCCCTTCCGGGTGCCGGAGCCGCAGGACCCGCGCCTGAAGCGCCTGGCCGCCGCGCTGCGCACCGACCCCGCCAGCACCCGCACACTGGAGGATTGGGCCGAGCTGGCCGGCGCCAGCCCGCGCACGCTGGAACGCCGCTTCCGGGCGGAAACCGGCCTGTCCTTCGCCCGCTGGCGCCAGACCCTGCGCCTGACCGAGGCCGCCGCGCGGCTGGCCGGGGGCGAGCCCCCCGCGCGCGCCGCCGCCGCCGTGGGCTATGCCAGCGCGCCGGCCTTCGGCGCCGCCTTTCGGGCCGCCTTCGGGATCACGCCGGGGGCGGCGCGCGGATAGGTCACGCCGCTTTCGCCGGCCCCGTATCCAGCAGCTTGTTGAACCAGGCGACCGAGCGCCACACACCCTCCGGCCGCGGCGCCATCCCCTCCCGCTGCAACAACCCTGCCGTACGCCGGCTGGCCTCCGCCGGCGGCAGCATCCCGCCCGCCAGCCGGCGGTACAGCGCCGCCGCGCGGGCCACATCGTCGCGCGCCACGCGGCTTGCGCGGTCGGCACGGCTGCGCAGGAAGACCGCGACCTCCCGCTCCGCCCCCGCGCTGGTCGCCTCCCCCCGCGCGGCGGCGGCAGCGGCCAGGGTGGCGCGGGCGGCTTCCGCCGTCAGGCCGTGGCGGGCAACGCCTTCCACCAGCAAGGCGCGCTCCGCCTCCGGTGCCAGCGGGCCATCGGCCAGACGCAGGCGGACCAGTTCGGCGAAGCCATCGGGCGGCGGCGCGACGGCTTCGGCCCGCAGCGCGGGTCGGGCGGAGGAGGTGGCGCAGGCGGCGCAGGGCAGCAGGGTGGTGCGGCCATCCAGCTCCATCAGCCGTAGCTCGACCGTCATGTCGGGATGGCGGCGCAGCACCTCGGCGGCGGCCTGTTCCATCACCGCCTGGTGCTGCATCAGCTCATCCACCGGGTCTTCCGTCAGGCGACGATTGGCGAAGAGGTTCATGGCGCCGCAGTCGCGGTGATTGACGAAGATCACCTTGCGCACGCCGTGCAGCTGGCGCGAGGCCGCCAGGTTTTCCCACAGCGCCTGGCTCCAGGCCGGGCGCGCCGGATCGACGGCGGCCAGCGCCGCGCCGGCGATGCGCATTTCCGAATAGCGGTTGGTGCGACCCACGGCATCCATCAGATGCGTCACGTCATCGACCAGGCGCGGGTCGATGCAGCTGACCAGGAAGGCATCCGCCTTGCGGGGCGGGGCGGCGGGAAGGGTCATTTGCCGACTTCCTCAGTATGGCTGATGCCGCCCAGGCGGTGATCAATGTGGGAATAGGACAGGCCCGCGGTGAAGAGCGCGGCGAGGCTGACCAGCGCCCAGATCAGCAGCGAATCCGGCGCAAGCAGGGACGTGCCGGAGAGCTGGCTCAGCGTCATCCCGGCGCCGAGGCAGAACACCGCCACCAGGATCATGCCGCGCCGCTTCAGCACGCCGCGCGCGGTCTTCCACATCAGCAGCAGCGCCGTCGCCAGCAGGGCGCCGATGGCGATCTTGGCCCAGAACCAGGAGAAGCCATCCAGCAGCCAATGCAGGTAGGAATAGCCGGAGGGGTTATACAGCGCGAAGACGATGAACAGGCTGAACAGCCCCCGCGCCACCACACCGCGCCAATCGAAGCGCGCCGCGCTCATCGGCCCGCCGCGCGCTGCGTGACCAGGCCGGCCAGCGCCGATCCCGCCGCATCCGCCGCGCGCCGACGCTGCAGGGCGGCGCGCCATTCGGCCAGCGCCTCCGCGGCCGGGCCGTGCAGCGTGGCCAGCGCCTGGTCCGCCGCCTCCAGCGCGCCCTGGTCGAGCAGCGCCTCGGCCGCCGCCGTCGCCGCCAGGGCCGGGCTGTCACCGCCGCCGAAACGCGCCCCGAGGCGCATGGCGGCCGCCATCCAGCGCTGCCAGCGGCCGTCACCCTGGCCCATCTCTGCCAGCACCGCCGCCTCTGCCGCCGCGCCGAAGCTGGCGGCGAGCTGGCGCGGCAGCGGCGCGCCCAAGGGGGCCACCGCCTCCAGCGGCGCCAACACCGCCGCCCAGCTGGGATCACCCTCGGTCAGCGCCCGCGTCACGGCCAGCGGCCGCGCGAAGGGGGCGGGGCGCGCCAGGTGCGGCAGCAGCAGCTCCGCCCCCGCCAGCGCCAGCAGGCCAGGCTCCGGCGCGGTAGTCTGTGCACGGGCGGGAAGGGCCAGGGCCAGCAACAGAAGAAGGATCCAGCGCATCAGCCGCAGCCCGTCACATCAGGCCGCAGCGCGGCGCGGCGGGTCGCCAGCGCCGCCGCCACGGCGGCACTTCCCTGCTCCGCCAGCCGCCGCTCCGCGCGTTCCAGCGCTTCCAGCGCCTGGGCCTCGAAGTTGGAGCGATTGAGCGCGGAATCGACGCGGTTCAGCGCGTAGTCGAGGCCCCAGGACAGGCCGATGCCGCCCGCCACACCCAGGGCGACGCCGGGCGTGCCGCCCAGCGCGTAGCCGAAGGCGCCACCGGTGGCGACCAGCGACCCGGCCTCGCTGACCCGCAGCGCCACCGCCCCAACGCGGGCCGCCATCGGCCGCATGGCGCGCAGGAAGACGTTGCTGCTGTCAGCGCCTTCCTCCACCACCAGGGCCAGCGGGTCGATGCCGCCAGGGTCGGGCAGCGCATCCGCCAGTGGCCGCGACGCCGTCAGCAGATCAAGCCGCGGCACTGCCACGGCGCCGGGCGCGATGAGGGTGACGCGAGGCAGGGCCGAGGCCTCCCGCGCCACCCGCGCCAAGGCTTCCTGCCAGTCCAGGCCGATGATGAAGGCGGCATGGGCCCGGTCCGTCTCCAGCACGCCGGGCGGCAGCACCGGTTGCAGCACGCGGTCGCGGAAGGCCTGGCGTAGCGGCTCCGCCATGCCCTGGGCGATGCGATCCGGCAAGGCGGAGGCGGGGTCCTCGCCGGCCGCCACGCCCTCCGCCAGGCCGCGCATGGCGAGGCCGAGGACGCGATAGGCGGTCATGTAGCTTTGCACCCAGCCATAGGCCCAGTCGCCGAATTCCGGCACAGCTTCCCGCGCCGGGGCCAGGCGCATGGCGGCGGCATCGGCCAGCAGGCGTCCGGCCATCGCCTCCAGCCGCGTGGCTTCCGCCACCAGCAGGGCATCCCAGCGCGCCAGGGCCTGTTCCGGCACGTCGCGCAGCCCGCAGCTTCCATCCATGTGGCGCACCGCCATCGGCGCGGCGGAAACCGGCAAGGCGAACAGCAAGGTGGCCGCCACAACCCATGGACGCAGCCCTGCCATCCGACCTAGCTTCGGCGCATGGCATTTGGCGGCATCGGGACGATTCTGTGGAGCGGCGCGGAGGCCGCGCTGGCCATGCTGCTCGCGCTTGGCGTGTTGCGACTGGCCAGCATTCTGTACGGCCTGCTGGCGCCCGCCGATGCCGAAGCGGTGCCGCTGCTGCATGTGCTGGCGCTGGCCGCGGGGCTCGCCAGTGGCATCGCGCTGCTGTTCGCCGTGCCGCATGGCGAGGATTTCCACCTGTCGCGCATCCTGGTGGCGGAGGGGCCGTGGAACCTCGACCTGCCGGGCTTCCTGGCGCAGCGCGGCCTGCCAGGGCGGGCGACCCTGGCGCAGGCGCTGGACCAGCTCCGCCAGGGCGGATGGGGCGCGGTGCCCGCCGGGCTGGCGCTGCTGCTGCTGGCCAGCGGGCCGCTGGCGGCGCTGCGCTGGTGGCGCGGCTGGGCCCGGCTGCGCGCGCTGGCCGCCTTCCTGCTGCTCGCCGCCAGCACGGCGCTGCTGCTGCACTACGCCATCCATCTGCTCGCCTGGATGCTGGCGCTGCTGAATTTCTGGCTGTTCGCCGTTCTGCTGATTCTGTTCCAGCGCTGGCGCTACGCGCCGCGTGGAGGTCATTGAAGGCGGGGCCATTAAAGGGCGGGGAATCACGTCACCTCCATCAAGGCCAGGAAGGGGCGCGGCGTCAGCAAGGCCGCGTCGCCGACGAAGGGAAAGGCGAGTTTCAGCGCCACCAGCAGCACCGCGCCGACGATCAGCGCGATCACTGCGCCCATGGTGTAGTGAAGGGCGACATGGCCGCCGCCGAAGAACCACTGGAAGCTGATGGTGGCGACGGAGACGGTCAGCACGAGCGCCCAGATCAGCCCTGACAGGCTGCGCGACATCACCGAAAGCCGCGCGACGCGCGCTTCCGCCACCTGCGCGAGCCAGGTCGGCATCACCTGACCCAGCGCCTGCTGGCTGGCATTGGTGCCATTGGCATCAAGGAAGGTGCGCGACAGATGCTGGAAGGCGATCTCCGATCCGGCGCTCGGCTGGCCCGCCTGCATCGCCGGCCAGTCCTGCGCCACCACCGCGCCGGCATAAAGCCGGATGGCGCCGCGCATCTCCTGCCGCAGCGCCGCGAAATCCGGCCCGCTGAATGAGTCCACCGACAGCGCCAGCATGTACAGGCCGGTGGTTTCCTGTTGCAGGTTGTCGCGCGAGGTCTGGTAGATGTCCCAGGCGCCCACCAAGGCGAGAGCGGCAACGACGGCGTAGATCTCCACCACGAAGCCGTACTTCACCGCGCCGATCTGAACATTCGCGGCCAATTCCTGCGGCGTGAAGATCTGATGCATGACGTGGCCGAGGCCGAGCGCCAGAACCAGCGGCACCGCGGTGGTCAGGACGATGGCCATCCACCACGACATGGCGGCGATGTGGTGTGGCAGGGAAAGTTCCAAGTCATGCCCCTCCTGGGCAGGCGGACACGCCGCGGGGCCATCCTGGCCACCGCAGCGTCATCACCTTCAGTCGACGTCGATATCCGCTTCGGTCCAGACCCAATGGCCGATGACGAGCCCGGCCGCCGCGCCGATCGTGGTGGCCAGCGCGCCGCCATGAATCAGCGCGGAACCTGCCAGCGCGCCGGCGAACAGCCCGACCCCCAGCGCCATGGCATGGCCCGCCGTGACACGCTGCGGCGCAATCCCCGGCAGGGTCACCGAGGGCAGGGTGACGGAGGGAATCGCGGGCGTCGTCAGCGCTCCACCGCCCTGCGCCCGGGCGGCCTGCGGCGCCAGCGCCAGACCCAACAACAGCAAAGCGGCAAGAAACGTCTTCATCGGATGATCCCTTGATGGTGGAAAAAATCAGCCATCGATCGCGCGATACCAGCGCCGCGTGCGGATCAGGCGACCAGATGGCTTGGGCTGAAGTTCCAGCTCCTCCATCTGCCGCTTCACCCGCCGCGCCGCGTCCTTGGGCGTCAGCCCATCTCCGGCGCGGGCGCGGTAGAAAGCGACCGCCTTGTCGAAATCCGGTCGCGCGACACGGCCACGACGATCCGCCATGGTTTTCAGCAGCATGCCGGAGGAGCGCCCGAGCTCGGCTTCCAGCGTGATCCCGTCCTGCTCCGCCGCGGCGCGCAACAGCCCGCTCGCCTCCTCCAGCCGAAGGCCGTAGCGGGTCAGGCCTTCCTCCAGCAGTCGGCGTTCCTCAACACGATCGAGGAAGCGCCGGCCTTGCAGTTGCAGCTTCACCAGCTCGGCGAAGCGCATCCGGCCATCCTGGTCGGGAGCATGCATATCGAGATCTCTCCGCGCCACGTCGTGGCGTTACAGGGCCGCGGGGCGCAGCGAGGGCGGCTGCGGCTGGCGCGGCATGTCCATGCCCTGCGGCTGCGTCGACATGCCCTGCACCCGCGCATTCAACCGGTCGATGGCGCGCAGGATGCGGCTGGCTTCGATGCCCAGCGGCGCATCCGTCGGCGTCAGCACGAACTTCACGCGGGGCAGCGGGAACAGGTCGACATCCACCTTGTCCACGGTGAAGCCGCCGATTTCCGTTGCATCCAGAATGCCGCGCACGATGGTCCGCTGCACCAGCGCCATCGGCCCGGGATTACGCGCCGCGTGGCGTTCCAGCATGCGCTCCACATAGTCGCGGTCGGCTTCCGTCAGCTCCCGCGCCTGGCCGAAGGTGAGGCCGAAGCTCGGGATCAGGCCGATGCTGCTCTCGATCTCCTTTAGCTTGTAGCCGGCGATGTCCATCAGCCAGGTGAAGTCATCATCCTGCGACCGGCCGCGATTCAGCGCGCCGTGGCGGCGCATGAAGTGGCTGGCGCCGCCGCTGGCGCCGAACAGGTCCAGCACGCTGCCCCACAACGCTTCCGCCCGCTCGCCGAGCCCGACGCTGTCGGGCAGATCCTGCAACGGCACGGTGACCCTGGTGCGATCCTCCGGCGCCGCGGACTGCGCCTGCGCCATATCCGCGGACAGCGGCAGGGTGGCGAGCGCGCCAGCCAGCAGCCAAGCCGTGGCGCGACGTGCGGGAAGGGACTTCAGCATGGCGCGGCGCTCCTGCATTCGGGTCATCGGGAGATCAGGGTCAGGCGCTCGGCGATGCGCCGCTGCGCGGCACGCTCCCCGGGGCCGAGCGGCACCAGCCCGGTGATGGAGAGGTAGCCGCCGGGGCCGGAGGCTGCTTCGCTGGTCGCCTCGTTCAGGAATTCACGGATACCGCGCACCACGCCGACGCCTTCCTGAAGCCGCGTGTGCTGCCGCTTGGCGTAGAGATAGACAGTGCGCGTCGCGACATAGTCCTGCGCGTAGATCGAGGCCTGGGTCGGCAGGACGCCATCGAGCGACAGCGCCACCAGATTTCCGCCGCTGGCGAGAAGCTGGTCGAAGGAGATCACGCCGATGGTGCCGGGCGGGGCGGCGAGCAGCGCGGCCGGCACTTCCAGCCCGCCCATGCGCTGCACCCGGCCATCCTCGCGCACCGTGACGCATTTGCCGCGGCGATAGGCGGCCTCGAACAGCAGCCGGATCGCCTTCACGTCGCGGCAGCCACCCTCCAGCACCATATCCTCGAACAGCCCGTTCGTGCCGGTGCCAAGATTCGGTGCCAGCACACGGATCTCGCTGCGCGGCAGGCTCGGCGCGACATCGGACCACAGGGCGCGCCGGTTCGGCACGAACTCCTCATCGTCGATCCGCTCCGCCGCCAGCGCTTCCCACACCTGGCGCGAGGTCAGGCTCGGCGTCGCCTCACCACGCCGCACCGCCAGCAGCACGGCGCTGAGGCCCAGCCGCAGCTCGATCACATCGCGCACGCCATTGCCCTGGCAGGTCTCCAGCATGGTGCGCGGCATGCGCCGCACCATGATCGCGATGTCCGGCGTCTGCGGCCCGATACCGGCGCAGAACAGCTCCATCGCCGCGGTGCTGGGCAGGGCACGCCGGGTCGGCTCCAGCACACCCTCGAAGCGCTCGGTGAAGCTGGCTCCCAGCATGCGGGCGACGGTGCCGGCGGAGGTGGAGCTGATGACGACCAGGCGGTCGCGCATCGTGCCCTGCGCAGCGGCAGGCGCCACAACGCCGGCAGCCAGCGCCAAGCCGATCAGAAGGCTGCGGAAACGGCCCATGTTGGACTCCGGACGATGAAGGGACGGGAAGGAAATCAGGGCCGCCGGGCTGCGGTGGCGAGGCTGGGTGGCGGTGTGGGCGGCCCGAGCGCGCGCAGAAGCGTCTCCTGCACCGCCTGTTCCACCGCCATGCGCGCCCGCGCCTGGGCCAGCCAGCCGGCGACCAAGGGCTGCAGGGCAGGGTCCAGCGCGCCCGCATCGGCCACCGCCGAGGCGAGATTGCCGCGCCGCAAATGTTCCCCGATGCCGGCAATGGCCGCGGCCTGCGCGCCGGGTTCGGGCGGCGCCACAAGGCCAAAGCCCGCCAGCCAGCCACGCATCGTGCCGCCGGCCTGTTCCAGCATCGAGGTGCCGCTGGGCGCGCGCGCCAGAAGCTGCGGCGCCAGGATCGCAAAACGGTCGCGCAACTCCGCCTCGCTGGGCAGGCCACGCGCGGCATGGCTGGCCAGCACCTCCGCCAGCGGGCGCGGCAGCGCGCCCGGCGGGGCGAGCGCCACCATCGCCTGATACTCCCGCAGCCAGGGGCGCTGAGTCGCCACGCTGGATTGCAGCACCAGAGCCGCCATCATGAAGCGATCGGCCATCGGGCCATGTTCGGACAAGGTGGCGACACGCTGCGCGCTCGCCTCCGCCAGCTGCGCGGCGCTTTCGGCGCGACCCACCTGCACCGCCATCTGCGCCGAGGTCTGGCGCAACAGCGTGTCCAGCGCCGCGGCGCGGTCCTCCACCGCCAGCACCACCGCCGGCACGGTGGAACCGGCGGAGCTTGGCGTGCCTGGCCAGAAGAACAGCAGCGCCGCCGTGGCGCCCGCTGCCCCCAGCACGAAACCCGCCAGCGGCAGGGCTGCCTGCCGCCGCCGCGCGGCCAAAGGCCGTGCCATCAGATAGGGCGCGGGCTCGTCCCGCAGATTCAGTTCGATCGCCACGGTCTGTGTCGCCCCTGAACGTCAGCAGCGCATCGGCTGACGACCAGAGAATGACCGGGAGTGGTTGTAAAACCGTGAAGGTCGCGCCGCTTCATGTTGCAGCGCGACGAAAGTCTACCCGACCGAGGCCGCGTCGAAGCCATCCGGCACGCGGCCGCTCGGCTTCGCCAGGTCATAGGCACCGCGTGCGAGGAACCGCCCATCACCCGGCTGCGCCAGAACTTCGCCGTCCCGCACCGCCACCTTGCCACCGGCAATGGTGACTTTGGGGAAACCCTTCACGGCGAAGCCTTCCCACGGTGTGTAGTCGATGGCGTGGTGCAGATCGGCGTTGCGTATGGTCCGCTCCGCATCCGGGTCCCAGACCACCAGATCAGCATCCGCCCCCGGCATCAGGCTGCCCTTGCGGCCACCCAGTCCAAACAGCTTCGCCGCATTGGCGGAACTCAGCCGGACGAAATGCGGCAGGTCGATGCGGCCCTTCGACACACCCTCGCTGAACAGCACCGGCAACCGGGTCTCGATGCCCGGCACGCCATTCGGAATGGCATTGAAGGCCGGCGTGCCATCCGCGCGCAGATTGGCACTGCCCATGCCATAGCCGCCACTGCCCGGCGCCCGCTTCGCCGTGGTGAAGGAAAAGCCGCAATGGTCGGAGGAGACGACATCCAGCGTGCCATCCAGGATGCGCCGCCAGACCTTTTCGTTCTCGCCCTTCGCCCGCAAAGCCGGGGAGCAGACCGCCTTGGCGCCCGCGAAATCCGGCCCCTGCAAGTCGTCATGCGACAGGGTCAGGTATTGCGGGCAGGTCTCGCCCCAGACCTTCACGCCACGTGCCCGTGCCCGGGCGATCTCCTCCGCCGCTTCCTCACAGCTCACGTGGAAAATCTGCACCGGCTGGTCCACCAGCTCCGCCAGCGCGATCGCGCGATGCGTCGCCTCCCGCTCCACCACCGGCGGGCGCGACCAGGCATGCTGCAAGGGGTCCGTCAGCCCGGCCTTCAGCAGCGCATCAATGCGCCAGCCAATCGCCTCGTAGTTCTCCGCATGGATGGTGACAAAGGCCTGGTGCCGCCGCGCCACCGCGAGCACCTGGATCAGCTGCGCATCGTCCAGCCGCAACGGATCATAGGTGAGAAACACCTTCAGGCTGCGCACACCCCGCGCGATCAAGGCCGGAATCTCCCGCTCCAGCACCTCCGGCGTCGGATCGGTGATGATCTGATGGAAGGAATAGTCACAGCGCGACTTTTCGGCGCGCGCCTCATAGCCCGGGGCGCTGGCCGCCAGGGAATGCCCCTTCCACTGCGGCAGAAAACAGATGAACGAGGTCGTCCCACCCGCCAGCGCCGCCGCCGAACCCCTGGCGAAACTCTCCTCATGCACCGACCCGTCCTGGCCCAACTCCTCCAGATGACAATGCGGGTCCAACCCCCCCGGCGTGACAATCATGCCCCGCGCGGACACCTCCTCCCGCCCCGCCGACAAACCGCGGCCCAACGCCACAATCCGCCCGCCGAGAATGCCAATATCCCCCTCAAACACCTCCGCCGCCGTGGCCACCACACCACCCCGCACGACCAGATCAAACGCCCGCTCCACCATCACCCCAACCCCTCTCACCAAACCGCCACCGTGCGCATCCACCCAGCCCTTGTCCACCGGAGGACGCGGGCCGGATGACGATGTCCTGAGGGAATGGCTTTGGGGAAGGGCAGCGCGGGTTGTTCGCGGGGAGGACGCTGTCCTCCCCACACCCTCCCGCCAAGGGGCAGTGGCCCCTTGGAACCCTTTGATTCATGAACGGAAAAGGAGAGGGGCCAACGGGCGCGGCGAACAAGCGGTCGCTCAGGCCCCTCTCCTTTTCCGTTCAAGGTCCTGAGGTCCAGGAGGCCTCTGCCTCCTGGCGGGAGGGTGCAGGGAGGGCAGAGCCCTCCTTGCAATCACCCAGCGCCACCTCCCCCAAGCCAAGACCCTTCAGACATCGCCCTCGGCCGCGCCTTCGGCGAAGGGGGCGAGGCGGCTGCGGATGAGGGTGGCGATGGCGTGGATGGCGGCGCGGCGGGGGAAGGTGGTGCGGGCGATCAGGCGGATGTGGCGGCCGGTGTTGCCGTGCAGGGGGCGGAGGGCGATGCCGGTGTCGCGGGCGATGCCGGCGGCGAGGCCGGGGATCAGGGTGGTGCCGTAGCCCGCGGCGACCATGTTCATCAGGGTGGAAAGGGAGGCGGCGCGGAGGGCGCCGGCGCGCAGGCCGATATGGCCGCAGGCGGCCAGGGCTTGTTCGCGCAGGCAGTGGCCGTCGGCCAGTACCAGGATGTCGGGGGCGAGGTCGGCTTCGTGGATGCGGTCCTGGCTGGCCAGGGGGTGGTCGGGGGGCAGGGCGGCGAGGAAGGGTTCGTGGAACAGGTCCCGGGCTTCGAGGTCGGGGCTGTCGATGTCGGTGGCGAGCAGGGCGGCGTCCAGGTCGTGGCTGCGCAGGCGGTCGATCAGGACGGTGGTGACGTCTTCCCAGGGTTCGACGACCAGGTCGGGCAGGGCGTCGCGCAGAGGGCCGAAGACCAGGGGCAGCAGGTAGGGTGCGAGGGTGGGGATGACGCCGAGGCGGAGTCGGCCGCGCAGCGGGTCGCGGGAGGCCTGGGCGAGGGCCAGCATGGCGTCGGCGGCGTCGATGGCGGTGCGGGCATGGGCCAGCAGGGCTTCGCCGGCGGCGGTGGGGGCCACGGATTTGTTGGTGCGCTCGAACAGCACCACGCCCAGTTCTTCCTCCAGCTTGCGGAGTTGGGTGGAGAGGGTGGGCTGGCTGATGTGGCACAGCTCGGCGGCGCGGCCGAAGTGGCGTTGTTCCGCCACGGCCAGCGCATAGCGCAGGTCGCGCAGGTTCATCGGGTGCGGACCTCCCTGGTTTGGCCTTGGTCATTGTCTTTACCAGGGGAGGAGGCGGTTGTGTCATGCATGGCATCAATCGTTGCGGTTGATCGTTCCGATTTCCAGGGGGAGGTGTGAAGGGTTTAGCCTCCCCGGGCCATCAACCAACCAGGGAGAGGTTCCATGACCCAGCGCATGACGACATCGGCGGGCGCGCCGATCGCCGACAATCAGAACAGCCTGACGGCCGGCCCGCGCGGCCCGGTGCTGCTGCAGGACTGGCAGTTGCTCGAGAAGCTGGCGCATCAGAACCGCGAACGGATTCCGGAGCGGGTGGTGCATGCCAAGGGGTGGGGCGCGCATGGCACGCTGACCATCACCGGCGATATCAGCAAGTACACCCGCGTGAAGGCCTTGCAGCCTGGCAAGAAGACCGAGCTGCTGCTGCGCTTTTCCACCGTGGCCGGGGAGTTGGGCGCGGCGGATGCCGAGCGGGATGTGCGCGGCTTCGCCATCAAGTTCTACACCGAGGACGGCAACTGGGACCTCGTCGGCAACAACACGCCGGTGTTCTTCGTGCGCGATCCGTTGAAGTTCCCGGACTTCATCCGCACCCAGAAGCGCCATCCCAAGACGCATCTGCGCAGCCCGACCGCCATGTGGGATTTCTGGTCGCTGAGCCCGGAAAGCCTGCACCAGGTGACGATCCTGATGTCGGATCGTGGCTGCCCGACGGCGCCGATGTTCATGAATGGCTATGGCAGCCATACCTATGGCTTCTGGAACGACGCCGGTGAGCGCTTCTGGGTGAAGTTCCACTTCAAGACGATGCAGGGCCACCGGCACTACACCAATTCGGAAAGCGCCGCGGTGATCGGCCAGACCCGGGAAAGCTACCAGGAGGCGCTGTTCGGCACGATCGAGCGCGGCGAGTTCCCGCGCTGGAAGGTGCAGGTGCAGATCATGCCGGAGGCGGATGCGGAGAAAACGCCCTACAACCCCTTCGACCTGACGAAGGTCTGGCCGCACAAGGACTATCCGCCGATCGACATCGGCGTGATGGAGCTGAACCGCAACGCCGACAACTACTTCGCGGAGATCGAGCAGGCGGCGTTCAGCCCCTCCAACCTGGTGCCCGGCATCGGCGCCAGCCCCGACAAGATGCTCCAGGCGCGCATCTTCAGCTATGCCGACGCACATCGGCACCGCATCGGCACGCATTATGAGGCCCTGCCGGTGAATGCGCCGAAGGTGCCGGTGGCGCATTACCACAAGGACGGCGCCATGCGGTTCTTCCAGAACGACACCGGCAATCCGGACGCCTATTACGAGCCGAACAGCTTTGGCGGGCCGACGCAGGATCCGTCCGTGGCGGAGCCGCCGCTGCGGATTTCGGGCGATGCGGCGCGCTGGAACCATCGCGACGGCAATGACGATTTCGGCCAGCCCCGGGCGCTGTTCGGGCTGTTCGACGCGGCGCAGCGGCAGCGGCTGTTCAACAATATCGCCGATGCCATGGGTGGCGTGCCGGACTTCATCGTGGAACGGCAATGCGTGCTGTTCGACCAGGTGCATCCGGAATACGGCGCCGGGGTGCGGGCCGCGGTGGCCAGCCGCAGGCAGATGGCTCAGGCGGCGGAATAGCTGCCGGGCCGATCGAACGATCGGCCCACGTGCCCTCGACGCCCGGACATGCTCCAGCAGGTCCGGGCGTTTCGCGCGTTTCCGTCTCGCTTTGTGACGTCGCGTGGCCGGAAAATGCCCTATTCCGGCACGTGCACCAGCAGGTCGCCCGGCTGGCAGTCCAGTTCCCGGCAGAGCTTCTCCAGCGTCTCGAAGCGGATGCCTTTGACGCGGCCGGTCTTGAGCAGGGAGAGGTTGACCTCGGAGATGCCGATGCGCGCCGCCAGTTCGCGGGAGCGCATCTTGCGGCGGGCGAGCATGATGTCGAGCTGGACGATAATGGGCATCAGATGATCGTGGCATTCTCTTCGATGGCGCGCGTGGCTTCGCGCAGCACCGCGGCGAAGCTGAGGAAGACCAGGCCGATGGCCAGGCCCACGGCGCTGCCCAGCAGCGGGGCCGGGGCCAGCAATCCGCTGGGGCCGAGGGCGGCGAGGCGGGCCGCCGGCAACAGCAGCGCCGCCAGCAGCAGCCAGCCGGCGAAACGTCGCAGCGCCTCGGCCGCTCCCAGGGTGAACAATTCCATGCTGTGCAGCCTGGTGGCGAAGCGGTGCAGCTGCGCGAAGGCGAGCGCGGTGGCGAGGTAGGGCAGCGCCAGGGCCAGCGACGCCGGCAAGCGCGACGGCAGCGGCAACGAGGCGACGTGCCGAAATGCCATGTTGGTCGGCACGGCGCCGGGCGCGGCGAGGCCGACCAGCGGGATCAGCAGCAGCAGGGCGACCACCGCGAGGGTGGCGAGGCGCAGGGTCAGGCCGAGCCGGTCGAGCGTCATGTCGTGCCACGGCGGCGTTGACCGCGCGCCGATCCTTATCGTAAAACATAAAAACATTGATGCAAATCGTAGCGGTTATCGTCCGCAACGACAAGGAGAGGCCATGACCCGCCTGCTGCGCAATGCCTTCTTGATCGCCCCCCTATGTCTTCTGCCGGCCGCCGGAAGGGCGGAGGTTTGGACCGGCCCCTATCTCGGCCTGCATCTCGGCTATGCCGGGGGCGGCGACGACATCACGGAGATCAACGGGCCGCGCGCCTGGCAGGCGGAGACGCGCGGCGCGCTCGGTGGCGTGCAGGCCGGCTATAACTGGCAGCGCAACCGCCTGGTGCTGGGGCTGGAACTGGAACTTGGTCATCTGGGCCAGTCCGGCGATGTCGGAAGCGCCAATGCGACGGGGGCGGTGCGCAGCGAAGCCTCGCTCGGCCTGCATGGCGCGGCGACCGGCCGGCTCGGCTGGCTGGCCACCCCGCAGACGCTGCTGTTCCTGCGGGCCGGTGCCGGTTTGGCGCAATTCGAGGCGAGCACGACGGAGAGCTGTTCCGGCGCATGCACCTCCTCCCGCGCCAGCGCCAGCGGCACCACGCTGGGCCTGGTGCTGGGGCTGGGCGTGGAGCATGCGGTGGCGCCGGATTGGCGGGTGCGGGCGGATTATGCCTGGCACGCCTATCGGAAGGAGTTGGTGCTGCCGCCGGCCAGCGGGCCGGGCTGGGACCACCGGCTTGATCTGCATGCGCTGCGGATCGGCCTGAACCGGCGTTTCTGACCTGGCTTCGCGGGCCGCCAGCCGGCCCCCTCTTGCGCCGCGACCCCCATTGCTCCTACCTCCGCCCCGATATTGGCGGCGCGTGACGAGGGCCTGTACGGGGTCCGCCGGGGTCCGGCGCCCGGCGCTTGAGGGCATGACAGATGAACTGGATTTCCGACTGGGCGCTGCCGAAGGTCAAAGCCCTGTTCGGGCAGCCGCGGGAGGTGCCGGACAATCTCTGGCACAAATGCCCGTCCTGCGAGCAGATGATCTTCCACCGCGACCTGGAGCGGAACCTGCATGTCTGCACCCATTGCGGGCATCACATGCGGCTGTCCGCCGCCGCGCGGGTGAAGGCGACGCTGGATGAGGGCTGGTCGCGCATCGAGCTGCCGAAGGCCCCGGCCGACCCGCTGCGCTTCCGCGACCAGCGCAAATACGCCGACCGGCTGAAGGAAGCCCAGCAGAAATCCGGCATGGATGACGCGGTGCTGGTGGCGCAGGGCCAGATCCTGGGGCGCAAGGCGGTGCTCGGCGTCTTCGAATTCGGCTTCATGGCCGGGTCCATGGGCGCCGGGGTGGGGGAGGCGCTGGTCACGGCGGCCAAGCTCGCCGTGTTGCAGGACGCGCCGCTGATCGTCTTCACCGCCTCGGGCGGCGCCCGCATGCAGGAAGGCGCCATCAGCCTGATGCAGATGCCGCGCACCGTGATCGCGACGCGCATGGTGAAGGAGGCCGGGCTGCCCTTCATCGTCGTGCTCTGCGACCCGACCACGGGCGGCGTGACCGCCAGCTTCGCCATGCTGGGTGACATCCAGATCGCCGAGCCGAATGCGCTGATCGGCTTCGCCGGCGCCCGCGTCATTGAGCAGACGGTGCGGGAGAAGCTGCCCGAAGGCTTCCAGCGGGCCGAATACCTGCTGGAACATGGCATATTGGACATGGTGGTGAAGCGGCATGACATGCGCGCCACCCTGGCCCAGGTGATTTCCCTGCTGCGCGAACCGACCCTGCCGGGCGAGCCGACGCCGGAGCCGCTGCCAGCCCTGCCCGCGCCGGAGCCCGCCGAGTCGATGCCCGAGGCCGTGAAGCCGGCGTGACCGAGCTACCCGCCTCGCGCAGCGAGGAGATCATCAACCGGCTGCACAGCCTGCATCCGAAGCTGATCGACCTCAGCCTGGACCGGCTGCAGCGCTGCCTGGCGGCGCTGGACCATCCGGAGCGGCGGCTGCCGCCAGTGGTTCATGTGGCCGGCACCAATGGCAAGGGCAGCACCTGCGCCTTCCTGCGCGCCATCGCGGAAGCCGCCGGGCTGCGCGTGCATGTCTTTACCAGCCCGCATCTGGTCTCCTTCCACGAACGCATCCGGCTGGCCGGCGAGCTGGTGACGGAACCGGCGCTGATCGCGGCGCTGGAGCATGTGGAACAGGCCAATGCCGGCCTGCCGATCACGGTGTTCGAGGTGACGACGGCCGTCGCCCTGCATCTTTTCGCCAGCGTCCCGGCCGACCTCCTGGTGCTGGAGGTTGGCCTCGGCGGGCGCTTCGACGCGACCAATGTGGTGGACCGCCCGGCGGCCGCCGCGATCGCCAGCATCTCCCTCGACCACATGGACTTCTTCGGCGAGGACATTTCCCGAATTGCCTGGGAGAAGGCCGGCATCATCAAGCCCGGCGTGCCCTGCGCCACTGGCGCCCAGCCGCCCGCCGCCCTGGCGGTGATCGAGGCGGAGGCCGCGGCCCAGGGCGCGCCCCTGTCGGCCCGCGGCAAGGCCTGGGACGTCACGCGCCATGCCGATGGCACGCTGACCTTCCGCGACCAGGCCGGCACCCTCGACCTGCCGCGGCCGGGCCTGATCGGCCCGCATCAGGCGGACAATGCCGGGATCGCCATCGCCGCCCTGCGCGGCTGGAACCCCCCCTGGCTGACCGAGGCCGCGATCCGCGAAGGCGTGGCCAAAGCGCAGTGGCCGGCGCGGATGCAGCGCCTGACCGGGCGGCTGGCGGCGCTGCTGCCACCGGATTGGGAGCTGTGGCTGGATGGCGGCCATAATGCCGGCGCCGGCGTGGTGCTCGGCCAGCATATCCGCGAGAGTTTTGGCGACCGGCCGCTGCATGTGCTGGTCGGCATGAAGGCCGGCAAGCAGGTCCCGGAATTCCTCGCCCCGATCATCCCGGTGGCCAGCAGCCTCTGGGCCGTCGCCGAGCCCGGCCAGCATCTGGCGATGAGCGTGGAGGGCGTGGTCGCCGCCAGCGGTGGCACGGCACATCCGGGCGGCACCGTGGCCCAGGCGCTGGCCGCCTTGCCCCGTGCTGGCGGCCCGGCCCGGGTGCTGATCTGCGGCAGCCTCTATCTTGCCGGGGAAGTGCTGAAGCTCGAGATGTGATGGCGCCGGCGCCAGATCGGTTCACACTTCGCAACCTTCGCGTGTAGTCTTCCCCCGCCATCGGCCCGCAGAGGCCATTCAGGTCAGGCCGATAGGGAGGCGGATGGAGCACACCACCACGAGCTGGACGCTGCGCAGTGCGCCGCCGCCCGGCATCCTCTGGCCGGCCGCGCTCCAGCATATCGGCCTCGGCTCCGTCACCCTGGTCTTTCCGCTGATCGTCGCCGATGCGGCGGGCGCCGATCCGGCCATGCTCTCCTCCTATCTGTCGCTGGCCATGCTGGCGCTGGGCCTTGGCACGCTGTTGCAGGCCTGGGGGCGACATGGCGTCGGCTCCGGCTTCCTGCTGCCCTCCGTCTTCACCGCCATCTACCTGCCGCCGACGCTGATCGCCGCGCAGCTGGGCGGGCTTGGAGCCGTCGCGGCAATGACGCTGATGGCAGGGGTGACGCAGGTGCTGCTGTCCTTCGCCGTGAAGCGGCTGCGGCCCTGGTTGCCGACGGAGCTGGTCGGGCTGGTGGTGCTGATGATTGGCGTCGCCCTCGGCCTGCTGGCGCTGCGGCTGATGCTGGGCTTCGGGCCGGGGCAGGATCGCGGCACGGATGACCTGCCGGCCACTGCGGTCGCGCTGCTGGTCATCATCGGGGCCACCATCTGGGGCGGGCCGCGCTGGCGCCCGGTGGCGGTGCTGGCCGGGCTGGTGCTGGGCTTCGCCACCCATGTCGGAACGGTGCTCGCCACCGGCGGCGTGCTGCTGCCGGTGGCGGTGGCCTGGCAATTGCCGAGCTGGCCGGTGGCGATGCCGGCGCTGGAATGGACGCTGCTGCCCGGCTTCGCCATGGGCGCGCTGGCCTGTCTGGTGCGGGTCTGCGGCGATGTGGTGGCCTGTCAGAGGGCGACCGACCCGCACTGGCGGCGGCCGGATTACGGGCAGATGCGGGCCGGCGCCCTGGCCGATGGGCTCGGCACCTGCCTGGCCGGCCTGCTCGGCGTTCCGGGGGTGAACAGCTACACGGCCAGTGTCGGCCTCGCCATCGCCACCGGGGTCACGGCGCGGCGGGTCGGGCTGGCGGTGGGTGCGCTATGGATCGGCCTTGCCCTGGTGCCGGGGGCGGCGGCGGTGGTTCTGGCCGTGCCGCGCGGGGTGCTGGGGGCGGCGCTGTTCTTCGCGGCGGCCTTCATCGCGGTGACCGGCATGGGCATCGTCACCCAGCGGCTGATGGATGCGCGCCGCACCCTGGTGGTCGGCGCGGCGCTGGTGATCGGCCTGTCCTACGACGCCGCGCCGCAGATTTTTGCCAGTTTGCCGCCGGCGGCGCGGCTGCTGGTCTCCTCCTCCCTGGTCCTCGCCATGGTCGTCGCGCTGGGGCTGGTCGCGGCCTTCCGGATCGGCGCCGCGCAGCAGCGCCGGCTGGTCTGGCGGCCGGAAGATGGGGCGGTGGTGCTCCAGGACTTCGCCCACCAGTCCGGCGCCGCCTGGGGCGCGCGGGCGGAGGTGGTGGCGCGACTGGAAGCGGCGCTGGAGGAGGTGGCCCAGGCCCTGCCCGGCCTGCTCGCCCCTCGCGCGGCGGTCGAGCTGACGGCGCGCTTCGACGAATTCAACCTGGACGCCACGCTGCGCTGGGCGGGGGAGGCGCTGCTGCCCGCCGATGGGAAGGCCCCGCGGCTGGAGGATGCCGAGGACGCGGCGCTGGCCGCCCGCCTCGCCGCGCTGATGCTGCGCCGCGCCGCCGACCGCACGACCGAGGCGGTGCTGCCGGATGGGCGGCAGGAGCTACGGCTGCATTACGACCACTGACGTTTGTCAGGCCGCCGGCAGTTCCATGGTCACGATCGCGATCGGGTTGTCGCCCTGGGAAAACACCCCGGTGCCGATGCGCCGAAAGCCGCAGCGCTGATAAAAACCCTCGGCATTCAATGTCGCATCCAGCCGGACCGGCCCGGCATGGCCGCGCCGTGCGCCAGCGATACCAATCTCCAGCAGCCGCCGGCCCAGCCCACCGCCCGCGGCATCCGGGTGCAGGAACAGGCGTGTGACCTCCCCCGGCACGGCATCGACGAAGCCCAGGATCACGCCGTGCCGCTCAGCGACGACCGTGCCGCCCTGGGCGATCATGGCCTCATAGGTCGCCGGCGTGCGCGCGCCCATCCAGCCGGCGATCTGGGCAGCCGAATAATGCCCGGCCGCCAGGCCGCTGACCGAGAGGAAGGTCAGGTCGAAAAGGATCTGGCCCTCACCCGCCTCGGCGGGCCGGAAGACCAGCTCCGGCAGGGTCACTCCGGCGCCAGCCGCAGGATGCGGCCGCGCGCCTCATCGGTCAGCACCAGCAGCGCGCCATCCTGCGCCACCAACACGTCCCGCATGCGGACGCGCAGGTCGAACAGCAGGCGCTCCTCCCCCGTCACCCGGTCGCCATCCGTGGTCAGGCGCACCAGGCCGGGCTGGTTCAGCGCAGTGATGAAAAGGCTGCGGCGCCATTCGGGGAAGGCGGTGGCGTCGTAGAAGGCGATGCCGGCGGGGCTGATGACCGGGGTCCAGACCCGCTGCGGGTCTTCCATGCCCGGGGCCGATTGCCGGTCACTGATCGGGGTGCCGGAGTAGTTCACCCCATGGGTGACCATCGGCCAGCCGTAATTCGCGCCGGGGCGCAGGATGTTTAGTTCATCCCCGCCGCGCGGCCCGTGCTCCACCAGCCACATCGTGCCGGTCCAGGGATTGGACGCCATGCCCTGCGGGTTGCGGTGGCCATAGGTGAAGACCTCCGCCCGCGCGCCGGCACGGTCGGCGAAGGGGTTGTCCCGCTGCGGCCGGCCTTCCCGGTCCACCCGCATCACCTTGCCCGCCAGGTCGTCCAGCCGCTGGGAGCGCATGCGGTCCACATTGCGGTCGCCGGTCGCGAGGTACAGTCGCCCGTCGGCGCCGAAGGCGATGCGGCAGCCGTAATGCTGGCGGCCGGAGGATTGCGCCGGGGTCGCATCCAGGATCGGCGTCACCGCCTCCAGCCCCGCCTCGCCCAGCCGGGCGCGGACCAGCCGGGTCAGGGCCCCGCCCTGCACCACCATGGCCTGGCAGAGGAAAATCTCGCGGCTGGTTTCGAAATCCGGGCCGAGCGCCACGTCCAGAAGCCCGCCCTGGCCGGCGGCCTCAACCTCCGGCACGCCGGAGAGGGGGGCGGAGACAGCGCCGTCGCGGCCGACGATCCGCAGCCGGCCCGGCCGCTCCGTCACCAGCAGCCGCCCATCCGGCAGCAGCGCGGCGCCCCAGGGTCTTTCGAGCCCGGTGGCGAAGGTGGTCAGGCGGAAGCTGGCGCGTTCCGATCGCACCACCTCCCCCTCCTGCGCCTTGGCGGCCAGGGGGCTGAAAAGGGGGAGCAGGGCGGCGAGGGTGAGGAGGGGTCGGATCATGACACCGATGTAAGGCATCGAGCTGGTCCTGCGACCCAAGAATACGTCATCGCGCAGGCTGAGCCGGACCGGCCTAGGGCGTCAGGTGCCGGATCGGCAAGCCCACCGCCTCCGCCACCAGGGTCCGATGGCACTGCGCCGGGTCGGCTTCCAGACACAGCAGGCAGACCCGCTCCCCCCGCGCCTGGGCGGTGAGCGCGGCCAGCGCCGCCTGCCCCTCCAGCCCCGCCAGTTTTGCCCCGAAGATGCGGCGCATCTCGGCCGGGCGGCCCGCGCGCACCGCCGCGCGGCCCTCGGCCGGCGTGCCCAACGCGGGCACGTGCTGATAGGCGATGCCCGCCTCCGCCAGCGCCGCGCCCAGCGCCCGCTTGGCGAAGCCGGGCTTGCGGCTATTGGCCAGCGCCCGGACATCGACCAGCGTGGTGACGCCTTCGGCCCGCAGCGCGGCGATCAGCCGCGCCGGCGTCGCCTCCTCATAGCCGATGGTGAAGACCGGCCCCGCCATCTCTACTTCGGCAGGGCCGCATGCGCCGCGAGGCAGGCGAGGTCCAGAATCTGGTTCACCCCAGCCTCCATCCCCACGATCTGCACCGGCGCCGACAGCCCCATCAGCAGCGGCCCGATGGTCTGGGCGCTGGTCAGGCGCGGGGCCGCCTTGGTCAGGATATGCGCGGCGTGCAGGCCGGGCATCACCAGCACATTGGCCGGGCCAGTCAGGCGGCAGAAGGGGTACAGCGCGGCGCGCAGTCCCGGGTCCAGCGCCACGTCGGCGGCCATTTCGCCGTCATATTCGAAATCCACCTGCCGCTGGTCCAGCAGCTTCACCGCGTCGCGGACATTGCCCGGGATGCTGCCCTTCGGGTCGCCGAAGGTGGAGAAGGCCAGGAAGGCGACGCGCGGCTCATGCCCCAGACGCCGCGCGGCCGCGGCGGCCTGGATGGCGATCTCGGCCAGCGTCGGCGCATCCGGGCGTTCATGGATGGCGGTATCCGCCACCAGCACGGTGCCGGACCGCCGCGCCAGCATCAGCGTCAGCCCGAACAGCACCGTGCCGGGCGCCGGATCGATCGCCGTCAGCACGCCCTCCAGCGCCGCGGCGTAGCTGCGCGTGGCGCCCGTGACCATCGCATCCGCATCGCCCGCCGCCACCATGCAGGCGGCGAATACATTGCGGTCCAGATTCACCAGCCGCTGGCAGTCGCGCTGCAAAAAGCCCTCGCGCTGCTTCTTGGCATAGAGCCAGGCGGCATAGGCGGTGTTGCGGTCGGAGATCCGGGCGTTGTGGATCTCGATCCCCTCCGGCATCGCGATGCCGAGGCCGGCCACCACGGCATTCACCCGGTCCTCGCGCCCCACCAGCACCGGGGTGCCGTAGCCGGCATTGCGGAAGGCGATGGCGGCGCGGATCACACGCTCCTCCTCCCCTTCGGCGAAGACCACGCGGCGGGGGTTCGCCTGCACGCGCTCGGCGATCACCTCCATCGCATGGGCGGTGGAATCCATCCGCCCGGCCAGATCGCGGGCGTAGCGGTGCAGGTCCATGATCGGCTTGCGCGCCACGCCACTGTCCATCGCCGCCTTGGCGACGGCGGGCGGGATGCGGCTGATCAGGCGCGGGTCGAAGGCATTCGGAATGATGTACTCTGGCCCGAAGCGCAGCGACTTGCCGGCACCGGCGCCGGCCACTTCCTCCGGCACATGTTCGCGCGCCAGCAGCGCCAGGGCGTTCGCGGCGGCGACCTTCATCTGATCGTTGATGGTGGAAGCCCGCACGTCCAGCGCGCCCCGGAAGATGAAGGGGAAGCCGAGGACGTTGTTCACCTGGTTCGGATAGTCGCTGCGCCCGGTGGCGATGATGCAGTCCGGCCGCACGGCGCGCGCCTCATCCGGCGTGATCTCCGGGTCCGGGTTCGCCATGGCGAAGATGATCGGATGGGCGGCCATGGACCGCACCATCTCGGGCGTCACGGCGCCCTTCACGGACAGGCCCATGAAGCAGTCGGCGCCTTCCATGGCCTGCGCGAGCGTGCGGCACTGCGTGTCGGCGGCATGGGCCGACTTCCACTGGTTCATGCCCTCCGTCCGGCCGCGATAGATCACGCCCTTGGTATCGGCCAGGATCACATGCTGCGGGTGGATGCCCATGGCCTTCACCAGCTCGGCGCAGGCCACCGCCGCCGCGCCGGCGCCGTTGATCACCAGCTTCACCGTCTTCAGGTCGCGGCCGGTCAGGTGGCAGGCATTGATCAGGCCGGCGGCGGCGACGATGGCCGTGCCGTGCTGGTCATCGTGGAAGACCGGAATGTCCATCAGCTCGCGCAGCCGCTGCTCGATGACGAAGCATTCGGGGGCCTTGATGTCCTCCAGATTGATGCCGCCGAAGGACGGGCCGAGGTAGCGCACCGAATTGACGAAGGCGTCCACATCCTCCGTGTCGACGCAGAGGTCAATGCCGTCCACGTCGGCGAAGCGCTTGAACAGCGCGACCTTGCCCTCCATCACCGGCTTGCTGGCCAGCGCGCCGAGATTGCCGAGGCCGAGCACGGCGGTGCCGTTGCTGATGACGGCGACGAAATTGCCCTTGCTGGTGTAGTCATAGGCCAGCGCCGGGTCCTTGTGGATGTGCAGGCAGGGCGCCGCCACACCGGGGCTATAGGCGAGCGACAGGTCGCGCGCCGTGGTCAGCGGCTTGGTCAGCCGGATCTCCAGCTTGCCCGGCCGCCCCTCCGCATGCATCGCCAGCGCTTCCTGGTCGGTGATGCGGGCGGTGCGGGTATCCGCCAGCGCCTCGCCCGGTTCCTTGCGCGCGTCATCCATGGTGCGTGTCTTCCCCAACTCACGTCTCTCCCCCCTTCATTGCAGCCTGCGGCGGGCCTGGGAAGACAGGCGCTTCGCAGCTGCGTTGGGGGGCTTTGGGGGGGTAAGCATGGCCGAACGGCTGCCGCGGCCGATGCCGCGCAGCCAAGCCGCCGGAGGCGGCGCCCGACGCATGAGGGTAAGTACCGCTTCCCACCTTCGCAGCGCGGGCGCGGCGGTTTAGGGATGGAGCGTGACGAACCCCGACGACGACATCCCGCCGGCCGAAGGCGCCACCCCAGCCCTCGCGCAATGGTTCGTGGCGAAGAATGCGCATCCCGATGCGCTGGTCTTCTTCCGCATGGGCGATTTCTTCGAGATGTTCTTCGGCGATGCGCGCATCGCCGCCGATGCGCTCGACATCGCCCTGTCCTTCCGCGGCGAGCATCGCGGCCAGCCGGTGCCGATGTGCGGCGTGCCGGTGCATGCCTGGGAATCCTACCTCGCCCGGCTGATCCGCCAGGGCCATCGGGTCGCCATCTGCGACCAGATGGAAACGCCGGAACAGGCGAAGAAGCGCAAGGCCTCGACCCTGCGGCGCGAGGTGGTGCGCGTGGTCACCCCGGCCACGGTGACGGAGGACGGTCTGCTCGACGCCGCCCGCCCCGCCTGGCTGCTGGCCCTGGCCGAGGTCGGACCGGGCTTCGCCGCCGCCTGGGTGGATGTCTCGACCGGCGGTTTCGAGACGATGGCTTTGGCGCGGGAGGATCTGGGCGCGCTGCTGGCGCGGATCGAGCCGGTGGAGGCCTGCGCGCCGCGCGAATTGGCGGAACTGCCCGACCTCGCCCAGCGCCTGCCCGGCCGCATCGCCGAACGCGCCCCGCCGCGCGACCCGGGCCGGTTGTTGCGGGAGGCGTTTGGCGTCGCCACGCTGGATGGCTTTGGTCGCTTCACAGACGCCGAACTGGCCGCCGCCGCCCTGGCCCTGTCCTATGTGCGGGAAACCCAGGCCGGCGCCCTGCCGCGCCTCGACCCGCCCCGCCCCCAGGCGGGCGCCGCCGGCACGCTGGCGCTGGATGCGGCGACGCGGCGCAGCCTGGAGATTCTGCGGGACCAGCGCGGCGGCACGGAGGCCACGCTGTTTGCCGCCGTCGATCGCACCCTGACCGCCGCCGGCGCCCGCGAGCTCGCCGCGCGGCTGGCCGCGCCGCTGGCGGAGGCGGAGGCGGTCGGCGCGCGGCATGATGCCGTGTCCTTCCTGCTGGAGGCCGAGGCCGTGCGGGCCGGGCTGCGTGCCGCGCTGAAGGGCGCGCCGGACATGGCCCGCGCGCTGGGCCGCCTGGCGCTCGACCGCTTCTTCCCGCGCGACCTGGGCGCGCTGGCACATGGTTTTGCCCGTGCCGAGGCGGTGCGGGCCGCGCTGGCCGAAGCCGCCTTGCCCGGCCCGCCGCTGATCGAGGCGGCCGAAGCCGCTTTGCGGCTCGATCCCGGTCTCACCGAAGAGTTCGGCCGGGCGCTGAACCTCGAAAAAATGCCGGCGCGGCTGGAAGATGGGGGGGTGATCGCCCCCGGCTATGACGGCGAGCTCGATGCCCTGCGCCGGCTGCGCGATGGGGCGCGGGAGGCGGTGGCCGCCTTGCAGATGGAGCTCGCCCAGGCCTGGGGCGTCGCCAGCCTGAAAATCCGCCACCACCAGCAATTCGGCTTCCTGGCGGAGGTACCGGCAGTGGCCGGCCAGAAGCTGGTGCAGACCCCGCCCGCCAGCGGCGCCATGGCGCCGATCCATCGCCAGACCATGGCGAATGCCATGCGCTTCACCTGCACGGCGCTGGCCGAGCTGGACCGCAAGGTGGCGGAGGCCGGGGAGCGCGCCACCACTCGCGAACGCACCTGCGTCACCCATCTGAAGACGCTGGCCCTGCGCCAGGGCAGCCAGATCGCAGAGGCGGCGCGCGCCTTGGCGGAGCTGGACCTGCACGCCGCCGCCGCGACGCTGGCCGCCGAGGGCGGCTGGTGCCGGCCCGAACTGACGGAGCGCGCGGAGTTCTGCATCACCGCCGGGCGGCACCCGGTGGTGGAAGCGGTGCAGAAACGCGCGCGCGGTCCCGCCTTCGTCCCCAATGACTGCGACCTGTCGCCGGGCCGCCGCCTGTGCCTGCTGACCGGCCCCAACATGGCCGGCAAATCCACCTGGCTGCGGCAAAATGCGCTGATGGTCGTGCTCGGCCAGTCAGGCCTGTTCGTGCCGGCAACGCGGGCAAGGATGGGGCTGGTGGATCGGCTGTTCTCCCGCGTCGGCGGCGGCGACGACATCGCCGGCGGGCGATCCACCTTCATGGTGGAGATGGCGGAGACGGCGGCCATCCTGAACCAGGCCACCGCCCGTTCCCTGGTGGTGCTGGATGAGGTCGGGCGCGGCACCGCGACCTGGGATGGCCTGGCCATCGCCTGGTCGGTGCTGGAGGCGCTGCACGACCGCATCCGCTGCCGCGCCGTCTTTGCCAGCCACTTTCACGAATTGACGGCGCTGGCCGGGCGCCTGCCGGAATTGCAGCTGGCCCGCATGCAGGTGCGGGAATGGCGGGGGGAGGTGGTGTTCCAGCACCTGGTCGGCCCCGGCGCCAGCGAACGCAGCTGGGGCGTGCATGTGGCGCGACTGGCCGGCGTGCCCCGCCCGGTGCTGAAGCGCGCGGCGGAAGTACTGGCGGCGCTGGAAGCCCGCGCCCGGGCCGGCGGCGCGGACACGCTGGCGGAGGAGTTGCCGCTGTTCGCCCAGCCCGCCCCGGCCAAGGCACAGCCACTGAGCCCTTTGCACGCGGAGCTTGCCAGCATCGATCTGGATGCGCTTTCGCCGCGAGAGGCGCAGGATGCGCTCTACCGCCTCAAAGCCCTGGCGGCTGGAAAAGACGATACGGCGGCGGAAGTTATCGCAGCGCAGCAAGAGAACCCTGTTGCTGAGACAGGTGACACGGTAGTGTGACAGGAATGATCGCCAGCCTCGGCCAACCGCCCACCCAGGCGGCCGCACTCGCGCTACCTGCCGAACCGCCCGAGGTCCTTCCGGACCTGATCGCAGGGCTGGTCGAGAACGGTCGCCCCGTCGCCCGTGACGTCGCGCTCGGCCTGCTGCGGCGACAATTGGGCCGCATCCAGGGCCGGGTCCAACGAGCCTTCGAGGCGCATGACCTGTCCGGCCTGGGCGCCGCCCGCTGGCTGGCGGCGCTCACCGATGGGCTGGTTTCCGCCATCCACGCCTATACCCTGGCGAGCTGTACCAGCCCGGCGGAGGCACAGTCCGAACCCCCCTTCGCCCTGATCGCCACCGGCGGCTATGGTCGCGGCGTTCTGGCCCCCTATTCCGACATCGACCTGCTGTTCCTGTCCGACCAGCCGCTCGGCCCGCAGGGGCGGCGCTCCGTCGAATTCCTGCTCTATCTGCTCTGGGATCTCGGGCTGAAGGTGGGGCACGCCACGCGCAGCCTGCCTGAATGCCTGGAGGATGCGCGGGGTGATGTCACCATCCAGACCGCGCTGATCGATGCCCGCTTCCTGGCCGGCGAACGGCCCGTCTTCGAGCGTTTCGACATCGCCTTCGCCGCCGCCCGCAAGGCCAGTGGCCTCGCCCCCTTCCTCGCCGCGAAACGCGCCGAACGCCAGGCGCGCCACGCCCGCTACGGCGAAAGCCCCTTCCTGGTCGAGCCGCATGTGAAGGAAGGCCGCGGCGGGCTGCGCGACCTGCAAACCCTGTACTGGCTGGCCCGCCATGCCTTCGGCGTGCAGCGCATGCCGGAGCTGGTGGGGCCGGACAGCCCCGGCGGCGGGCTGCTGACGCCGCAGGAAGCGCGCGCGGTGCGCCGCGCCTGGAACTTCCTTTGGACCGTCCGCTTCCACCTGCACTACGTGACCGGCCGGGCGGAGGAACGCCTGACCTTCGACCTGCAACCCGTCGTCGGCGCCCGCATGGGATACACACGGCATGGTGTGCAGGACGGCGTCGAGCGCTTCATGAAGCATCTGTTCCTGACGGCGCGGGACGTGGTGCGCCTGACCCGCCTGCTGGAACCCGCGCTGGAACGCGCCGCCCTCGGCCCCCCCGCCGTGCTGCCCGCCGGCGATGCCGCGCTGTCGCAGGCCGGGATGGCGCTGGCCGATGGCAAGGTGCTGTTCGCGCCGGAGCGCAATATCGCCGAGGACCCCGCCATCATGCTGCGCCTGGTGCGCGCGGCGCGGGACCGCAATCTGGAAATCCACCCCCTCGCCCACCGCGCCCTGATCCGCAATGCGCGCTATGCGGTGCAGCTGCGGGACGATCCGCCGGCCAATGCCCTGTTCCTCGACCTGCTGACCGGGCGCGACCCGGCGCGCTTCATGCGGGTGCTGAACGAGGTGGGCTTCCTGTCCCGCTTCATGCCGGACTGGGCGCGCATCGTCGGGCTGATGCAGTTCGACACCTATCATGTCTTCACGGTGGAGGAGCACACGATCGAGGCGATCGGCGTGCTGTCCCAGCTGGAAGGCGCCGCGCTGAACGAGATCGCGCCCGTCGCCTCCGAGCTGATCGGCCAGATCCAGTCGCGCCGGGCGCTGTATGTCTCCGTCCTGCTGCATGACATCGCCAAGGGCCGCGGCGGCGACCATTCGGAACTCGGCGCCCAGGTGGCGCAGGAGATCTGCCCGCGCCTCGGTCTATCGCCGGAGGAGACGGAGACCGTCTCCTGGCTCGTGCTGAACCACCTGCTGATCAGCCAGACCGCCTTCAAGCGCGATATCGACGACCCCAAGACCATTTTGGATATTGCCGAGACGGTGCAGTCGCCCGAACGGTTGCGGCTGCTGCTGGTGCTGACCGTCGCTGATATGCGCGCGGTCGGCCCGAAAGTCTGGAATGGTTGGAAGGCGACCCTGCTGCGGGAGCTGTACTGGCGCGTGGCCGAAGTGCTCGCCGGCGGGCTTTCCGTGCCGGAACGCGACACCCGCGTGGCACGCGCCCGCGCCGCCGCCGCCAGCCTGCTGACGCACCAGACCCAGGCGGAGACGGATTTCTTCCTCGGCCTCGGCTATCCCGGCTACTGGCTGTCCTTCGACCCCGAGACCCATGCCCGCCATGCGGAGATGATCCGGGAGGCGGAGGCGGAGAACGCGCCGCTGACCGTCCGGTCCCGCGTGATCGAGGCGCGCTCGGTCACGGAGGTGACGGTCTACTGCTCCGACCATCCCGGCCTGTTCAGCCGCATCGCCGGCGCCCTGGCCGTGGCCGGCGCTTCCATCGTCGATGCGCGCATCCACACCATGACCAATGGCATGGCGCTCGACACCTTCTGGGTGCAGGACGCCGCCGGCGGCGCCTTCGACGCGCCGCACCGTCTGGCGCGGCTTTCGGTGCTGATCGAACAGGCCCTCTCCGGCCGCCTGCGGCTGGACAGCGAAATCGCCAAGCTGCGGCGCGAACCGGCGCGGCTGCGGGCGGTGACCATCCCGCCGCGCGTCGTGCTCGACAACCACGCCTCCAACACCCACACGGTGATCGAGGTGAACGGCCGCGATCGGCCGGGGCTGCTGCATGCGGTGACGGCGGCGATCAGCGGCCAGGGGCTGCAGATCGCCAGCGCCCATATCACCACCTATGGCGTGCGGGCGGTGGACGTCTTCTATGTGAAGGACGTCTTCGGACTGAAGGTGGAGAACGAACGCAAGCTGGCGGCGCTGCGCAGCGCCCTGCTGGTGGCGCTCGGCGCGCCGGACATGCCGAATGACGGGTCCGTGCGGATCGTCTGAACACTTTCTGAACCGCTTGCGGTACAAAAGGGGCGTTCTCCAGAGGAAACGCCCCATGACCCATCGCCTGTCCGCCCTGTTCGCCTTGCTGCTTCTTGGCGCCTGCGCCCAGGCGAATGTCGCCCCCATGGCCACGCCGGTGCCCGGCCAGCCCGTGGCGGAACGGCTGCCGGCGCCGGCGCAGATCGTGGTGGAGCGCTTCGCACTTCATCCCAGCCAGGTGACGCTGGACAGCGCGCCGCTGCTGCGCGCGCAGCGCGCCATGGGCGGCGACGACCGCGCCGCCCGCCGCACGGCGGCGGAGGAGGCCGTCGCCGGCTTCCAGACCGCTTTGGTCACCGCCCTTCGCGAACGCGGCTTTGCCGCAGTGCCGGCCGCCGAGGCCAGCCCCGCCACGCCCCGCCTGCTGGTGCGCGGCCAGTTCAGCGCGCTGCAGGAAGGCAACCGCGCCCGCCGCACCGTCGTCGGCTTCGGCCTCGGCGCCAGCCGGGTGGCAGGGACCGCGATGCTGGCCTTCCAGGACAGCGCGACGACCGAGCCGCGCCAGGTGGACAGTTTTGCGTTGGATGCCGATAGCGGCCGCATGCCCGGCGGCGTGATCGGCGCAGGGCGTGGCGCCGGCATGGTGGTCGCCGGCACCGCGATCCGCGGCGCCATGGGCGAGGCCCGCGGGCCGCAGGAAATCGGCGCGCTGGCGCGTGGCACGGCGGACCGGATTGTGGCCTATGCCACCGCGCAGGGCTGGCGCTGAGGTTCTCTCCAATCCATCTCGATACGAAATCGGATTGGCGGGGACCATGAGCGGGCTTCAACTTATAGGCGCGCTTGCTGGCGACATCCTTTCGGCATGCTCACTGCCAGGTGGCGGCCTGTTGAGCGAGGCCGTGCGACGCATCGTCGATGGGCGTTTGGAGGCGGCACGCAAGATCTGGATCGCCGAGATCAGCCACGCCGAACGTCAACTCTCGGAGGTGGGGAACGAGGATGAGTTGGCCGCCATCCTGTTCCGCTACCAGCGTGCAGCGATCGAAGGATCCGCTCGCCTGAACTTGCGTCTCTTGGCGGCGGTGGCCGCAGGTCAGGCAGCAAGGACCGGATTCTCCGCCAACGAATTTCTTGCTTGGGCGAATGCCTTGGAAGGCCTGCGCCGCGAGGAGCTGATCTTGATCGGCGCGATGCATCGCGCCGAGACGAATATGCCGGCCGACATCAATGAGAAGGCGCGCCTCATGTGGGTGCCCACTGGCAAATGGGCTTCCGTCCTGCAGGCAGTTATTCCGGATCCCTTCGGAACCGAACCAGAAGTGCGGGCGGCAGCTGCGAGCGCAATGCGCTCGGGCCTGATAATGACAACGAGTGGATCGTTAGACGACCCAGTCACCTTTATAACCACACCGGCTGTAGGGCGCCTTCTCGCGCTTGCACCGCTGGAACCGCTCATGGCGCGGGACAACGGCGCAGCCCCACGCTGAAGCGCTACCGCTTCACCATCCCGATCGGCGCCACATCCTCCGTGACGCCGGCCAGCACCTCGGCCACATGGCGCACCTGAACGGGCGAACCCTCCCGTGCCAGCTTGCCGGCCATGTTCAGCAGGCAGCCGAGGTCGCCGGCCAGCAAGGTGTCGGCGCCGGTGGCGGTGATGTCCTTGGTCTTGTCGCCGACCATGCGGGTCGAGATGTCGGGGTATTTGACGCAGAAGGTGCCGCCGAAGCCGCAGCATAGCTCGCTGTCGCCCATCTCCCGCAGGGCCAGCCCCGCGACGGTCCCCAACAACTTGCGCGGCTGCGCCTTCACGCCGAGTTCGCGCAGGCCGGAGCAGCTGTCGTGATAGGTGGCGATGCTGTCGAAGCGCGCCTCCACCTGCGTCAGGCCGCGCACGTCCGTCAGGAAGGAGATCAGCTCATGCGTCTTGGCGGCCAGCGCCTCCGCCTTGCCGCGGTAATGCGGGTCGTCGGCAAACAGGCCCGGGAAGTGATGGCTGATCATCCCGGCGCAGGAGCCGGAGGGCGCCACGACATAATCATAGGCCAGAAATTCATCGACCACGGCGCGGGCCAGTTCGATGGCCGTGGCACGGTCGCCGGAATTATAGGCGGGTTGACCGCAGCAGGTCTGGCTCTCGGGCACCACCACCTGGCACCCCGCCTGCTCCAGCAGCTTGATCGCGGCGAAGCCGACCGAGGGGCGATAGAGGTCCACCAGGCAGGTGACGAACAGCGCGACGCGGGGGCGGGTCTGGTCCATGGTTGGGAAGCCTAGGCCAAGCCGGCCGGCGCTGCGAGGGTGGACCAGAGCGGGTCCTTCAGCTTCTTCGCCACAAACGCGGCATGGGCCGCCAGTTCCGCCTCGCTGGCAATGATCGGGCGCGGCGTCCGGATGACGGGGGCCACCACCACCGCGCCCATGGGCAGCGCACGGGCCGGGCGGGCGGCCAGTTCGAGGCCGGGCTGCTTGCCGCCCATCAGTTCCAGATAGACTTCGGCCAGCAGCTTCACGTCGAGCAGCGCGTTATGCGCCGTCCGCATGGAGTTATCGACGCCGAGGCGGCGGCACAGCGCGTCCAGGCTGTTCGGCAGGCCGGGATAGCGCCGCTTGGCCACCGCCAGGCTGTCCACCATCCGCGTCCGGTCCAGCTTCGGGAAGCCCGCGCGCACCAGCTCGGCATCCAGGAAGCCGAAGTCGAAGGGCGCGTTATGGGCGATGATTTCCGAATCCCCCAGGAAATCCATCATCGCGCCGGCGATGTCGCGGAACAGCGGCTTGCCGCGCAGCATCTCGGCCGTCATCCCGTGGACGCGCGTCGCCTCCTCCGGCACGTCACGCTCCGGGTCGACCAGCTGGTGGTAGGTCGCGCCGGTGGGCATGAAGTTGAAGATCTCGATGGCCGCCACCTCGATCACCCGGTCGCCGGAGGCGGGGTCGAGGCCGGTGGTCTCGGTATCCAGCACGATTTGGCGCATCTCAGAGGCTCCGGACCAAGGCGCGGATCTGGCGCTGGGCGTGGTGGCGGGTCAGGCCGGTATGAATGACATGATCGGCCATGCTGCGCTTGCGGGCATCCGGCATCTGCCGGGCCAGGATGGCGGCCAGGCGGTCCGGCGTCATCCCCTTCCGGCGCAGCACCCGGGCGCGCTGCACGGCGGCGGGGGCGGAGACCACCAGCACGACATCCACCCGCGTCTGGCCACCGGTTTCCAGCAGCAGCGGCACGTCGAGCACGGCCAGCCTCTCACCCCGCCGGCAGCAGGCGGCGAGGAAGCGCTGCTCGGCGCGGCGCACCAGCGGGTGCATGATCGCCTCCAGCCGCTTCAGCGCGGCGGGGTCGCCGAGGACGCGGGCGCGCAGCGCCTCCCGGCTCACACGGCCGTCGGCCGTGGTGCCGGGAAAGGCGGCCTCGATCGGGGCGACGGCGGCGCCGCCTCGGCCTTGCAGGGAATGCACCGCGGCATCGGCATCGAAGACCGGCACATGCAGCCGCCGGAAGGTGTTGGAGGCCGTGGACTTGCCCATGCCGATGCTGCCGGTCAGGCCGATGACCTTCATCGCAGCAGGTCGTCGGCAACGAAGGCCCGCAATTCGGCATCCACCATCGGGGCCACGCCGAACCACTGATGAAAGCCGGGCCGCGCCTGGTGCAGCAGCATGCCGAGCCCATCCACCGCCCGCAGCCCACGCGCCCGAGCCTGGGCCAGAAGCGCGGTTTCCAGCGGCGCATAGACAAGGTCCGCCACCACGGCATGGCCGGGCAGGGGGGCGAGGTCGATCTCCAGCGGCGGCTGCCCGACCATGCCGAGGGAGGTGCCGTTCACCAGCAGGGCGGCGCCTTCCAGCCGGGCACGGTCCGTCACCTCCACCGGCCCGCCGAGGTCCCGCGCCAAAGCCTCCGCCCGCGCCAGCGTGCGGTTGACGAGCACCAGCTTCGGGCAGCCGGCATCCAGCAAGGCGGCGGCCACCGACCGCACCGCCCCGCCGGCGCCGAGGATCACCGCCGGCCCATCCGTCGCCTGCCAGCCCGGCGCCTGCTCACGGAGGGATTCCACAAAACCGTAGCCGTCGGTGCTGGTGCCCTCGATGCGGCCATCCTCCCGGAAGAACAGCGTGTTCACCGACCCGGCACGCTGCCCCACCGCATCGACGCTATCGCACAGCGCATAGGCCGCTTCCTTATGCGGGATGGTCACATTGGCCCCGGCAAAGCCCAGCCGGGACAAGGCGATGACAGCGTCCCGAAAATGCTCCGGCCGCACCGGCAGCGGCAGATAGGCGCCGTCGATGCCGTGCCGGGCCAGCCAGAAGCCGTGCAGGCGGGGGGAGCGGGAATGCGCCACGGGCCAGCCCAGCACGCCCGCCTTGCGGGCCTTTCCGGAAAGGATGTTCATGCCGCCTGAAGTGCCCCGCCCCTGCCGCGCCGGTCAATGGCGACGCCCCCTCTTTCAACCGGCGCCCGGCAATGCCACAGGAAGGGCCGAAAGCGGAGAACCACCCCCATGGCGCGCAGCCTCAAGGTCGCGGTCCAGATGGACCCGATCGCCTCCATCAACATCGACGCCGACAGCACCTTCGCCATGATGCTGGAGGCGCAGAGCCGCGGCCATGCCCTGTGGCACTACCATGTGCGGGACCTGGCGCTGCTGGGCGGCAAGGTCATCGCCCGGGCGCAGCCGGTGGAGGTGCGCCGGGTGAAGGGCGACCATTTCACCCTGGGCGCGGCGGAGGAATTGGACCTGGGCGAGGTCGATGTGGTGCTGATGCGCCAGGACCCGCCCTTCGACATGGCCTATATCACCGCCACCCATATCCTGGAGCATATCCACCCCAGGACCCTGGTGGTGAACGACCCCGCCAGCGTGCGCAACGCGCCCGAGAAGCTCTTCGTCACCCATTTCCCCGAGCTGATGCCGACCACGCTGGTGACGGCGGATGTCGTCCAGATCCGCAAGTTCCGCGAGGCGCATGGCGACATCATCATCAAGCCCCTGTTCGGCAATGGCGGCGCCGGCGTCTTCCACCTGCGCCCCGAAGACCCGAACATGAATGCCCTGGTGGAGATGTTCACCGAGCGGTCGCGGGAGCCGCTGGTGATCCAGAAATACGTCCCCGCCGTGCGGGAAGGCGACAAGCGCATCATCCTGGTGGATGGCGTCGCCATGGGCGCCATCAACCGCGTGCCGGCGAAGGGGGAGGCGCGGTCCAACATGCATGTCGGCGGCACACCCATGCCGACCACGCTCACCGACCGCGAGAAGGAAATCTGCGCCGCCATCGGGCCGGAGTTGAAGGCCCGCGGCATGATCTTTGTGGGCATCGACGTGATCGGCGGCTATCTGACCGAGATCAACGTCACCTCCCCCACCGGCTTGCAGGAGATCGCCCGCTTCGACGGCGTCCACCTGGAACGCGCCCTGTGGGACGCGATCGAGGCGAAGGTTTCGCGCTAAAGCCCCAGTCCTCTACGGAATCAGCCGGTCCGCGCGCAGCTGCGCGAACAGGTCGAAGAAGGCGTCGTCGGTGGGCTGGTAGGCGGTGAAGCCCAGCCGGCGGCTTTTGCCCATGTCGGTCACCACCTCGATCGGGCGGCCGAGATCGGCGTCCGTGTGCCAGGCGGAGGCCAGGCGAGACAGGTCAGGCTCCACCAGCCCCTCCCGCGCCGCGATCGCGCGCCAGGTCGGGGCGTCGCCGGCCATCTGGACCTCCAGCGGCTGCACCGTGCCGTCGAAGGGGGCCGGGTCGAGGCCAAACCAGCCGGCGATGCGGCCCCAGCTCCAGCGGAAGACATCGCCATTCACCACGTTGAAGGCCTGGTCCCGCGCCGCCGGGGTCTCCGTGGCCCACAGCATGTGGCGCGCCAGCAGCCTCGCATCGGTCATGTCGGTCAGGCCGTTCCACTGCATGGCGGAGCCGGGGAAGCGGAAGGGCCGCCCCGTCTCCCGGCACAGCGTGGCATAGGCGGCCAGCGTGGTGCCCATGTTCATCGCATTGCCCACGGCCTTGCCGATGATGGTGTGCGGACGATGCACGCTCCAGCCGAAACCGTCGCGGGCGGCGGCGGCGAACAGCTCATCCTCCTGCGCGTAGTAAAAATTCTGCACATCGAGCCGCCCCTGTTCCTCGCGAAACGGCGTCTGCGGCAGGGCGCCCTGGCCATAGGCCTCGAAGGGGCCGAGGTAGTGCTTCAGGCCGGTCACCAGCGCCGCATGGCGCAGGCTGCCGGCGGGGCGCAGCGCGGCCAGCAGGTTGCGAACCATGCCGCCATTCACCCGGATGTTCTCCGCCTCATTGGCTTGGCGGGACCAGGTGGCGATGAAGACGGCGTCCGGCTTCACCCCTGCTAGCGCCTGCGCGAGCCCTTCGGGGTCCTGCAAATCCCCGGCAATCGGGGTGACGCCCGGCTGCGCCGGGGGGCGGCGCGCCAGTCCAAGAACCTGCCAATCCTCCCGCGCCAGCAGCGCGGCCATCGCGCTGCCCACGATGCCGCTGGTTCCGACGACCAAAGCTGTTCCGGCCATGTGCTGATCCTTTGTGCCGCGGTCCAAAACGAAAAGGGGTCCATCCCACCGGATGGACCCCCTTCAACCCAAAGTCGTTGGTCGGCTCAGGCGCGCCGGCCGGCAACCGCCCGGTACACCGCCAGCACGATCACGGCGCCGACCACCGCGCCGATGAAGCCCGCGCCCTCTCCGGCCCTGTACCAGCCGATCGCCTGGCCCAGCCAGGTCGCCACCAGGGCACCGAGAATGCCGAGCAGGATGGTGATGATGAAGCCGCCGGGGTCGCGCCCCGGCATGAGGAATTTCGCCAATGCGCCGGCCAGGAAGCCGATGATGATCGTCCAGATGAAACCCATAGCCCTCGCCTCCGCGTGATGCGCCCCTAAGCGCGGGAATCATCCCGGGTTCCCCAGGCCGATGTTGCGCCGCACTCTTTCCCTGCGCGCCGTGACATAAATCTACCTGCGGCAGATCAGCCGCGGCCTTGCCCCGGCACCGGGCGGGATCACCAGCCGCGCCCGCAGCCCCGGCGCGCAGAGCCCCGCCACCGCGCGCGGCGGCAGCGCCGCGGCCCCCTGCGCCACCCGCACCCGTGTGTGATAGGCGAGGCCCCGCCCCGGCTCCATGGAATGGTACTGGGCCACGGCCTCCGCCCATCCGCCGGTGCGGCCGCGCAGCTCGCGCAGGAAGCGCACCGCATAGGCGACGTTGGTCGGGGGGTGGAAGGCGTCTTCCAGCCGGTCGAAGGCCTCGGGGTGCCAGGCCAGGTTGATCTGCATGCAGCCGACATCGATGGAAGGCCGCCCGGACTCACGCAGCGCTTCCACCCGCGCCACTGCTTCCGCCGCCGTTTCGGGAAACAGGCTCTCGCCGCCGGCATTCAGGGCGAAGGGCCAGGGGGCGGCGCCGCCGCCGGGGCGGGCGCGGCTGCTTTCCACCCGGGCGATGGCCAGCAACAGCCCGTCCGGAATCCCGCTGCGCGCTTCCGCCGCCGCGATGGCGCGGGTGCAGGCGGTCCAGGGGTCCTCCTCCTGCGCCGCGGCGGTCAGGGGCCAGGCCAGAAGCAGCGCGGCAAGGATCCAGAGGCGCGGCATGCGCCCACCTGCCCGCGCCGCGCGGCTGGCGTCAAGCGAAGGCGGTCCGCGTCGCGGTCAACAAAACGTCCAGCTCCGGCGGCCCCGCCAGCAGCAGAAGCCCGAGCCCGACCGCGGCGGCGGAGGCGACCAGCAGCGCCGCCATGCGCAGCACGCCGCGCACCGGCGCCACCAGCAGGGATGACAGCAGCCCCGCACCCCCGGCCAGCAGAAGGGACGCCGCGGTGAACACCGCCGTCACGCCTGGCCACCCTTGAGCCAGACATTCCGCAGCACGGCCCAGAGCCCCGTCGCCTCCTGCTTCGGCATTTGACCACTCCTGTATCCGATCCGGTGTCAGGCTAGGCCAGGGGTCGTAACCATCGCATGGCACAACTGTGTCGAAACCTTGCCGCAGGCCTGGGCTTGCGGTTGCGCCCCAGCGACATGACCTTCTGGCAACGCAAGGTTGACCCGGCCACCGGGCGGCCCCTAGCTTTGGTCTTTGAATGTTCACGGTTTGGAAAACGCCCACGATGGGTCCGATCACCAGGCCACCCCGCCCCACCGGGGCGCCCGCCATGAGCCACTCCGCCACCTCCATCCCGCTGCCGCCGGGCCTGGATGACCGCAGCGCGGCGATTTTCCGCGAATTGGTCGAAACCTACGTCCAGACCGGGGAGCCGGTGGGGTCCCGCACCCTGTCGCGCCGCCTGCCCCAGGCCCTGTCGCCCGCCACCATTCGCAATGTGATGGCGGATCTGGAAGATGCCGGGCTTCTCTTTGCCCCCCATACCTCCGCCGGGCGCCTGCCGACGGAGCGCGGGCTGCGCCTGTTCGTCGATGGCCTGCTGCAATTCGGCGCCCTGCCGGAGGAGGAGCGGGACGCTATCACCGCCCGCTGCGCCGCCGGCGGGCGCTCGCTTCAGGAAACCCTGGGCGAGGCCAGCCAGATGCTGTCGGGCCTGGCCGGGGCGGCCGGGCTGGTGGTGGCGCCGAAGCGGGAAGCCCCCGTGCGGCATATCGAATTCGTGGCGCTCGGCACCGGCCGGGCGCTGGTGGTGCTGGTGACGGCCGATGGCCAGGTGGAAAACCGCGTCATCGAGGTGCCGCTCGGCCTGCCGCCTTCCGCCCTGCAACAGGCCAGCAACTACCTGAATGCCCGCCTTTCCGGCCGCACGCTGGAGGAAACGCGCGGCACGGTGGCGGAGGAAATCGCCAGCAACCGCACCGCGCTGGATGCCCTGACCAACCAGGTGATCGAGGCCGGGCTGGGCACCTGGGCCGGCGGCGCCGGCGGATCGCTGATCCTGCGCGGCCAGGCCAAACTGTTGCAGAACCTTGGGCAAAACCTGGACCACGCCCAGCGCGTGCAGGAAATCCAGGCCCTGTTCGAACGGCTGGAAGCGCAGGAAACCATGCTGCGCCTGCTCGACCTCGCCCAGCGTGGGGAGGGTGTGCAGATCTTCATCGGCGCGGAAAGCGGCCTGTTCGACAGCACCGGCCTGTCGATGGTGGTCTCGCCTTTCCGGAATGGGGCGGAGCAAATCGTGGGGGCGATCGGGGTGATCGGGCCGACGCGGATCAATTACGGGCGGATCATCCCGGTGGTGGACTACACGGCGCGGGTGATCGGGCGGCTGCTGGGATAAGCGGCGGTCCAGCACTGGCCAAGGCTGCACGGGCCGGCTTTCCGCGCTATATCAGCAGGAAGCAGGAGAGCGCCCGTGGTCCACATCACCTCCCCCGCCTTCAAGGCGAATGCCACCCGCGCTTTGGCCGATGCCGGGCTGCAAAAGGCGCTCGACCGCAGCAAGGGCACGTCCCACGCCAAGCGCGCCGCCGCCGTCGCAGCCCTGCCGGAATTCGAGCGGCTGCGGGAGATCGGCCGCGACATCAAGAACCACACGCTCGCCAACCTGGATTTCTACCTGGAGGCCTATGCCGCTCAGGTGGAGAAGGCGGGCGGCACCGTCCATTGGTGCTCGACGGCGGATGAGGCCCGCGCGGCGGTCCTGAAGATCTGCCGCGACAAGGGCGCGCGCACGGTCACCAAGGGCAAGTCGATGATCTCGGAGGAGCTCGGCATCAACGAGCACCTCGAAGCCCATGGCATCGAGCCGGTCGAAACCGACCTCGGCGAATACATTTTGCAGATTCGCAAGGAACCGCCGAGCCACATCATCGGCCCGGCCTTCCATCTCAATCGCGAAGACTGGGAAAAGACGTTTCGCGAAATCCACACGGAGCTGCCGAAGGACCGCGTGTTCCACGAGCGCAGCGACATCATGGCCGAAGCCCGCACCA
Organism: Roseomonas sp. F4; assembly: GCF_053891155.1. Taxonomy (NCBI): domain Bacteria; kingdom Pseudomonadati; phylum Pseudomonadota; class Alphaproteobacteria; order Acetobacterales; family Roseomonadaceae; genus Roseomonas; species Roseomonas sp. F4. The sequence continues at coordinate 373,886 of NZ_JBSSHK010000006.1, forward strand.
AACTGCGGTCGCGCTTCCTCGCGGCCGATGTCGGCATCACCGGCGCCAACTTCCTGATCGCGGAGACCGGCAGCAACGTCATCGTCACCAATGAGGGCAATGGCGACCTGACGCAGACGCTGCCCAAGACGCACATTGTGCTGGCCAGCATCGAAAAGGTCGTGCCGACGCTGGAGGATGCGACCAGCCTGCTGCGGCTGCTGGCACGGTCCGCCACGGGCCAGGATTTCTCGGTCTACACCACCTTCTCCACCGGCATCCGGCGCGAACCAGACCTGGATGGGCCGGAGGACTATCATGTGGTGCTGATCGACAACGGTCGGTCGAACATGATCGGCACCGACTTCCAGGAAATGCTGCGCTGCATCCGCTGCGCCGCCTGCATGAACCACTGCCCGGTCTATGGCGTGACCGGCGGCCATGCCTATGGCTGGGTCTATCCCGGCCCGATGGGCTCCGTGCTGACGCCGACCCTGATCGGCATCGACAAGGCCGGCAATCTGCCCAATGCGTCGACCTTCTGCGGCAAATGCGAAAGCGTCTGCCCGGTGAAGATCCCCCTGCCAAAACTGATGCGCCATTGGCGGGAACGGGAGTTCGAGCGGCATCTGTCGCCGCAATCCGTCCGCACCGGCCTCGGCATCTGGGCCTGGTTCGCCAAGCGGCCGACGGCCTATCGGATGGCGACGAAGCTCGGCATCGGCGCGCTGTCGCTGCTTGGCCGGGGCAAGGGCGCCTTCACCTCCCTGCCGCTGGCCGGCGGCTGGACGACGGGGCGCGACCTGCCGGTGCCGGAGCCGGGCGGCACCTTCATGGCCCGCTACAAGGCGCAGAAGAGGACGCGCCGATGAGCCAGAATGACGAGGCCGAGCGCATCCACGGCTACCGCTTTCCGGACCAGCGCTCCCCCAGCCGCATCGGCCCGCGGCCGACCGGGACGCTGGAGGAAATCTACGCCCGCATCGATGCCGACACCCCGGCGGCGCGGCTGAACGAGGATCTGGACCGGATCGAGGAGTCGCTGGCCAAGCTGGAACAGGCGGTGCGCGACGCCATGGCGGAGGATCAGCGATGAGCAAGGAAGCGATCCTGGGCGGCATCCGCCGTGGCCTGAAACGCGGGCCGCTGCCCGCCGACCAGCAGGCGATGCTGGCCGGCCGCATCGCGACGCATCCGCGCCACCTGATCCCGGCCCGGTCGCGCCTGCCGCGCGCCGAGCAGATCGCGCTGTTCATCCGCAACGTCGAAAAGGAATTCGGCACGGTCGAGCGTGTGCCCGACCACGCCGCCATCCCCGCCGCCGTGGCGGATTACCTGGCGGCCCAAAACCTGCCGGCCCGCCTGGTGATGGCGCCGCATCCGGACCTGCTGGGCATCGACTGGTCGAGCCGCCCGATGCTGGAGCGGGAGGCGCGGCGGGCGCGGGAAGGCGATGCGGTGTCCCTGCAACATGCCTGGTCCGGCGTGGCGGAGACCGGCACGCTGGTCCTGCCCTCCGACCCCACCCGCCCGACCACGCTGAACCTGCTGCCGGATACCGAGATCGCGGTGCTGCGCGCCTCTGACATCGTGGGCGCCTATGAGGAGGTGTGGGACCGGCTGCGCGCCGGGCCGGCGGATGCGCTGACCGGCGGCTTCATGCCGCGCAACATCATGTTCGTCACCGGCCCCTCCCGCTCCGCCGATATCGAGCAGACGCTGGAACTGGGCGCGCATGGCCCGCGCCGCCTGCATATCCTGCTGGTGGAGGATGAGCCGGCGCCGCGCATGGAAAGCCCCGCCGAAGCGCGGCCGGAAGCCACTACCCAGCCGGGCGCGCCCGCCGCACCGGGCGATTGAGACATGCACGAGGCCGGCGATACATGCAGCCCGCCGCCCTTCAGGCGGGCTGAGGCCGCGGATGCGGCCCGCGGCTTTTGCCGCGAAGCCAAGGCCACGGATGCAGCCGCCTGGCGACTGAAGGGGCTGGAATGCGTCAGCATTCCAGCCGGCTGACATGCGCGAAAAGCGGCTGCATCAGGCCGATCTCGCGCTGTGGCGCGCCTTCACCGCGGAGATCAAGCCGCTGTTCGGGCACCAGCGCCCGCCGGCACCGCCCGAAGCCGCGCCGGTGCCGGTCGCCGCGCCGCCCGCCCAGCTGGCCATCGCCCCCCCGCCCAAGCCGGCACGCCCCGCCCCGCCGCCCGAAATCCGGGTGGGGGAGGTACCGGGCGGGCTGGACCGCAAGCGCTGGCAGGCCTTGCGCCGCGGCGACATGCGGGCGGAACGGACGCTGGACCTGCATGGGCGCCGGGTGGCGGAGGCGCATCTGGTGTTCCGGGCCTTCCTGCATCGCGCGGCGGCGGAGGGCATCCGCACCGTCACCGTGGTGACCGGCAAGGGCCCGCAGCCGGAGGGCGGCATCCTGCAACGCGAATTGCCGCATTGGCTGAACGCGCCGGACCTGCGGCCGCTGGTGCTGGGCGCCGCGCATCCGCACCCGACCAATTCCGGCGCCGTGAACCTGCTGCTGCGCCGCCGCCGCACCAATGGCAGCCCCGCCCGATGACCCCCTTCGGCGCCCGGCTGCGGATGCTGCGGCGTCAGCGGCGGGTGACGTTGAAGGATCTGGCGACCCACTTGCAGGTCTCCTCGGCCTATCTCTCGGCGCTGGAGCACGGCCATCGCGGCCGGCCCTCCGCCGGGCTGGTGCATCAGGTCAATGAGTTCTTCGGCCTGATCTGGGACGAGGCGGAGGCGCTGTCGGAACTCGCGAAACTGTCGCAGCCCAAGGTCACGCTGGACACCGGCGGCCTGACCCCGGAAGCGACGGCGCTGGCCAACCGGCTGGCGGAGGCCATCCACCGGCTGACGCCGCAGACGGTGGCGGCGATGCACGGGCTGCTGGACCGGGAGATTCCGGCGGGGGAGAAGCCGAGGCTGAGGCGGGCGGCGGGGAGGTAGCACTTGCCCACAGGCCCCGCCGCTACCTCCGATGCCCATCCCTGAGCAGCGCCGGCAACGCCGCAAAATCCAACCCCTCCAGCAGGTCGTCCCCCGACAACCCGGTGCCCCACATCGCCTCCAGCACCGCCACCGCCGCGCCGGTCAGCGGCATCTCCACCCCCCGCGCGCCCGCCAGATGCAGCCACAGCGCCAGGCCGTAGGTCACGCTGCGGGCCAGATGCGCGGCATCCAGCCCGCGCAGGCCGGGCGAGGGGCGCTCGGCAGCCAAGGCGCGGGCCATCACCGGCATTGGCGCTTCCGCCACCCCGTGCTGGCGATGCAGCGCGGCCACCAGGCTCGGCACGGCATGGCCATGGGCGCGGGCGAGCGCCAACCGCTCGGCATCCAGCCGCTCCGCCAGGCGGCAGATGGCGGGGGTCATGCGGCCGTGCTCGTCCCAATCCTCCCCGGCCTCGATGCGGGTGACGTTGCCGAGCACCAGGGCGGCCTGCATCACCGGCTCATGCGCCGCCAGCGCCGCGCCCAGCGCGTCCGACAGCGGCACGAATTCCATGCCGAACAGGGATTGGCACAGCGCGGCCAGGCCAGGCGCGGCATTGGCCGGCACCGCGGCGATCTGCACCCGCTCCGCCAGCGCCAGGATGCGCAGCTCATCGCCTGCGAGACGTTCCGCCAGCACGGGCGGCACGGCCATGGCGCCGATCGGCGCCTGACGGCCTTGGCGCGCCAGCAACCGGTCGAGCAGCAGGGGCGCGAGGGATTGGCTCGGCGCCAGAAGCACCGGCACGCCCTCCGCCAGCATCGGCACGATGCGCCGCAGCACCGGCCCCAGCGCATGGGGCGGCACGCAGATCAGCACCGCATCGGCGCCGGCCAGGGCGCGGGACACATCCACCGCCACATCCACCCGTGCGGTGCCGGACAGCGCGCCCTGGACCGTCAGGCTGCTGCCGATGCCATGGGTGCCGCCCCCGCGCGGCGACCACAGCGCCACCGCATGCCCGCGGCTGACCGCGAGCGCCGCGGCCCCCGGACCCACCGACCCGGCGCCGAGCACGGCCAGGCGCATGCGGTTCAGGCCATCTGGCGCGGCATGCGCCGGCGGCGGGAGGGGCTTCGAATCTCGCTCATTGCCTGAACCTTACAGCCAGTTGCCGGGCTCCGCACCCCGCGCCGGCGGAAACCGGGGCCGAACCTGCCACAACCCCAACAAAACTTGCGGCGCTGGCGCGGAGTTCACAGGACCGTCGCAAGGGATTCATTGCCCTGACTTGGTTCGCGGTATTAATGCCAGTCCATGCAGGCAACAGCCCGTCTCTCCGCCCCCGATGCCCTGCGCCCGCGGAAGCGGCGCCTGGCGATCCAGTTCTCCTCCTCCGACCCTGAGGGTCTCTGGGGGGATGTGCTGGGCTTGCGTCCGCTCGGCGGGCGCTTCCGGGCGGTCAGGCGGCTGGTCAGCCTGCTGATCTGGACTCTGATCGCCATTCCGATCCAGGCCCTTCTGCTGATCCTGCCGGGCCGGCTGCATCTGCGCTTCGCGCGCTTCTACCACAGCACCCTCTGCGCCCTGATGGGGCTGCGCATCCAGGTGGTGGGCGAAGCCTCCCGCGACGCGCCGGTGCTGTTCGTCTCCAACCATTCCTCCTGGCTCGATGTGCTGGTGCTGGGTGCGACGCTGGAGGCGAGCTTCGTCGGCAAGGCCGATATCGAGGGCTGGCCGCTGATCCGCACCGTGGCCAAGCTGGGACGCACCGTCTTCGTCAGCCGCAAGCGCACCGGGACGAAGGGGGAGGCCGATGCCATCCGCGGCCGCCTGGCGGAAGGCGACAGCCTGATCCTGTTCCCCGAGGGCACGACCAGCGATGGCGGAAGGGTGCTGCCCTTCCGCAGCGCCTTCCTCTCCGTCGCGGACACCGCGCGGCAGGTGCAGCCCATCTCCGTGGTGTTCGACCGGCTGGGCGGCCTGCCCGCCTGCCGCCGCGACCGGCCGCTTTTCGCCTGGTACGGCGACACCGACATCTTCACCCATTTCTGGCGCCTGGCGCGGCGCCCCGGCGGGCGGGCCACCATCATCCTGCACGCGCCGGTCGATCCCGCCGCCTTCCCCGACCGCAAGTCCCTGACCCTGGCCTGCGCCGAGGTCATTGGGGATGGCTGCTCCACGCTGCGGCAGAACCGCCCCGCCAGGCCGCTGCGGATGGTCCCGCCGCGCCGCGCTGACCTGCCGGCCGAGACGCTTCCCGCTTGACCCGGCGCGGCGGCATCCCGCAGCCTGTCGCCATGGCGAGACATTCCCCGCAACCCTGGCTTCAGCACTTCGCTTGACCCAGCCGCGCGGCCTGCGCAAATCCCCCGTTTCCCCCCGCGGCCTTCCCGGCGGGGCGACGGAGCTTGGCCCGGAATGACCCTTCCCCCCGCACCCCCCCGCAAGCGGCTTTTTATCCGCTCCTGGGGTTGCCAGATGAATGTCTATGACAGCGGCCGCATGGCCGATGTGCTGGCCCCGCTCGGCTATGCGCCGACCGAGACACCCGAAGACGCCGACATGGTGGTGCTGAACACCTGCCATATCCGGGAGAAGGCCAGCGAAAAGCTGTTCTCCGAGCTCGGCCGGCTGCGGGTCCTGAAACAGGCGAAGGAACAGGGCGGCGCGCGCATGATCCTGGCCGTCGCCGGCTGCGTCGCCCAGGCCGAAGGCGCGGAGATCACCGCCCGCGCCCCCTATGTGGACCTGGTGCTCGGCCCACAGAGCTATCACCGGCTGCCGGAAATGGTGGCGCGGATCAGCCGCGCCACGGGCTCCGTCATCGAGACGGATTTTCCGACGGAACAGAAGTTCGACTTCCTGCCGGATTCCACCACGCCCCAAGGCGTCAGCGCCTTCCTGACCATCCAGGAAGGCTGCGACAAATTCTGCTCCTTCTGCGTCGTCCCCTACACCCGCGGCAGCGAATATTCTCGAAGTGCCACAGCCGTGATCGCGGAAGCGAAGCGGCTGGTCGCCCAGGGTGCGCGGGAAATTGCGCTGCTCGGCCAGAATGTGAATGCCTGGCATGGGGAGGGGCTTTCGGGCGGCACCTGGAACCTGTCGCGCCTGCTGCTGGAGCTGGCCGAGATCCCGGGCCTCGCCCGGCTGCGCTACACCACCAGCCATCCGCGTGACATGGACGACGCGCTGATCGCCGCCCATGGCCAAATCCCGCAGCTGATGCCCTTCCTGCATCTGCCGGTGCAATCGGGCTCGGACCGCATGCTCCAGGCCATGAACCGGGGCCACAAGGCCGATGCCTATCGCCGCATCGCCGAGAAGCTGCGCGCGGTGCGCCCGGATATCGCCCTGTCCTCCGATTTCATCGCCGGCCATCCCGGAGAGACGGAGGCGGATCACCAGGCGACGCTGAAGCTGATCGAGGATGTCGGCTTCGCCTTGGCCTATTCCTTCAAATACTCCTCCCGCCCCGGCACCCCGGCCGCCACCGCCCAGATGCAGGTGGCGGAGGCCGAGAAGGACCGGCGGTTGCAGGAAATCCAGGCCCTGCTGCGCGACCAGCAGGATGCCTTCAACCGCGCCTGCGTCGGCCGCAGCTGCGAGGTGCTGGTCACCGGCGCCGGTCGGGATGAAGGCCAGTTCGCCGGCCGTTCGCCCTGGCTTCAGCCGGTGCATGGTCTTGGTTCCGCGGGCATGGCGGGCCAGATGGTGCAGGTCACCATCACCGCTGCCCTGCGCAATTCGCTCACTGTCCGCCTCGAGGGGAATGAGGCGCTCGGTCCGCCCCCACAAACGCCCCGTCAGGAGAAGGCCGCCGCTTGAACACACCCCCCGCCGCGCTCAGCCTCCGCCCCCCGCCGCGTCCCGCCCTGCGGGACCAGAACACGCAGCGTGTTGTCACCATGCAGTTCGATGACAATGCGCTGGTGCCGCTGCTCTACGGCGAGCATGACCGCAACCTGGCCCGGATGGAGATGCGCCTCGGCATCCGCCTCGGCAGCCGGGGCAACCGCCTGACCATCACCGGCTCGCCGGACCGGGCGGATGTGGCGGAAGCGGCGCTGATGGCGCTGTGGCGCCGATTGCAGAAGGGCGAACCAGTGGGCGGGGCAGAGGTGGAAGCGGCGATGCGGATGGCCGAGGGGGCGCAGGAAGCCGATCCCCGTCTGCCTCTCCAGGACCCGCGCCTGCCCTTGCAGGACCTGCCCGCGATCCGCACCCGCAAGGGCGCCATCGCCCCACGTACCCCGGCCCAGGCCGCCTATATCGACGCACTGGCGCGGAACGACATGGTCTTCGGCGTCGGCCCGGCCGGCACCGGCAAGACCTACCTCGCCGTCGCCCAGGGCGTGGCGCTGCTCCAGGCCGGGCGGGTCGATCGCATCGTGCTGTCCCGCCCCGCGGTCGAGGCCGGCGAAAAGCTCGGCTACCTGCCGGGCGACCTGAAGGAGAAGGTCGATCCCTATCTCCGCCCGCTCTACGACGCGCTGCACGACATGATGCCGGCCGACCAGCTCACCCGCCGCATGGCGGCCGGCGAGATCGAGGTGGCGCCATTGGCCTTCATGCGCGGGCGGACGCTGGCCCATTGCTACGCGATCCTGGACGAGGCCCAAAACACCACCGCGGCCCAGATGAAGATGTTCCTGACCCGCATGGGCGAGGGCAGCCGGATGGTCATCACCGGCGACCCCACCCAGGTGGACCTGCCGCCCGGCCAGAAATCCGGGCTGGTCGAGGCGCTCTCGATCCTCGAGGGCGTGGAGGGCATCACGGTGGCGCGATTTGCGGAAACGGATGTGGTAAGGCATCCCTTGGTGGCGCGCATTGTCGCGGCCTATGGTCGTATGGACCAGGCCCGCATGCGGGCGGAGCGACCTGCACCCCGGTCCTGAAACGGCCGGGCAAGGGTTGAAGGCAGTTGGAGAGCGATGGAACCGTTAAGTAGTCGTCCCGACCCGGGCAGGAACGCCAGGGCCGGGATGCAGGTCAAGGCGGCGGATGTCACCGTCGTCCTGGCAACACAGGGATGGCGCGCCACGGTGCGCCGTCCCGAAGACCTGGCGCGCCGCGCCGTGGCGGCCGCGTTGCGGGAGGCCGGTGCCGAAGGCGCCGTGACCGTGCTTCTCACCGACGACGACGCGGTGAAGCGGCTGAACCACGCGCATCGCGACAAGGCGAAGCCAACCAACGTCCTGTCCTTCCCGGGCGGCATGCCGGGGCATCTGGGCGACATCGCGCTCGCGCTCGGCGTGGTGCGGCGCGAAGCGCGGGAAGCCGGGCGCCGCCCGGAGGATCACCTGGCGCATCTGCTGGCGCATGGCGCCCTGCATCTGGCCGGCCACGACCATCTGCTGGCCGGCGAGGCCCGGCGCATGGAACAGGCGGAGGCCCGCATCATGCGCCGCCTCGGCCGCCCCAACCCCTGGAAGGAGGGCCGGGGACGGCCAGCGACATGAGCGACAAGGGAGAACCGGGCAGTACGGGGGATCGCGGACACCCCCTGGCCACACCGATCGAACGCCGCAACAGCCTGCTCTGGCGCATCCAGGGCCTGCTGCGCCGCCGCACCGCGGATACGGTGCGCGACCAGGTGGAGGAATTGCTCGAAGGCCGGCAGGAGGAAGGCGCGCCGCGCATGCCGGACGGCATCGGCGGCGGCCTCGACCTGAATGAGCGTGCGCTGCTGGGCAATGTGCTGCGGCTGCGCGACAAGGCGGCCTATGACGTGATGGTGCCGCGCGCCGACATCCTGGCCATGCCGCAGGACCTGACCCTGGACCAGGCCATCCGCCTGATCCAGCGCGAGGGCCATAGCCGCTTCCCGGTCTATCGGGAGAACCTCGATGACATCGTCGGCATGGTGCACATCAAGGATGTCTTCGCCGGCGTCGGCAAGGACCCGGACAGCTTCTCGCTGAAGGCCATCCTGCGCCGCCCCCTGTTCGTGGTGCCCACCGTGCCGGTGCTGGACCTGCTGCTGCAGATGCGCGCCGCGCGCATCCACATGGCGCTTGTGGTGGATGAATATGGTGGCATCGACGGGCTGGTGACGATCGAGGATCTGGTCGAGACCATCGTGGGCGACATCTCCGACGAGCATGACGAGGTCGCGCCCGCCACCATCCAGGACCGCCCCGACGGCACAGTGGAGCTGGATGCCCGCACCACGGTCGAGGCCTTCGAGCGGAAATTCGGCGCGGTGCTGACGGAGGAGGAACGCAGCGCGGATATCGACACGGTCGGCGGGCTGATCTTCACCCTGGCCGGGCGCGTGCCCGCCCGAGGGGAACTGATCTCCCACCCCTCCGGCCTCGAATTCCGGGTGCTGGATGCCGATCCGCGACGCATCCGTCGGCTGCGCGTGCGCCGGCCGGGCGCGGCGGGGGAGGCGACGCGGCAGGCGGCGGAGTAGCCTGCCTCAGCGCCGTATCAGCCGGCGCGCCAGACTTCGGGCAGGGCGGCGATTTCGCGGATCAGCTTGCGGCGCACCGCCTGCCCGAAGGCTTCGAAATCCTCCGCCGCGATCATGAAGGCGCCGGGGCCGCCGATGACGCTTTCCCGATAGTAGATGTCGAGCGGCACGGGCGGGCGGCGGCCGAAGGTCGGGCGGTCGTTCAGGATCGGCAGGCCGTTGATGGTGATGCCCTCCGCCACCGCCCGGTCGCGGGCTTCCTCCGCCGGCGGGCCGCTGTTGTTCACCCCGTCGCCGGAGACATCGATGACCTTGCGCGTCGCCTCATAGGGGCAGTCCTCCAGCGCGCGGCGGGAGAAGTCGATGGCGCCAGAGATGGAGGTCCAGGACAGGGAGGCGCGCGGAGCCTCCGCCAGTCGGTCCGCCCAGAGCTCCGCATCGCGCTGTGCCGCGATGCGGGTCCAGGGCAGGGTCATGCGCTGGAATTCGATGCCGGCCCATTCGACATAGGCCACGGCGATGCCGCCCATCATGCCGCCGCGGATCGCCTCCACCAGCCGGGGATCGGTCATGGCGCTGCGATAACCTTCTCGCTGCAGCCGCGCCTCATCCTCATCGACCGAGCGGCTGACATCGACGGCGAGGACCAGCGCGACATCCACCGGCTCCTCCGCCCTGGCGGGTCGGGGGGGAGGCAAGCCGGCCGCGGCGCCCGCCGCGACGAGAAGGGACCTGCGGCGCATCCGCGACCTCCCACGACATCACGGGGACATGCAACCGCAGCTTGTGGGGCGACTTCAAGCAGTAAGAAATATTTCTGCGTGAGAAGTATTGCGGTGCAATACCCGAGGCGATCAGCGCCGGGCGTAGGCCGCGGCCTGGCGGGCCAGGGCGGCGATGCCGGCGCGGGCCAGGGCTTCATGCACCTCGCGGAACGCCGTCGTCTTGGTGCGGCGCTCCGCCTCCAGAAGCGCGGCACCCTGGGCTTCCAGCGCCGCGGTGGGCCACAGCCGGACAGCGCGATCGAAGGCGGGTTTGTGCCGAAAAAACACCGGCGGCCGCAGACCGCCGGAATCACCAGCGATCTGCGCCTCATGCAGGCGCTGCACATGGCGCAGCGTGGCGCGCACGACCATCACGGCATTCGCGCCCTCGGCGAAGGCGGCATCCAGCGCGGCATCGGCGGCCAGCGGCTCCCCAGCCGTGGCCGCCATCAAGGCGGTGTCGAGGTCGGCGCTGGCGCCTTCGGCCACGCAGGCCAGCGCCGTCGCCTCATCCACCGTGCCGCCCGGGCCGGCATGCAGGGCCAGCACCTCCACCGCGCGGCGCAGCAGCATGCGGTCCTCGCCCAGCCGCGCGGCGAGCCAGGCGGCAACGGGGCGTTCCACCTGCACGCCCTGCTCCCGCAGCAGCCTGGTGATGGTGCCGACCAGCTCCTCCGGCGTCTCGCGCCAGCAGGCGATCACCATCACGTCCGGCGCGGATTCCGCCAGGGCGCGCAGCTTGGACCGCGCGGTCATCTCCCCGCCTTCCAGGATCAGCAGCGCCTCCCCGGCTCCGGCCAGGGCGTCCTTCAACGGGGTGGCATGGGCGTCGGTGGCGTCGCGCAACCGGACCACACGGCGGCCGCCGGTCATCGCCAGCGCCGCCGCCTCCCCGGCCAGGGCGCCGGGGCGGGCGGCTTCCTCCCGGCTCAGCTCGGCGAGGCGGAAGGGGTCGGAAAGGTCGCCGCCGAGCACGGCGCGCAGCAGCGCCTCCGCCCTTTCACGGGCCAGGCCGGCATCGTCGCCATGCAGCAGCACGACGCGCGTCTTGCCGGGATCGGCCAGGAAGCCGCTGATCCGCTTGGGGTCGAGCTTGGCCAAGGCGGTATCAGCGGTTGGGCGAGGTGAGCCCGGGCGCGAGCTCCGGCCGCAGCGCCGGCATGGGCGCGGCGGCGGGCGGTTCCGGCGCGCCCTGCGCCAGTCCGCCGGCGCCCGAGGCACGGCGGCGGAAATCGACGGCGAGGCGCGTCACCACCAGCTCCGCCAGCACTTCCGCCATCCGCTGCTCCGCCGCTTCGCGGCTGCTGTCGGAGGCGAAGAACTGGTTCGGCGGGATGTTATAGGCCTCGATCGCACGCTCGACGCCGGAGGCCTGGGTTTCCGGCGGTGGGCCGATGCGCGCCAGAAGCCAGTTGGCGGTGCCGAGATAGCGCACCCGCGTGGCGGTGCCGTCGAGCTGGATGCCCACGCCTTCCGCCTGCAAGGCGGGGGAGACGCGCAATTCATAGACCGCCTGGGCCGGCCCACCGATATCCTGGCCCATGCGCATATACAGCGCCCGACGCAGCAACTGGCCGAAGCGTTCCTGCACCAGGGTGACGCGCACCGTGGCGAGCTGGGACCGCACATCCGGCTCCCCGGCCGCCATGCCGCCGCGGCCATAGAGCGGCCGGAAGCCGCAGCCGCCGAGCGCGAGCAGCCCGAGGCCGAGCAGCCCGCGCCGCGTCAGGTTTTCAGACGACGTAATTGACCACCCGCCCAGGGACATGAATCCGCTTCTTCACTGGCTTGCCGCCGAAGGCACGCTGCACGTTCTCCTCTGCCTCGGCCAGGGCGAAAATCTCGTCATCCGCCGCACCCACCGCCACCTCGATGGTGGCGCGCAGCTTGCCGAGCACCTGGACGGCCAAGGTCATCGTCTCCGCCTTCACCAGGGCGGCCTCCGCCTCCGGCCAGGGCAGTTGCGCCACCAGCTGGTCAGCGGCGGGGTTGAGCAGCGCGTATAGCTCCTCCGCCAGATGCGGCATCATCGGCGCGGCCAAGCGGGCCAGGATTTCGAGCGCCTCCCGCCGCACGGTAGCCATCCCCGGGGCGTCGGCCTGGGCCTCCGCCTCGCCGATCGCATTGGCGAATTCATGAATACGGGCAACCGCGACATTGAACGCAAAACTGTCCAGCGCCTCGGTGATCGCGACGATGGTCCGATGCGTCACCTGCCGCAGCTTTTTCGCCGCACCGGTGGCCTCGCCCATGGGCGTGCCGGCGGGCGGCAGGCTGGGCAAGGCGTTGTTGGCGAGACGCCAGACGCGCTGGGTGAAGCGAAACGCGCCGGCGACGCCGGATTCCGTCCACTCCATGTCCCGCTCCGGCGGGTTGTCGGAGAGGATGAACCAGCGGGCGGTGTCGGCGCCGTATTTGCCGATGATGGCGCCGGGGTCGACCGTGTTGCGCTTCGACTTCGACATCGCCTCGACCCGGCCGATGGTCACCGGTTCGTTGCCACCCTTCAGCGTGGCCGTGCGCGTCCCATCCGGGGCGAGGTTGAAATCCACCTCCTCCGGATAAAGCCAGCGGCCGTCGGGGCCCTTGTAGCTTTCGTGCTGGACCATGCCCTGGGTGAAGAGGCCCGCAAAGGGCTCCTTCACATCCAGATGGCCGGTGGCCTGCATGGCGCGGGTGAAGAAGCGAGAATAGAGCAGGTGCAGGATCGCGTGCTCGATGCCGCCGATATACTGGTCCACCGGCAGCCAGGCATTGACCGCCGCCTGGGTGACGGGCTCGGCGGCGCCGGGCGAGCAGAAACGCGCAAAATACCAGGAACTGTCGACGAAGGTGTCGCAGGTATCCGTCTCCCGCCGCGCCGGCGCGCCGCAGGACGGGCAGTTGACGTGCTTCCAGCTCGGATGGTGGTCGAGCGGATTGCCGGGGCGGGAGAAATCCACGTCCTGCGGCAGTTCGACCGGCAGCTGGTCCTCGGGCACCGGCACCGCGCCGCAGGCATCGCAATGGATGACCGGGATCGGGCAGCCCCAGTAGCGCTGGCGGGAGACGCCCCAGTCGCGCAGGCGCCAATTGACCACGCCGGTGCCCTGGCCCTGGGCTTCCAGCTTTTCGATGGCCGCGCGCTTGGCGGCGGGCACCGGCTTGCCGTCCAGGAAGTCGGAATTGAACAGCGTGCCGTCATCGGTGAAGGCCGCGTCACCCAGGCTGAAGGTCGCAGGGTCGGCGCCCGGCGGCAGCACCACCGGCTTGATCTCCAGCCCGTACTTGGTGGCGAACTCGAAATCGCGCTCGTCATGGCCGGGGCAGCCGAAGATGGCGCCGGTGCCGTATTCCATCAGCACGAAATTCGCGATCCAGACCGGGAAGGTCTTTCCGGGCAGGAAGGGATGCGCCACGCGGAAGCCGGTGTCGAAGCCGCGCTTTTCCGCCTGCTCGATGGCCACTTCGCTGGTGCCCATGCTGCGGCATTCCGCCACGAACTTTTGGGCATCCGGATTGGCCGCCGCCGCCGCGGCGGCCAGCGGGTGTTCCGCGGCAACGGCCAGGAAGGACATGCCGAACAGCGTGTCGGGGCGGGTGGTGAAGACCTCGACCTCCGCCGTCTCCGCTACTGGCTGCGTCAGCTTGAACCTAACGCGCGCGCCCTCGCTGCGGCCGATCCAGTTGGACTGCATCAGCTTCACGCGCTCGGGCCAGCGATCCAGCCCGCCCAGCGCCTCCAGCAGATCCGGCGCATACTTGGTAATCGCCAGGAACCACTGGGACAGCTTCTTCTTCTCGACCAGCGCGCCGGAGCGCCAGCCGCGGCCGTCGATTACCTGCTCATTGGCCAGCACGGTGCCGTCCACCGGGTCCCAATTGACCCAGGACTCCTTGCGCTCGACCAGCCCGGCCTTCCAGAAATCCAGGAACAGCTTCTGCTGCTTGCCGTAATAGGCGACGTCGCAGGTGGCGAATTCGCGGGACCAGTCCAGCGACAGGCCCATGCGCTTCAGCTCGGTGCGCATATTGGCGATGTTCTGGTAGGTCCACTCGCCCGGATGCACGCCACGTTCGCGCGCGGCATTCTCCGCCGGCAGGCCGAAGGCGTCCCAGCCCATCGGATGCAGCACCAGATGGCCGCGGGCGCGCTTGTAGCGCGCCACCACGTCGCCCAGCGTGTAGTTCCGCACATGACCCATATGGATCTTGCCGGAGGGGTAGGGGAACATCTCCAGCACGTAGTACTTGCTCGCCCCCTCGGGCGGCACGTCCGGCACAGAGAAGCAGCCGCGGCGGTCCCATTCCGCCTGCCAGCGCGGCTCCGCCGCGGCGAAATCATGCCGGGGCGGCTGTTTCTGGTCGGGGGGGGAGGCGATATCGTTCATCGTGCTGGGGTGCGCTGGCCTGGGTTTGAACCTGGGGAATAGCGCACTATCCGCCAGGGCGGAACGCCCCGGCGGTCAGCCATGATATGCGGCCTTACCGCGACGCCGCGGCGGATTGTGCGCGCAGCTCCCGCGCCCGGGCCAGCACCTGGTCCTCCAGCTCGGAGGCGGTGGAGGCGGCGACGGGGACATCGACCCAGGCACTGCCGCGCAGTTCCTGCCGGAACAGGGCCACGCGCACGCCGTCCGAGCGCAGCTGGCGGCCGAGGATATAGGCGGTGGCGCGGAAGCGCTCGCCGGTGGTGCCAGGGGGCGAATACCAATCTGTGATCAGCACGCCGCCAAAGGGGTCCGCCGAGGAAAGCGGCATGAAGGACAGCGTGTCGAGCGCCGCGCGCCAGAGATAGGCGTTGACGCCGATGCCCGCGGCATCCCCGGCGCCGGCGCCACCGCGCTGCCGGTCGCGATCCGTGCCGAACAGCAGGATGCCATCGGTTCCACCCAGCCGCCCGCGCACCTGGTCGCGCCGGCGGTCGGAGCTGTATTCATCCAGCCCCGGCGTGCGGACATTGCCCTCAAGCGCACTGCACCCGGCGATCAGGATCGCCGTGAAGCCCAGCATCATCGGTCGCGTCAGGCGCATCTTTCCCATCCCGGCCCGGCGGGGCCTTTTCTCGGCAGCGTCTTTACCCGCATGCCGGCCAATCGCAAAGCCGGGGGTGCGCCAGGGAAACCCGGCGCAACAAAAAGGGGCGGCAGGTTTCCCTGCCGCCCCCTTTCGGTCCGCTGATCCGAAGATCAGAAGGCCAGGCGCGTACCGACGATGAACACGTCGATGCTGCGGTTGCGGTAGTTCGCCACCGTGTTCGCGGCACCGAAGGCGCGGACGTTCTCGTCCTCGATGTTCGTGTAGTTGGCGAAGGCCTCGAGGCCCGGCGCCAGGGTGTAGACGGCGCCGACGCCGATCACCTGCTGCTCGCGATCCGACACGCCGGCCAGGAGAACGTCCTGCTTGGCCAGGGAGTAGAAGGCGCCCAGCTGCACGGCGCCGATGCGGTAGGTCGCACCGACCGTCCAGTTGGTGGAGTTGTCCTGGCCCGGGGCCAGACCAGCGCGGCCCGGAGCGGAACCGGTGAAGCGGCCCCAGACGTAGTGACCGCCGACCGTCAGGCCGTAGGCGGACAGGTTCAGGCCAGCCTGGTAGGCGTTCGGGTCGCGGACGCCGGAGCCGGTCGGGGCATCGCCGCGCATCGCGGAGAAGGCCGCGGCCACGCCGACGTTGCCGAAGCTGCCGCGGTAGCGGATGGCGCCGGACAGCTCGTTGCGGATGGAGCCGACGTTCGTGTTGCGCTGCAGGGCCGAGTTGGTCGTCGCGTTCGGCAGCAGGTAGTTCTCACCCTCGTACTGGTTCGGCGCATAGCTGACGCCGAAGTCGAAGCCGAAGAACTGCGGGGACAGATAGATGATCTTGGTGCTGTCGCTGCCGTCGTTGATCGTCGTGGTGATGTAGCGGGTGCCGAGGGCTTCCGGCGCGATGAACTCGTCCCAGCCACCCGACTCACCGAGGTTGGTGACGGACGGGGCGGCGACCTTCAGCTGGTCGGCGGCGCTGTCCTGGTCACCGAACTGCAGGGTGCCGAGGGTCGGGGAGGAGATGAAGCCCCACATCTCGTCGGTGTCGACGATGCCGCCGTTGCCGCTGTTCTGGCTGCCACCGTTGGTGACGTTGTCCATCTGCAGCTCGATCTCGGCGCCGTAGGACAGGCCGTTGGCCGCCTTGCCGCGCACGATGACGGTGATTTCCATGTCGGAGCGGAAATCAACCTTGGAGCGGGAGGCCGGGAGGCCAGTGGTCGCGGCGGTGTCGAAGTTGTCGTCGATGTAGCCGCCGGTGAACTCGAAGTAGCCGCCCACGCGAACGGTCGGGGCTTCCTGCGCCTGGGCCACACCCATGCCCATCAGCGCGGCGCCAACCACCGCGGTGGTGCCCAACAGAATCTTGCGCATATCCAAAAACCTCCTCCTGCGCCGGGTGGCCCCCGGCATGCCACGACCCGCCTGCCCCCCTCGGCAGGACGCCGCCACCAGGTTCCCCCCCGGTAGCAGTCAGGCCCGGGCGGATAATGGTCTTGGGGATGCAGCCCCGGCAACGGCGCTTGGCGCGTCTAAGCGACTTCGTTGAGACACTGTGGCAGACGCGCCACACACCCTCGTGACCCCGAAGACGCAGCGCCTCAGCCCGCCAGCGCCCCGATGGCCGCCAGCCCGGCGACTTTGCCCGGCCCGCCGCGCGGCAGGCGCCGGGCGCTGGCCGGCGCGACACCACCCAAAGCCACCGCCGGCCGGCCCAGCCGCGCCGCCAGCGCGGCCCAGCGCAACGGCCCCAGCGCCGGCGCGCCCGGATGGCTGGCGGTGGGAAAGGCGGGGGAGACGAAGCCGAAATCCCCGCCCAGCCGGCGCGCCCGCGCAACGCCAGCCCGGCCATGCACCGCCAACGACAGCACCGCCCACGGTGCGCCCCGCCGCCTCGCCAGAAGGAAGGCCGCCATCCCCGCACCCGTGGGCCGATCCGGCAGATGCAGCCCGCAGCGCATCCGCAGGGCCGCCCGCGCATCGCCACCCAACAGCAGGCAAAGCCCGCGCCGCGCCGCGATCCGCCGCAGCCGCCCCAGCACCGGCGGCGCCAACCCGCGCGCCAAAACCCCCGCCCCGCGTGGAAGCCGGGCCGCCGCGGCGCAGGGATCGGGCAGTCGCAGCGGGTCGGACACCAGCCAAAGCCGCGGCAGGGCAAGGCCACCGCGCAACGGCGCCGCGCGCAGCCTGGCGGCCTGCCCGGCCAGACCGCCAGACCGATTTCCGGCGTGGCGATCCTGCGCTAGCCTTCCCGTCATGCCCGAACTCTCCCCCGCCGACGCCGCCATTGCCACCAACCTCGGCCGCATCCGGGACAGGATCGCCGAGGCCTGCCTGCGCGCCAACCGCGACCCGGCCTCCGTGACCCTGGTCGCCGTCTCCAAGACCCATCCGGCGGAGGCGGTGGTCGCGGCACTGGCCTGCGGTCAGACGGTGTTCGGGGAGAACCGGGTGCAGGAGGCAGCGACCAAATTTCCCGCCCTGCGCCCGGATCATCCGGCCCTGCGCCTGCACCTGATCGGCCCGCTGCAGACCAACAAGGCGCGGGACGCGGTGCGGATCGCCGATGTGATTGAGAGCCTGGATCGCCCCAAACTGGCCCTGGCGCTGCGGGAGGCGATGGTGAAGGAAGCCCGCCAGCCCAGCTTCCTGATCCAGGTGAATATCGGCGACGAGCCCCAAAAGGCCGGCATCGCCCGCGCCGAGGCCGATGCCTTCATCCGCGCCTGCCGCGAGGAGCATGGCCTCAACGTCACCGGCCTGATGTGCATCCCGCCGGTGGAGGGTGATCCGCGCCCGTATTTTGCTGCCCTGGCCACAATGGCCGGCCGCCATGGCCTGGGCACGCTGTCCATGGGCATGAGCGGCGATTTCGAGGCTGCGATCGCCGAGGGCGCCACCCATATCCGCGTTGGCACCGCCATTTTTGGCGGCCGTCCCGCGCCCACCGCCACCTAAATACCGAAAATGCAGCCGGCTTCGCCGGCTGAGCGCCCGAATGGGCGCCGCCGCTTATGCGGCGAGCCAAGCCGCCGGAGGCGGCGCCCGGCGCTTGAGGGCAGCTAATGATGCTTCCAGGACACTTCGGTCAGCGCCGGTTCCGTCGGATCGCAGCGCAGCCAGGTGCCATTGGCGACCGACTGGCCCGTCATCGCGAGAATAAAGCCCCAATGCGCCACGACCAGCGTATTGGACCAGTCGCCTAAGGCCGCCATTTCACCACGGAACAGCGCGGCGCGGGCCATGACTTGCTCGGCCGGTTCCTCCTGCGCCGGCCACCACACCTCCTCCACATGGCCGAAATCGAGATGCGGCCATTCGGCGGATAAGGCGGTAACAGGACTGCCCACATCGCAGGTGAAAGCGTAACGTTCGCGCACCAGCGGCTGTACCAGCACCTTCAGGCCGAGCCTCTCGGCCAGCGGCGCCGCCGTCTGCAACGCCCGGCTATAGGGGGAGGCGATGATGCGCGTGATGCCCTCGGCCGCCAGCGCCTCCGCCGCCGCCGCCGCCTGGGAATGGCCCAGCGGCGTCAGGCGCGGATCGATGATGCCGGGATCGCGCCGTGTGGCGCTGAAATGCAGGTTGAACTCGCTTTGGCCATGGCGCAGCAGGATCATGAAAGCGAGGCTCCCGAATGGCGGCGCCGCGGTCAATACTGCGCGTCGGCCAGGTGTTGCAGGCTTTGGTCAACAACATCCCGACCGGGGATCGATCAGCCAATCCGTGGCAGGGCGTTGCGGGGGGGCAGAGGGCGCCTTAAGTGAGTGCTTGATGAGGAGTTGGCAATGTCGGGCGGCTTTCCTGTCGATCTGATCCTGTTCGCAATGGTCGCGGCCTTCCTGGTGCTGCGCCTGCGCAGCGTGCTCGGCCGCCGCACCGGCTATGAGCGCCCGCCCCGCGACGCGACCGCGCCCTATGACCCGCGCGCGGCCCGCCCGGCGGGCGATGACGTGCCGGAACTGCCCCCGGCCGCAGCCGCCAGCACCACCCGCCTCGTGGTCCCCGATCCGCGCACGCCCACCGGCCAGGCGCTGGTTCGCATCAAGGGCATCGATCCCAGCTTCGACCCGCATGCCTTTCTGAACGGCGCCGAGGGCGCCTTCCGCATGGTGGTGGACGCCTTCGCCCGCGGCGATCGCGAAACCCTGCGCGCCCTGCTGGCCGATGACGTCTATGGCGGCTTCGAGGGTGCGATCACCGCCCGCGAACAGGCCGGCGAGACCCAGCGCTCCGAAGTCCGCGCGATGCAGGAAGCCGGGATTGAATCCGCGGATCTGCGCGGCACGGTGGCGGATGTCGTCGTCCGCTTCGTCTCCGACCAGATCAACCTGACGACCGCCAGCGACGGCAGCATTTCGGCCGGCGCGGAAGCAGTCACGGAACTGACCGATATCTGGACCTTCCAGCGCGACCTGCGCAGCACCGACCCCACCTGGCGCCTCACCGCCACCCGCTCCGCCTGATTTTGGGACGCTGCCGCGGTCCATTGGTGAAGGTTTTTCCGGGTTGGCGGACATGGGTGCTGGGGGCAGTGGTGCTTCTGGCGGGGTGTTCGGAGGCGGGGCCTGAGCTTCGGCAGGTCGCGTTTTCGGAACTGCCGGGGTGGCGGCAGGATCAGCTGGCGCAGGCACTGCCGGCCTTTCGGCGCAGTTGCGAGGTCATCGCCGAACTGCCAGCCGACCGGCCGCTTGGCGGAGAGGGCGCGCTGGCCCGCACGGCGGGCGACTTCGCCGAAGCCTGCGCCGCCGCCCAAAACCTTCCCCAGAATGACGACGCGGCACGCGACTTCTTCGAAAGTCGCTTCACCGCCCATGCGGTCGGCAGCGATACCCTGACCGGCTATTACGAGCCGGAGTTGCGCGGCAGCCCGACGCCCGATGCCCGCCACGCCACCCCCTTGCATGCCCGCCCGCCGGAGTTGGTGGAGGTCGATCTTGGCGCCTTCGCCGGCGACCTCCGCGGGCGCCGCACCGCCGGCCTAGTACGCGATGGCCGTCTGCATCCCTTCCCCAGCCGTGCCGAGATCATGGCCGGCGCATTGGACGGGCGCGGGCTGGAGCTGGTCTGGGTCGATGACCCGGCGGATGCCTTTTTCCTGCAGATCCAGGGTTCCGGCCGCGTCCGCCTGACCGATGGGCGGGTGCTGCGCCTGGGCTACGCCGCCCAGAACGGCCATCCCTACTACGCCATCGGCCGCGCCCTGCTTGAAGCCGGCGTGCTGACGCGGGAGGAGATGTCCATGCAGGCCATCCGCGCCTGGCTCGCCGCGGCGACGCCGGAAGAAGCGGCGGCGCTGATGGCCCGCAACCCCAGCTACGTCTTTTTCCGCCCCCTGAACCTGCCACCGGAGCAAGGGCCGCTCGGCGCCCTGGGCGCCCCGCTGACGCCGGGGCGATCCGTGGCGGTGGACCGCACCAGGACTCCCCTCGGCACGCCCGTCTGGCTGGCTGGGGAGGCGCCCCTGCGACGACTGGCGGTGGCCCAGGACACCGGCGGCGCCATCCGCGGCGCGGCGCGGGCCGATCTGTTCACCGGCTGGGGCGACGCCGCGGCCGAACAGGCCGGCCGGATGCGCAACCGGGCCGAGCTGTTCGTGCTGCTGCCGAAGTAGGCCTCAGCCGCCGGTGCGGACGATCCGCACCAGCTGCGCCACATGTTCGGGTGGGGTCACCTTCTCGATGCCATGGCCCAGGTTGAACACGAAAGGCCGGCCGCGCATGGCGGCCAGGATCTGCCGCGCCTCCAGCTCCAGCGCCGCGCCGCCGGCGATCAGCACCAGCGGATCCAGATTGCCCTGAAGCCCGACCGTGGGCGCCACCGCCGTGGCGGCGAAGCGCGGGTCCATGCTGGTGTCCATGGCGACCGTATTGACCCCCGTCCGCAGCGTGTATTCGCCGATCAGCGGGCCGGCGAGGCGCGGAAAGCCGATGATCGGGATGGAGGGGTGCAGCCGCTTCAGCGAGCGCACGATGGTCGCGGTGGGCTCGATCACCCAGCGCCGGAACTGCGCCGGCGGCAGCAGGCCGGCCCAGCTGTCGAACAGCATCAGCGCCTCCGCCCCTGCTTCCGCCTGGGCGAGCAGGTAGTCCGTGGTCGCCTCCACCAGGGTGCGGATCAGCTTTCCGAACAGCGCCGGGTCGGAATAGGCCATCTGGCGGGTGGTGGCGAAATCCCGGCTGCCATGGCCTTCCACCATGTAGCAGGCGACGGTGAAGGGGCTGCCGGCAAAGCCGATCAGCGCGGTCTTCGGGTGCTGCGCCTCCAGCGCCGTGCGCACCAGGCGCACGGTCTCGAAGATCGGGGCCGACCTTTCCCGCACGGCGCCCACGTCCAGAGCATTCACCGCTGCCAGGTCGCGCAACGGTTCCAGTTGCGGCCCCTCGCCCTCGGCGAAGCGCAGCGGCTGGCCCATGGCCCAGGGCACCATCAGGATGTCGGAGAACAGAATGGCGCCATCCATGCCGTAGCGGCGGATCGGCTGCAGCGTGACCTCCGCCGCCATCTCCGGCGTGGTGCAGAGCGTGATGAAGCCGCCGGCCTGGGCCCGCACCTCCCGGTATTCGGGCAGGTAGCGGCCCGCCTGGCGCATCAGCCACATGGGTGGCGGCCAGACCGCCTCCCCCGACAACGCCCGCAGAAGCGGCTTTTCGAGTGCGTCCACGCCTGCTGGCTCCACCGTCAAACCGGCCTCCCTTGGTCCCGCCCCATGCTCCCTTGCCTAAGGCACAGCCGTCGAAACGCCAATTCCCCAATAGAAAGAAAGAATCTTAAAGAGTCTGGGGTAGATGTAGGGCCCTGTGGGCGATGGGGATCACGGCTGACCCGCCTTTCATCCACAGGCCTGTCCCGCGCGCTGCGTCCGCCAAGCCTCTGACTCGGCAGGTGGATTCCATCTGTCCCCGGAAGCTGTCCGCAGCCGTGGGAATCAGTCCCGTGTGCAGCCGGGAATGGGGTTGTCCCCATTGAATCGGAAAGGGGCCTCGGGCGCCCCGACTTGTCCCCATCATCCACCCTCATCCACCGGCCATGCTTGGCCTGTCACGACCCATCCGCTTACGGTAAGCCTGCGGATGGGGAGTTTTTGGGCCGCCCCGGCCCCGGGATCAGGCGCATCACCATGCCCAGCCGCACGATCAACCTGCATCTGGTCTCCGACAGCACCGGGGAGACGCTGAATTCGATCGCCCGCGCCACCCTGTCCCGCTTCGAGGACGCCCATGTCATCCATCACCGCTGGTCGCTGATCCGATCCCGCCTTCAGCTCGACCGGGTGCTGGAGGGTATCGAGCATGAGCCCGGACCGGTGCTGTTCACCCTGGTCGACCGATCGCTGCGCCTGGCCCTGGAGGAACATTGCCAGCGCCTGCATATCGAGCATCTGTCGCCGCTGGAGCCGGTGATGGAGCTGCTGCAAACGGCCATCGGCGCCCAGGCGCGTGAAAAGCGTGGCGCTCAGCATGTGATGGATGCCGATTATTTCCGGCGTATCGACGCCATGCACTATGTGCTGGCGCATGATGACGGCCAGGGCACGGCCGGCATCGCGGAGGCCGATGTCTGCATCGTCGGCGTCTCCCGCAGTTCCAAGACGCCCACCTGCTTCTACCTGGCGAACCGCGGCATCAAGGCGGCCAACGTGCCCCTGGTGCCCGGCGCGCCTTTGCCGCCGGAGCTGGACCAGGCCCCCTGCCCGGTGATCGGCCTGCATATCGAAACCAATGCGCTGATCGAGATCCGGCGGCATCGGCTGAAGCTGATCGGTGGCCATGGGGTGCATCACGACGTCACCGATTATGTGGACCATGAGGCGGTGAAGGCGGAGATCCAGGCGGCCCGTCGGCTTTGCACCAAATATGGCTGGCCGGTGATCGACGTGACTCGCCGTTCCATCGAGGAGACGGCGGCCACCGTGCTGCAGTTGATGGAGGCCTGGCACGCCCGCCGCGGCGCCCGGCCCCAGGAACCGCTGCGGTCCATCGACCCGGCCTCCACGGTGCTGGCACGCGAGGCGGGTGGCGGGTGATGCAGGCCGGAACGCCCGAGCTGGTCCTGGCCAGCGCCTCCGCCAGCCGCCGCGCCGTGCTCGCCGCGGCCGGGCTGCGCTTCGAGGCGATCGCCGCCGCGGTGGATGAGGCGGCGATCAAGGAAGGCGCGCAGGCGGAAGGGATTCCGCCGGCCGAGGCCGCGCTGATCCTGGCCGAGGCCAAGGCCATGCGCGTTGCCCGCAAGCGGCCCGACGCTTTGGTGATCGGCGGCGACCAGCTTCTGGTCTGTGCCGATGAGGCCGGCGTGCTGCGCTGGTACGACAAGCCGGTCGACATGGCCGCGGCCCGCCGCCAATTGCTGGAACTGCGTGGCCGGCGGCATGAGCTGGTGACGGCGACCGTCGCCTGGCGCGGCGGGGAGCGGATCTGGCAGGACGTCACCACGCCGCGCCTGACGCTGCGCGATTTTTCCGAGGATTTTCTCGACCAGTATCTGGCGGCGGAGGGTGAGGTTCTGCTGGCCTCGGTCGGTGCCTATCGGCTGGAGGGGCTGGGCGTGCAGCTGATGGCCAAGGTGGAGGGCGAACACAGCGCCATCCTGGGCCTGCCCCTGCTGCCGCTGCTGCGTTTTTTGCGGCAGCACGGCGTGCTGGATTCCTGAGGCTCCACAGTTTTACGGGCCGCGTCCCACAGGGGTGCCACGGCCCAGGCTTCAGTCGTAGCCGGACGCCTCTGCGCTGAAACAGTCGGACATTGACGCGACTGTACCGTCTCTGCGGGCCGGAGATCGCGCCACCAGACCGGGCGCCGATCTCCTGATGGCAGGATCGGGTAGAAGTCATGACAGGCAGTGTGGTGCGCCAGGTTGAGACATCCCATGGCACGATCGCCGTGGAGATGAGCAAGGGGAGAGGGCCGGATGTGGTCCTGCTGCACGGCAACTCCTCCTGCCGCGGCGTCTTCCGGATGCAGCTCGAATCGGAGATCGGCGCGCAGCACCGGCTGATCAGCTTCGACCTTCCCGGCCACGGCGAATCAAGCGATGCACCGGACAAGGACAGGACCTACCCCCTGCCGGGACTTGCCGAGGCGGCGCTTGAACTGCTGGAGAAGTTGCACGTCGAGCGTCCCGTCCTGCTCGGATGGTCGTTGGGCGGCCACATCGCCATGGAGATGCTGTCCCGCGGGGCGGCCTTTCGCGGGCTGTTCATCACCGGCGCACCGCCGGTCGGGCCCGATATGGCGGGGGGGTTCAAGGGAAGCCTGCTGAAGGGCCTGGCCGCCCAGGGCCAGTTCACGCGGGAACAGGCGCGCCAGTTTGTCGAGAAGGTGTTCGGCCAGGCCGGAAGCCCGCTGTTCAAACAGGCGGCGATGCGGGTCGATGGCGCGTTCCGCCGCACCCTCTTCTCCCAGGCGCGCTTCGGGGAGAAGAGCGATCAGCGACAGGTGGTGAGCACGACCAGTATCCCGACCGCCGTCGTGAACGGGGCGGACGATCCTGTCGTCAACCTGGACTACATCGACGGCGTTCCCTTCTCGCGTCTGTGGCGCCGCGAATGCATCCGCCTTCCTGGCGCCGGTCACGCGCCCTTCCTGCAGAACACGCCAGCCTTCAACGACTGCCTGCAGCAGTTCCTCCGGGATCTCGGCGCGGCCGACTGAGCGGCGTTCCGGCCGCATCCCCGGCCTCGACTCCCCCCCTCGCTGCACCGGCCGCGTCGCCCGCTGCCGCTTCAAGCCAAGCCTCGCGCTCCGTCCCGCCAGCAGACGGGCACGGATCGTCCAACGTCGACAGGATTCACGCACATGCAGATCACGAAGCAGCTTGCCCAGGCCGATGTCGTCGCATGGCGGCGCCACCTGCATCAGAATCCGGAGCTTCTCTACGACGTGCATCAGACGGCGGACTTCGTCGTCGAGAAGCTGAGGACCTTCGGCTGCGATGTCATTGAGACGGGCATCGGCAAGGCTGGCGTGGTCGCTGTCATCAAGGGCGCCGGTGGCAAGGGGCCGGTGATTGGCCTGCGTGCGGATATGGACGCGCTGCCGATCCTGGAGCGCAGCGGCAAGCCCTGGGCCTCGCGCACGCCCGGCAAGGCGCATTCCTGCGGCCATGACGGGCACACCGCCATGCTGCTGGGCGCGGCCCGGCATCTCGCCGCGACACGCAATTTCGCGGGGACGGTGGCCGTCATCTTCCAGCCGGCGGAGGAGGGCGGCGCGGGCGCCCTGGCCATGCTGGAGGACGGCATGATGGAGAAGTTCGGCATCGAGCAGGTCTTCGGCCTGCACAATGAGCCGCATCTGCCCATCGGACACTTCGCCATCCGCAAGGGCGCCATGCTCGCCGCCGCCGATACCTTCGAGATCGTGGTCCAGGGGCGCGGCAGCCATGCGGGGATGCCACATCTTTCGGTGGACCCCGTCGTCGCGGCCGCGCATGTGGTGGTCGGCGTGCAGTCGCTTGTCTCGCGCGAGACGAATCCCCTGCAGGCCGCCGTCATCACGGTGGCCTCCATCCATGGCGGCACCACGCATAACGTCATCCCGGGCACGGTCAGGCTGCTGGGAACCGTCCGCACGCTGCGTCCCGAGGTGCGCGCCTTCGCGGAGCGCCGGCTGGCCACCATGGCAGCCTCCATCGCGGCGGCGCACGGAGCGACGACGGCGTTTTCCTACAGCCGCGGCTATCCCGTGACCTTCAACCACGGCCCGGAAACCGAACTGGCGATCGCGGCGGCGCGGTCGGTTGCCGGCGAGCCCGCCGTCAATCCGGATATCGAGCCGCGCATGGCTTCCGAGGATTTTGCCTACATGCTCGAGCGGCGGCCCGGCGCCATCATGATCATCGGCAACGGCGATACGGCCGGCCTGCACGATCCGGCCTATGACTTCAGCGACGCGGCCATTCCGCATGGCATCCGCTACTGGGTCGCACTGGCGGAGTCCGTGCTGGCTGCCTGACCACCGGGGCGGCGGTCAGTCCACCGGCAGGAAGATGAAGACCACCGCCGCGACCAGGCAGCCCATCGCCGCGAAATAGGTCCAGCGCAGCTGCTCACCCAAAAACATCACGCTGAACACGGCGAAGACCGCCAGGGTGATGACTTCCTGCATCACCTTCAGCTGCTGGCCCGTGAAGGTGCCGTAGCCGATGCGGTTGGCGGGCACGGCAAAGCAGTATTCGAAGAAGGCGATGCCCCAGCTGGCCAGCACGGCCAACCACAGCGGCCAGGAGGGCTGCTTGAGATGGCCGTACCAGGCGAAGGTCATCAAGACGTTGGAGAACACCAGCAGCAGCGGCGTCAGGAAATAGGGGCTCGTCATCCGGGAAGGTCTCTCGCGGGTTGGACCACGGGTGGGGCGGGCGGCGGCAACCGCTTGAGGAGGAACAGCATGATCGCCATGGCGGGCAGCGCCGCCAGGGTGGTCAGGGCAAAGAACCAGGACCAGCCCAGCCCCTCCGCCAGCCAGCCGCTGCTCGCCCCCAGGGTGCGCAGCGGCACCGCGGCGAGCGAGGACAGCAGCGCATATTGCGTCGCGGTGAAGGACCGGCTGGTCAGCGCGGAGAGGTAGGTGACGAAGGCCGCGTCGGCGAGGCCATCCGTGAAATTCTCCACCCCGACCTGGGTCCAGAGCATCGGCATGGAATAGCCGGTCTGCGCCAGGGCCACATACATCAGGTTGGACAGCATCTGCAGCAGCCCGGTCACCACCAGTGCCCGCGCCGTGCCCAGCTTCGCCACCACCCAGCCGCCCGCCAGCGCTCCGCCCAGCGTCATGAACAGGCCGAAGACGCTGCCGACCGCGGCCACTTCCAGTCGGGAGAAGCCGAGCGAGCGGTAGAAGGGCGCGGTCATGATGCCGGCCAGGGCCTCGCCCAGCTTGAACAGGGCGACGAAGGCCAGGATCGCCACCCAGTAGCGGCGGCCCATGAAATCGACGAAGGGATCGACCACCGCGAGCTTCAGCCGGCGCGCCCAGGGCAGCACCTCCACCGGCGGTGCCGCAGGCTCCGGCCCCAGCAGCACGGCGAGGAAGCCGACACCGATCAGCGCGGCGCAATAGGCGAAGGCGGCGGTCCAGCCGGCGAATTCGGCGATCGCCAGCGCCCCGGCATTGGCCGCGAGCAGGGCGCCGCGATAGCCCCAGATGTAGCAGGCCAGGCCATAGCCCTGGTTGCTCTCCTCCAGCACCTCGATGCGATAGGCATCGACCACGATGTCCTGGCTGGCCGAGAGGAAGGCGACCAGCACGGCCACCATCACCGTCACCTCCGCCGCCGTCACCGGATTGGTGAAGCCGAGGCCGAGGATGGCCGCCGCCAGCACCGGCTGGATCGTCGCCAGCCAGCCGCGCCGCCGGCCGAGCCAGCCGAAGGCCGGCGGCGCCGCATGGTCCAGCACCGGGGACCAGAGGAACTTGAAGGCATAGGCGAGCCCGATCAGCGCCGTCAGCCCGATGGCGGTGAGCGAGATGCCGGATTCGGAAAACCACTGCCGCAGGGTGAAGGCGGTGAGGGGCAGCGGCACGCCGGCGGAAAAGCCGAGCGCGAGCAGGACCAGGAAGCGGCGGTCGCGGAACAGATTGGCCAAGCGGGACTCCTCTCGCCAATTCGCTGCTTACAGGGGCGGCGGGGGCGGTGGAACCCGCCACCTCTTGCCGAGATCCCCGCCGTGCCGGAGAACGCCACACCTTCCGGAGACCAGGCGACCATGGCCGATACGAACGATGCCTATGTCTTTGACGAGGCCTCCGGCGAATGGCGCCCGGCCAGCGAGATCGCCGCCCCCGCGGAGGCGGTCTCGGCCAAGGTGGTCGACGCTGCCGGGAATGTGCTGGCCGATGGGGATTCTGTGACCCTCATCAAGGATCTGAAGGTGAAGGGCGCGAATCAGACCCTGAAGCAGGGCACCGTCATCCGCAGCATCCGGCTGACCGACAATCCCGAGGAAATCGACTGTCGTCACGACAGCATCAAGGGCCTGGTGCTGCGGACGGAATTCGTCCGCAAGCGCTAGCTTTCATTCAAGGCCGCGTTCAGCGCCTGCCGCGCGGCGCGCAGCCGGGCGAGCAGATGGCCGGGCGCCACCAGCCGCAGGCCCGGTGCCTCCACCTTCATCAGCAGCGTGGCGCCGGGCAGAAGGCCGAGGGATTTGCGCAGCGAACCCGGCAGGGTCAGCCTTCCCTTGCGATCCAGCGTCGGCACCCGGCCCGCCACCCCTTCCCCCGGCTGCACATGCAACGTGTCATCCTCGACCGTCACCATCAGCTTCACGCCGGGCACCAGCCCGGTGGCGTCGCGCAGTGCCGGGGTCAGCAGCACCCGGCCGCGGGTATCAAGGCGCAGTCTCTGGGGACGCATGGATAAATCCGACCGTTGCGGTTGAGCAGTTTGGCGCAGATTCACGCCCCGGTGCAAAGGGGGTCGCGTCCGTGGCATGGGTGCAACGACTGGCTCGCATGCCGTTTGACCGAAATCCTTTTGGTGGTGCGGGACACGCCGTGTACTCTCACCAATTGAGGCTGAGTGGCGCCCCCCGCCGCTCAGCCGTTCCCCTGCGGCGCGCCGCACTACCACCTTCACCGGACCTCCTCCGGCGGTGCGCCGCGGGGCCTTCTGCCCGGCCCAAGGGGCCAAGGGGGCGAAACCTTATCCCAGTAGAAGCTTCGACACGCTATGGAAGCGCAGCGTCGAGTCGTTCAGCGTGAGGTCGCCGCTGAATGGCGTCGCCTCCCCCATCCGGTTGAGGAAGCCGATCCCGCCATCCTGGTCGAGATGCAGGGACAGGCCGGGTTCCAGGATATTGATGGCGTAGACGAGCTGGGAAAGGCTGACATGGCGCAGCGCCAGCACGTCCATCCCCGGCGCGCCCTTGAACATGGCATCACCATCCATCGGGCTCCAACTCGCGCAGGCCTCCGGCGGCGCCGGGGGTCGCGCCGGGCGCGGGCTGCGCGGCCGCGCCGCATGGGCCGGGCCGGCCTTGCCCCAATGCTGCGCCATTTCGCGCCAGTTCGGCAGATTGCCGACCCGCCGCCGCCCGCTTGATCCACCCTGATTCACGCCCATGGTCCTGGCCCCTGCCCGAATATCGTGGCGGGAAGCTAGGCCCGGGCTGGCGCGGCCGGCAGGCAGGCCGTTCCGATAGCGGCGATAGGCTGCGCCTGACCATTCGACCCCAAAGCAAAAGGCCCATCCGCGGTGGCGGATGGGCCTTGCAAGGCTACTGAAAGACGTTCGCGAACGGCTTACGCCGCTTCGCTCTCCGACTTCCGGGCGTTCTTCTTGCGCTCATGCGGGTCGAGGTAGCGCTTGCGCAGGCGGACGGCCGTCGGCGTCACCTCCACCAGTTCGTCTTCCTCGATATAGGCGATGGCCTGTTCCAGGCTCATCCGGCGCGGCGGCACCAGCAGAAGCGCCTCATCCTTGCCGGCGGCACGGATGTTGGTCAGCTTCTTTTCCTTGATCGGGTTCACGTCCAGGTCGTTGTCCCGGCTGTGCTCGCCCAGGATCATGCCGACATAGACCTTCACGCCCGGATCGACGAACAGCGTGCCCCGCTCCTGCAGCGAGAACAGCGAATACTGGATCGCCTCGCCATCGGAGTTGGAGATCAGCGAACCGTTACGGCGACCCTCGATCGGGCCGGCCCAGGGCTGATAACCCGCGAAGATGCGGTTCATGATGCCGGTGCCGCGCGTGTCCGTCAGGAACTCGCCGTGATAGCCGATCAGGCCGCGCGACGGGATCAGGAAGGTCAGGCGCTGCTTGCCACCGCCGGAGGGCCGCATGTCCTGCATCTGGCCCTTACGCAGGGACAGCTTCTGGACGACCACGCCCGAATATTCCTCGTCGACGTCGACCAGGCATTCCTCGAACGGCTCCTCGCGCTCGCCGGTCTCGGCATTCTCGCGCATCAGCACGCGCGGGCGGCCGATGGTCAGCTCGAAGCCCTCGCGGCGCATCTGCTCGATCAGCACGCCGAGCTGGAGTTCGCCGCGGCCGGCCACCTCGAAGGCGTCGACTTCCTCGGACACCTTGATGGAGATCGCAACATTGCCCTCGGCCTCCTTGAACAGGCGGTCGCGGATCTGGCGGGAGGTGACCTTCTTGCCCTCGCGGCCGCCGAGCGGGCCGTCATTGATGCGGAAGGTCATGGACAGGGTCGGCGGGTCGACCGGGATGGCCGGCAGCGGCTCGGCCACGGACGGATCGCAGATGGTGTCCGGGATGGTGCCGTTGGACAGGCCGGCGATGGCGATGATGTCGCCGGCATAGGCCGTGTCCACCACCACGCGGTCCAAGCCGCTGAAGGTCATCAGCTTGGTCAGGCGGCCGGTTTCCACCACGGAACCGTCGCGGCGCAGCACCTTCACCGGCATGTTCAGCCGGGCGGTGCCCTGCTCGATGCGGCCGGTCAGGATGCGGCCGAGGAAGTTGTCGGCCTCCAGGATCGCGGCGTTCATGGCGAAGGGCAGGTTCGGGTCGAGGCCCGGCGCCGGCACATGCGACAGGATCAGGTCGAACATCGCCGACAGGTCCTTGCGCGGACCGTCCATCGTCGCATCGGCCCAGCCCTGGCGGCCGGAGGCGAAGAGCATCGGGAAGTCGAGCTGGTTGTCGTCGGCGCCGAGCGCCGCGAACAGGTCGAACATCTCGTTATGGACTTCGTCAGGGCGTGCGTCCTGGCGGTCCACCTTGTTGACGACGACCATCGGGCGGATGCCACGGGCCAGCGCCTTGGTCAGCACGAACTTCGTCTGCGGCAGCACGCCCTCGGCGGCATCGACCAGCACCACGGCGCCGTCGACCATCGAGAGGATGCGCTCCACCTCGCCGCCGAAGTCGGCGTGGCCGGGGGTGTCGACGATGTTGATCTTCACGCCCTTCCACTCGACCGCGGTGGACTTGGCGAGGATGGTGATGCCCCGTTCGCGTTCCAGGTCGTTGCGGTCCATGGCGCGTTCGGCCACGACCTGGTTGGTGCGGAACGCACCGGCCTGCTTCAGAAGGTTGTCGACGAGCGTGGTCTTGCCGTGGTCGACGTGGGCGATGATCGCGACGTTGCGAATATCCATGGTTCTGTCCGGGTTCCGGCAACAAGAGTTTCAGCGAGGAATCCGAAAAGGACCCTTCGCGCCGACCCCCGCCGCCCCGGGCATGACCGTCTGACGACGATCATCCAGGCACCACGCTGGGCCATTGGCATTGATGCGGCGCACACATAGGGCGGAAGCGGGCAAAAAGCGAGCACGAAGCGCATTGCCGGCCCGGAAGGCAGCCCCGCTTCCTGGGCGGGGCTGCCTGGAGGGGCTTATCGGGTGCTCGGCGCCGGCATCGGGCCCGGCGTGAACATCGGCGCCGGGGCCGGGCCAAGGTTCCGGGGCGCGCCGCCGCTCATCGCCGGCGGCGTGGCGGTGCCCGTGCCGGTCATGCTGTCGGGCACCATGGCGCCACGGTTCATCACCGCGCCGGTGCTCTCGGCCGCCGGGCTCGGGGCGCTCAGGGCAGCCATGGCCTGGTCGATGCGGCGGTTGACCTCCGCCCGGTCACGCCGGTTCAGAGCATCCCGCGCCGCGCCGATCTCGCTGATGGCGCCGGAGCTGGCGGGCGTGCTGGCGAGATCGGGCATCACGGAACGGGTCAGGATGCGCGTCTCGGCCTGTTCCAGGTTTTCGCGCGCCTGGGCGATGCGGCCGGCGGCGAGTGATTCCCGCGCCTGGCGCAGGAACGTCTCGGCCTGGTCGGCGGCGACCGGGCTGGGGCTGGCCATGCTGTGGCTGGGCGTTGCATGCCGCGAGGCGGCGCCCTGCGTGGGGCTCATCCCCTGGGCATTGGCCAGACCAGCCAAGGCGAAGGGCAGAGCCAGAACCGTGGCGACGGTGAGAGTGGGACGGATACGCATGGAACCTCCTTTCCTGGGCCTGAATTGGCCCGTTGGCGATTCCAACGCCGCCCGCCGCCTGTGGTTCCAGGCGGCGCAACGTCTTGATCTGGCGAAAGTTTCCGGCGCTCAGCCGGAAACCAGCGCCTTCAGATCGGCCTGCGGGCGGGCGCCGAAATGGCTGATCACCTCCGCCGCCGCCACCGATCCCCAGCGGCCGCATTCGGCCATGGGCTTGCCCTGGGCGAGCGCCGCCAGGAAGCCGGCGGCATAGGCATCGCCCGCGCCGGTGGTGTCCACCACCTGGGTCGGCACCGCCGCGACCCGCCATTCCTGATCGCCCGCGACCACCAGGCTGCCCTTTTCGGACAGGGTGATGGCCGCCAGGGAGACCTCCTTCCGAACCTTGGCGATCGCCGCCGAGAGGTCGTCGGTCTCATAGAGCGACAGGATCTCGGCCTCATTGGCGAAGAGGATGTCGGTCTCGTTCTTCACGAAATCCTGGAAGGCGGCGCGGTGGCGCCCGACGCAAAAGGGGTCGGAGAGGGTGAGCGCGATTTTCCGGCCGGCCGCATGCGCGGCCTTGGAGGCCTTGAAGAAGGCGGCCTTGGCCTCGGGTGGGTCGAACAGATAGCCCTCGAGATAGGTGACGGCGGCGGAGGCCACCTCCGCCTCCGACACATCGTCCGGGCCGAAGGCGACGCAGGCGCCCAGATAGGTGTTCATGGTGCGCTGGCCGTCCGGCGTCACCAGGATCAGGCAGCGCGCGGTCGGCGCGCCGCCGGACAGGGGCGTGGTGGGGAAGCGCACGCCGGCGGCCTGGATGTCGTGCCCGAAGACCTTCCCCAGCTCATCCGCCGCGACCTTGCCGAGGAAGCCGACGCGGGCGCCGAGCGCCGCGGCCACCGCGCAGGTATTGGCGGCAGACCCGCCGCTGCCCTCCACGCCCGGACCCATGGCGGCGTAGATGCGCTCGGCTGAGGCGGTGTCGATCAG
This sequence comes from Roseomonas sp. F4, assembly GCF_053891155.1. NCBI lineage: Bacteria > Pseudomonadati > Pseudomonadota > Alphaproteobacteria > Acetobacterales > Roseomonadaceae > Roseomonas > Roseomonas sp. F4. The sequence continues at coordinate 406,875 of NZ_JBSSHK010000006.1, forward strand.
CGCCATGCCGCCCTTGGCCATGCCCTGGGCATCGAGGAAGCTGTCCTCGGCGCGGGCCAGCACATCGACGATGGCATTGCCGATTCCGAGCAGGTCGAGCTTGGGCGGGGGGGCGTCGGTCATCGCGGTTCGGGCCTCGGCGTCAGGTGCGGCGCGTGGTTTGCGCCAGCGGCCCCCAGGCCGCAAGGCCTGGAGGCAGTACGGCCGCAAGGCCTGGAGGCAGTACGGCTGCAAGGTCATGTGACCGGCGCCTGGCTTGGCCCTGCGCCTCGGCCGGGCCATCTGGGCCGCCATGCTGACCCCCCTGCTGCTGGCGCTGCGCCAGATCCCCGACCCGGCCTTCCGTCGGCCGTTATGGCTTGGCGCGCTGGGGGCCCTGCTGGGACTTCTGGGGCTTGGCCTGTTATCCGCCTGGGGTCTTGGCGCCCTGGCGGGCGGGGAGGGGTGGCTTGCCACGGCGGCGGCCACCGCCGGGGCGGTCCTGGTGGTCTTCGCCGCCTGGTGGCTGTTCATCCCGCTGCTGCTGGCCGTCGCCGGCCAGTTCCTGGATGGCGTCGCCGCGGCGGTGGAGGCGCGGCATTATCCGGAACTGCCGCCGCCGCGCGGCGCCAGCGCGGCGGCGCAGGCCTGGGGGGCGTTGGTGCTGGCCGCCAAGCTGGGCGCGCTGACGCTCATCCTGCTGCCCTTGTCGCTGTTGCTGCCGGTGGTGGGCGTGCTGCTGCTCTGGGTGGTCGCCGCGATCGGCCTGGGCCAGGGGCTGTTCGAGGGCGTGGCCCTGCGCCGCATGGGCCGCGACGCGGCGGAAGCGCTGCGCCGGCGGCATCGTGGCCGGATCTGGGCCCTGGGCGGTGTGCTGGCGCTGCTGGCGGCGGTGCCGGTGCTGAACCTGCTGGTCCCGGTGCTCGGCACCGCGGCGATGACGCATCTGCTGCATCGCCTGAGATGACTCAGGCCGGGGGGCCATTCCCTCCGTGGGCGAAACCTTACGGTTGGAATTTCCGGTGGATGGTTCGGCAAGAATTGCCGAAGCGGCCCGCCCCGCCGTTGTCTCTCGGCGGCGGGGCGTGTTAGCCGAGGAGGCAGCACGGAGCGCCGTGCCGCGCCTTGATGCAAAGCCAGGCGGTACCTGCCGGCATGCGACAGGGACGCGGCCTGGTGTCCTGCCCGTGAGGGTCGCCGCGCGACGCGACGGACCGCCCGGGCAGGCAGCCACGACAGTTTGATAGGGGGACGATGATGAATGTCTTCGGCCGTCGCCGGGAAGAAAAACCGGCCGAGCCCAACCCCGACCAGTCCACCACGGTACCAACCAGCCGCGACCCGGATCTGGGCGCGTCCTCACTCCGACCTTCCAGGGATGCCTCGACCATGAGCCTCGCCCCCAAGCCGCCGTCGCCCACCATGCCGGGTGGTCCGACGCCGCCCGCCGGCACCGCCATCCCGCCGCGCCCGCCGCAGATGGGCGGCCAGATGGGGGGTCAGCCGGGCCAGATGCCGGGCTCTCCGACCATGCCGTCCCCCAGGGCTCAGACGCCGGACCGCCGCACGCTGGTGGTGGGCCGCGGCATCAGCCTGCAGGGCACGGTGGCCGATGCCGAGCGCCTGGTGGTGGAAGGCACGGTCGAGAGCCAGATGATCCAGGCGACCGAGCTGTCGATCAGCCAGACCGGCGTCTTCAAGGGCGAGGTCCAGGTCGAGGATGCCGAGGTTGCCGGCGTGTTCGACGGCACGCTGACCGCGCGCGGCCAGCTGGTGATCCGAGGCACCGGCCGCGTCATCGGCACGGCACGGTGCCGCCGCCTGATGGTCGAGGATGGCGGCCAGATCACCGGCAAGATGGAAATGCTGGGTGAAGGCCAGGTGCCCGCCGGCCCGGCGCCCCGCGCCTACGCCGAAGGCTGACGTGCATCGCGATGGCGGCCGGGTGACCGATCGCCACCGCATGGCACCGCGCCGCAGGATGCGCCGCCTGGTTCTGCTGCTGCCGCTGCTCGCCGCCTGCACCCAGCCGGATCAGGTCGATCCGGTTGTGGTGTTGCAGGAGGCGCTGGCCTCGCATCAGGCCAGCCTGGCCGGCATCGCGCCGCGCCCCGCCGCTGCGGGCGGGGAGGGCTCGGTCGCCCCGGCCGTGCCACCGCCGCCCCGCCCCGCCCCTCGTATCCCTGGCGCGCCGCCCGGCATGGCAGGCCAGCTTGTGGGGCACCCTCCGGCCAGCATCACCGGCTGGTTCGGCAATCCGCGCCTGCGGCGGGAGGAGGAGGGGGCGGAGATCTGGCACTACCAGGGTCCGCAATGCCATCTGGACTTGGTGTTTTATCGCGATCCGGGGCGGGACGGCGGGCTGCGCGTGGCTTTCGCCGCGGCCCGCGCCATCGGCACGGCCCGACGTAGCGAGGCCGCCTGCCTGCGCGACATCGCCCGCGGCACCCCGCCTGGCGCCATCCCCGTGACCGCCGATCCTGCCGAGTCAGCGCCCGCCTCGGCGGAGCCGGCTGCGCCATCGGGGCTGTGACGCCTTTCTACAGGTAACGACCGCGTTCCAGGATTTCCAAGGTGTAGTCCCGGTAGCTCATGCCGAGCTCCTCGGCCCGCGCCAGCCGACGCAGCACCACCTCCCGCCCCGGGTTGCGCCAGGCTTTGCGATGGGCCTGGCGCCAGCAATGCAGCCGCCAGCCTTCCTCGGGATCCGGCTCCTCCAGCGGCGGTCCACCATTGTGGCCGGGTGGTGCGGGCATGCGGTCATCCATGCGGCGGGCCTCTCGTGCGGCGAGATGAAACTATGGTAGACGGAAATCCACCATGCAAGACGATACCGCGACGCCGGCCGATGACGCCTCCCGACAGCTCGCCGCCCGCCTGAAGACGGAGCGGGAGGCGCGGGGCTGGTCGATCGCCGAGCTGGCCGAAAGGTCCGGTGTCTCCCGCGCCATGATCAGCAAGGTGGAGCGCGGGGAGGCGAGCCCGACGGCGGCTTTGCTCGGCCGCCTCTCCGGCCCCTTCGGCCTGACCGTCTCCGCCCTGCTGGCGCGGGCGGAGGCCTCGGCGCCGGGCGGGGTGGTGGTGCGGGCGGCGGAACAGGCGCTGTGGCGCGATCCCGGCACCGGCTATCTGCGCCGCATGGTCTCGCCCCCCGGTGCCAATCCGGAGCTTGTGCATGTCGAGCTGCCGCCAGGGGCGCGGGTGCCCTATCCCGCCGCCTCCTATGCCCTGCTCGACGGGCGCTGCATCTGGCTGCTGGAGGGGGAGCTGCTGTTTCATGAGGGCGCGCGGACCCACCGGCTGGAACCCGGCGACTGCCTCGCGCTCGGGCCGCCCGCCGATTGCGCCTATGAAAACCCCTCCGCCACGCAGCCCTGCCGCTACGTGGTGGCGGTGGCGCGGCGCTGAGCGGTCGGCCAGGATGATGCAGCGCAGCAGGGCAGGCAGGGCGATCAGCGTATGACCACAGTTGGCGCCGCACTGCGGCCGGCTTTCACCGCCGGCCGAGCGGCCGAATGGCCGCCGCGCCAGGTGGCGCGTGGCCAAGCGGCCGTAGGCCGCGCCCGGCGCTTGAGGGCAGCACAATGATCACCCACTGGCTGGATGCCTTCGTGCCGATCTTCGGCCTGCTCGGGCTTGGCGCGCTGCTGCGCCGGCAGTTGCTGCGGGACGATGCGATCTGGGCGGGGATCGAGAAGCTGGTCTTCTGGGTGCTGCTGCCCAGCCTGATCGTCAACGCCCTGTCCGGCATGCGGCTGGCGGAACTGCCGGTGGGTGGGTTGGCGGGCACCATCTGGGGGGCGCTGCTGGCCGGCACGGGGCTGGCGCTGCTGCTGTCGAGGATGCTCGGCGCGCGCCATGCGGCCATGACCTCCATTTTGCAGGGCGGCATCCGCTTCAACAACCTGATGGGCTTCGCCATTGGCGGGGCGATCTGGGGCGCGCCGGGCATCGCGCTCTGCGCCATCTGCACGGGCTTCATCGTGCCCATGGTGCAGGTGATCTCCACCCTGGCCTTCGCGCTGGGTGGCGAATCCCGCATGCGGCCGCTGCGGCTGCTGCGCCAGGTGGTGCTGAATCCGCTGATCCTGGCCTGCGCCCTGGGCTTTCTGCTGTCCTTCGCGGGCGGGTTGCCGGCCGGGATCAGTCCGATGGTGCGGGCGCTGGGCCAGGCTTCGGTGGCGCTCGGCCTGCTTTGCGTCGGCGCGGCGCTGACCCTGCGGGGCCTGGGCGACCGGCCGCTGACCCAGGCGCTGACAGCTGTGCTCAAGCTGGGGGTGGTGCCGCTGATGACACTGGGGCTCGCCACCGCGCTGGGGCTAGGGCCGCTGCCCACCGCCATCGCGGTGATGCTGATGGCCCTGCCCACCGCGGCCACCAGCTATGTGATGGCGCGGGCCATGGGCGGCGACGCGCCGCTGATGGCCGCGATCACGACCAGCGAGCATGTGCTGTCCATCATCACGCTGCCGCTGTGGATCTGGTATCTGGGCAGCCGGATATAGGCTGCCCACCCGGCCCCATCAGGCCCTGGCCCCACGCCAGCGCCGCACCAAGTGATCGTATCATGTCCCTCGATGCCGACCTTCTGTTCGACCGCCGCCGCCTGAAGCGCCGGCTTTCCCTGTGGCGCGCCGCCGCCGTGCTGGCGGTGGCCGCCGTGGTGCTGGCATTCACACTGGCGGATGACCGTGGGGCCGGGCTGCTGCCGGGCCGCGCCCATGTCGCGCGGCTGAACATCTCCGGCTTCATCGGCGACGACCGCAAGCTGATCGAGGAGCTGGACCGGCTGCGGCGGGACGATGCGGTGCGCGCCGTGGTGGTGACGATCGACAGCCCTGGCGGCAGCGTGGCGGGCGGCGAGTCGCTGCATGCGGCGCTGACCCGGATGGCGGCCGACAAGCCGGTGGTGGCGGTGATGGCCGGCACCGCGGCCTCCGCCGGCTATATGGTGGCGCTGCCGGCGCAGCGGATTTTTGCCCGTCAGGCAACCGTCACCGGCTCCATCGGTGTCATTCTGCAAAGCTTCGATGCCTCCGGCCTGCTGGCCTGGCTCGGCGTGCGGCCGGAAACGGTAGCCTCCGGCCCCTTCAAGGACCAGCCCAGCCCGTTCCGGCCGCTGACCGAGGAAGGCCGCGCCGAACTGGCCCGCGTGGTCAGTGATCTGCACACGCAATTCATCACCATGGTCGCGGAAGGCCGTTCGATGGACCCCGCCCGGGTGCGCGAATTGGCCGATGGCCGCGTCTTCACGGGGCGGGAGGCGCTGGCGCTGGGCCTGGTGGATGCGATTGGCGGGGAGGCCGAGGCACGCGCCTGGCTGGCCGAGACGCGGGAGGTTCCGGCCAGCCTGCCGGCACGGGATGTCGAGATTCGTGGACTGGCGGAACGGACTTTCGGTGCCGTTCTGGGCTTCGTGACAAAAAGCTTTGCGAATGAATGGGTTGGCGTTGACCGCGTGCGCGCGCTTTGGCAGCCTTCGCTTTGAGACATCAAGACGTCCCGGGCAGTCCGCCGACCCCTTCGGGCCGGCGCGCCCGGGGTTGGGGGTGCCGGGGGGCAGGATGACCAGGTCGGAACTGATCGCGCAGCTTGCTGCGGCCAACCCGCATCTGCGGCAGTTGGATGTGGAGCTGATCGTCACCACCATCTTCGACGAGATCATCGGCGCCCTGGCGCGCGGCGACAGGGTGGAGCTGCGCGGCTTTGGCGCCTTTTCCACCAAGCGCCGCGAACCCCGCACCGGCCGCAACCCGCGCACCGGCACGGCCGTGTCGGTGGACGGCAAGGCGGTGCCCTATTTCAAGCCGGGCAAGGAGTTGCGGGAGAGGGTGAATGGCGGCCCGTTGCAGGACCCGCCCCGCCGCCCCCGCGCCAAGGCCGAGGGCGTCAGCAGCCGCTGAGCCCTCCGCCACCTCGGCGACCGGACATCGCGCCGGTGATGTGACACCGGGAACGCGGGGCTGTAGGACAGGCGCGAAGATCGGAGAGGCCCCCCATGCGCTGGCTGCTGTTCCTGCCGCTGCTCATCCTCCTCGCGCTGTTCGCGCTGTCGAACATGCAGGAGGTGCAGCTGCGTCTTTGGCCCTTCGACCTCGCCTGGGCGGCGCCGCTGGGCGTGGCGGTGCTGATCCTGTCCGGCGTCGGCTTCCTGGTCGGCGCCGTGCTGGCCTGGGCCGCCGGCCTGCCCGCCCGCCGCAGGGCGCGGGACGTGGCCGCCGCCGCCAAGCTGGTGGAAGCGGAACTGGCCGTGATGAAGGCGAAGGAAGCGCAGGCGCGGCATGCCGGCGCGCCGGCACCCATGACCCTCACCTTGCCAGCCGGGCACTGAGAATGCGCCGCTGCGGGCTCTGCGTGGCGCTCGATGCGCCGGATCTGTCCACGGCAGAGACCTGGGCGGATGCGGTGGCGCCGCATGCCGGGCTGCTGAAGGTGGGGCTGGAGCTGTTCTCGGCCGAGGGCGGGGAAGCGGTGCGCCGCATCGCCACCCGGCGGCCGGTCTTCCTCGACGTGAAGCTGCACGACATTCCGAACACGGTGGCCGGCGCGGTGCGGTCCCTGGCACCGCTCGGCCCGGCCTGGATCACCATCCACGCCGCCGGTGGCCCGGCCATGGTGGCTGCCGCGCGCCAGGCGGCGGAAGCGGCGGTGAAGGGCCAGCCCGGCATGGCGCGGCCGCGCATCCTGGCGGTGACGGTGCTGACCAGCATCGACGCCGCGACGCTGTCCGATACCGGCGTGTCCGGCGGCCCGGTGCAGCAGGTGCTGCGGCTGGCGCGTCTGGCCATGGCGGCCGGCGCCGATGGGCTGGTCTGCTCGCCGCGGGAAGTGGCGCCGATCCGAGATGCGCTGGGCGAATTGCCGGTGCTGGTGGTGCCCGGCGTGCGGCCGGCCGGCAGCGCGGCGGATGATCAGGCGCGCACCGCAACGCCGGAACAGGTGGCGCGGGACGGCGCGGACTGGATCGTGGTCGGACGGCCGATCACCCAGGCGGCCGATCCGGCGGAGGCGGCCTGGGCCATCGCCCAGGCGCTGCGGGTGAACTGATGCTGGTGAAAATCTGCGGCATTTCGGATGAGGCCGGGCTGCGCGCGACGCGCGACGCCGGCGCCGATTTTTGTGGGCTTGTCTTCTTTCCACCCTCGCCTCGCGCGGTGACGCCGGCGCGGGCGGCGGCGCTCTCCGCCGCCGTGCCGGGTGGGCCGGCGCGGGTCGGGCTGTTCGTCGATCCGACTGATGATCTTCTGGTGGAGGTCCTGGCGGCGCTGCCGCTGGACGTGATCCAATTGCACGGCGAGGAATCCCCCGCACGCTGCGCCGAAATCCGCCAGAAATGCGGGCGGCCGGTGATGAAGGCGCTGGGCATCGCGCAGGCGGCTGACCTGGATGCGCTGGAGGATTACGCCCCGGCCGTGGATTACTTTCTGCTGGATGCCAAGGCGCCGCCCGGCGCGTCGCGGCCTGGCGGCAATGCCGCGCCCTTCGACTGGACGCTGACCGCCGGCCGCACGATCCCGCGCCCCTGGCTTCTGGCGGGCGGGCTGACGCCGGGCAATGTGGCGCAGGCCATCGCTGCCAGCGGCGCACCGGGCGTCGATGTCTCCTCCGGCGTCGAGGCCTCGCGCGGGGTCAAGGACCCGGCGCGCATCGCCGCCTTCGTGGCCGCCGCGAAGGCCGCGTGATCCGACCCGCCACCCTGGCGGATGCACCGGCGATCGGCGAGATGCATGCCGAGGCCTGGACCGAGACCTATCCTGGCCTGGTGCCGGACGAATTGCTCACCGAGATGACCGATCCCGCCCGCCGCCGCGCCGCCTGGGCGCGCAATCTGGCAACGCCGCTGTTGCCGGGCGGGACCCTGGTGGCGGAGGAGGCGGGCGCCATACTGGGCTTCATCTCCGTCTGCGCCGCGCGGGATCCGGCGCTCGGCGCCTCCGGCGAGGTTTCCGGCCTGTATCTGCTGCGCCGCGCCCAGGGGCGTGGGCTGGGCCGGGCGCTGCTGGCGGCGGGGGCGGAGGTGCTGCTGCAAGCGGGCCATGCCGATGCCGGCGCCTGGGCGCTGGATGGCAATCTGCGCGCCCGCGCCTTCTACGCCGCCACGGGCGCCAAGCCGGGCACAAGCCAGATCGGCTGGCATGGCGATGTCGCCATCGCGGAAACCGCCCGGGTCTGGGCCGACCTGCATGGCGTGACCCGCCGCGCCGGCTGAGCTAAAGACCCGCCTGACGTCCAGGAATGTGCCCGTGACCCAAGCCCTGCCCAATTCCTTCCGCCAAGGCCCGGATGCGCGTGGCCGCTTCGGCAATTTCGGTGGCCGCTTCGTCGCCGAAACCCTGATGCCGCTGATCCTGGAGGTCGAGGCCGCCTATGAGGCCAGCAAGACCGACGCCGCCTTCCAGGCCGAATGGCGCCGCCTGCTGACCCATTATGTCGGCCGCCCCAGCCCGCTCTGGTTCGCGGAGCGCCTGACGGCCCATCTGCGCAAGGACGCGGCACCCGGCATGGGCGCCAAGGTCTATTTCAAGCGCGACGAGCTGAACCACACCGGCGCGCACAAGATCAACGCGGTGCTCGGCCAGATCCTGCTCGCCAAGAAGATGGGCAAGACGCGCATCATCGCGGAGACCGGCGCCGGCCAGCACGGCGTGGCCACCGCCACCGCCTGCGCGCTGATGGACCTGCCCTGCGTGGTCTATATGGGCGCCACTGACGTGGAACGGCAGCAGCCCAACGTCTTCCGCATGAAGCTGCTGGGCGCGGAGGTGGTGCCCGTGACCTCCGGCGCCGCGACGCTGAAGGATGCGATGAACGAAGGGCTGCGCGACTGGGTCGCGAATGTCCACGACACCTATTACTGCATCGGCACCGTTGCCGGCCCGCACCCCTACCCTGCCATGGTGCGCGATTTCCAGAGCGTGATCGGCATCGAGGCGCGCGCCCAGATGCAGGAAGCCGAGGGGCGCCTGCCGGATGTGCTGGTGGCTGCCGTTGGCGGTGGCTCCAACGCCATGGGGCTGTTCTACCCCTTCCTGGACGATCCCTCCGTCGCCATGGTCGGCGTGGAAGCCGCGGGGCGGGGCCTCGATTCCGGCGAACATGCCGCTGCCCTGTCGCGCGGCCGGCCGGGCGTGCTGCACGGCAACCTCACCTACCTGCTGCAGGATGGCGACGGCCAGATCACGGAGGCGCATTCCATCTCCGCCGGCCTCGACTATCCCGGCGTCGGGCCCGAGCATTCCTGGCTGCATGAGCTGGGCCGCGTGCAGTATTGCGGCGTGACGGATGACGAGGCGCTGGAAGCTTTTCAGCTCTGCTCCCGCCAGGAAGGTATCATCCCGGCGCTTGAGCCCGCGCATGCGCTGGCCGAAGTCATGAAAATGGCGCCCAAGATGCCGGCGGACAAAATCATCCTGATGAATCTGTGCGGCCGTGGGGATAAGGATATCTTCACCGTGGCGCGGCACCTGGGCGAGAAGATCTGACATGTCGCGCATTGCCACCCGCTTCGCAGCCCTCAAGGCCCAGGGCCGCGGCGCCCTGATTCCGTTCCTGGAGGCGTTCGATCCGGACCGCGAGACCGCCATGGCGATCCTGCGCGGCATGCCGGCGGCCGGCGCCGATCTGATCGAGATCGGCGTGCCCTTCACCGACCCGATGGCGGATGGGCCGACGGTCCAGAAGGCCGGGCAGCGCGGGCTGAAGGCCGGCGCCACGCTGGCCGGCGCGCTCGGCATGGTGCGCGAATTCCGCCAGGGGGATCGGGAAACGCCGGTCATCCTGATGGGCTATTTCAACCCGATCCTGTCCTATGGCGTGCCCCGCTTCTGCGCCGAAGCGTCCGAGGCGGGCGTGGATGGGCTGATCGTGGTGGATGTGCCGCCCGAGGAAGCCGATGAGTTGCAGCCCGCAGCGACGGCCAACGGCCTCGATCTGATCCGCCTGGTGGCGCCGACGACCGATGAGGCGCGGCTGCCCAAGGTGCTCTCCGCCACCACCGGCTTCGTCTATTACGTGGCGATCACCGGCATCACCGGCACGCGCAGCGCCAGCACGGCCGATCTGGCCGCCGCCATTCCGCGCATCCGCAAGTTCACCGACCTGCCCATCGCCATCGGCTTCGGCGTGCGGTCGCCGGAACAGGCGGCCGAGGCGTCCCGCATCGCCGATGGCGCGGTGGTCGCCTCCGCCTTGATCGAGGGGCTGGTCGCCAGCCTCGACCCGCAGGGCCGCGCCACGCCGGCCACGGTGCCGGCTGTGCTGGACCGGGTGCGTGATTTGGCGGAGGCTGTCCGAAAGAGCTGATCGGGCGCAGCCGCTCCCGATCCGCGGGTTGGGAGCGAACGACAATGGACGGGACAAACGACCCGAAGGCGCTGCTGCGGGGCCTTTATGCCGAGATGGCGCCGCAGCATCTTTTCCCCCTGTGGGAAGTGCTGCACGCGCTGGTCACGCCGACCCCGGCCTCCCCGGTGCAGCCGCATCTCTGGCATTACGATACGGCGCGCGACCATCTGCTGCGCGCCGGGGACCTGATCACCGCGGAACAGGCCGAGCGCCGCGTGCTGATCCTCGAAAATCCGGGGCTGCCCGGCACATCCTCCGTCACCACAAGCCTCTATGCGGGCCTGCAACTGATCCTGCCCGGGGAGGTCGCGCCCTGCCACCGCCACACGCAATGCGCGCTGCGCTTCGTGATGGAAGGCGACGGTGCCTTCACGGCGCTGGATGGCGAGAAGGCGGTGATGCGCCCCTTCGACCTGGTGCTGACGCCGAACTGGCAATGGCATGACCACGGCAATGCCAGCGCCGCGCCGATGATCTGGCTGGATGGGTTGGACATCCCCACCGTGCGCCATTTCGCCGCGAGTTTCGCAGAACGCCTGCCGGATGGCGTCATGGCGCATCCCGAGACGGCGCCGGCCGGCGACACCGCCGCCCGCTACGGCCGCAACCTGCGGCCCTATGGCGGCACTTTGGGCGCGCGGCGGCCGCAGACGCTGCCGCTGTTCCATTACCCCTATGCGGAGTGGCGCGAGAGCCTGGCCGCCATGGCCCGCGCCGGGGACCCCGATCCGCATCTCGGCCACGCGCTGGAATTCATCAATCCGGCCGATGGCGGGCCGGTCATGCCCACCATCGCCGCCCATGTCCGCCTGCTGCCCGCCGGTTTTGCGACAAGGCCGCGTCGCGCCACCGATGCGATGGTGCTGGTGGTCGTGGAAGGCACGGGCACGGCCCGGATCGGCGAGCAGGATTTCGCCCTGCGCCCTCGCGACCTTCTGGTCGTGCCCTCCTGGGCGAGTCTGACCCTGGCGGCGGAGAGCGAATTGGTGCTGTTCGGCTATTCCGACGCGGCCGCCCAGCAGAAGCTGGGGCTGTGGCGGGAGGCGCGGCTGTAGCGCCCTGACAGCCCCACCAGAGCGCGCTCACCTCTCCTTCACCTTTCTCCCGGAAAACAGGCCTTGTGGCCCAAGAATCCCGGAGGATGCGTGTTGATCCCAAAATTGAACGTCGCCCACGCGCTGTCCTCCGACCTGCCGGAGGAGGACCTGGTCCAGGGCCAGGCCTGGGTACCGGGGCCCAGCCTCGCCACCGAGCCGGCCGACGCGCCGGTCTCCATCCCGGTCCTGGCCCCCGCCGCCGCCATGGAACTGCCTGCTGCCCCCGCCGTCGCCCCGCTGCCCGCCATGACGCCGGCTGCCGCCGAGGAACTGCTCGTGCAGTTCAGCCCCGGGCTGGACCCGGCGCTCATTGAGCAGGCCCTGGCCCGCGTCTCCGGCACCGCCATCGAGATCATCCGCGGCAACCTGCCGGGCCAGGAGGATGGGCTGCTGCTGCGCGTCGCCCTGCCAGAGGGGACGGAGGAAGCGGCCGCGATCGAGCTGCTGTCGATCCAGCCCGGCGTCGAATTCGCGGAGGAGAATTTCACGGTATCGGTCACGGCCGTCTCGAATGACGCCAGCTACACCAACGGGTCCCTCTGGGGCATGTACGGCGATGCGACGGCCCAGAAGAACGCCTTTGGCAGCCAGGCCGGGGAGGCCTGGGCGGCGGGCGCGACGGGGTCCTCCAAGATCGTGGTCGGCGTCATCGACAGCGGCATCAACTACACCCATGCCGACCTGTATCTGAATGTCTGGATCAACCAGGGCGAGATCCCCGTCAGCTTCCGCAGCAAGCTGTCGGATGTGGACCGCGACGGGCAGATCACCTTTCGCGACCTGAACCAGGCGGCGAATAACGGCTTCGTCTCCGACCTCAACAAGAACGGCCGGATCGATGCCGGGGACCTGCTGCGCGACACGCGGTGGTCGAACAAGGACGACCAGGACCGCAACGGCTATCGCGACGACCTGTTCGGCTGGGACTTCGTCAACAACGACAACGACCCCTTCGACGACAACGGCCACGGCACCCATGTCAGCGGCACCATCGGCGCAATCGGCGGCAATGGCGCCGGCGTCGCGGGCGTCGCCTGGAACGTGCAGATCCTGGCGCTGAAATTTTTGGGGGCCAATGGCTCCGGCAGCCTGGGCAATGCCGTGAAGGCGCTCGACTATTACACGGCGGCCGGCAAGGCGACGGTGGTGCAGGATTTCGTCGCCACCAACAATTCCTGGGGCGGCGGCGGCTATTCCAGCGCCATGCAGGCGGCCATCGACCGCACGGCCTCGGCGGGCAATCTGTTTATCGCCGCCGCTGGCAATTCCGCGGTGAATACCGACGGCACCGCCAGCTACCCGGCGAATTACAGCACACTGGCCAGCGCGGGATATGAGGCCGTGGTCTCCGTCGCCGCCATCACCAGCACCGGCGGGCTGGCCAGCTTTTCCAATTACGGCGCGACCACCGTGGACCTGGCGGCACCGGGGCAGGGCATCCTCTCCACCACCGCCAATGGCGGCTATGGGACGATGAGCGGCACCTCCATGGCCGCGCCGCATGTCACCGGCGCCGTCGCGCTTTATGCCGCGGCCAACCAGGGCGACAGCGCGGCGGAGATCCGCGCCGCGCTGCTGGGTTCCACCACCGCGACCGCCTCCCTCGCCGGCCGCACCGCCACCGGCGGCAGGCTGGATGCGGAGGCGATGCTGCGCGCCGGCGATGGCGATGCGGTGCCGATCCTGCCGCCCTCGACCGGTGGCCGGCTGTACGGCACCACGGCGTCCGAAACGCTGACCGGCACGACCGGCGTCGATATCCTCAGCGGTGTGCCGCAATCCGGCAGCTTTTTGGGTAAGGGCACGATCGACGCGCTGCGGGGCTTGGCCGGGAACGACATCTTCGTCTTCGGCGATGCCCGCGGCCTGTTCTACAATGACGGGCTGGCCGGCGCCGCCGGACGGGCCGATTACGGCCGCATCCTGGATTTTCAGCGCGGCGACCGCATCCAGCTCTCGGACGATGTCGGGAGCTACTTCCTGCGGTCGGAAACGCTGTCCGGCGCGACGGGGACGGCGATCTACGCCGATACCGACGGCGACCGCCGCTTCACCGCGACGGATGAGCTGGTGGGGCATGTGCTCGGCACCATGTCGCTCACCGCCGCCGATTTCCTCTTCGCCTGAGGCTGGGCATGAGCGCGAATCTGGCCCGGCTGGCGGCCATCGGCGCCGGCGGGGCGCCGAACTTCTGGGGCAGCCAAGCGTTACGCTGGCTCACAGAGGGGAGTCCCGCCATGCAGAAGCCCAGCGACCGGCCCGACAAGGAAGCCGATGTCGATGTCGAGATCGGCGTCCGCGACAGTTTCCCGGCCAGCGACCCGAATTCCGTCACCTCCACCCAGGGTCCGCGCGCCGTGCAGGCCGATCAGGGGGATTCGGAGGGGCCGGAGGTGCGCGACGCCGTGACCCTGTCCCGCGACTTCCCGGATCACGAGGCCGCCAAGCTCGCGCTGGAAAGCCTGGTGCGCAGCGTGCCGCTGGACCGGAGCGCCACCGAGCTCGAGGGCCGGGCCTTGAAGCTGCGCGTGCCGCGCGCGGATGCAGGGCGGATCGAGGGGCTGTTGCAGGCGGCTTAATGCCCGGGTCGCGCCGACGGCGCGCCTGTGCAGGCGCGCGTCCGGCGGATCAGCCGGGCACGGGCACCAAGTGAGGATGGTACTGGGCCCATAGCGCAGCGCCTGCATGAGGGATGACCAGAACGGTTCCCTCGTCGTCATGGCCGAGTTCATAATAGGCGACCCAGGGTGGCGGCACCTGGACGCCTCGGAACCAGAACTGCACAACTTTTTTTACCTGCGGCATGTACCGATTTCGGTACAACCATCGCAATTCGGAACCTGTCACCGCCCGGTTCTTGGGTCCAAATGCCGTCGCCTCCCGATCCGGGTTCGCTCCGACAAAGTTCTTATTCACCACCGCCGCCATATCCAGCCCGTCCAGCACGAAGTGGACGGTGCGTCCGATCTGCGCAGCCCAGAGCAGGCCGCCTTTATCCTTCCGCCGCGCCGCCTCGTTGGTGATGGGTGCATCGACGCTGCTGCCGAATTTATGGGTCTGGAGCATCAGCTTGAAATGCGCCTGGCCTCGCCTGTTGGCGTTGGCCTCGCCTTGCATGATGTGAAAATCCTCGATCGTCAGGCCGCCCAGGAACAGGTGCGGGTCATCCAGATATCGCCTGCGGCACCAGTGCGGCAGTGGCGCCTCCTCCACCCCGTAGACGAGATCCCGCCGGCGAAAATCCGCCCAAGGTGGCTCGAACGGCATGCTCCCATCCTCCCCATGCCGCCTGCCGGGCGGTCTTGAAGAGGGAGGTTAGCGCCCTGGATCATGTCGCATGCGTCTTGATTTCGGCGATTCGTGTCGTCAGCCGGGAACCGGCAATCCCTTGCTGGTCGAATACTCAAAATGCAGCGCCTCCCCCGGGAAGACCCGCGGATGGATCGCATGCGCGGCCATCGCGGCCTCCGAGAAGCCCTGCAGGATCAACTTGAGCTTGCCGGGATAGGTGGCGATGTCGCCGATGGCATGCACGCCGGGGATATTCGTGGCGCAGGTGGCGGGCTCCACCGTGATGTGGCTGCGGTCGAGGTCGAGGCCCCAATCGGCAATCGGGCCGAGCTCCATCGACAGGCCGAAGAAGGCCAACAGATGGTCCGCCGGCACGGTCTTCACCTCCCCCTTCAGGGTCGCCAGCGACACGCCCGTCAGCACGCCGCCCTCCCCTTCCAGGCCATGGAGCTGGTAGGGGATGGCCATCTCGATCTCGCCGCGCTCCGCCGCCTGCTTCAACTGGGCGGCGCTTTCGGGCGCGCAGCGGAACTTGTCGCGGCGATGCACCACCGTCACCTGCGCGGCCACCTGCTTCAGGCTCAGCGCCCAGTCCACTGCGCTGTCGCCACCACCGGCGATGACCACGCGCTTGCCGCGAAACTCCTCCCGCTTGCTGACCAGGTAGCGCACGGCGCCGCTGGCCTCGAATTCCGGCAGGCGTTCCAGCGGCGGCCGGTTCGGGCCGAAGGCGCCGGCGCCAGCGGCCAGGATGACGGCGCGGCAGGTGATGGTGTCGCCCTCGCTGGTGCCCAGCACCAGCTTCTCACCCTCCTGCCGCAGGGATTCGACGCGGCGGCCGAGCATCATCAGCGGGTCGAAGGGCGCGCATTGCTTGTGGAGCGCCGCGATCAGGTCGGCGCCGGCAATCTCCGGATGGGCGGGGATGTCGAAGATCGGCTTTTCGGGATAGAGCGCGCTGCACTGGCCGCCGATTTCGGACAGTGCATCGATCACCACCGTCTTCATCCGCAGCATGCCGCATTCGAACACGGCGAAGAGCCCGACCGGACCCGCGCCGATGATCGCCACATCCGTCTCGACCACTGCCGGCATCTCGTCCTCATTCCCCAGATCGGCAGCGTGCTTGGACCAAGGTGCCGGCTGGATCAAGGCCCCGGGATCACGGCCGCGTCTTGTGCGGCGCGGCAGCGGCGGGGCAAATTGCCGGCGCGCATGACCCTGACCCTCCCCCTGGACGATGAGGCCGCGACCGTGGCGCTGGCGGCGAAGCTGGCGGCGCGCGCACGGCCGGGCGATGCGATCCTGCTGGAGGGTCCGCTCGGCGCCGGCAAGTCGGCCCTGGCGCGTGCCTTCCTGCGAGCGGCCTGCGGCGATCCGGGGCTGGAGGTGCCGTCCCCCACCTTCACCCTGGTGCAATCCTACGACCTGCCCGCCGGCCCGGCCTTCCATTTCGACCTCTGGCGGCTGGAGGGTCCGGAGGGGCTCGACGAGCTGGGATGGGAGGAGGCGCGGGAGGGTATCTGCCTGATCGAATGGCCCGACCGGCTGGGCGCGCTGCGGCCGGAGGATGCGCTGGCCATCACCCTCGCCCCCGGCGCGACGGAGAATGCCCGCGTGGCGACACTGACCGGCTGGGACGGCCGGCTCGAAGGATTGGCGGCATGAAGGCGGAGGCAGTGGCCTTTTTGACGGAGCATGGCTTCGTCCAGGCCGAACGGCAGCCCTTGCCGGCCGATGCCTCCTTCCGGCGCTACACGCGGCTGGTCGGCGGGCCGCGCCCGGCCCTGCTGATGGAGGCGCCGCCGCCGCAGGAGGATCTCGGCCCCTATCTGCGCATCGCCGCACACCTCGCCGCCGCCGGCCTCTCGGCGCCGGAAGTGCTGGCCGCCGATCCGCATCAGGGTTTTGGCCTGATCGAGGACTTTGGGACCGAGACGGTGGCTCAGCGCCTGGACGCCGGCGAAGACCCGGCGCCGCACTACCTGGCTGCCACCGCCGCCCTCGCCCGGCTGCATGCGGTGCCGCCGCCCGAAGGCCTGCCGGAATGGGGCGCGGTGCGCATGGCCGATACCGCCGCCGCGACCTTCCTGGAATGGTGGTGGCCGGAGGCGCTGGGTGAGGCGCCGACCGAGGCCATCGGCGTTCAATTCGGGGAGGCGATCCACGCCATGCTGGCACCCTTCGCCGCTGCCGGCTTCGTCCACCGGGACTATTTCCCCGCCAATCTGATGCCGCTGCCGGATCGCGCCGCGCCCGCCGATGTTGGGCTGCTGGACTTCCAGGACGCCGCGCTGGGCCACCCGGCCTATGACCTGGTCTCCCTTGTGGAAGATGCGCGGCGGGATGTGGACCCGGCGCTGCGGGAGGCCTGTATCGACCACTATTTGGCCTTGCGGCCCGATCTGGATGCGTCGGAGTTCCGCGCCGCCATGGCCGCCCATGCGGCGCAACGCCATCTGCGCGTCGCCTGCCTCTGGGTGCGACTGGCGCGGCGGGACGGCAAGCGGCATTACCTTCGCCACGGCCCGCGTTGCTGGGCGCTGCTGGGCCAGGCGCTGGCGCATCCTGCGGCGGCACCGCTGGCGGATTTTCTCGACAGGCATGTTCCCCCGGCGCTGCGGCGAAATCCGGTGGGGCTGGAGACGGACGCGGCATGATCACCCTGACCCATGGCATGGTGCTCGCCGCCGGCCTCGGCACGCGGATGCGGCCGCTGACCGACGACCGGCCGAAGCCCTTGCTGGAGCTGGACGGCAAGTCCCTGCTGCACCATGCGCTGGACCGGCTGCGCGATGCCGGCGTCGCGCATCACGTCGTGAACGCCCATTGGTTCGCCGACCAGGTGGCCGCGGCCGTGGAGAGCCACGACGCCCCCGGCCGGGTGGTGTTGCGGGAGGATGTGCTGCTGGAGACTGGCGGCGGCGTCGCCAACGCCCTGCCGCATCTGGGAAAAGACCCCTTCGCCGTGATCAATGGCGACGCCTTCTGGCTGGACGGCCCGACGCCGGCGCTCGACCGGCTCGCGGCGCGCTTCGACCCGGCGGAGATGGACGCGCTGCTGCTGCTGGTGCGCACCGCCCAGGTGGATGGGGAGGCCGGGCGCGGCGACTTCTTCATCGACCCGATGGGCCGCATGCGCCGGCCGAAGGAGCGGGAGATTTCCCCCTATATGTTCGGCGGCGTGCAGATCCTCTCGCCCGCGCTGTTCCAGGATGTGCCGGAAGGCCCCTTCAGCCTGAACCTGCTTTACGACCGCGCCATCGAGAACGGCCGGCTGTTCGGCCTGGTGCATGACGGCGCCTGGTTTCACCTCTCCACCCCGCGCGACCTGGAACGGGCGGAGACGATGCTGCGGGCGGGGATGCTCACCGCACTGTTCTGAAAGACGGCGGGCTGTTAGGCTGGGAACGGACCATGAATCTGTTCGATATCCCCGCCGAGCTGCCCTTCCTGGACTGCCTCGCGGCCGGGGTGCTGGCGCAGCATCGCGATCAGCCAACCGAGGCGCTGTCCCGCGCCACCATCCTGCTGCCGACGCGCCGTTCCGCCCGGGGGCTGCGCGACGCCTTCCTGGCACAAGCCGGCGGGCGCGCCTTGCTGCTGCCGCGCATGCGGGCGCTGGCCGGGCTTTCCACCGAGGATGCGGATGAGCTGGCGCTGCCGGCGCTGCTCGACCTGCCGCCGGCCGTGCCGGCGCTGACGCGCCAGGCGGTGCTGACCAGCCTGGTGCTGCGCCTGCCGCCGCGCCATGGCGGCCCGACCACGCCGGAACAGGCCTGGGGCCTCGCCGCCGAAATGGCGCGGCTGTTCGACGAGATCGCGCTGGAGGAGAAGGACACCGACCTGCTCGCCGAGGGCAGCCCCGCCGACTTCGCTGAGACCTGGCTCGCCCGGCTCGAAGCCCTGGTGCCGGAAAGCCAGGCTGTCCACTGGCAGATCACCACCACCTTCCTGCGCGGCGTCGCCACCACCTGGGCCGGATGGCTGGAGGACGCGGGGCTGCTGGATATCGGCCTGCGCCGGGTGCTGGCCCTGCGCGAACAGACCAAGGCGTGGCGCGACAATCCGCCCGCACATCCGGTGATCGCCGCGGGCATCGGCGTTGGTGGCACCATCCCTGCGGCGGTGGAGCTTTTGCGCGTGCTGGCCGGGCTCGATCAGGGCGCGGTGGTGCTGCACGGCGTGGACCGCATCGGCCTCGCCGAGGTGTGGGACGCGATCCGCGCCGCGCCCACCCACCCCTTCTCCAGCCAGGCGCGGCTGTTGGATGCGATGGGGGCGGAGCCACGGCAGGTGCGCCCCTGGTCCGCCTGTGCCGAGGTGGTCGGCACCATCCCCGCCGCCCGTCCCCGGCTGCTGGACATGGCGCTGCGCCCGCCGGAGGGAATGGCCGACTGGACCCGCCCCGATCCCGCGCGCTGGTCCCCAGGCCTGGCGGGATTGCAGATTCTCGCCGCGCCGGATGCCCAGGCGGAGGCCGCCGGCATCGCGCTGCTGCTGCGGGAGGCGTTGGAATCACCGGGCGCCCGCGCTGCTCTGGTCACCCCGGATCGCGACTTAGCGCGCCGCGTCTCGGCGGAGCTGGTGCGCCACGGCATCCGCGCCGATGACAGCGCCGGCCAGCCCCTGGCCCAGACCCCCACCGGCGTCTTCCTGCGCCTCCTGGCCCGCACCGTGGCGGAGGATTTTGCTCCGGTCCCCCTGCTGGCCCTGACAAAGCACCCGCTGGCGGCGGCGGGCATGCCGCGCGCGGATTTTTTGGACGCCGTGCGTCTACTGGAACGGCGCGTGCTGCGTGGGCCAAGGCCATTGGGTGGGCTGGATGGGCTTTTGCAGGCCATCGAGGCGTTGCGCGACGACGACCGCAAGCCGCTGCTGCTTCGGCTGCATGAAGCTTTGGCGGGGGCGCTGGGCGACTTTGCCCTGTCCCACGCCGCCGCCCGGCCGCCAGCCGATCTGCTGGCGGCGCATCTGGCGGCGGCGGAGGCCTTGGCCTCCACGCCGGAGGAACCGGGCGGGCTGCGGCTTTACGCGGCGCAGGAGGGGGAGGTGCTGGCCAGCCACATGGCCGACCTCGCCCCGGCCCTGCGGCACCTGCCGCCGGTCGATCCGGCCCGCTGGCCGGCGCTGTTCGAGGCCTGCCTGGAAGGCGTCGCGACCTATCAGGTCCGAAAACACGAGACGGCGCATCCCCGCGTCGAAATCCTCGGCCTGCTGGAAGCCCGGCTGCTGACCTTCGACCGGCTGGTGCTCGGCGCGCTGGACGAGACGGTCTGGCCGCTGGCCACCGATCCCGGCCCCTGGATGAGCCGCCCGATGCGCGCGCAATTCGGCCTGCCGGAGCCCGAGGCGCGCATCGGCCGCGTCTGCACCGACTTCTTGCTGTTCGCCTGCGCGGCGCCGGAGGCCGTGCTGTCCCGCGCCGCGCGGCGCGGTGGGGCGCCGACGGTGCCGGCGCGCTGGCTTACGCGGCTCGAAACCTTTCTGGCCGGCCAGGGGCTGGCGCTGGCCGACAGTGCGGCGGCGCGGCTGGCGGCGGCGCTGGATACGCCGGCGCGTGTGACCCCCATCGCCCGGCCGGCGCCGCGCCCGGCCTTGGCGCTGCGGCCGAAGGAGATTTCGGTGACGGAGGTCGCCACGCTTCTGGCCGACCCCTACGCCTTCCATGCCCGCCGCGTGCTGCGGCTGCGGCGGCTGGACCCGCTGGATGCCGATGTCGGCGCGCTCGACTACGGCATCATCGTCCATGCCACCCTGGCGCATTTCATCCAGGCGGTGGGCGCCGCCCCCGGCGGCTGGCCGGGGGAGGAGGCCGCGCTGGCCGCCTGGGGGGAGGCCGCCGCCGCCGCCTTGGCCGCGCAGGGGCCGCGCCCCTCGCTGGCCGCCTTCTGGCGGCCTCGCCTCGCCCGGATCGGCGCCTTCGTCGTGACCCTGGAGGCGGAGATGCGGCGCGACGGCCAGATCGCCCGGAGCTGGACCGAGGTGGAAGGCCGGATGGAGCTGAAACGCGCGCGCGGCACGGTGGCGCTGAAGGCGCGGGCAGACCGGATCGACCGCCTGGGCGACGGCAGCCTGCAAATCCTCGACTACAAGACCGGCACCCTGCCGAAGCCCGACGACTTGGCCGATGGCAGCGCACCCCAGCTGCCGCTGGAGGCCGCCTTGGCTGAGGCCGGCGCCTTCACCGGCCTGCCCGCCGCCACGGTGCGGGCGCTGTCCTATTGGAAGCTCTCGGGCGGCGAGACGGCCGGGGAGGTGAAGGGGATGCTGTCGGAGCCGGAGGATGTGGCGGCGCTGGCGGCGCAGGCGCTGGACTCCCTGGGCCGGCTGGTTGACCGCTTTTTGCTCGGCGACGCCGCCTTTCCGGCGCGGCCGCATCCGGGGCGCGCGGCAAGGGGGGGCGATTACGACCACCTGTCGCGGATCGCGGAATGGGCGGATGCGGAGGCGGAGGAAGGATGAGCCTCACCCTCACCCCCCGCCAGGAAGCCGAGCGCGACCAGGCGGCGGCCTCGGACCCCGCCGCCTCCGCCTGGGTCGGTGCTTCCGCCGGCTCCGGCAAGACCAAGGTGCTGACCGATCGCGTGCTGCGGTTGCTGCTGGCGCCGGGTACACGGCCGGGCGCCATTCTCTGCCTGACCTTCACCAAGGCGGCGGCGGCCGAGATGGCGCAGCGCCTCGCGCGCAGCCTCGGCGACTGGGCGGTGCTGCCGGAAGCCGCCCTGGCCGCGCGGCTGGCGGGCCTGCTCGGCCGGGCGCCGGAACGCCGCGACCTGGATGCGGCGCGGGGCCTTTTCGCGCGGGTGCTGGACCTGCCGGGCGGCATGCGCATCAGCACCATCCACGCCTTCTGCCAGTCCCTGCTGCGCGCCTTCCCGCTGGAAGCCGGCCTCGCCCCCCAATTCGGCGTGGTCGAGGATGCCGATGCCGCCGCCTTGCTGGCCGAGGCGCGGGAGGCGGTGCTGGCCAGCCCCGCCCAGGCCCCGGCGCTGGAGGCCCTGGCCAGCTTGGTGCCGCCGGATGCTTTTGCTCGTTTGGTGGGCGCTCTGGACCGGGACCGGGAAAGGCTGGGCGCGGCCTTGCGCGGCACCGGCTCCCTCCCTGAACTCTGCGACGCCATCGGCCGCCATCTCGGCCTGCCGGAGGGGGCGGAGGAACAGGCGCTGGTCAGCGCCGGGGCACAGATGGTGGACGAACAGGCGGTGGTCGCCGCCCGGCTGCTGCAAGGCAGCCGCAACGCCAATGACCGGGCGCGGGGCGACCGGCTGCTGGCCTGGCTGGAACTGCCGCCCGCCACCCGCGCCGCCCGCTGGTCCGACTGGGTGGAATGCCTGCTGACTCTGGAAGGCACGCCACGCGCCCGCATGGCGACCAAGGATGTCGGCCCGCGCCAGGCGGAATGCGCCGAAATCCTGCGGCGGGAGGGCGAACGTGTCGCCGCCGTGGAGGGCAGCCGCCGCGCCGGCCGGCTGCTGGCGGCGACCCGCGCCTTGCTCAGCCTCGGCGCCCCGGTGCTGGAGGGCTACCGCGCTCGCAAGCAGGCGCGTGGGCTGATGGATTACGACGACCTGATCCTCGCCGCGCGGCAGGTGCTGCGCGACCCGGGCAGCGCCTGGGTGCTGTTCAAGCTGGATGGCGGGCTGGATCATGTGCTGCTGGACGAGGCGCAGGACAGCAACCCGGCGCAATGGGGCATCGCCGCCGCTTTGACCGAGGAGTTTTTCGCGGGCGACGGCGCCGAACGGCGCAGCGAAGCGCCGCGCACCATCTTCGCGGTGGGCGACGTCAAGCAGTCCATCTACGGCTTCCAGGGCGCCGATGCCGCCGGCTTCGGCCGCTGGAAGCGCCATTTTGCCGACCGGCTGGCGACGCGGGGGGCGAAGCTGCGGGATGTGCAGCTTCAGGTCTCCTTCCGCTCTACCGCGCCGGTCCTGGCGCTGGTCGATGCCGTCTTCGCCGAGGGCGCGGCGCGGGAGGGTGTGGTGGCGGAAGGCGAGGCGCTGCGCCACCGCCCCGACCGCATCGGCCAGGCCGGCTGTGTCGAGCTCTGGCCCATGCTGGACGGCGCGGAGACCGAGCCGCCGCCGCCCTGGGAAGTCCCCGAAACCCCCGCCGGCGCGACCGGCGCCGATGCCCAGCTGGCCGAAGCGATCGCCGCCCGCATCGCCACCTGGCTGCGGGATGGCGAAATGCTGCCCAGCCGCGGCCGGGCGATGCAGGCCGGGGATATTCTGGTGCTGGTGCGCAAGCGTTCCGGCGGGCTGCTGCCGCGGCTGGTGCGGGCGCTGAAGGAGCGCGGCGTGAAGGTGGGTGGCACCGACCGCATCCGGCTGGTCGAGCAGATCGCCGTGCAGGATCTGCTGGCGCTGGCTGATGCGCTGCTGCTGCCGGAGGACGATCTGCAACTGGCGGCGGCGCTGAAGTCGCCCCTGGTCGGGCTGGATGACGACCAACTTTTGGCACTTGCGGC
This sequence comes from Roseomonas sp. F4, assembly GCF_053891155.1. Taxonomy (NCBI): domain Bacteria; kingdom Pseudomonadati; phylum Pseudomonadota; class Alphaproteobacteria; order Acetobacterales; family Roseomonadaceae; genus Roseomonas; species Roseomonas sp. F4. The sequence goes on from NZ_JBSSHK010000006.1 coordinate 430,059, forward strand.
GGGCCGGGAGGGCAGCCTGTGGCGGCAGCTCGCGATGGCGCGCGGGCAGGCCACGCCGGAGGGTCGTGCGGCCGATTTCCTCGCTGGCCTCATGTCCCGCGCCGATCTCGTCACCCCTCATGCGCTCTTCGCCGAAATTCTGGGCGAGCATCGCGGCCGCCAAAAACTGCTGGCGCGGCTGGGGCCGGATGCGGCGGATCCGGTGGATGAATTCCTGAACGCCGCGCTGGACCATGGCAGCCGCCACCCGCCCAGCCTGCAAGGCTTTGTCGAATGGCTGCGGCGCGGCGGCGCGGTGGTGAAGCGGGAACAGGAAGCCGCCGGTGATGCCGTGCGCATCATGACCGTGCATGGCGCCAAGGGTTTGCAGGCCCCGGTGGTGATCCTGCCGGACACGGTGGGCAGCGGCCGCGACAGCACGGAGGTGCGGTGGGTGGAATCGGAGGCCTCGCCGCCGTTGCCCCTCTGGGCCCCCAACAAGGACCACCACGCCCCCGCCTTCACCGCTTTGCTGGCGGAGGAAAAGGCGGCGCGGGCGGCGGAGGAGCACCGGCTGCTCTATGTCGCCTTGACCCGGGCGGAGGACCGGCTGCTGGTCTGTGGCTGGCAGCGCCGACGCCCGAAAACCCGCGATCTGCCGGAGGGCTGCTGGTACGACCTGATCGCCCAGGGTTTCGGGCGGCTCGGCGCGGCCGAATTGCCGATGGGCGAGTTCGGCGCCCCGGCCGATTGCGGTTTCGCGGGCACCACCCTGCGCCGTGTGGAGACGCCGCAGGAGGCACCGCCCCGGCCGGATGGGCGCGACGCCCCGCCGCCCGCCGCCGCCGACCTGCCCGACTGGGCGCGCCGCCCTGCGCCGCTGGAGGTGGTGGTGGATGCGCTCGCCCCCTCCGCCGTGCCCGGGGAGAACACCGAAGGCCCCGCCGCCGCCCCGCATGGCGCCGCCGACCCCACCGGCCGGCGTTTTCGTCGCGGCCGGCTGGTGCATGCCCTGTTGCAGCATCTGCCCGACCGACCGCCCGCGGAGCGGGAACAGGCCGCGAAGGCCTTCCTCGCCCGGCGCGGCCAGGGGCTGGCGGAGGAGGAGCAGGCGGCGACGCTCGTGGAAGTGATGGCGCTGCTGTCCGCGCCAAATTTCGCCGAGGCCTTTGGCCCCAAAGCCCTGGCGGAAGCGCCGATCGCCGGGCGGGTGGGTGACCGGCTGGTCAGTGGGCAGGTGGACCGGCTGCTGGTAACGCCCGATCGGGTGCTGGTGCTGGACTACAAGACCAACCGCCCGCCGCCGGCGGAGGCCGCACAGGTGCCGGCGCTGTATCTGCGGCAGATGGCGGCCTATCGCGCCGTGCTGGCCCAGGCCTTCCCGGACCGGCCCATCGAATGCGCGCTGGTTTGGACATTTGGGGCGCGTTTCATGCGCATTCCGGAAGGTCTTCTGGACCTCCATGCACCGGGTGCATGACGACCCGCGCCCGGCGCAACATGCCCCTTGCTTGACCCGGCCCCTCCCCGCCACGATCTTGCCTTCAAAGCGCCAGCCCCCCGCGAGGCGCCCGGAGACTCCCGATGAGCGAATTCACCAAGGCTGTCACGGATGACAGCTTCAAGCAGGACGTGCTGGAAGCCTCCGGCCCCGTCCTGGTCGATTTCTGGGCCGAATGGTGCGGCCCCTGCCGCATGGTCGCGCCGATCCTGGACGAGATCGCCCAGGAATATGCCGGCAAGCTGACCATCGCGAAGGTGAACATCGACGACAACCCGATGACGCCGAACGATTATTCGGTGCGCGGCATCCCCACCATGATCCTGTTCAAGGATGGCAAGCCGGTGGACACCAAGGTCGGCGCGCTGCCGCGCAGCGCGCTGAAGGACTGGGTCGCCACCAAGCTGGCGTGATGCCGACGGCCGCCTCAGGCGGCTGAAGGGCCTGCGATCAGGCCGTTGTGATAACGGCGGGACCGACCGGTCCCGCCGAGCGACCTTACGGCGCGAAGCGCGCCGGGGCGCCGATGGGCTCGCCCAGCACCGCGTCTTCCCGCATCACGGCCTGGCCCCGGATGATGGTCATCACCGGCCAGCCGGTGCAGCTATGCCCGGCGAAGGGAGTCCAGCCGCAGGGGGAGGCGATCCAGCTTTCCTCGATGGTGCGGGTCTTTTTCATATCCACCACGGTGAAGTCGGCGTCGTAGCCGGCGGCCATGCGACCCTTGCCGACCAGCCCGAAGACGCGCGCCGGGCCGGCATTCAGCAGGTCCACCAGGCGCGGCAGCGAAAGCCGCCCGGCGCTGACATGGTCCAGCATCACCGGCACCAGCGTCTGCACCCCCGTCAGCCCGGCGCCGCAATCCGGCCAGGGCTTTTCCTTCGAGGCCCGGCTATGCGGTGCGTGGTCGGAGCCGATGCTGTCCACCGTGCCATTCGCCACCGCTTCCCACGCCGCTTCCATGTGGCGCGCATCGCGGATCGGCGGGTTCATGACGGCGTAGCCGCCCAGGCGGTCATAGGCCTCATCCGTCTGGGTCAGGTGGTTCAGCAGCACCTCCACCGTGCAGACATCCCGGAAATCCTTGAGGTAGTTCAGCTCCTCGGCGGTGGAGACGTGCAGGATATGCGCAGGGCGGCCGGTCTTGCGGGCCAGTGCCATCAGGCGGCGGGTGCCGAGGAAGGCACATTCCACGTCGCGCCATTCGGCATGCAGCCGGTGCGGCATGCCGGTGGTGTAGGCGCCCTTGCGGGCCTGAAGCCGGTACTCATCCTCGGAATGGTAGCTGATGCGGCGCCGCCCGCTGCGCATCACGGCTTCCAGGCTGGCATCATCCTCGACCAGCAGGTCGCCGGTGGAGCTGCCCGCGAACACCTTCACGCCGCAGACATTGGGCTCGGCTTCCAGCGCCGCCAGATCGGCGATGTTGGACTTCGCGGCGCCCACATAGAAGCCGATATCGGTCCAGGCCCGGCCGGTGATGAAATCGCGCTTCCAGTCCAGCCTTTCGCGGTTGGTGATGGAGGGGTTGGTGTTCGGCATGTCGAACACCGTGGTGATGCCGCCCAGCACGGCGGCCTTGGTGCCGGTGGCGATGGTTTCCACCGCCGGGTCGCCGGGCTCGCGCAGATGCACATGGCTGTCGATCAGCCCGGGCAGCACATGCAGGCCGGCGCAGTCGATGGTTTCGGCCGAAGTGGCGGTGCGCAGGTCACCGATGGCGGCGATGCGCCCGGCGCGCACGCCCACATCCGTGGCCTCCATCCCCCAGGGCAGGACGACGGTGCCGCCGCGCAGGACAAGGTCATAGGTCTGGGTCATGGCGGCGCTTTCCTGTGCTGTCGGGGTTTTTATAAACGCCCCGTGGCGGGCGGCACAGCCACTGAGCGGCCGTTCCGGCATGATGCCGGAACGGCCGAAATGGGCGGGCAGCGGTCCCTTGGACCGACGCCCGCCAAAGCCAGGGCTTCAGACCATATGCTGCCGGAAGAACGACGCCAGCTTTTCGAACGGGATGAGATCCACCCGGTCGTACAGGTCCACATGTCCTGCACCCGGCACGTAGTGAAGCTCCTTCGGCTCCGCCGCGCGCCTGTAGGCGTCTTCGCTGAACTCTCGCGAGTGCGCCTGGTCCCCCGTGATGAACAGCATCGGGCGCGGCGAGATCGTCTCGATGTCGTTGAACGGATAGAAGTTCATGAACCTGACGTTGCTGGTCAGCGTGGGATGCGTCGTGCGCAGCGGCGACCCGCCCGCGGGCGTGAACTCACCCCGTGGTGTGCGGTAGAAGTCGTAGAACTCGCGCTGGATCGGGTGGGTGTCCGCCGCCAGCGCATGCACCGTACCGCCGGTATATTGCGTCTCGCCACCGGCGAATTCCGCATAGCGCTGCTGGGCGGCCACCGCGATGATCTGCTTGCGCTGCTCCACCGTCTGCGACTTGTTGAGCGCATCGCGGGTGGCAGCACCCATATCGTACATGCTGACAGTCGCGATGGCGCGCATGCGGGGGTCGATCTTGGCGGCGCTGACAACGAAGCTGCCACTGCCGCAGACCCCGATCGCGCCGATCCGGTTCCGGTCGACGAAGGCTCGGGTGCCGAGGAAGTCCACCGCGGCGCTGAACGCCTCGGCGTAGGCGTCGGGCGCCACCAGATTGCGGGGTTGGCCCTCGCTCTCGCCCCAGAAGGGCAGGTCGATGGACATCGCCACAAAACCCTGCTCCGCCATCTTGGTGGCGTAGAGATTGGCGCTCTGCTCCTTCACCGCGCCCATCGGATGCCCCACCACGATTGCCGGGGTCGACGCGTTTCGGTCGAGGCCGTTGGGCGTGAAGAGGTTGCCCGCGACGTCCATCTGGTACTGGTTCTTGAAGACGACTTTCTGCGTGGTCACCCGGTCGCTGGTATAGAAGTTGTTGGCGCCGTTCGACATGTCCTGGGCCTTTGCGGAGGGGAGATTGAGGATCGACAAGGCGGCGCCGCCGCCGGTCAGGTGCAGCAGGCCGCGGCGGCTGAGATCGACAGCCGGGTTGCGGGCCTGCTTCGGACCTTCGTGGGTGTCATTCATCGGCGTATCTCCTTGCGATGTATGGGGTTTGCATCCGATGCCGTGGGCACGGTCATCACGCGCCAGGCCCGGCGCAGCCATGGCCGTCATCGGCCTCGCTCGACGCGGATGGTGACGGCGCCCGGTCGGTCGAAGATCGAGACATCGCCGGTGACGCGGCCGAGCACGACGATGCCGGGCGCTGGAACGCGACCGCTTCGGGTGTAGACCACGAAGTCGCTCGCCCCCCACAAACCCAGGGTTCCGGCCGCGAAATCCACCTGTCGTTCCGCCGAGGGCAGTGCCTCGGGCAGCCGGCCGGTCTTCTCCTGCCGAAGGTGGTCGCGCATCGGGATCGACAGCGGCAGCATCTGAACGAGCCTGCGCGTGGCGGCGTTGTCGGCCAGCTCGGCGACGACCTCGCCCCAGTCGGACGATATCCGGATGCGCTCCTGTGCCATGGCGGGGCCAGCCGAGAGGGAGGCGGTCAGGACCGCCGCCCCGATGATGGATTTCAGCATGTGGTCTTCTCCAGGATGGAGCCGCTTCGTTGCGGCGGCCGGCCAGGGCCCGATGCCTGTTGCATGTGGCGGAACAGATGGCAGATGCGGTCCGGCGCGATTAGCCGGTAGAATCCGCATAGACCTTGAAGCAGGACTTCATAATGCCGCAGGCCGACCTGAATGACCTCCAGGCCTTCCGCGCCGTGGCCCAGGAGCGGAGTTTTACGCGCGCCGCAGCGCAGATCGGCGTGTCACCCTCGGCGCTGAGCCAGACGCTCCGCGGGCTGGAGGCGCGGCTTGGGCTCCGACTGCTGACCCGCACCACCCGCAGCGTCGCCCCCACCGAAGCCGGTGAGCGCCTGCTGAGAGCCCTGGGCCCGGCCTTCGACGGGATCGAGGCTGCGCTTGCCGCGCTCGGCGACCTGCGAGAGAGGCCGTCCGGCACCATCCGCATCACCGCGGGGGAGCACGCGACCGAGATGGTGCTGTGGCCGGCGCTTGAGAGGCTGCTCCCGGCCTATCCGGACATCACGGTCGAGGTGCATGTGGACAACACGCTCGCCGACCTCGCGGCCGGGCGTTTCGACGCCGGCATCCGCATCGGCGAGCTGGTGGGGAAGGACATGGTGGCGGTGCGCATCGGGCCGGAGCTGCGCATGGCGGTGGTCGGCGCGCCGGCGTATTTCGAGCGGAGGCCGCCGCCGAAGACGCCGCAGGATCTGATCGGCCACGCCTGCATCAACATACGCCTGCCGACGCATGGCGGGGTCTACGCCTGGGAGTTTGAAAAGGACGGGCGCGAGCTCCGCGTGCGCGCCGAAGGGCCGCTGGTGTTCAACGTGGCACCCCCGCTACTGAGGGCGGCCCTTGCGGGGCTCGGTCTGGCCTATGTGTTCGAGGACCAGGCGCGGGCGCACCTCGCGGAGGGTCGGCTGGTGCGCGTGCTGGCCGACTGGTGTCCGCCCTTTGCGGGCTACCATCTCTACTATCCGAGCCGACGTCAGCCCACGCCGGCCTTCGCCCTGCTGGCGAACGCGCTGCGCTTCAGGGAATGAGGCGGTCGAACCGCATTGTCTCGCCTGGACGTGCTGTGTCGCCTGAAGGTCCTCTCAGGGCCGGGATGCGATGTTGCGCGCCCGTTCGGACACCGGCTCTCACCCCCCCAGCACCTGCCACACATCGCCCCGCACATCCCGCCGCTCCACATGGGCGCGGTGCCACAGCGCATAAAACAGCAAGTGCCATGCGGCGAAGCCGCGATGCTTGTCGCCGGCGGCGTTGCGGAACAGGGCGGTGACGCGGTCGGGCCGGGCCACTTCCGCCACCCCGGCCTGTGCCGCGACCAGCGGCCCGAGGCGTTCCCCCACCCCGCCAATCCAGGCCGCGACTGGCACCGTAAAACCCTGCTTTGGCGCGAAGGGCTTCGCGCCCGGAACATGCCGGGCGGTCCAGGCGCGCAAAAGCCATTTGCCGGTACGGCCGCGCACCTTCAGGGAATCCGGCAGCCGAAAGGCGCAGTCCGCCACGGCCGGGTCGAGGAAGGGCGTCCGCCCTTCCAGCGCATGGGCCATCAGGCAGCGGTCGAGCTTCGTCAGCAGGTCGTTCGGCAGCCAGTCGGCGATGTCCGCCGCCTGCGCCGCCTGCAGCCGGCTGCGGCCGGGCAGGGCGGTCGCGGCCTCCGCCGCCGTGATGCCGTCCCGCCAGGCGCGGGGCGTCTCCCGCAGCACGTTCTTCACATGGTCGAAAGCGCCCGTGGCGCGGGGCCGGCGGCCCCAGAGCCACCAGGGCCGCATGGCGCTGCGGTAGCGGCCATAGCCGCCGAACAGCTCGTCCCCACCCTCCCCGGACAGCACCACCTTCACATCCTGCCGCGCTCGCTGGGCCAGGAACCAGGTGGGGATGATGGCGTAGTCCGCCGCCGGATCGTCCATCGCCGCGACGATCTTGGGCAACTCGCGCCAGACATCCGCCTCGGTCACGGTGATGGTGGTGTGCAGCGCGCCGTGGGCCTTCGCCGCCGCCTCCGCCGCCGCGCGCTCATCCGCCGCGCCGGGCACGTCGAAGCTCGCGGTGAAGGCGCGCACGGGCTGGCTGTTCAGCCGCGCCATCATCGCCAGCACCGCCCCGGAATCGATGCCGCCCGACAGGAACAGGCCATAGGGCACGTCGCTGCGCTGGTGCAGCCGCACGCTATCCTCGAAGGCGGCGTCGAGGCGGGTTAGCGCCTCCTCCTCCGTCATCGGCACCGGCCCGCCTTCCGGCAGCGCGGCGCGGCGGTGGCGCTCCACGATCGCGCCATCGGCGATCACCACGGTTTCGCCGGGCAGAATTCGGGAAATGCCGCCAAAGATGGTCTCGGCGCCGGTGGTGAACTGCGATTGCAGCAGCTCGTCCCGCGCCTCCGCCCGCACCACGGGCTTCACCAGCCCGGCGGCGATCAGCGCCTGGGGCTCGGAGGCGAAGGCGATGCCGCCCTCCACCTCGGCGAGGTACATGGGCTTGATGCCGAAGGGGTCGCGCGTCAGCACCAGGCGGCGCGTGGCGCGGTCATGCAGCGCCATGGCATACATGCCGCGCATCGCCTGCGCCGTCGCCTCGATGCCGTCGCGGCGGTACAGGTGCAGCGGCGGTTCGCAGTCGGAACCGGTGGCGCAGACCAGCGCATGCGCCTGCCGCAGCTCGATGTAGTTGTAGACCTCGCCGTTCGCGACCAGCGTGGCCGGCCCGGCGAACAGGGGCTGGTCGCCGGTCGCCAGGTCGATGATCGCCAGGCGATTATGGGCGAGGCCGACATTGTCGGCGATATGCACACCCTCCCCATCCGGCCCGCGATGCGCCAGGGCGCCCAGCATGGCCTTGAGGATCGCCGGATCGGGCGTCAGGCCCTGGCGCAAAGCGAGGCCGGCGATGCCGCACATCAGGCCGTTCCCCCGTGGCGCTGGGCGGCTTCTTCCAGGAATCGCGACCAGGCGGCCAGCGCGGCCGCTTCGGCATGTTCGTCCAGGAAGGCGGCGCGGCCCGCGGCGCCGAGCGCGGCGGCGCGGTCCGGATGGTCCAGCAGGGTGGTGATGGCGGCGGCCAGGGCCGGCGCATCGCCGATCGGCACCAGCATCCCGTTCTCCTCCGGCCTGATGACCTCGCAGGGTCCATCGGCCATGGTTGCCACCACGGGGCGGCCCGCCGAAAAGCCTTCCAGCACGACATTCCCCAAGGGCTCGATCCGCGACGGCACCACCAGCATCTGACTGGCCGCCAGCAGTGGCCCCACATCCTGGCGCCATCCGAGGAAGGCAACCCGCCGCCCCAGCCCGAGTTCCCCGGCCAGGGTTTCGAGCATGATCCGTTCCGGCCCCTCCCCTGCCAGCGCCAGATGTACCTGCCCTGGCAGCAGCGCCATGGCGCGCAGCAGGGTCGCGAAATCCTTGTTGGGATGCAGCCGGCCCATGGCCAGCAGCGGGATGGCGCCCGGCGCGAAGGGCAGCGTGGCGGGCGGTGCCCCCAGAAGATCGGCGGCGAAATTGGGCACCCGTCGCACCCGGTCCGCCGGCCAGCCTTGCGCGGTGATCCAGTCGCACAGCCCCTGGGTATTGGCGGCCAGCAGGTCGCAGGCGCTGTAATGCCGCAGCGGATAGGCGCCGCCGAGCCGCCCCGTCATGGCCCAGGGCGGATTGCGGCCGGAGGCGGCGCGGGCAAAGCCGGCGGCGCGGCTCATCCAGGCCACCACCACCTGCGGCCGGAATTTTTTCAATTCGCGACCCAGGCGCGGTGCGGTCAGCCAGTCCAGGGGGCCGCCGAAGCGGAGCTGCACGGGGGGCAGGCCGCCCTCGGTCAGGCGCGCGGCGCGGCCGGGCTCACGCCGGATCACCGGCAGCACCTCCATGCCGGCGCGGTGCTGGGCCAGGACCAGGCGCTCGAAGAAGGCCTCAGCCCCGCCCTGGGCGGCACCGGCCATGACATGCGCGACCCTCATGCGGGCACCGGCGCGGCCAGCAGCCGTTCCGCTGCGGCCAGAACGCGGTCGGCGGGCAGGTCGGTCATCGGGGATTCGAAGGGCGGGCCATCGGCCTCCACCGCCACGGCATGCGGGCCGGTCGGACCATATTCCGCGGCGCTACTGCGGCCGAACAGGCCGATGGTCGGCACCCCGGTGGCGGCGGCCAGATGCATCAGGCCGGAATCATTGCCGAGGAACAGCGCCGCCCGGCGCAGCACCGCCGCGACCTCCGGCAGCGTGAGGTTGCCGACGAGATCGACCGCACCCGGAAAGGCGGCCAGCACCGGCGCCGCCATCTCCCGCTCCCCCGTGCCCGGCCCACCCAGCACCGCGATCCGCGCGCCGGCCAGCGCGCCGCCGGGGGCGGTCAGCGCCTGGGCCACCTGCACGAAGCGATCGGCCGGCCAGACTTTCTCGGACCAGTTGGCGGTCGGCCCCAGCACCAGCCAGGGGCCGCCGGGCAGCAGGGCGGCGGCGCGGGCCGCATCCTCCGGCGCTGTCCAGGCGACCGGCAGCGGCGGCGGCGCCAGGCCGAACAGCGCGCCGAGATGGGTCAGGCGATGGCCCGCCCTGCGCCCGCCCTTGCCCGTCAGCCGCCGCCGCGCCGGCACCAGCCAGGCGAGCGCGGAGGCGCGCAGATCCACCACCAGGTCCCAGCGGGTGAAGGCCACCTGCCGCCAGAGGTCGAGCCAGTGCAGCGAGCCGCGCCGCTTGGCCAGCACGATCAGCTTTTCCAGACCCGGCATGCGGGTGAAGACGCCGGCCGCCGCCGGGCCGCAGGCGACGGTGATCCGCGCCCCCGGATGGGTGCGAAGCAGGTGATCGAGCAGCCCCGTGGACAGGACCGCATCGCCGATCCGGGTGGCGGTGACGAAGAGGATGCGCATGCAGGACGCGGCCATAGCACGGCCATCGGAGCCGCCCCAAACAGGCGCGCTGCCGATTGCGCTTCCGAATGTTGCAACCGCACAGTCGCCGGCCCATCTGGCGCTTATGCCGATAGCCCATCTGAGCGGACGTGGTGTTGTGGAGCTGACCGGGCCGGACCGGCTCGGCTTCCTGCAAGGCCTTGTGTCCAATGACGTCGCCGCTGCCACACCCGAACGCGCGGTCTGGGCTGCGCTGCTGACGCCGCAGGGCAAGTGGCTGGCCGATTTCTTCATCCTGGCGGAAGCCGAGCGGCTGCTGCTGGATGTGGAGGCCGATCAGCTGGACATGCTGGTGCAGCGGCTGTCGCGCTTCCGGCTGCGCGCCAAGGTGGTGCTGCGCGATGCCTCGGCGGAGTTGGCGGTGCTGGCGGCCTGGGGTGGCACGATGCCGCCGCCCGGGACGATCGCCGCCCCCGATCCCCGCCTGCCGGAGGCCGGCTGGCGCCTGCTGGCCGACCGCTCCGTGCCGCTGCCGGTGGCGGATGCGACGGAAGCGGATTGGGACCTGCACCGCCTGCGTCTCGGCCTGCCCGATGGCACGCGCGACCTGGAGGCGGAGAAGACCGTGCTGCTGGAAGCCGGCTTCGACGAGCTCGGCGGCGTGTCCTGGTCCAAGGGCTGCTATATGGGGCAGGAGCTGACGGCGCGGACCAAGTATCGCGGCTTGCTGAAGCGCCGGATTTTCCCGGTGACGGTGGAAGGTGGGCTGCCGCCGGCCGGCACGCCGGTGCTGCGCGATGGGGTGGAGGTGGGCGCCATGCGCTCCGCCCGCGATGGCCACGGGCTGGCGCTGCTGCGGCTGGATGCGGTGGCGCCGGGCGTGGCGCTGACCGCCGATGGGGCGGTGCTGACGCCCTTCGTGCCGGGCTGGATGAAGCTGCCCGCCGCCGCGGAGTGATGCGGGAGGAGCCGCTTTCGGGCGGTCGCGACACGCGCGGCGTGGTGCGGGTTGGTGAGACCGTGCGGCGCCCGCGCAAAGTTTCTTCCGCTTTTGTCCGCGAGCTGCTGCGGCATCTGGAGCGGGCGGGATTCGGCGGCGTGCCGCGGCATCTCGGCGAGGATGCGGCGGGGCGCGAGATTTTCGACTACATCCCCGGCGAGGTGCCCGCCAAGTTCCGCTATTTTGCGGACGATCAGGTGGCGGAGGCGGCGCGGCTGCTGCGTGGCTTCCACGACGCGACGCGCGGCAGCGCCGTGGCCGGCCCGAGCCCGGTGGTCTGTCACCACGATGCCGGGCCGAACAACACGGTGTTCCGATCCGGCCGCCCCGTGGCCTTCATCGATTTCGACTATGCCGCGCCGGGCGAGCCCTTGGTCGACCTGGCCTATATGGGCTGGAGCTGGTGCATCTCCTCCCGCCCCGATCGCGGGCCGCCGGCCATCCAGGCGGCGCAGCTGCGGTGCCTGGCGGATGCCTATGGCTTGGATGCGGCCGCCCGGTCGGGGCTGGTGCCGGCCATCATCCAGCGGCAGGCGGCGAACAAGGTGCTGTGGCAGCAGCGCCTGACCCATTTTGACGGGCCACCGACGCCGCGCGCAAAAATCCAGGAAGTGATCGACTGGTCGGAGCGGGAGATGCGCTTCACCGAGGCGCATCGCGACCGCTTCACCCAGGCATTATGACGCCGCATCAGCGCCGTGGGCGGGTTTCCACCTGGGGGTAGTGCACGCAGGCCTCATGCACGGGCACCATGGTGATGCCGCCACGCGGCGCATATTCCACCACCGGTTGCCCGAGGAAGGATGTGCGGACGGACCCCAGATAGCCGGTCATCTCCAGCCGGGCATAGCCGGACCGCCGCATGGCGTTCCACAGCGCCTCCGCATAGGACACGCCCGTTGATTCAGCGACGAGGCCGGAGCCGCAGGCAAAAAGCCGCAGGTCAACGAAATCCTTGCGCAGCCCTTCCTTGTCCAGGTGCCGGGCGAATTCCGGGGCGAGCCAGGACTTCATCACCCCGCCTTCCCATTCCCGCCCGACCTGCACGCCGCCCCGATCCGCGCCGATGCGGCGGGAACCCCTGGCGGCGCCGTGGGCGATGACGAACAGCGTGTCCTCGGTGCCAAGCACCTTCAGCATACCGTTGCCGAACAGCCGCCGCACGGCCTTCAGCCCGCCGGAGCTGGTATTGGCGATGACCGGGCATTCCGGCCGGCCGGTGCGGCGCAGGTCGGCGTTCCAGTCATTGGCGAAGTCCATCATCTCCGCAGAGCCTACCGGGAGGTAGAGGTAGGTCAGGCCAGGCATTTCTTTCTACCCCTGCGGGATTGGACGGAGAGATAACCACTCCGCCGCGGGGTGGGATAGAATGCCGGGCGCGCAATCGGCCGCATTTTCGATCGTCGGGCCGCTATCCCCCGGCAGGGCATTGGCAGAGCCTGCGGTCTACCCCGCCGCTGCCTCGATCTCCGACCGTGTCATCAGATCCGCGTATTTCTGGCCCATGTCGAACAGGTTCGCCTCATGCGGCCCGATCGCGCGGTCGCCGACGCAATCCGTCGCGACGATGGTCCGAAAGTTGTGCTGCAGGCTGTCCACCACGGTGGCGCGCACGCAGCCGCTGGTCGTGCAGCCCGTGACCACCAGCGTATCGGCGCCCTGGTAGCGCAGCCAGGAAGCGAGGTTGGTATCGAAGAAGCCGCTGGCGCCCTGCTTGCGCACGATGTGTTCGCCCGGAACAGGCGTCAGCTCCGGCACGATCTGCGACAGCGGCGAATGCTCGGTCAGCTTCAGCAGGGAGGGCGCCTTCAGCGTGAAGACGCCGGCATCCGAGCCATCCTCCGCATAGACCACGCGGGTATGCGCCACCGGCCAGCCATGGGCGCGGGCGAAGGCCAGCAGCTTCACGGTCTGCTCGATGGCGGGCGCGATGTTGCCGCCACCAAAATGCTCGGGGTCGGCGAAACCCACGACGAAATCGACCATGACCAGCGCCGGCCGCTTTCCCATGCCGGCGGTCTGGCCCATGCCCTGGCGGTGGTAGATCTCGGCCTCGGGATGTCCGCTCATGCCACGCTCTCCAGGTCTCGCAGGGATTGGATCATGGACGAGCGCAGCAGATAGGCGCGGTGCTTCGCCGAGTCCGCCACGGTGGCGCGCAGCTCGTCGTGATAGGCGCGGCGCGCTTCGGGGTCGCGTTGGTTCAGGATCTGCCGGTTGCGCAGCGCCTGCTGCTGCACGACGTCGAGCGCCACCTTGCGACGCTGGCGCTGGTAGCGGCCCATGCTGGAAAGGTCGGCACCCTTCCACACGGCGGTCAGCTTTTCCGCCAGGTTGAAGGCATCATGGATACCGCCATTCATGCCCATGCCGCCGAGCGGGTTGTTGATGTGGGCGGCATCGCCGGCCAGGAAGACCCGGCCATGGACATAATCGTCCACCACCCGCTCATGCACCCGGTAGCCGGTGCGATGCACCACCTCATAGCCCTTCGGGTTCGGCACCACCGCCTGAAGGCGCTCGTTCATCCGCGCCGGTGCGGTCATCTGTTCCTCCGTCTCCTCCGGATCGGTGGGGAACAGCACGCGCCAGAGCGAGGCGGTGCGCAGCAGTACGAACCATTCCTGCGGGTCGGAGATGTAGGAGATATCCGCGAGGTCCGGGATCGCCTCATGGAAGGGGAAGGTGGTGGACATGGAGAGGAAGATTTCGGGGATCGTCTGGCCGCGGAATTCCGTGCCCACCGCGCGGCGTACGGCGCTGCGCGCGCCATCGGCGCCGATCAGGTAGCTGCCGGAGAGCTTTTCCGTGCTGCCATCCGCGCGCTCGATGGTCAGAGTCACGCCATCCGCATCCTGCGCCACATCCGCCGCGCGGGCGTCGTAGATGAAGGTGACATCCGGATTCGCCGCCATCCGGTCGCGCAGCATCTGCGTCAGCCGCCACTGCTCGCATTGCAGGCGATAGGGATGGTCGGTGTCGGCGGAGAGCACGCCCATGTCGAAGGTGGCGATGGGGCCGGTGGCGCGGTCGCGGAACTGCCAGTTCGGGCAGACCAGCCCCTGTTCGATCAGGCTGTCCACCACGCCGAATTTGCCGAGCATGTCGAGCGTCGGCGGGTGGAAGGTGGAGGCGCGAAGGTCGCTCGGCAGCTCCCGCGCCTGCTCCACCACGGTGACGGGAATAGCCTCTCCGGCCAGATAGGCGGCGGCGACCATGCCGACCGGTCCGGCGCCGGCAATCAGGACAGGGGAAGGCTTGGCCATCGGGAACCCTCGGGAGATGTTGTCCGGACAATGACCCGTCACGAGGCCGGGCGGAAGGGGTGGCGCCTTGTTCCGCGGGGGCGGCGGCGTATCTGGGAAGGATGCAGATTCCCTTCCTGTCCAAAGCCCCCCGTATCGCCGTGCTGCGGCTGTCCGGCCTGATCGCGGCGCGCCCGGCCAGCGCCTTCGCCGCCGCCGGCATCAGCGCCCAGGCCACCGGCCCGCTGATCGAGCGCGCCTTCGCTATCAAGCGTCTGTCGGCCGTGGCGCTGATCATCAACTCGCCCGGCGGGTCCCCGGTGCAGTCCAGCCTTGTGGCCCAGCGCATCCGCCGGCTGGCGGAGGAAAAGAAGGTCCCCGTCACCGCCTATGTCGAGGATGCGGCGGCCTCCGGCGGTTATTGGCTGGCCTGCGCGGCGGATGAGATCGTGGCCGACCCGGCCAGCATTCTGGGGTCCATCGGCGTCATCAGCGCCGGCTTCGGGCTGGAGGAGGCGATCGGCCGTATCGGCGTGCGCCGCCGCCTGCACACCGCCGGCGAGAACAAGAGCTTCTTGGACCCCTTCCGGCCGGAGGAGCCGGAGGATGTGGCGCGGCTGGAGGCGCTGCTGAACGACCTGCACGAGACCTTCCGGGACTGGGTCCGCAGCCGGCGTGGCGCGAAGCTGACGGCGCCGGAATCGGAGCTGTTCAGCGGCCGCTTCTGGATCGGCAAGCGCGCGGTGGAGCTGGGGCTGGCGGACCGGCTGGGGGAGGTCTCGGCCGATCTGCGCGCCCGCTTCGGGGAGAAGGCGCAATTGCTGAACATCGGTGGGCGCCGGCCACCCTGGCCGCTGCGGCTGCTGTCGGGCGCAACTCTGGCGGAAGGGGCGATGGCGGCGGTGGAGGAAAGGGCGGCCTGGGCGCGGCTGGGGGTTTAGCCGGCCGGGCGAGCCACGATGCGGCCGGCCTTGACCACCAAGGCGCGGGGCGGGGCGCCGGCGACGGCTTCCGGCACATCCCCGGCGGCGACGAGTACCAGATCGGCGGGGGCGCCTTCGGCCAGCAGGGGCGCGGGCAGGCCCATCACCCGGGCGGGGGCGGTGGTGACGAGGTCCAGTGCCAGGCGCAGTTCGGCATCGGTCAGCAGCGCGGCGCGATAGCCGACCAGGCGGGCGCGTTCCAGCATGTCGCCATGGCCATAGGGCGACCAGGCGTCGCGGATATTGTCGGAGCCGACGAAGACCGTGACGCCCTCCGCCACCAGTCGCTTCACCGGGGGAATCGCCTCCGGCCCCGGGCCATTGGTCATGATGGCGACGCCGGCTTCCGCCAAAGCGGCGGCGGTGCGGGCCAGCGTGCCCTCCGCGACCTCGCCCAGCGCATAGGCGTGGCTGACGGCGACGCGCCCTTGCAGTCCGGCCGCCCTGGTCCGTGCGGCGATGCGGCGCAGCTCGAAGGCGCCCAGCTCGCCGGGGTCGTGCAGATGGATGTCGATGGGCACGCCATGGCGCTCGGCGATGCCGAAGACGATGGCGAGCTGCGCCTCGATATCCTCATCGATGCCGGCGGGGTCGAGGCCGCCCACCAGATCGGCGCCGGCGGCCACCGCGGCCTCCAGCACCGCGGCATGCCGCACCACGCCGGATTGCGGGAAGGCGACGATCTGCATCGACAGCAGATGCGCCACCTGTTCGCGCAGCGCCAGCAGCGCCTCCAACCCCTTCAGGCCGGTGTCGGAATCCACGTCGACATGGGTGCGGATGGCGGTGGTGCCCTGGGCGGAGATCTTGTCCACCAGTCGCCGGGCGCGCACCGCCATGGGCTCGGCGATGGCGCGCAGCTGCGCTTTTTCCGCGGCGATCCTGCCGGCGACGCTGCCATCCGGCCGATGCGGCATCCAGGGCAGGCCGAGGAAGGTCTTGTCCAGATGGATATGCCCATCCACCAGGCCGGGCAGCGCCAGCAGCCCGCCGCAGGCCTCCACCCTGTCGCCAGGCAGGGTGTTGGCTGGGGCGATGCGGGCGATTCGGCCGGCCCGAAGGCCCAGGTCCACCAAGCCCAGCTCGGGGGCGGCGCCGGCGATCCGCAGATCGGCGAGGATCAGGTCGAAGGGGTCATCCTGCATGCCCGGGCATGTGCCACGACCCGGCAGTGGCGGGCCAGATCATTTGCGGAGATGGTCATTTCTAGGATACATCTTGTGTGCGGTCGGCCATCCTCGCCACCCGCAAAGCGCCCGGGGGAGCGACGCATGAAGCCGTGGGATGGGATCATCTCGGAGGAGGAGCAGCGGGCCTACAACGCCGCCGGCTTCGGTCGCCGCGCCGGGCTCGGCCGCAAGCCGGCGCTGCTGGTGATCGACGTGCAGTACCGCACCATCGGCACCCGCCCAATGCCCTTCTGGGACGCGGTGAAGGAATACCCCACGAGTTGCGGCCAGGTCGGCTGGGAGGCGGTGGCGCAGATTCAGCGCCTGATGGCCCTATTCCGCAGCCGGGGCTGGCCGGTGCTGTACCCCCATGTCTCGCCCAAGGAGAGCTTCGACACCGGCCGGCTGGCGGCCAAGGTGCCGGCGCTGATGACGGTGCCGCAGGAAAGCTACGCCTTCGTCGCCGAGGTGGCGCCGCAGCCCGGTGACATCCTGCTGCCTAAGAAGCACCCCAGCGCCTTCTTCGGCACGCCGCTGGCCAGCTACCTGGTGGATCTCGGCGTCGACACGCTGGTGGTCACCGGCTGCACCACCAGCGGCTGCGTGCGCGGCTCCGTCGTCGATGCCTTTGCCTATAACTGGCGGGTGCTGGTGCCGCAGGACGCGGTCTATGACCGCTCCGCCACCTCCCACGCCGTGAACCTGTTCGACATGGCGGCGAAATACGCCGATGTGATGCCGACGGACGAGGCGCTGGCGGCGCTGGGCGCCCTGCCGTGACCCGCCACGACCTGCTGCTGCGCGGCGGAACCGCGGTGCTGCCGGGGCTCGGCCCGACCGCCTGCGACATCGCCGTGGCGGAGGGCCGCATCGCCGCCCTGCTCGCCCCGGGCGCGGCGGCGGAGGCGGCGGAGGTCTGGGACATCACCGGGCTGGTGGCGCTGCCGGGGGCGATCGACGCGCATCTGCACCTCGGCCACGGCGCCGACATCTCCCGTCCCCGGGTCCCGGAGGATGCGGCGCGGGAGAGTGGGGCGGCGGCGGCGGGCGGCATCACCTGCTTCCTGCCCTATTTGATGGCGACCGATCCCTTCTCGACCTTCTGGGAGGAGGTGGTGGCCGTCACCGAGGCGGGGTCGCGCATCGATTTCGGCTTCCACCCGATCATCTCCACCGAGGCGCAGCTGGCCGAGGTGCCGCTCTATGCCCGCGACTATGGCGCGCCGAGCTTCAAGATCTTCATGAACAACCGCGGCGGCGAGGGAAAGCGCCTCGGCCTGCCGGACATCGATGACGGCTTCCTGCTGCGCCTGGCGGAGGCGGCCGCCGCGCATGGCGGCATGGTCTGCCCGCATCCCGAGAACATCGAACTCGCCTGGGTCCGGCGCGCCCGGATCATGGCGGCGGACCCGGAGGGCAAGGGCGGGCTGGCAAGCTGGAACGCCTCCCGCCCCCCCTTCGTCGAGGCGGATGCGGTGCAGCGCGCGGGACTGGTGGGGCGAGAAGCGGGGGCGCCGGTCTATATCGTCCACACCTCCTCCGCCGCCGCGCTAGAGGCCGCGCTGCGCCAGCGCGCCGCCGGCGGCCGCATCTTCATCGAGACCTGCCCGCATTACCTGACCCATGACATCGGCTGGGAAGGCGGCGTGATCGGCAAGATCAACCCGCCCTTGCGGGAGGCTGCGGACCGGGAGGCGCTGTGGGCCGCACTGGCCGATGGGAGCGTCGACACGGTGGCGACGGACCATGTGCATCGCGACCTGACCGGCAAGGAAGGCGGCATCTGGAAGGCCTCCCCGGGTTGCCCGGGGATGGAGACGATGCTGCCCGTCCTGCTCTCCGAGGGCCATGCCAGGCGCGGCCTGCCTTTGGCGCGGATCGCCGAACTGGTGGCGGAGGGGCCGGCGCGGGCCATGGGCCTGTCCTCCAAGGGGCGGATCGCGCGGGGGCTGGACGCCGACCTGGCCCTGGTGGACCTGAAGGCGCGCTGGGTGGTGGAGCGGCAGGAGGTGCTCTCCGCCGCTGGATACTCCCTGTATGAGGGCTGGGAGCTGACCGGCCGCGTCGTGCATACCCTGGTCCGCGGCCTTCCGGCGCTGCGTGACGGGGCGCTGGACCCCGCGGCCATGGGCACCGGGCGCTACGTGAAACGGCGGCTGATGCACGGTTGATCGGGACTTCCCCAAGCCGTTTGGCCGGGCTATGGAGGTTGCGGCCAGGACCCGTAGCTCAGCTGGATAGAGCGCTGCCCTCCGAAGGCAGAGGTCGAAGGTTCGAATCCTTTCGGGTCCGCCAACTTATCTACACTAATCAACGCGCTAGTGGAAGCACTTCCGGGCCGGAGCGTGTCGCGCAGGCGCACGGAAGCACCACGGAAGCATGCGGTTGAAACCGGCCCTGAGTTAGTCGGTGCATGCGCGGCGGCTTGGCCTGCCAGTTTCGAGCCCACACTCTGAGCCGGCGACCGCTCACGCGGTCAGGCAAGGGGGGCTTACCGATCCCCCCCGAGCGCGCAAACTCAGCCCTTCCCGCCGAAATGTGATTGCAGCCAAATCGCAGGCTCAGGCAGGTTCGGCAGGATAACCTTTAAATCAAGGCCGGTCCTGCTGAGGTTGATTGCGCTCCAAGGCGTGCGCGGGTCGGGGTCGGCCGAAATTGTGGCCGGTGGCGGTGGAAGGAAAGCGCGGTTTAGGCCCCGTACCAGGGCATCTAAACGGATCGATCAATCTCCGGACGCTTCAGCTCGCCATCCATGTCGAGCGTCACGGTAGCATTCGACTCGCGGCTAAAGCCGCCAACATTACCGCTTCAGTCGTCAGCCGACGGATCGCCCTTCTGGAAGATGAGCTGGGCGTGTCTCTGTTCGAGCGGCGAACGTCAGGTCTTCGGCCAACCGCGGCGGGCGCTCGGTTTTTGGAGGCCGCGCGCCGGATGCTAGCCGAGCTCGATGGTGCGGCCGGTGCAGCCCGAGCAGCGGGCTCTGGCCTGGTCGGCCAGCTTGTCATCGGCACTTACTTCTCGGCCTCGAGCGGTCGCTTCCGCGATGCCCTCCTACGCTTTGTGGCACGGAATCGTCATGTCGAAATTTCGGTGGTCGAGGGCGATCGCGAACACCTACTTGGCGAACTGCGCCGCGGCCGAACAGACGTCGCGATCCTCCTCGGGCCCCACGACGAAACGGGCCTGGACCGACTTGCACTATGGCAGGAGACAGGCATGGTCGCCCTGAATGAGGGCCATCCCCTTTCCGCCTCGGACCTGGTCCCGTGGCGGGGCCTCGCGGGCGAGACATTCATCACCACATCCCGTGGATCCGGACGGGAGGCCCGCGCCACGGTCCAGAGGATGCTGCCTCACGAGCACCCAGCCCGCTTCGCGACGCACGATGTCAGTCGGGAGGGCATGTTCAACCTGGTCGGCACGGGGCTCGGCGTTGCCGTGCTCGCGGAGTCCGCTTCGGGCGCATCCTATCCTGGCGTCGTGTTCCGGCCAGTCGGTGACGAGGCAGGGCCGACGATGGTGGAGGCTGCGGCCTATTGGGATCCCAAGCGAGACAACCCTGCCCTGCGTCGGTTCCTGGCGCTACTTCGGGCCACTCAGAGGTCCCGTGGCGGCGTCTGAGGCTGCGGCATGCGTGACTTAGGCGCGGGCTTTCGGGCCGAGCGAAACCCCCTGTCACTCGCCAAGAAGCTGGCCATCATCGGCGCTACGAGCTTCGTCGGCTCCACCGGCTGGCTGGTTTCGCGTGAGAGCGCGTCGGCGTAGGCGACCAGGTCGCGATGCAGTCCGGCCGGCAGCTCCACGGTGAGCTTGACCGGACGGTCGTCGAGGATCGGACCGAGCTTTAGCTTCGGCATGGGTCAGCCTCCATACGGTTCGAGCACGAGATCGCGGTGGACGATGACGCGGACCGGGAAGCCCGGGCGTACGGTCAGCGTCGGCGGGACCGAGAGCTGCCGGCGGACGATCTCCTCGCCGGCGCGGCCGACGGTATCCTGGCCGCTTTCGCGGATGGCGCGGGCGATGTCGCTCTCGTCGTCCTGGCCCAGTTCCAGGCCGAGGTTGAGCAGTGTCGCGAGGCCCGCGGCTAAAAAGAGCTGTCCCCAATGGTGGTCGACGCCGTCCTCAAGCCCCGCATAGCCCGCCTCATCGGTACCCGGCATGCGCTCCAGCACGATGGAGCGGCCGCTGGGTAGAATCAGCCGGTTCCAGGCCAGCAGGATGCGCCGCTGCCCGAAGCTGATCCGGCTGTCGTAGGCGCCGATCAGGCGCGCGCCCTGCGGGATGAGCAGATGCCGCCCCGTTGGGCTGTCGAAGACGTTTGCAGTGACCTGGGCGGTGATCTGCCCGGGCAGGTCGGAGCGGAGGCCGGTGAGCAGCGCCGCGGGGATGACGCTGCCGGCCTGGATGACGAACGGACTAACCGGTGCCTGAAGGCGGTCCGCTGAGGTTGTGCGCCGATCCGCCTGGCCTCCGAGGAAGGCGGTGCGACGATCGGTCGCATCCTGGCCTATGGGCAATGCGCCGGGTTCCACAGCTTGCGGCCCGACCGGCTCGGCGCCGCGCGGCGCACCTCGCGCCTCGACCTGCACAAAGAGCCGGCTGGTGCGCGCTGCTTCGATTTCCTGTAGCCGGCGCTGCTCGGCAGGATCGGCGGTTGTCGGCATCGCCGGCGGCACGACCGGCTGACCGCGTTCCTGGGCGCGCAGGATCGGGCGGCCCAGATCGCCTGGCAGCGGCGGCCCCAGCTGCGGAATGCCCGCATAGTCGCGCGGCAGGTTGGCAAGGCCATCGGCCTCCGGATTCCTGTCGGTGCTGTAGAGCTCGCGCGGGCCCTCGCCGCCGCTGCGGCTCTGTAGTGCCACGATCAGCGCCCCGCCGATCCCGAGCCCGGCCGCGACGCCAAGGCCAATCAACACCCGCCGGGAGAGCCGCATAACCCTGGGCGGATCGGGGCGCAGGCGCAGTGCCGCCGCGATGTCGCGCTCGCTCCCGCCCCGTTCCGGTGCCGCCCCGCTCATCGCGCCCGGCCGTCGGTGCGCACGATGCGTACGCGCTGCTGGCGGTCGCCGAGGCGCAGCTCCGCCGCGGCGAAGAGCCGGTCGACGATCATGAAGTTCTGCCGGACGCGGTAGTTCACCAGCTGCCCCTCGCCCTTCGGCCCGATGACGAAGAGCGGCGGCATCTCGCCCTGGCCGATGCCGCGCGGGAACTCGATGAAGACCTGCCGCTCGTCGTCGAAGGCGCGCAGCGGCCGCCAGGCCGGGCTGTCGCCCTCGACCTCGTAGCGGAAGCGCAGCCGCGAGAGATCGAGTCCTTGCTCGACGGGCGCCGCAGCATTCTGCCGGCGCAGAGCGATCAGCGCGTCCTGCGGATACTGCCAGGAGACCGAGGCCATAAAGGTGCGCTCGGTGGAGCGCAGCTCCAGCAGGTAGGTGCGCCGGTCGGTATTGATGATGAGGTTGGTGGTGAGGTCGGGCCGCGTTGGCTTGACGATGATGTGCACGCGGCGCGCAGGACCCGTGCCGCTTTCGGTGTCGCCAATGATCCAGCGCACCGTGTCGCCGGCGGCGACGGGGCCATTGCCGACCAGCGTCTCGCCCTCCTGCAACATGATGGCCGTGACCTGGCCGGGCGCTGTGTAGACTTGGTAGAGCGCGCCGGGCGTGAAGGGGTAGACCTGCACCGCGTTGATAAAGCCAGCCCGGAGCGGCTGTACCCGGGCCGCGGCGTTGGCCTGGTTGACTCGGACGGTGGGATCGGGCGGCTCGGCTGTGCGCCTTGAGGGCGGGAGCCGCTGAAGCTGCCCTGGCAGCGGTAGCGGCGTTGGCACCTCGACGATCTCAACCGATCGCGGCGGCTCCGGTATCTGCGTCGCCTGGATTGGCTCGTCATCGTAGCTGATCTCGGGCGGGCGGAAGGCGCAGGCGCCAAGGAGAAGCAGCGCCAGGATGATATGTGCCTGCCTCATTGCCCGAGCTCCCGTGACCAGTTGATGGCGTGGACGAAGATGCCGAGAGGGTTCCTGCGCAGACGCTCGGCATCGCGTGCGGGCTGCACGACAATGGTCAGGATCGCGGTCCAGCGCTCGGTACGAGAGAGCTGCCCGTTCTCGTAGGTCCGTTCGATCCAGGCGACGCGAAAGCTGTCGTCGGAGGCGCGGATGACGCTGGAGACCTCGATTGCGACCTGCTCACGCCCGACACGGCCAAAGGGGTCGCTGACGCGGGCGAAGTCGTTCAGCGCCAGCGCGCCGCGGTCGGTCGCGAAGTCATAGGCGCGCAACCAGTTTTGGCGGACGATGATCGGGTCGGCGGCGATGCCGCGCACCTGTTCGATGAAGCGCGCAAGGTGCCAGGCGATCTGCGGGTCGGTCGGCCGGAAACTCGCGACGGCGGGGGCGACCGCCTGCGCCTCGCCGAGCCGGTCCACCTGCACGACCCAGGGCACGATGGTGCCCCGGGCGGACTGCCAGACCAGGGCGGCCGCCAAGCCGGCGATCAGGGCAAGTTCACCCAGCGCCATGAGGCGCCAGTTGCGCGCCTGGACGCGAGCGGAGCCGATGCGCTCATCCCAGGCCTGGGCGGCGCGCTGGTAGGGCGTCTCGGGCTCGGGGGTGCGGCCGTAGCGGACGGACGGGCGACGGAACATCAGCGATCCTCCGAGAGGCGGATGGAAGTGCCGGCGCCGCCGCCGTCACCCGAGCGGATGGCGTGGCCGAGGGTCGTGACACCGTGGCTGAGCGCCTGGCCGCGCCGCATGCGGCGGGCCCAGGCCGGGGCACCGGAGGATGGTGGCGGGTCGGCGGGCGGCGAGCCGGCGTCGGAGACAGTCGTGCTGCCGGCGGCGTGGCTGGCGCGAAGGCTCCCCGCCACGCTGCGCAGCGGGCTGATGGCGGCTGAGCCCGCGGCGATCGCAACGCCCGAGGCGCCCCCGCTGCGGTAGGCGGTGCTCGCGGCGCCGAGTGCGTAGGCCGAGCCGCGCGCGCCGGCTCCGATGGCCGATCCTGCTGCACCCACCACGGCCGCGCCCGTGCGCACGGCAGCCGCGCCGGCGACCATGGCGCCCCCCGCCGCGAGGCCCGTGCCGACCGCCGCGCCAGCGCCGAGCTGCGGCCCGCCGGAGATCAGCCCATTGGCGATACCCGGCCCAAAAATCCCGAGTGCCAGCAGCGCCAGCGCGGCGAGGACGATGGACATCGCCTCGTCGATGGTCGGCTGGTTGGCGCCGAAGCCCGCGGTGAACTGCGTGAAGAGCGTTGAGCCGATGCCGATAATCACGGCCAGCACCAGAACCTTGACGCCGGAGGAGACGACGTTGCCGAGCACGCGTTCGGCGAGGAAGGCCGTCTTGCCAAACAGCCCGAAGGGCACCAGCACGAAGCCCGCCAGCGTCGTCAGCTTGAACTCGATCAGCGTCACGAAGAGCTGGATCGCCAGGATGAAGAAGGACAGCAGGACGATCGCCCAGGCGAAGAGCAGGACGAAGATCTGCAGGAAGTTTTGGAAGAAGGAGATATAGCCCATCAATCCGGAGATCGCCTGGAGCAGCGGCCGCCCGGCATCGAGACCGACCTGCGCGACGCGGCCGGGCTGGAGCAGCTGCTGGGCGGTGATGCTCGAGCCAGAGGCGATCAGGCCGAGGCCGGCAAAGCTGTCAAAGATGACCTGAGCCAGAAAATTCCAGTTGCCGATGATCCAGGCGAAGACGCCCACGAAGAGGGTCTTCTTGATCAGGCGGGCGATGATGTCGTCGTCGGCTCCCCAGGCCCAGAACAGGGCGGCGAGTGTGACGTCGATGACGATGAGCGTCGCGGCAAGGAAGGCCACCTCGCCGCCGAGCAGCCCGAAGCCGCTGTCGATGTAGCGGGTGAAGACGTCGAGGAAGCTGTCGATGACGCCGGTGCCGTTCATGGCACGTCCAGGGGGCGGCAGGGATGTGGCGCCACGATACGCTCTCAGGGACCATGGAACATGCGGGCGGAGCCGGGCTGATAGCCGACGCCGGGTGCCAAAAAGCGCTCCCTCTGCTCGCGGGCCTGCTCCTCGCCGCTGGCGACGCGTGCGGCCTCCAAGGCTTCTGCCCGGCCCTGGGCGGCGACGACGGCCGTGAGGTCTGCGATCTGTTGCGACTGGAGAGCGAGAAGCTGATTGCCCGCCTGCGCCGCCTGAAGCGCACCGGTCGCGCCTTGGCTCTGGCTCATCAGCGTCTCGGCCTCGGCGCGCGTTCCGGTCAGGTTGCCCATCACGGTCGCCTGGGTCATCAGCGCGTCCTGGAAGCCCGCGACCGAGGTCTGCCAGCGCTCGCGGGCATTGGCGTACATCTGCTGGCTGGAGCCGAGCGAGGCGGCGCTGCCGTAGCCCTGCGCGAAGGCGCGCTCGATGTCCGTTACGTCGTAGGCGAGGCGCTGAGCGCGGGCGATCAGCATTTCCGTCCGCGCGAAGGACTGCTGAAGCCGCGCCAGCGACGAATAGGGCAGGCTCGTGAGATTGCGCGACTGGTTGACCAGCATCTGCGCCTCGTTCTGGAGCGAGGCGATCTGATTGTTGATCTGGTCGAGTGCGCGGGCGGCGGAGAGGATGTTCTGGGCGTAGTTCCACGGGTCGAAGACCGTCCGTTGTGCCATGGCGGGTGTGACCGCGACGGGAAGAGGGAGGCCTAGCAGGGCCGCACCGATCAGCGCAGCGTGAATTGGGCGGCGGATCATGGGGGAGAATCCTCCATAGGGTCGGGCAGCAGTTCGGCAGCCCATTCCAGGCCGTGGCGCAGCAGCCAGGCGCGTGCGAACCCCGCGTGGCCATGGCTGGCGAGGGTCTCGGCGATGGCGGCCTGGTCGGTCTTGGAGGAGGCCGCGCAGAAGGTGAGCGCAACCTCCGACAGCCCCAGCTCGAAGAGCCGATTGCCGCGGCGAGACTGGCAGTAATAGTCGCGCTTGGGCGTGGCGCGGGCGAGGATCTCTATCTGGCGGTCATTCAGACCGAAGCGCGTGTAGATGGCGGCGATCTGCGGCTCCAGCGCCCGCTCGTTCGGCAGGAAGACGCGCGTCGGACAGCTCTCGATGATCGCCGGCGCGATAGCCGAGCCGTCCACGTCGGCCAGCGACTGGGTCGCGAAGACCACCGAGGCGTTCTTCTTGCGGAGCGTCTTGAGCCATTCGCGCAGCTGCGCGCCGAAGGTGGCGTCATCCAGCGCGAGCCAGCCCTCGTCGACGATGATGAGCGTCGGGCGGCCGTCGAGGCGCCGGCCGATGGCGTGGAAGAGATAGGCCAGCACAGCGGGGGCGGCGGCGGTGCCGATGAGCCCCTCGGTCTCAAAGGCCTGCACTTCGGCCTCGCCCAGCCGCTCCGCCTCGGCGTCCAGCAGCCTGCCCCAGGGGCCGGCTAGGGTGTACGGCTCGAGCGCGCGCTTGAGCGCCTGAGACTGGAGCAGCACTGCAAGGCCGGTCACGGTGCGCTCGTGGGTCGGCGCGGAGGCAAGGCTGGTCAGCGCGGACCAGAGGTGGTCCTTCACCGCCGGATCGATCGCGACACCCTCGCGGGCGAGGAGGCCGGCGATCCACTCCGCTGCCCAGGCGCGCTCCTCCGACGCATCGATCCGCGCGAGCGGTTGCAGCGCGACAGGCTGGGCCATGTCGCCAGCCAGCGCGCCGCCGAGGTCGTGCCAGTCTCCACCCATGGCGATCGCCGCCGCGCGGATCGAGCCTCCGAAGTCGAAGGCGAAGACCTGCGCGCCCGCGTAGCGGCGGAACTGCAGCGCCATCAGCGCCAGCAGCACCGACTTGCCCGCGCCGGTCGGACCGATGACCAGCGTGTGCCCGACATCCCCCACATGCAGCGAGAAGCGGAAAGGCGTCGTGCCCTCCGTCCGCGCATGGAAGAGCGGCGGGCCACCGAGATGCTCGTTCCGCTCCGGCCCTGCCCAGACCGCCGAGATCGGCACGATGTGGGCGAGGTTGAGCGTCGAGATCGGCGGCTGCCGAACATTGGCGTACAGATGGCCAGGAAGACTGCCGAGCCATGCCTCGACGGCGTTCACCCCCTCGCGGATGACCGTGAAGTCGCGGGACTGAATGACCTTCTCGACCAGGCGGAGCTTGTCGTCCGCCGCGCGGGCGTCCTCGTCCCAGACCGTCACGGTTGCTGTGACATAGGCCCAGCCGGCGATGTCCTGGCCGAGCTCCTGGAGCGCCTCGTCGGCATCGGCGGCCTTGTTGGCGGCGTCACTGTCCAACAACACGCTCTGCTCGTTGGTCATCACCTCCTTCAGGATGGCGGCGATCGACTTGCGCTTGGCGAACCACTGCCGGCGGATGCGCGTGAGCAGCCTCTGCGCATCTGTCCGGTCGAGGCAGATGGCGCGGGTGCACCAGCGATATTCGAAGGCGAGCGCGTTCAGCTCGTCAAGAATCCCGGGGAAGGTGGCGCTCGGGAAGCCAATGACGGTCAGCACGCGCAGATGCGCATCGCCGAGCCGGGGCGCGAGGCCGCCCACCAGCGGCTGCTCAGCCAATAGCGCATCCAGGTGCATCGGCGTCTCGGGGACGCGCACCAGGTGGCGGCGGGTCGAGACCGTCGAGTGCAGGAAGGTCAGGGTCTCACCATCGTCGAGCCATCCCGCCTCCGGCACGAAGGCCTCGATCTGGTCGAGCACGCGGGTGGTTCGGTCGATAAAGCCGCGTAGCGCCTCGCGGCCGGTGGCAGCGTCTGCGCCTTCCGTGCCCTCGTAGAGCCAGCCCTCGGCGCGGGTGGCGTCGTCGGCCGGGGGCAGCCAGGCGAAGGTGAGGAAGTAGCGGCTCTCGAAATGCGAGCCGGCCTCCTCGAACTGGGCGCGACGCTCAGCATCGACCAGGGCCGAGACGGGGTCGGGGAAGGTGCTGGCCGGGTAGCCGCGCGCCGGCACCCGCTGGGCCTCCGCGAAGACCGCCCAGCCTGACCCGAGGCGGCGCAGCGCGCCGTTCAGCCTCGCGGCGGTCGCGGCGAGCTCTGCTGGGGTGGCGCTGTCCAGGTCGGGGCCCCGGAAGCGTGCGCTGCGCTGGAAGGAGCCGTCCTTGTTCAGCACCACGCCGGGTGCGACCAGGGCGGCCCAAGGGAGGAAGTCCGCCAGCGTCTGGGGTTTCGTGCGGTACTCGGCGAGGTTCAGCATCGCCGCCTCACGCGCGCAGCCAGGCGGGGTAGCGCAGGTGCCGGCGCACCACCTCGACGAACTGCGCATCGCGTCGAGCCGCCCAGACGGCGGCGAGATGGCCAGCCAGCCCGATCAATAAGCCGGCGACCCAAAGGCGCAGCCCGAGGCCGATCGCCGCGGCGATCGTGCCGTTGGCAATCGCGACTGCGCGCGGCGCGCCGGCGAGCAGGATCGGCTCGATCAGCGCGCGGTGCACCGGCGCCGAAAAGCCCGGGACGAGATCGGCCGGCGCGGCCATCAGATCAGCGCCCCGCCGCCGAACTGGAAGAAGGAGAGGAAAAAGCTCGACGCCGCGAAGGCGATCGAGATCCCGAAGACGATCTGCACCAGCCGTCGGAACCCGCCAGATGTGTCCCCGAAGGCCAGCGTCAGGCCGGTGACGATGATGATGATCACCGCGATGATCTTGGCGACCGGCCCTTCGATTGATTCCAGCACCTGCTGCAGCGGCTGCTCCCAGGGCATGTTGGAGCCTGCGGCTTGGGCGGGCGCGGCAAGCGCGAGGCAGAGCGCAAAGGCGGCCGCGCCGGCGAGGCGCGTGCGCAGCGTGGATGTCATGGGGTATCTCCTGATGGGGTGAGGTCGTAGTCGCCGGTTGAGGTCAGGCCACGGACCTGGGCGAGTTCAACGAGGCGGCGGTCCACGCCGCGGCCGGCGAGCACGGCGATGACGTCGATCGTCTCGGCGATCAAAGCGCGCGGAACGGTGACGACGGCTTCCTGGATCAGTTGTTCAAGACGACGCAGTGCGCCCAGAGCAGAGCCCGCGTGGATGGTGCCGATGCCGCCGGGGTGGCCTGTGCCCCAGGCCTTTAGGAGGTCGAGCGCTTCGGCGCCTCGGACCTCGCCGATGGGGATACGGTCGGGGCGCAGGCGGAGCGCGCGCCGGACGAGTTCTGAGAGCGAGACGACGCCATCCTTGGTACGCAGCGCGACCAGGTTCGGCGCGCGGCACTGGAGCTCGCGCGTGTCCTCGATCAGCACGACACGGCCGCCCTCGCGCGCCACCTCGGCGAGCAGGGCGTTGGTCAGCGTTGTTTTGCCGGTCGAGGTACCACCAGCCACTAGAATGTTGCTGCGTTCTGCGATCGCACAGCGTAGCGCGGCCGCCTGCGTGGCCGTCATGATGCCGGAGGCGGCGTAGTCCTCCAGCGTGAACACGGCGACGGCGGGCTTGCGGATCACGAAGGCCGGGGCCGCGACGACCGGGGGCAGCAGTCCCTCGAAGCGCTCACCCGTCTCGGGCAGCTCCGCCGAGACGCAGGGGCGGTCCGCATGCACCTCCGCCCCGACATGGTGGGCCACGAGGCGGATGATGCGCTCGCCATCGGCGAAGGCGAGCCGCTGGCCCGTGTCGGCGAGGCCTTCCGCGAGTCGGTCGATCCACAGCCGGCCGTCGGGGTTGAGCATGACCTCAACGACGGCCGGGTCCTCGAGCCATGCCGCGATGCCGGGACCGAAGGCCGTACGCAGCATGCGCGCGCCACGCGCGGTCGTCTCGGCCTTGAGTAGATGCAGCGACATGCGGTCCCCGTGGTGGTGCCGCGGCGGAGATGCCGAAGCAGGCTGGGACGATTTAGGAGCGCTGGAACGGCGAGCTCGCAATCGACGAATGCTAGCGTCGTGGATAGGCGCGCGAAGAGAAGCGGCCTTCGGCGGCCTTGCGCTTCGGCGCGCCATCTGTCGTCGTACTGGGCCGCGCGACTCAATCCCCGGCATACAGGGCTGCGACCGCCGCGGAAGCGCGTCGCGCATACCCTGCAAATCCAGCTAGCGAGCCCTATCCGCACCATCTTGGACATCAGTCCCAGGTCGGCTCGGAGAAAATGGCGATTGCCCCCATGCGAAGGTCAAGGGACGATGAGGAACCCAGGTTTCGGAGAACATCGCGCCACATCAGGCTATGACTGCCCAAACCAGCAGCGCCGCTGTACCGATCCAGACAATGGCGATAACTGCCGCAGCAATCCTGCTAACCGGGCGCCGCGCCATGGCCATGGCTGCGGCACGATGCTCCGCGATCAGCTCGTCGGGGATCAGCCGCAGCACGAGCCAGATACCGAGCGGCACCAGGATGATGTCGTCGAGATAGCCCAGCACCGGGATGAAATCCGGGATCAGGTCGATCGGCGAGAGGGCATAGGCCGCGACCATCAGGGCCAGCACCCGCGCCAGCCAGGGCGTTCGCTTGTCGCGAGCGGCGAGGTAAAGCGCCAGAACCTCGCGCTTGAGGTCTCGCGCCCAGGCGCGCAGTGCCTGCCATGCCCGGGCCATCATGGCGCGGCCTGGCCGAGGCGCAGCACGCCTCCGCAGCCGCCGTCGCGTGGCGCCAGGCCGCGGTCCGTCTGCACGGCCGCGGCCAGGCCACCGATTGCAGTGCGATCGCCCTGCGCGCTTGGCCGGGGCAAGGACAACACGCCCGCGATCGGGGCCAAAGTCTCCGACATCACCGACGCGATCAGCAGCGCCTGGTCTGGTCGCTCCGGATCCTGCCAGCCGGATGACCATGCCCGCAGGACAAGCCGCTGGTCAGGAGACCCGGCTGGCCGGGCCAGGGTCAGCGCCGGAATCCTGCCGCGGTCCATCACCGGCATGGCCGGCAGGTCCATGGCCGGCGTGCCGGGGGCAATCATGCGGCCGAGCGCCGACGCCGACCAGCCCGGCAGGCTCTGCCAGCGATCAGCCGCGAGCGCCGCCGCGAGGGCGGCGGCCGAGCCCTGCCATTGCAGGAGGATGGGTTCCTCGTCCTCGCCGCCGAGGTCGCTGCGATGGGCGGGCAGGCTTCGCCAACCGCCCGCCAGCCAGGGCTCGGCCAGCAGGCTCGGCCGCAATTCATTGCCGCGCAGCACGGCCATGTCAGGGCCGATATGCGTGGCGATCCGCGCGCCGCCAACGCCGAACAGCAGCACCCCCACCACGGCCGCCATCGCCAAGGGCGCCACGGCCTCGTGCCGAAGATCGCGGAACACGAGCGCGAAGCCCGCCACCACGGCCGCACCCAGCAGCATCCCGCCCACGACATCGGACGGCCAATGCGCGGCCAGATATACGCGCGAGAACGGGATCAGGACGATCAGCGCCAGGATCGGGGCCAGCGCCAGCCGGCGCCACCGCCCCCCTGGCCCGCCGGCGACGAGCCAGGCGAGCAGCCCCAGTGTCACCACCGCCATCGTGCTGTGGCCGCTGGGGAAAGAGAAGCCGGGAGCAATCGGGGTCACCAACGGCGGGCGTCCGGCATGGACGCCGAGCTTGATCGCGGTCATCAGCGCCGCCGTCGCGGCTATGGCGACCAGTACCCCGGCGCCCAGCCGGAACTGGCGCCGGACCAGCAGCCAGCCGATCATCGCGCCGCTGACCACCAGGTTCATCGCGGTGTCGCCAAGCCGCGTTGCGGCCAGCATCACAGGATCGGTCCATTGGGTGTGCAGCGATCCGACCAGCGTCAGCACCGCGGCATCGACACGGACGATCGCCTCGCGCCCGACCACGCCTTCCAGCAGCGCCAGGAAGGCCAGCAGGCAGAAGGCGGCCAGCGCGATCAGCAGGGCGCTGCCACGAAGCCCCGCATGCTCCGGCGCGGCCGCGAGGCGCCCGAGGCGGCCCGCGAGATCGCGCCGCGGCGCCGCCCAGGCGGCGAGCGCGGCGCGGCCTTGCCCGACCCAGCGATGTCCGAACAGGGCCGCTGCCCGCAGCCCCTTCAGCGTCGCCAGTAGCAGGGCCAGAAGCAAGGCGATCGCCAGCCCCAGCCGCAGGCTGATGGCGCCGGCACCCGCCAAAGCCGTGGCCGCCAGCACGCCCGGCAGGACATGCGCTGGCGCCCAGACCAGCGCGGAGGCAATGTTGGCGGCATAGAACCGCCCGGCCCCCATGCCGAGCATCCAGGCGGCAATCGGCACGGTGGAACGCATCACCGGGACGAAACGCGCGATCAGGATGCTGCTGGCGCCGCGCCGCAGGAAATAAGCCTTGCCCCGCTCCAGCAGCTCCGGCCGGCGCGAGAACAGGCTCACATAGAGGGCGATATGCTGCAGCCGATAGAGGAAGAAGATCACACCGAACAGGAACAGGATGTGGTCGTAGCCCGTCATCATCTGCTTGGCGCCCAGGTAGACGAACGGCAGCAGGTTAACCCCGGTGATCTCCTGGATGTAGCCCTTGTCGCCCTCGGCGACGGCATGGGCGAGCGCCTCGGCGGTGGCGCCGAGCAGGGTGAGGCCGAGGACCAGGACGCATAGCCATGGAATTCGCGAAAGGCGCGTGGCGCCCGCGACGGTGGAAATCATGAGATGAGACCGCTCAGGTGAGATAAGGAAGAAACCGTCCGAAGACGACGGCAAGGGTTGCTCAGTCCAGCCCGCGGGGTTGCCGTTCCATCCTGCTGCGTGGCGCCGGCGCAAAGTTGTCCTGACCCAGTATTCCGAGCCGGGCACGCGCCATCCAGCGCGGTGCCAAGGAGGTCAGGCGCACGGTCACCGCCTCATGCACATGGTCTGTGATCGCATGATCGGCAGCATCGTGGGACCCGGGCAGACCCGGATCGTCGGTGGCGTGGACATGGTCACCGGCAATGTGCGTCGACACCGCGGCGAGGGGCGGCGCGAAGGTGCTGATCAGCAGCGCCACGAGCAGCAGCCTGAGTATGGGTCGAAACGCCCTCATGCCGCGATGCTGCTCCAATCGGCCATCGCGGCGACAGATTGCAGATTGACGGTATCCCTACCAGGAGGATAGGACAGACTCATGAATGATCGCCATGTCCACGGCTCCCACCCGGAGATCGCCAAGCGCCTGAAGCGGGCCGAGGGTCATCTACGCAGCGTGGTAGAGATGATCGAGGCGGGCCGGGCATGCCTGGACATTGCGCAGCAGCTCCACGCCGTCGAAGCGGCGATTGCGAACGCCAAGCGCACCCTCATCCATGACCATCTCGACCATTGCTTGGACCATATGGTCGGCGCGATCCCGCGCGCCAATCGCGGGCCCATCGATGATCTCAAGGCGCTCACCAAGTATCTCTGACGCCCAACTGTCATTCTTGGTTTAGCGATGCGGCACGGCTGATCCGCGTGACATCTCTATGGTGACGTCTCAGAGTCGGTCCGCGAACATTTTCAAGGTTGGCAGAGCCTTTGCATCATGAGGCGAATGGATGCGAGGCGGAGGAATGCGAGCGCGGTGCGGCTGAGGTTCCCCCAGTCCTTGGCGAGGCGGCGCCATCGATTGAGCCATGCGATGGTGCGTTCGACGA
Source organism: Roseomonas sp. F4 (assembly GCF_053891155.1). Taxonomy (NCBI): domain Bacteria; kingdom Pseudomonadati; phylum Pseudomonadota; class Alphaproteobacteria; order Acetobacterales; family Roseomonadaceae; genus Roseomonas; species Roseomonas sp. F4. The sequence goes on from NZ_JBSSHK010000006.1 coordinate 462,781, forward strand.
CCCATCGCCGGGGCAGCACCTCGAATCCCTGCGCTGTGTCGGAGCACCTGACGATCTGGATCTGCACCTGGCGCAACACGCGCTTCAGTGCGGCTTGGAACTTCGGCCCCTGGTAGCCGGCATCGGCGGAGAGCTTGCGCAGGAAAGGGAACATCCTGAACAAGGTCGCCATCACCAACACGCCGCCGTCACGGTCTTGCAGACCAGCGCTGTGCACCACCGCGTGCAGCATCAGACCGAGCATGTCGACAAGGACGTGGCGCTTCTTGCCCCATGCAGCATTCTGCGCGGCGGCAGGTCCTTCGGGATCGCACGCGACCGGCAGCCGGTGCCGAGCACGTAGAGCAGACCGTTGACCACCTCGCGCAGGTTCACCGTCCGCGCGTTGCCGCCGCGCTTCGCCGGCGGGATCATCCCAGCGATCAGCGCCCAATCCGCATCGGTCATGTCACTCGGGTAGCGCAACCCGCGCCGGTCATACCGGGACCGGTTCTCCGTCGTCCACATCCGCAACGCCTCCGCAAATCGCTCCAGCCGAGCGAATCACAGGTGACTCAAAGGAATCAAGATGTCTGCGGACAGACACTCATCGTGACCCCGTTGCTGAAGGCGACTTGGCGGTGGGAGTCGTCAAGTCAAGCGAGAGGCTCAGTGTGCCCTCCCTCGTCGTCAATTCTGACCCACCAGCAGCCGCAGTTTCTCCAACGCGACCCGCTCGCTCTCCTTGTAGTCGACCGTCCCGGCGAAGCGCCCCTCGGCATCCAGCAGGAAGATGCTCGCCGAGTGGTCCATCGTGTAGCCACCGCCCTCCAGCGGAACGCGCTGGTAATAGACGCGAAAGCTTCGCGCAGCCTCCGCAATCTGCGGCTCGGTGCCAGACAGGCCCGTGATCCGCCGATCGAAGGCTTCGAGGTAGTTGGCCATCGCCTGCGGTGTGTCGCGCTCGCTGTCCACACTCACGAACAGCCACTGGATCCGATCCGCATCCGCACCCATGGCCTCGATGAAGCTCGTCATCTCATTGAGGGTGGTCGGGCAGACATCGGGACACGACGTGAAGCCGAAGAAGATCGCCACAGGCCGTCCGCGGAAATCCTGCTCGGTCACGGGCCGGCCGCGGTGGTCAGTCAGTCGGAATGGCCCGCCGATCGCAAGGCTCGACGGGCCGGTTGCGACACGTTCGGGAGCCAAGGGCCCATCGGTCACCAGCCAGCCGCCGGTGGTCGCCAGGAGAGCGAAACCCACGACAGCGACGGCACCCCAGGCGAGCCAACGCATCAGGCGCAAGAGCTTCATCGCACGGCCTCAATGCCCGTCGTGGCCGGAGCCGCGCGCGCCGGCTGCTTCGACCGCAAGTTCGACTTCGACGCGCCCGGCCCGCTCGAACACCAGCGTGAGTGGGATGCGCGCACCCTGGGTGAAGCCGCCCTGCGGGCCGACCAGCATCAGGTGCTGGCTGCCAGGTGCGAGGCGGACCTCTTGCCCGGGCGGAATGGCGATCCCGCCAGGGATTGGGCGCATGCGCATGATGCCGTCAGTCAAGGTCATCTCGTGCTGCTCGACCTTGTTCACCCGCGACATCTCGGCTCCAACAAGCCGATCGGCGACGCTGCCGGTGTTGCGGATGGTCATGTAACCCGCCGCGGTCGGGGCGCTGGCCGTGACCGCGCGCGTCCAGGGATGGCCGATCTGCAGGTCGCCGGCGCGGAAATCATGCGCGGTGGCAGACCCGGATGGCAGAGCAGAGGCAGTGAGGGTCGCGCCGGCCATGAGGGCCGCGCGCAGGAAAGTGCGACGCATGAAGGAGAACTCCGAATCGGAATGGAAAGCAGCCGGCGCACGACGCCGGCGATGACGATCAGCCGATATTCGGAGGTGTGGGCGGTGCACGCGCTGGCGGCGGGCCACGCGCTGGCGGCGAGAAAACGAGCCGACGGCCAGGCGGACGAGCCTGTTCGAGGTTCACCCAAGCGGGCTGATGCAGAACGACGTCGGCCGGCGGCAGCGCCCAGGCACCATCCGGCAGACGGCACAGTGGGCAATGCCCGGCCGGCGCCGCATGCGGAGCCTGTTCTTCCTCCGCGGGTCCGGGTTGTCCGGAGGGCAGGCAGAGCGATGAACGCAGCAGCGCGTCGAAGGCCGAACGCTCCACCGTCGCGAAGGCCGGCAGCGGCAGCAACAGGCGCGCGATGATCCCGAGCAGCACCAGCGCCGAGACAGGCGCGCGCAGTTCTGCCCAGATGCGCCTCATGCTTGGCGCGGTCCGTAGAGGATGATCAGCGCGCCAATGACGGAGACGGCGCCACCGATCAGGTCCCAGCGATCGGGCGAAACGCCCTCCACCGCCCGCAGCCAGACCAGCGAAGCCGCGATGTAGATGCCGCCATAGACCGCGAAGGCCCGGCCGGCGCTCTCCACATCCGTCAGCGACAGCAGCCAGCCGAACAGGGCAAGAGATACGACGCCAGCAGCAGCCCAGCCAATAGACCCGCCGAGCCGCCACCTGGTCCAGATCGCATAACAGCCGGCGATCTCGGCCGCGGCAGCCGCGAGGTAGATCGCGAGAGATTTCATTGCGCTGTCGGAGCTTCCGCGACCTCGGTCAAAGGCACGCATGCGGTTCGCGTCAGCCAGGGCCAGGGGTTCTCGGGCCTGCCCCCGCGGCGGAGTTCGACATGCAGGTTGGCCCCGGTGGTGCGTCCGGTGCGTCCAACGACGCCGATCTCCACTGCCGCGTTCACAAGCGTTCCAGCGCGGATGCCTGGCGCGAAGCGGGCAAGATGGGCGTAACGCGCGCGTGAGCCGTCCGGATGTTCAATCTCGACCATCAGGCCGTAGTCGAAGTAGCGCCCGGCGAAAAGCACAACCCCTCGCCCGGCCGCGATCACCGTCGTGCCTTCCGGGGCCCGCAAGTCGATCCCCGAATGCATCCGGCCATGGCGGGGCCCGAAGCCCGAGGAAAGCTCCCCAGCCACGGGCATGGCTGCCGGACACGGGGCCGCCATGCCAGTGGCTGGGACGAATGCAAGGGTTATACCCAGGATTATGCAACGCAGTCCCATAGTGCGACAGGATGTGCCGCAGGGTAGCCATACGCGCAACCCTGCGCGCCTCATAGGCGCGGAAGCACTCTGGGAGCCGGAGCAGGGACCGCCCCTGGCGGCAGAAGCGGTTGCACCAGCTGCGCGAAACGTTCGAAGGTCAGCACACCGCGCTGTACCTGGCCGCCGATGACGAAGGAAGGCGTTGCGCTGATGCTGAACTCCCGTTCGGCTTGCAGCCGGGATGCGATGATGGGGTCGGAGAAGCCGCGGTCGGTCCAACAGGCTTCCAGGCGAGCGGGAGAAAGACCCGCCAAACCAGCCGTACGGCGCAGCCAGCCGCGAGCATCTGGGCTGTGCGCCCAAGCCTCCTTGTTGGTGTAGAGCACGGAGAGCAGGGCCTCGAACCGCTCCGGCCCCGCGCAGTGGACAAGCGCGGCGGCATCGACCGCCACGCGGTCGAGCGGGAAGTCCCTCAGCACGAAGCGCACCAGCCCAGGATCCACATAGGCAGCCTTGATGCGGGGAAAATGCTGGGTGTGAAAATTGGCGCAGTTGCCGCAGGTCAGCGAGTGGAACTCGATCACCGTCACAGGAGCGTCCTCCCGCCCGATCGCGCGCTCGCTAGGCAGTGGGCGCGGGGTCTCCGGGCCAGGCTCGGTGACCGCGAAGGGTGGGGCTGCCGCTTGCTGTCCCAAGGCAGGGGCGGACAGGACCAGGACGCCCAGGCCGGTCAGGGTGCCGCGGCGCGAAAGATCTTTGCTCATTGGATTTTGCTCCCAGTATTTTGAAAGGCGGTGGTGTTCTCGGCCGATGCGGGACGCAGGCCGGCAAGGATGAGCAGGGCGACACCGCAGACGATTGCAACATCGGCCATGTTGAAGGTGGGCCAGTGCCAGCCCGCGTAATGCGCGTCGAGGAAGTCAACGACGGCCCCGATGCGCAGCCGGTCGACGGCATTGCCAAGGGCGCCGCCGATGATGAGGCCGAGCGCCAGGGCCTCCACTCTTGATGTCCTGCGCCAGAGCCAGCGCAGCAGAACACCTGTGATGGCGAGGGTGACCAGCACCAGCACCCAGGCGGCGCCGGCTGCACTGTCGGCGAACATGCCGAAGGTCACGCCGGTGTTGAAGCCGAGGCGCAGGTTCAGCACGGGCAGCACCGTGATGCCCTCACTATAGGGTGGCCAAAGGGCGCCGAGCGCCCAGGCTTTGGTGGCCTGGTCCACCGCACCGGCGGCCAGCGCCGCCATAATTCCGATCAAGCGCATCAGCCAAGCCTCAGCAGGAAGGGAAATGTCTGGACGAACCAGCCCGCGATGCTGGTCATTTCGCCCAGCATCATCAGCACGCCCATCGCAGCCATGACGAAGCCAGAGGCGACTTGCGCTCCGCGGCCGAAGCCACGCCATTGCCGCAACGTCGCCGCGGCCGCAGGCAGGTAGAAGGCGACCAGCAGGAAGGGCACGCCCAGGCCCAACGAGTAGGCCAGCAGCAGCGGTGCCCCTGCGCCATCACCCTGGATAGCCGCGACCGCCAGCACTGCACCGAGGACAGGGCCAATGCAGGGCGTCCAGGCAAAGCCGAAGGAGACGCCGAGCAGCGCCGCGCCGCCGGGCGTGCCGCCGGCTGCGAAGGCGGGCAGCCGCACGTCCCGTAGCAGCCAGGAGGGGCGCAGCGCACCGATCTGCACCAGGCCAAAGGCCAGGACCAGTGCCCCGCCGGCGACCTGGAACTCCAGGCTCCAGCGCCGCAGCCATTGCGACAGCGCCGAGGCACCGAGCCCGAGCAGCACGAAGACCAGGGAAAAGCCTAGGACAAAGCTGGCACCCAGCAGCATGGCGCGGCTTCGTGGCGGCGCATCCCGCACGCCAGTGCCGCAGGCGTAGGCCACCCAGCCCGGAACCAGCGGCAGCACGCAGGGCGACAGAAAGGAGACCAGGCCGCCGCCGAACGCCAGGAGCAGGCCGAGGGCCGAGAATTCAAGCGTCATGCGGCTCGCCTCCCCTGCGGGTCGCGGCTAAGCCTGCCAGCCCTGTGAACAGGACCGCCAGCAGCGGCCAGTCTCCGAAGCTTGCGTAGGGCGTTTGGCTCGGCAACGCTCCAGGTAGCGCCACGTCCAGTACGCCCCGCGTGCCGAGTGCCAACTGCTGCCGCACCCGCCCGTAGGCATCGGTGACGAAGGAAACCCCGCCATTCGCAACGCGCACCATCGGTAATCCAAGTTCCACCGCGCGCATCCTGGCCGCAAGCGCATGCTGATGCGGCCCCCAGGAGCGGCCGAACCAGGCGTCGTTGGTGAGGGTCAGAATCCAACCCGCGTCGCGTGCTGTTCCACCGCCACCACCAGGAAAGATTGCCTCGTAGCAGATCAGCGTCATGGCGGCGGGCAAGCCGGGAACCAGCAATGGCGCCGGGTCCGTGCCCGGCGAGAAATCCACTGCGCCATCCGTCAGCTTCGGCACCCCCGGTAGCCACGCGCGGAAGGGCACGTATTCGCCAAAGGGCACCAGCCGCATCTTGTCGTAGGCCGACAGGATCCGGGCCGTGCCATCGAGGACCAACACGCTGTTCCGCATCGAGGTCTGCCCAGCGACGTCCAGCCCGCGCTGCACCCCGCCGGTCACGAGGGCGCCCCGCGGCGGCACCACAGCGGCGATTGCCGCGCGAACGGCAGGCTCCTCTGCGATCAGGTAGGGAACTGCCGTCTCGGGCCAAATTAGATGCGTCGGTTCTGCGCCCGATGCTCCCGGCACGCGGCTGAGAGCAAGAAGATCCGCGAGGATGCGAGCCCTTTCCGAGGGCGCCCACTTGAGGGACTGCGCCACGTCGGGCTGCACCAGGCGCAGCCGAACATCCGGCAGGTCCGGTGGCGGCGGCACCGCGAGCCTTGCCGCGCCGCCGGCCCACAGCAGCGCGACGCAGCAGGCTGCGAGTCCGAACGGCCAGACCCGCCGAGCGGAAAGCGCGAAAGCCGGCAGCGCCGCGAGGAGGATGGTCGCCAGACCGAGGCCATGAATTCCAATGAAGGCGGCAAGCTGAAGGGGCGCGTCGGCGAACCCCCAGACGTGCCCTGCGAGATTCCATGGAAAGCCGGTCAGGACCGTCCCGCGCAGCCATTCACCCGCCGTCCAGCAGATCGTGAATGCGATGAGAAGACGCGGACCGCGCCCCGAACCCGCCACGTATCGCGCAGCCGCGAGCGATAAGGCGGGAAACAAGGCCAGACCCGCCGACAACGCCACGAGTGCTGGAACGGCAAGCGCACCGAAGGTCTCGGCATCCACAGCGAATGCCTCGGTGATCCAGCCAAGCCCGACTGCGAAGTTGCCGATGCCGAACAGCCATCCAAGAAGGAAGGCGCCTTGGACCGAGCGCGTCCGCTCCAGCAGCAGAAACAACCCGCCGAAGCCGAGAAGGAAGGCCGGCAGAAGGTACAGCGGCGCGAAAGCGAGCGGCGTCATAGCCCCGAGAGCAAGTGCGGCCGCACTCGACCGCACCCCAAGCCGGAGCGGCGTCAAGGTCGAATTGCCCACCGATGCGGTGCCGGCTGCTGCGACCAGCGGGCCGGCCTTCATCTTTGCTCCGTCGCACGCGCCTTCCGCGCCTCCGCCTGTTCGTCCATCCGCGCTATGGTGATGGCGAAGAACACGGCTACGAGGGTGAAGAGCACGGCAAGGATGGCGCGCGACCGGCGCTTTTGGGCACGGATGCGGAGGGCATCGGGCGACGTGTCATCGTTCAATGGTCATGACCTCGAAGTTCAACAGGTACGTCGCCGGCCTGCGCAAACCTAAGGAACACCCGGATCATGTTGCCCGACCCGAGAGGCTGACGCAGTCCATTCAGCGCAAGGTATGGCCCGCCGGGTTCCAGTGTGAGAGTTCCGCCAGGAAGAATGGGAAGCCCCTCGGCTGGGGGACGGAATGCGCCGGCTGAGATCGGATCGCGCTCCAGCACGCGTGTTGTCTCGACGTCGGGCGACCAGGCGGAGACCAAAAGATCCGCTGTCGCGCCGACATTGCGGACGATGAAAAATCCCTGACTTTCGCGAGCTTCAGGCGGCACGGCTCGCGCCCACGCGCCGCTGACGACGACCGGTCCTCCCTGTCCATCCTGCGCCTCGGCCGAGCGCGACGAGATCGCCCGCCAAGCCAAGGCAATCGCCATCACCAGCCAGCGGCGTTGGGGTTCATGCAGGTCCTTCAATCGAACATCTCCTGCAACCAAGACTTTCGGCGCCCATGTAGGGCTTGCTTTCCATGGCCCCCGTGCTCCTCGCGGTGGCCGCCTTCCGGCCGCCATCCACTTGCGTTCGGCCTGGTCCAGGCTGAACTTGGCGCGGCAGGCGCGGCCTCCGCACGCTCGATGATCTTGTCCAGCTCGCCGCGGTCTAGCCACACGCCTCGGCAGCTCGGGCAGTAGTCGATCTCAATGCCGGCGCGGTCGCTCATTGTCAGCACGGTGCCACAGCGTGGGCAGTCGAAAGGAACGGTCATGCGGTGAGATCCTCAGTGTTTGCCGGCGACAAGGGCGCCAGGTGGATCAACCTGCGTGGTGACGTGGTCGATAGCATAGCGTTCGCGCAGCCGTGACGCGACCAGCGCCGGCAGCGCCAGCGGATCGGCACCGGCCTCCGGGACGACATGGACCGTGGCCACGCTGCTCTCGTCGGTCAGCGTCCAGGCATGGAAGTGTCCGGCCTCGGCAATGCCGGGAAGAGTGGCAAGATCGGCCTCGGCGGCGCGGGCATCCAGGCCGCGTGGTACGGCCTGTAACAGAACGCGGATCGATTCAGACACCAGCCCCCATGCGGAACGCACCACGAGCACGGCGACCAGGACCGACAGGATCGGGTCAAGCAGGGTCCAACCGGTCAGCATGATGCCGATGGCGGCGCCAATCGCGCCTACCGAGCCTAGCAGGTCGCCCAACACATGCAGCATCGCACCGCGCAGGTTGCTGTCACCCTGGTCGCCGCGGCGCAGAATCAGGGCGCCGATGATATTGATGGCGAGACCGATGGCCGCGACCACCAGCATGGGTCCGGCCAGGACTTCCGATGGCTCACGCAGACGCGACACGGCCTCCCAGGCGATCCAGGCGACCAGCAGCAGCAGGGAGGCGCCGTTGGCCAATGCGGCCAGCACCCGGAGCCGGTGGAAGCCATAGGTCCGTACCGCATCCGGCGCCCTTGCCGCGACACGATAGGCGATCAGCGCCAGCAGCAGGGCCGCCGCGTCGGACACCATGTGACCAGCATCAGCGATCAGCGCCAAGGACCCTGAGAGCCAGCCGCCGACGGCCTGCACTGCGGCGTAGCCGGCAGTCATGATGAGGACGGTGCGGATCCGCCGCTCGCTGCCTGCCGTCACCCGCGCGCCGTGCGCGGGCCCAGCATGGTTGTGCGGCGCATGGTCATGTCCCTCGGACATCAGGTCCCCCTATCAAGCCTGGGGCCGCCAGCGCAGCAGGCGCAGGGCGTTGAGGGTTACAAGCACCGTGGCCCCAGTGTCAGCCAGGATCGCGGGCCAGAGGCCGGTCAGGCCGATCAGCGTCGTCACCAGGAACACGCCCTTCAGCCCGACCGCCACTGCCACGTTCTGCTTCACGTTGGCCATGGTCGCCCGCGAGAGGGAGACCAGTTCCGCCACGCCGGTCACACGATCCTTCAGCACTGCGGCATCCGCCGATTCCAGCGCCACGTCGGTGCCGCCGCCCATCGCCACGCCGACAGAAGCCGCCGCCAGCGCTGGCGCATCGTTGATGCCGTCGCCGACCATCACGACCGGGCCACCCTCCATCAGGCGGCCGATCTCCCGCAGCTTGTCATCCGGGAGCAGTTCCGCCTTCACGTCCAGACCGAGCGAGACGGCGATGGCCTCGCCGGTCCGGCGGTTATCGCCAGTCAGCATCACCGACCGCACGCCGAGGGTTGAGAGCGCTGCGATGCCCTCCTTCGCATCGACGCGTGGCTCATCGCGCAGCGCGATCAATCCGAGCGTGGTGCCGTCTGCCAGCACCACGGCGACCGTCTTGCCCTGGGACTCCAGCCGCGCCAGCCTCATCTCAAGGATGCCAAGTTGCGCGCCTGCCTCGCGCGCATGGCGCGGGCTGCCGACGCTAATGCGGCGCCCGCCGATCATGGCCGTGACCGCCTTGCCGGGGATGGCAGCGAGATCGGTTGCTGTCGGCAGGGTAAGGCTCCGCGCCGAGGCCTCGGCCAGGACCGCCTTGGCCAGCGGATGCGCCGAGCCCTGCTCGACGGAAGCCGCCAGTTCAAGGACCTGCTGCTCCATCTGGCCGGGCGCCGGAAGGATCTCGGTCACGCGCGGGTGACCCTCGGTGAGCGTGCCGGTCTTGTCGAAGGCCACCGTCCGGGCGGCACCGATGGCTTCCAGGGCAGCACCACCCTTCACCAGCAACCCGCGCCTGGCGCCGGCCGAGAGACCGGAGGCCATGGCGGCCGGTACCGAGATCACAAGCGCGCAGGGGCAGGCGATCAGCAGGACCGCGAGGCCGCGATAGACGCTGGTGCCCCAATCCCAGCCGAACAGGAAGGGCGGCAACAGGATTACCAGCGCCGATACAATCATCGCCCCGGGCGTCCACCACTCGGAGAAGCGCTCGATGAATCGCTGGGTCGGCGCCCGAGACGCGGCCGCTTCCTCCACCATGCGAATGATACGGGCGATGGTGTTATCGGAGGCCGCGCGCGTCACGCGGACGCGCAGCACGCCATCTGCGTTGATCGATCCCGCGATCACCGCCTCGCCCAGCCCGCGTGCCACCGGGATGCTTTCCCCGGTCACCGGGCTTTCATCCAGGGCTGAGGTGCCTTCCTCGATGGTGCCGTCGCAGGGCACCCGGTCGCCTGGCCGGATCAGCACCAAGTCGCCGATCGCCAGCCTGTCAGCGGGCAGTTGCTCGGTGGTGCCATCTGGCCGCACGCGTAGCGCCACGCGCGGCATAAGGTCGGCCAAAGCGCGGATGCCGGCACGGGCACGGCCGGCGGCAACGTTTTCCAGCAACTCGCCGATCGCGAAGAGCAGCACGACGACCGCGGCCTCCTCCGCCGCGCCAATCACCACGGCGCCTATGGCCGCGGTGCACATCAGCGTCTCGATGCTGAAGGGGCTGCCGACACGGGCCAGCGCGATGGCGCGCCGGCCAAAGGGAAACAGCGCCACGGCGGTGGCGACGAGGAAGAGCGGATAGGTCAGCTGCTCAGGCAGAACCAGCGATAGCGCATAGGCGCCAAGAACCAGCGCGCCGAGCAGCCAGACCAGCTTTGCCTTGCCGGTCGCCCACCAAGACTTCGTGGCGTCGACAGGATCTTCATGGTCGGTGTGGCTGTGGCCATGTGCCGCGGGCTTCGCTGAGGCAGACTCGTGGCTATGGCCATCCTCGTGATCATGATCGTGTGGATGGTCAGGGCCACAGGTGGGCGCCGCACCGCCTGGGCCTGCCGCCGTCGCGGCGCCATCGAGCCGCTTCGTCGAATAGCCGAGTGCCGCAACCTGCGCCTCGACGGCCTCAGGCCGGCCGGCCGTATCGAGGTCGAGCGTCAATCGCTCGGCCATGAGGTTGACCTCGACACCCGAGACCCCCGGAAGCCGTTCCACGGCTTTGGTGACCTTGGCAACGCAGGAGGCGCAATCCATGCCCTCCACCCGCCAGGTCTGTCTTGTTACAGCGCCCATGACATCCGTCCGATCGTACAGGCGGTAGGTATGGGACCTCTAGTGGCTAGAGGTTCAAGCCCCTTCTTATCGGCCAGCTCAAGTCGGGGTTCACCCGTTGAAGCGCATGAAAGGCCGGTGTGGGCCGGTGCCGAAGGCGATCACGTCGTAGCTGTCAGCCGGTGCGCCGGGCACTTCCATGCCGGGCGAGCCAACCGGCATCTCCGGCACAGCGAGGCCACGAACGCCCGCGGGGCGCTCTGCCAGCAGCCGGCGGATGGCAGCCGCGGGCACATGGCCTTCGAGCGCGAAGCCTTCGACCTCGCCCGCGTGGCAGGACAGGAGGTCGGCCGGCGTCCCAAGGCGGCGCCGCACTGGGGCGACCGACTGCACCACCTGGTCCGCCACGGTAAAGCCCTCAGCGCGCAAATGCGCGATCCAGCCCGAACAGCAGCCGCAATTCGGGTCGCGCCATACGCCGATCTGCGTGGCGCGCTGGGCAAGTACGGGCATCGGCAGCGCAACAAGTGTGGCGGTGGCGAGGAGAGAGCGGCGTGACGTCATGGGTGTTCCTCATCTCGGCCGGACGGGCGGTGACACTAAGCTGGCGACATAAGCCGGTTTGCCCCGGTGGGAAGGTCAAGCGGAACCGGTGCCATGGCTCGTTGCCAACGGGAGCGATTAGCGGGCAGCACCAATATAGCCTCACATTGCATCGCTGACGCGGCCCGTTGGGCCTCTGTACCGGCGTTGCGGGCGCCCTTGGGCAAGTGGAGCCGGCTACAGCATAGATCGCGCCAGCAGACCTGGATGCGGTGCAACCGCCGCCGGACGCGCGGGACCTGCCTTAATCCCCAAGCCCTGCGTCAAACAAAAGCTTCATGTTCAGCCCGACTATCACCGCCGCCGTCGCCCAGCCAAGCGCGATCTGCCAAGCCGGTGCCGTGAAGACACCCATGCGGTTGCGGTCCTGCGCGAACAGCATCAGCGGGATCACCGCGAAGGGCAGCTGGATCGACAGGATAACCTGGCTGAGGATCAGCAGCTGCGCGGTGCCGGACGCTCCATACATCCAGGTGACGATCACAGCGGGGATGATGGCGATCAGCCGCGTCACCAGCCGCCGCAACACCGGGGGCAAGCGGAACCGCAGGAAGCCCTCCATCACCACCTGCCCCGCCAGGGTGGCGGTGACGGTGGCGTTAAGTCCGCACAGCAGCAGCGCCACGCCGAAGGCGGTGGCCGCGATGCCTGCGCCCAATAGCGGCGTCAGCAGCTGGTAGGCCTCACCAATTTCCGCCACCTCGGTATTGCCGCTTGCGTGGAACGTGGCGGCTGCGGTGATTAGGATCGCCGAATTGATCAGCAGCGCCAGGGTCAGCGCCAGAGTGCTGTCGATGGTGGCGAACTTGATTGCCTCCCGCTTGCCCGCTTCATCGAAGTTCCAGGACCGCGACTGCACCACGGCGGTATGCAGGTACAGGTTGTGCGGCATCACGGTGGCCCCGAGGATGCCCATGGCGATGTAGAGCTGCGTCTGGTTAGTCACGATCGAGACGGCAGGGATATAGCCGTTCAGCACCGCCGCCCAGTCCGGGTCGGACAACACGATCTGGATGCCGAAGCAGCCGACGATCAGCATGATGAAGCCGAAGATCAGCGCTTCCAACCAGCGCACGCCTTTGTTCTGGAGCCACAGGATCAGGAAGGCGTCGAGCGCGGTCAGGAACACGCCGTACAGCAGCGGAATGCCGAACAGCAATTCCAGCGCGATGGCCGTGCCGATCAGCTCGGCGAGGTCGGTGGCGCAGATCGCAATCTCGGCAAACAGCCACAGTGGATAGGCGACCACCTTTGGAAACCGCTCACGGCAGAGCTGGGCGAGGTCGCGGCCGGTGGCGACGCCGATCCGGACGCACAGCGCCTGCAGCAGGATCGCCATCAGCGAGGAGGTCAGTGCGACGGCGAGCAGGGTGTATCCGAAGGCCGATCCGCCGGCGAGCGAGGTCGCCCAGTTGCCCGGGTCCATGTAGCCGACCGCAACCAGGTAGCCTGGACCCATGAAGGCAAAGAGCTTGCGGAGGAACCCGCCTGCGTTTGGCACCGCAACCGAGCGGTGCACCTCCGGCAGGCTTGGCAGCCCGGCGGGTGCGGGCGAGGCGACAACCTCGGATGGCGGGTTCACGCACGGCCTCCAAAACTTAGTGTCTGCTAAATTATAGTGATCGGACTATGGCTGATGTCAAGCGGAGGCGCTAATGTCAGGCATGCCTCGCGCCTCGCCACGTTCCCTCCCGCCCCCGGAAGATCACGCAGCGCGCTTCACGCAGCAGCGCGAAGCCGATCGCTCGGCCATTGCCGAAGACTACGTCGAGCTGATCGCCGACCTCCTTCAGGAGGAAGGCGAGGCGCGTGCCGTGGATATTGCCCGACGCATGGGTGTTGCCCAGGCGACCGTCGCCGCGACGGTCGCGCGGCTGCAGCGCGACGGCCTGGTGGAAACCAAACCGTACCGCGGGCTGTTCCTGACGCCTGCCGGCCAGGCGGTGGCATCCGCTGCCCGGGCGCGACACGAATTGGTCGTCCGCTTCCTGCTGGCGGTGGGGCTCGACCCCGAGACTGCGGAGGCTGATGCCGAGGGGCTTGAGCATCATGCCAGCGAGAAAGCCCTGGCCGCCTTCGCACGCTTTCTCGCCAAGCATGAGGCCGACCCAAAGTGAGCGCGACATTCTCGATCGGCGATCTCGCGCGCGCCACGGGCGTCAAGCCAACCACGATCCGGTGGTACGAGCAGGAGGGGTGGCTGCCGCCGCCAAGTAGGACCGAGGGCGGCCATCGCGCCTATGGCGCCGCGCATCTGCGCCGCCTCGGGTTCATTCGCCACGCCCGAGAACTGGGCTTCGAGAGCGAGGCGATCCGCGCATTGCTCGACCTTGCGGACAGGCCAGACGCAGACTGCGGTCAGGCGCATACGCTTGCGACCGCGCAGATTGGCGAGATCGACGCGCGGCTACGGCGGCTCACGGCTCTGCGCGCGGAACTTCAGCGCATGGCGACGAGTTGCGAGGGCGGCGTGGTTGGAGAGTGTCGGATCATTGAGACCCTTGCAGACTTCGCCCACGGGCACTGTGAGGATCCAACACACGGGACGCGTCGACTCCGAAGACGAGACGCGTCTCACATATTGTGACAACCCCCGCCGCGGACAGCCGCCTCCGCTGGCCCGTAGGGCATCCCTGCTGCGGTCGTCCGCCCGATGCAAGACGCTCACGCGTCGCGGTGCGAACGCAGCGTCGCAATGCGACGTATTGAATATGCTTTGTCGGCAAGCCGATAAACCGCTGCAACGGAGGCATTCCATAAGTGGCCTGTGCCGCACCGCAAGGTGCTCGGCCCACGCAAGGAGAGAGCCACCATGTCCCCGACTTCACCCACTGGATTAGCCCTCGCACTCGTCGCCGGCCTGGCCGTGGCGCCAACCTTGGCGCACGCCAACGGTCAGCCGGTGGTCTCCCTGGAGCCGATGTACCTGGGTCGCCTGCCTGTGCTGATCTACTCCAACCGCGCTTCAATGGTGACCTCGCTACCGGTGCGGCGCGTGACCGGCAGCGGAGAGAACGTTGAGATCGAATACGACACCTCCGCCACACCGAGTCCTGTCGTCAGCTGCGTCAATCCACGCATTGTCGGAACTGGGGAGAACGCCAGCAGCGAGTGCGACGAGGCCGCGACCGCCGCCGCGCCTCACACGATGCCCGACATGGGTGGGGGCCACAATTCGGCACTCTGGAACCTCCAGCGGCTGTCCAATTCGGTCCGCTGACCATCCTCCGGACGTCCCGGTCAGCAATATTTTGTCATGATCGGGACGTGCCCCGTACATGTTGGCAAGGCATCCTCCATGCCGAGGGGTTGTTCCGTCCGCCCCCCGCCCAACCATTCCAGGAGAGACCTGTGATCAAGATGTCCCGTTTGGCTGCCCTGACGTTGCTGGCGGCCGCCGCCGCGACGCCTGCGATTCTCGTTCCAGCCCCTGCGCTCGCCTCGCCAGAAGGTCATGGCAACAACGCCCAGTTGCTCGGCCAGCCAGCCGCGCGCGGCACCGGCCGCGTGGTGCGGATCGAGATGACGGAAAACGCTTACAGCGTGCCACGCATCCAGGTTCGCGCCGGCGAGACGATCCGCTTCGTGGCGGTGAATCGCGGCCAGTTCCTGCATGAGTTCAGCTTTGCGCCGGCTGCCGTCGCGGCCGCGCACCGGCCCGAGATGGCACGCATGTTCGAGCACGGCATGATCACGCCGGAGCGCGTCGTCAGCCTGACGATGACGATGCCGGACGGCACACGCATGGACCACACGGCGCCCAACACGGTGCTCGTGGAGCCGGGCAAGACCGGCGAGATCTCCTGGCGCTTCACGCGCGCCGGCACCATTGAGATCGCCTGCAACATCCCCGGCCACTATGAGAGCGGCATGGCGGCCGAACTCGTCGTGACGCCGCGCTGAACGACGGAGAACGCACATGACCAGCCCGCTTTCCCGTCGTGACTCCCTGAAGCTGGCCGCCGCCGCCGGGATGGCGGGCGTGGTGACCGCCTTCCCAGGCCGCCAGAGCTTCGCCAATGCGCATCGCGTTCAGGATCTGGCGGTGGAGGCTACGCGCATCACCGTTGATGGCACGCAGACCAATGCGCTGACCATCGGCGGCACTGTGCCCGGCCCGGTACTTCGGTGGCGCGAGGGCGAGGAGGTGGTGATCCGGGTCACCAACCGCCTGAGCGAGCCGACCTCCATCCACTGGCACGGGCTGCTGCTCGCCGGCGTCATGGACGGCGCGCCCGGCTTCAACGGCTATGAGGCGATCCAGCCCGGTCAGACCTACACCTACCGCTTCCAGCTCCGGCAGGCCGGCACCTACTGGTACCATAGCCACTCCGCGGCGCAGGAGCAGGCGGGCATGTACGGCGCGATCGTCATTGAGCCGGCGAGACCGGAGCCGGTGCGCGTGACGCGCGACTATGTCGTGTTGCTCTCGGATCATAGCCCGGAAGCGCCGGACGCTATCTTCCGTAATCTCCGGAACCGCGAAGGCTACTACAACCGTGGCCAGCGCACGTTTCTGGATTTCATGCGTGACGTTCGACGTGATGGCTGGAGTGCCACAATGGCCGATCGAAAGGCCTGGGGCGAAATGCGGATGGACCCGACGGACCTAGCCGACGTCACCGGCTACAGCTTCCTGGTCAACGGGCGCGGCCCGCAAGACAACAAGACTTTCCTTTTCACCCCGGGCGAGCGGGTGCGGCTACGCTTCATCAACGGATCAGCCATGTCCATGTATGACGTAGCGATTCCCGACCTGCGGATGACGGTGATCTCGGCGGACGGGTTGCCTGTCATCCCGGTGCCGGTCGACGAGTTCCGCATCGGCGTCGGCGAGACCTACGACGTGGTGGTCAACCCGACGGAGGCGCGAGCCTTCACCATCATGTCGGAGCCGCTCGACCGCAGCGGTTATGCGCGCGCCACGCTGGCACCGCGCGAAGGGATGGAGGCGGCTATTCCGCCACGTCGGCCGAGGACCGTGCTGACCATGGCAGATATGGGCATGGCCCATGGCGGGATGGCGATGGGCGGCTCAGCGATGGCTGGCATGGATCATAGCGGTATGGCGATGGGTGGCTCGGCGATGGCGGGCATGAACCATGGTGGCATGCCGATGAGTGGAAGTGGCACCGGCCCGGCCGCGGCCAACCCTCATGCGGGGCATGTGATGCCCGGCGCGCCGGCGCAAGCCGCAGCCGACCCCCATGCGGGACATGCAATGCCTAGTGCCACTGCCATGGCCGATCCGAACAACCCTTTGGGTTGGGAACAGGCCGGCACACCCGAAGGCAAGCGTGCACTGCGCTACGCCGACCTCCGTAGCACGCGAGCTCGCCCGAACGCGCCGCAGCCTTCACGGGACATCATCCTGCGACTCACCGGCCAGATGGGGCGCTATTCCTGGTCACTGAACGACCGCCGCTTCGGCATGGAGGAGGGAATCCGGGTCCGCGAGGGTGACCGCATTCGCATCCGATTCATGAATGAGACGATGATGGCGCATCCCATGCACCTGCACGGGATGTTCATGGAGATGGAGAACGGCGCAGGCGACCGGCTGCCCTACAAGCATGTTGTGCTCGTCCGCCCGGGTGCCGAAGCCTCCGTTCTGCTCACCGCCGACGAGGTAGGCGACTGGCCGTTCCACTGCCACCTCCTGTACCACATGGAAGCCGGCATGATGACGCGCTTCATCGTCGAGCCGGCTCGCGTGGCGAGCGCCGGTTGATGCGAAATGTTGTCCTTGCTGCCGTCGCGGGTGCCTTTCTGGCGCCCGCTATGCCCGCCCTGGCCCACAGCCATAACGCCATTAACTCAGTGGTCCGCCTCAATAATCTCGACTACGGCGGGTCTTCGCAGGGCGATCGATTCTCATGGGATCTCGATGCCCGGGTTGGAACTTACGATCATCGGCTCCTGTTCCGTACGGAAGGCGAGCAAATCCGTGGTCAGACAGACAAGGCCGAGATCCAACTCTTCTACAACCGACCCATCTCGGAATTCTGGGACGTCAACGTCGGGTGGCGCCGCGACTTCTTCCGGACCAATAGGAACTACGGCGCTTTCGGCTTTTCGGGCATCGCGCCCTACTTCTTTGAGGTCGAGGCAACCGCCTATGTCAGCGAAGAAGGCGTGCTGAGCGGGCGCCTGGAGTCTTCAACCGACTTGCTGATCGCCCGAAGCATCTTCAACGACAACGGACCAGGTCTCTATCTGAAGCCCGCAATCGAGATCAACGCAAGTGCGGGCAATGACCGCGAGTTGGAGATAAGGCGGGGACTGACGGACATGGATCTGTCGCTACAGCTGCGCTACGAATTTACCCCTCAGATCGCGCCCTACGTCCAGGTCGGCTGGGAGCGTCAGTTGGGCGAGACCGCCAATCTGGCACGCGCGAATGGAGAGCGAATTTCCAACAGCTATGCTGTCATTGGCATTCGATCGATGTTCTGATGTTACAGGGCCCGCGTACACGGAGGTAGTCAGCTATGCGGGCCGATCAATTGTCACCAGAAGCGCATCTCCTCGTTGTCGAGGATGACGGGGAGATGCGAAACCTGATCACGAAATTCCTGCGCCAGAACGGCTTCCGCGTCACTGGCGCGCGCGACGGGCGGGAGATGTGGGACGTGCTAGGCAGCGCCCCGGTGGACCTTATTCTTCTCGATGTCATGCTTCCCGGGCAATCCGGCCTCGATCTGTGCCGCGCCCTGCGCGCGAAGTCAGGCGTGCCGATCATCATGGTGACGGCGCGCGGTGAAGAGGCAGATAGGGTGCTCGGGCTCGAATTGGGTGCAGACGACTATATCCCAAAGCCGTTCGGCCGCGCAGAACTTTTGGCGCGTGTGCGGGCTTTGCTGCGTCGGTCCAGCGGCGCAGCTGGCGAGCCGGTGGCAGGCACGACGGGAGGCACGATTACCTTCGGCGGTTGGTCGCTTGATGCCCGGCGGCGGGAGCTGGCGTCCCCGGACGGCGTGGCGGTCGACCTCTCGGGCGGCGAATACGATTTGCTGCTGGCCTTCTGCGAGCACGCACAGCGGGTTCTGAGTCGGGACCAGCTGCTCGACCTGGCGCGGAACCGCCATGCATTCAACGGCACCGACCGGTCGGTGGATGTGATGGTGAGTCGCTTGCGGCGGAAGCTTGAACCGACCGACGAAAGCCCGACAGTGATCAAAACGATCCGCGGCGCCGGCTATATGTTGGTGCCTGCCGTGAAGCGCGGCGTGTGAGGTGGCTCGGCTGGCTGGTTCCCGGGACGCTTGGCGGGCGCGTCGTCCTTGTCCTGCTGGTCGGCCTGCTCACCTTCCATGTCGGCAGCCTTTGGGTGCACCAGGCGGGAACTGCGGCGCTGCTCGGCACGACGTGGGAAGCAGTGCTCGCGGAGCGTCTGGTTTCCGTCAAGCGCGCGGTGGTCGCGCTGCCGCTTGCGGAGCGCGACGGCACAGCTCATGCCCTATCAACCGCTAGCCTGGACCTGCATTGGACCGCAGACCCGGCCGTAAACTTGGTGGAGGAGGCAAGCTCACGCATTGAGGCGCTCCGGGCAAGGCTCGGCGAACTCGTGCCAGTATCCGACCTTGCCGGCCTTCGGCTGGGCTATGCCGAGCAGGGCGCGAATCAGGCCGACCCGGCGCGCCACCTGCTTCTAGGCGCACTGCCAATGGCGGATGGAACTTGGCTCAACTTCTCGGCGACGCTGCTCCGTTCGGGTGCACCCGAACACGCGACAGTATTGTCCACCACGGCCATGGGTGTGGGTATCCTCATCCTCGCGCTGTTCGTGGTTCGGCTGATAAGCCGACCGCTGCGCGCGCTGTCGGAGGCGGCGGACCGGATCGGCGGGGTGGGGTCGCAGGCGCCGATCCCGGAGGAGGGGCCACGTGAGGTCCGCCAGGCGGCGCAGGCCTTCAACCGAATGCAGGGGCGCATCGACCGTCTCATCGCCGACCGCACGCAGGCGCTGGCCGCCGTCAGCCACGACCTGCGCACACCAATCGCGCGACTGCGGCTGCGCGCCGGCTTCGTCGAGGATGGCGAGGCGGCGCGTGCGATTGATTCCGATCTCGACGAAATGGAGGCAATGATTGACTCAACACTCGCCTATCTGCGTGGCGAAACCGAAAGCGAGCCGCGCAAGGCGGCCGATTTGGTGGCGATGATCGAGACCCTGTGCGACGCGGCCGCCGATGCGGGCGCGGCCGTGACCTATACCGGCCCATCGCAGGCGAGGCTGGTCTGCAGCCCGGTGACGCTGAAGCGAGCGTTCTCGAACCTGATCGACAATGCCGTGAAATATGGAGGCGGCGCTCGTGTCGGGCTGATCGATGAGGGATCCCGGATCCTAATCCGAGTTGAAGATGACGGGCCCGGCATTCCAGAGGCGGACATGCAGGCAGTGTTCGAGCCGTTCCGGCGCCTCGAGACATCGCGCAATCGCGGCACCGGCGGCAGCGGGCTCGGTTTGACTATCGCTCGTCAGGCTGTCGAGCGGCACGGCGGTACGCTGCGGCTTTCAAATCTGCCCGCTACTGGGTTGTTGGCAGTAGTTACGCTACCGATATCAACAAACACATCGACAAAGGAGAGTGCGTCGTGACGCTAGGAAGACGTGGACTGTTTTCGGCGGGATTAACCTTGCTGGCTGCACCGGCCGCTGCGGTCGCGGGGGGGCTACCGCGCGTTCAGGTGTGGCGAGATGCGAACTGCGGCTGCTGTGGCGCGTGGGTGGAGCACATGCGCACGGCAGGCTTCGCCGTTGAAGACAATGTTGTGGGATCGGTAGCCGCTGCGCGCAGGGCGCTCGGCACACCGGCTGACCTGCTCTCCTGCCATGCGGCGCTAGTCGACCGCTATGTACTGGAAGGCCATGTGCCAGCGGTTGCCGTGAAGCGCCTGCTGGCAACGCGTCCCCCAGGTGTCCGCGGGCTCTCGGTGCCGGCCATGCCGCTGGGATCGCCGGGCATGGAGATGCCTGGCGCAGCGCCGGATACCTACGACGTAATCGCTTTCGACGGCACTGGCGGCCGAATGAGCTTCATGCGTTTCCGGGGCGGCGAGCCGGCCTGACCGCTTTGCGCGGCCACCCGGCAATCTCGTCCGGTGTTCCCGCTATATCCGCCGAAGCCGTAGAAGGAACCGACGACGCCGGTTCTCGCTGTGAAGCCAGGCGATTGGAAAGATGTGAAGCCGTTCGCCGAGGTTCGAAGTGGCGAGACGTAGCGGGCGGAGAAGATCGCAAGGCGGGTTGCGAAGCCCGCCGAATCTCGCTCGAGGCTGCTGGCGCCCGTGTGGATCGCGAATGTGAGACACGTGTTCGCGAGATTCACTCGCTTGGCCACGCCACACTGCTTGCCGCGACGCTTACGCTGCCGCTGTTCGTACTCGAGATGGTGGGCCACCTTGTGCGTGCGCTGCATCTTTGGATAGCCGGCGCGATCGGATGGAGGTGTTCTGGTAACTGCATTTCGCCCTGGCCGCGGTGATGCTCTTCGGGCTTGGCCTGTGCTTCCATTTGAAGGGCTGACCGACCTGCTGCGCGGTGCGCCTAGCATGGACTCTCGCTGGTAGCGATCGGCACCGGCACCGCTTGGGCCTACTCGGTCGTGGCAGCTTTCGCGCCGGGGCTGCTACCTGCGCAGGCACTGGCGGTTTTTACGAGGCGGAGGCTGTCATCGCCACCCTGATCCTGCTTGACCGCCGGCTCGAGGCGCGGAGCAGGCACTGACATCGCCATCAAGAGCGCCGACGGGGTGCTTATACGCGGCGACCTACTCGGCGTGCCGAACGCCATTGCTCTTGGCCATGCTACGATCCGGAACATCCGCCAGAACCCGTTCTCGGCTTCCGCCTACAATGGCGCGCTGATCCCGGTGGCCGCGGGCGCACTGCATCCTGCCTTCTGCATACTGCGCTCGCCGATCCTCGCAGCAGCCGCGAAGGGACGCTCCAGCGTCTTGGTTCTCATTAAGGCATTGCGCTCAAGAAGCGTCCGGACGCCCGGGGAGCTACAGCGGAAGATCCCTACTCTTCCTCACACAACCCACCAGCGACGGAGCCGCGCAGCATGTCGTAGGGATGATCGCCGAGAAAGGTGTCCACGGCTCTGCTACAATGAGACAAAGTATTGCTGGTGGAGGACTTTTACAACCATTGGGGAGATTCGCGCATTATGAAGGGCTCGCGCCAATCGACGGTGCTCAAAGGTCCTTCGGTCGGCGTCAACAAGGGCGAGCAAGAGGAGAATGCCGTGATAGGACTGACCAGGGGTATCGGCGTGAGCTTGGCTGTGCTGCTCGCCGTGGGCGCAGCTGCGTGTGCACCGCAGCAGAATTCTCCCGCAGCGGCCTCAGCGCGGAGCGCGAGTGGCTCACAGGCACCGCCGGGCCAGGGAATGTCCGGCATGCAGGGACACAGTATGGGGGGCATGGATCATCAGGCGATGATGACGCACTGCGCCCAGATGCGGCAGTCGGTGCAGCAGGGTGCGCAGTTGTCCTCTGACATGCAGCAGATGATGACACAATGCGACCAGATGGACCGGTCCATGGGATCGCAGCGGACGCGCTGACAGCCTTTGTCCTCTTGGCCGAAAGACCTGGGCGTTAGGGGGCGATTTAAATCTTACTGGCGAACCTGGCGACAGCGGCCGATGCGCGGAAGGTTGCGCGAAATCGGCCGTCCAGGAAATCGCTTGTCGCACACTGTTGCGCCTCTTGACCTTACCCTTGTGGCAATCACCACATGTGAGGAGGCGAGATTTCATTAGGGGGGCGTTATGCATCGCTTTCGGATCACAAACATGAACTGCGGCGGCTGCGCGAAGGGCGTAACGGCGTCGCTCCGGCAGGTCGACCCGCAGGCGGAAATCGATATCAAGCTGGACACGCGCGAAGCCTCCGTGAAGTCGACCATGGATACAGCGCGTCTCGAGCAGGCGCTGCGCGATGGTGGTTGGCAGGCCGAGCGCATCACCGCCTGATCCCACGGCGACATGCTTCGTCCTGGCGCTGTGAAGCCGGAGATATACGCCGACTTGATGATGCAGATCGTTCAAGGGAAGGAAGCCATCTGATGCCTCGCAAATCCTTCGTGCTGTCTCTCGCAGCCGGCATATTTTTTAGCGCTGGCCTCGGTTACGCCGTGTCGCAGGGCATTTCTCCAGGGCATCTCATGCCGGACGGCACGATGATGCACGGCCAAATGCCGAATGCGCCTGGTCACACGCCCGGGATGCAGCACGCACCCACCGCGCAGCAGCTGGGCGCATCGGGCAGGCAGTCCCCTCGACCGTCGCCTTTCTAGCTGCGAACGAGAAGATGCACCGCGACATGGCCATCACTTTCACGGGCGATGCGGACCTCGATTTCGCGGCCTCCATGATCCCCCATCATGGGGGTGCGATCGCAATGGCGCGCATTCAGTTTGCGCACGGTCGGGATTTGGCGATGCGCCGACTGGCCGAAGCCGTGATCCGCGAGCAGGAGCGGGAGATCACCGAATTGCGTGCCTTTTTGGCGCATACGCCTCCCCGGTGACGCTCTGAGCCGACGCCGGGCGGCACCCTGCGCGCACTCAACCGGCTCCCGTTCGTCTCACAACACGGTTGCCCAACAACCGAAGAGGACAAGACCATGAGGAAGCTCAGCAGTTTCACAACGGCAGCCATTCTGGCGCTCGGAGTGGCCGGAACGGCGCTCGCGCAAGCGCCAGCACCTGCTGGCGGAGCAACCGATCCCCATCATCCCGGAGCGCCCACCGGCGCCCCGCAGCCAGCGACGCCGCCAGCCCAACACGGCGCGCCAGGTCCCGGCATGGCAGGCCCGGGTGCCGGAATGATGGGTGGCGACATGGGCCGCATGATGCAGCAGATGATGCAGAGCCGGATGGCAGCTGCATCGATGCAGCCCTTCCGCCGGATTGAGGGACATCTGGCCTTTTTCCGCGCTGAGCTGCGGATCACGGACGGCCAGATCTCTCAATGGAACGCGTTCGCGGATGCGGTTCGCGCCCAGAGCGACAGGCTTCGGCAGGCAATGCAGCAGGCGATGGGCAGCAGCACCGGCCCTGGCACCGCGCCAGAACAGATGGAGCGCCGTATCGCCCTGCTCTCCGCCCATCTGGAAGCGATTCGCGCGGTCAGCGCGGCGGCGACACCGCTCTATGCAGCGCTGTCCGAGGAGCAGCGCCGCACCGCCGACGAGCTAATGGCCGAGCACCTGCGCGGCATGCGGATGGGGATGCGGTGACATGGACCGCATGGTTGGCGTCCATGCGCAGGGCGCGCCATCCTGGTGGCGCACCCGCACCGGAATCGCCGTGATCGGCTTCGCGCTAGTCGCGGCCTTCTACGTCCTGCGAGAGCATTGGGGCCACGCGTTCGGCGCGCTACCGTATTCTATCCTCCTCGCCTGTCCGCTGTTGCACCTGTTCATGCACCACGGGCATGGCCACGGCGGAGGCGGGCAAAATGCTGGTTCAGATCGTGGCACCGGCGCCAAATGATGCAACTTGCGCCGCAAGGGTGGGCTGCCTTGGCCACCCCCGCGGCACGCTACCTCGCGGTCATGGTAGCCTTGAATCTGATCTGGGAAGTGGCGCAGCTCCCCCTCTACACGTTGTGGGCGGAGGGAACGCCGGGCGAGATTGCCTTCGCCGTCGGTCATTGCACCGGCGGGGACGCGATGATCGCCGCTGCCGCGCTGGCGATCGCGATACTGCTGACGAGAGCCTGGCAATGGCCGAGCCGGGGGTGGGGACGCGTCACCGTTACCACGACCCTGGCGGGCCTTGGATACACGGTGTTCAGCGAGTGGCTGAACGTCGATCTGCGCCAGTCGTGGGCCTACACGGCCGCCATGCCGCGCCTTCCGCCGTGGGGAACCGGGCTCACCCCTTTCCTTCAATGGCTGCTGTTGCCGCCACTGGCGATGCTGACAGTGCGGCCGCCCGCGCGACCTTTCGCGCGCTGAGGAGTTAGACGGACATGGAACATCACGGCCCCCACACCGCCCACGGCAAGCACGATCCTGAGCTTGAAGGGACTGCCTCGGCATCGGGAACCGTGAAGGATCCGGTCTGTGGCATGACGGTGGACCCGGCAAAGACGGCTCACCACGCCGATCATGCAAGGCATGCCTACCATTTTTGCTCAGCAGGTTGCCGCACCAAGTTCATCGCCGAGCCTGGTAAGTATCTGCAGCCAGGTGCCCCGCTGCGCGCCGAGGCTGTGGCGCCGGGCACCATCTACACCTGCCCGATGCACCCGCAGATCCGACAGCCGGGCCCCGGCAGTTGCCCGATCTGCGGCATGGCACTCGAACCTGAAACCCCCTCGGCCGAGACGGGACCCAACCCGGAGCTTGTGGATTTCACCCGGCGCTTCTGGATCGGCCTTGTGCTGACCATCCCGGTCTTCCTGCTGGAAATGGGTGGCCACCTGACGGGGATGATGCACCTCGTCGGCGGGCCGCGCGTCGGCAACTGGATTCAGCTGGCGCTGGCGACACCCGTGGTGCTCTGGGCTGGCTGGCCGTTCTTCGTCCGGGGCTGGCAGAGCCTGGTGAACCGAAGCCTCAACATGTTCACCCTGATCGCCCTGGGCACTGGGGTCGCCTGGGTGTTCAGCGTCGTGGCCACCTTGGCGCCTGATATCTTCCCGGCGGCCTTCCGCGCGACCGATGGCTCGGTTGCCGTTTATTTCGAGGCGGCTGCGGTAATCGTCGTGCTGGTGCTGCTCGGGCAGGTGCTCGAACTTCGGGCGCGCGAGCAGACAGGCGGCGCAATCCGCGCCTTGCTCGATCTGGCACCAGCCCAGGCCCGGCGGCTGCGGGACGACGGATCAGATGAGGAAGTCCCGCTGGCCGCAATCGTGGTCGGCGATCGGCTCCGCGTCCGCCCAGGCGACAAGGTGCCGCTCGACGGCGCGGTGCTGGAGGGCACCTCCAACGTCGATGAGAGCCTGGTGACGGGTGAGGCAGTGCCGGTCACCAAGACGGTGGGCGATCAGGTCGTCGGCGGCACGCTGAACGGCCAGGGCAGCTTCATCATGCGCGCCGATCGCGTCGGCCAGGACACGGTACTGGCGCAGATCGTCCGCATGGTCGCGGGAGCGCAACGTTCCCGCGCGCCGATCCAGCGCTTGGCCGATCAGGTCTCTGGCTGGTTTGTGCCGGTGGTAGTGGCAATAGCCATAGTTGCCTTCGCGGTCTGGGCGATATGGGGACCAGAGCCGCGCCTCGCCTTTGCTTTGGTCGCCGCGGTGACGGTGCTGATCATCGCCTGCCCGTGTGCGCTAGGGCTGGCGACACCGATGTCCATCATGGTGGGCGTGGGACGGGGCGCGCAGGCCGGCGTGCTCATCAAGAACGCCGAGGCGCTGGAGCGCATGGAGCGGATCGACACGCTGGTCGTGGACAAGACCGGCACCCTTACCCAGGGGCGGCCGGACGTGGTGGCGGTGATCCCGGCGGTGGGCGTGGCCGAGGATGAGGTTTTGCGCTTAGCTGCGGGGTTGGAGCGGCCGAGCCAGCATCCGCTCGCTGAAGCCGTGGTGCGGGCGGCGGAGAAGCGCGGCTTGGCCGTACCGGCGGTCGAGGGCTTCGATGCGCCAATCGGACGTGGCGTGACGGGGGCGGTCGAGGGACGCCAGGTCGCGGTTGGTAACGCCCGTCTGATGGACGAGGCGAAGGTGGATGTCGGCGCGCTGTCGGCGGAAGCCGAGCGCCTGCGTGGGGATGGCGCCACCGTCTTCTTCGTGGGGGTGGATGGCCGCGCCTTCGGAATTGTCGCCGTGGCCGATCCAGTCAAGGCGACGACACCAGCGGCGCTCGCGGGTCTCGCGAAGGATGGCGTGCGGGTGGTGATGCTGACCGGCGATAACCGCACGACGGCGGAGGCTGTGGCGCGGCGCCTTGGCATCACAGAGGTCGAGGCGGAGGTTCTGCCCGAGGACAAGCAGCGCATCATCGAAAAGCTGAAGGTCGAAGGGCGTCGCGTGGCGATGGCGGGTGATGGCGTGAACGACGCGCCTGCGCTGGCGGCTGCCGAGGTCGGCATCGCCATGGGCACGGGTACGGCCGTTGCGATCGAAAGCGCGGGCATCACGCTGCTCGGCGGTGACCTCATGGGGATCGTTCGAGCGCGGCGGCTGTCGGAGGCCGTGATGGGCAACATCCGGCAGAACCTGTTCTTCGCCTTCGCCTACAACGCTGCCGGCGTGCCGATCGCCGCGGGCGTGCTGTATCCGATATTCGGGATTCTGCTCACGCCCATCATCGCGGCGGCGGCGATGGCGCTATCGTCGGTGAGCGTTGTGGGCAACGCGCTGCGGCTCAGGGCGACGCGGCTCGATTGAAGATGCCTGATCGCTGCTGAGGAGGGCACGGAAGAGTATGATGAATGAAACGATGATGAGTGGCGGGATGTTCTGGGGAATGGGTGTGGTTGGGCTGCTGTTCCTTGCCCTTCTTGTCCTGGCGATCCTCGCGCTTGCCAAATACGTGTTCGGACGACGCAACTGATGCGGGTTCATTCCCACCTGCTCGCCGCGGCAGTAGGTGTAGTCGTGGCGGCGGCGCTCGCGGGGGGGGGGGTGGAACCTGTGGAGACCAAGCAGTGATAGCTTGGAGGGAGACGAGGCAAGTATCCATCTCGGGCGGCGCGTTTATGCGGAGAACTGCGCCTCCTGCCACGGTGTGAAACTCGAGGGCCAGCCGAACTGGCGGACGCGCCGGCCGAACGGCCGCTTGCCCGCGCCGCCGCATGACGCCACAGGCCACACTTGGCACCACCCGACTGCCCAGTTGATCGAGTTGACCCGCAAGGGGGTCACCGGCCTTGTGCCGGGCTACGAGAGTGACATGCCCGCCTTCGAGGGCGTGCTCACCGACGCAGAGATCGCGGCTGTCATTGCCTATATTGCCAGCACTTGGCCGCAAGAGCTCCGGCGCCGGGCGGAGGACGTTCCCAAAGGGGCCAGCCGATAATGGGGGGGGGAAACGTCCAGCATGCCTACTGTTCAATCGAATCCTGACTTTTGGTGTCGCTACCGGCGCGTGTCGCCGTTCGTTTGATGCCATAGAATGGCACACGGATGCCCTCCATGTTCAGCCCGCTTGCCAACCTGACCTATCGCCGCCTGTTCGCGGCGCAGGTTTTGTCGCTGCTCGGCACGGGCCTCTCCACGGTCGCGCTGGGGCTGCTCGCCTATCACCTCGCCGGCGCCGATGCCGGGACCGTGCTGGGCACGGCGCTGGCAATCAAGATGATCGCCTATGTGGGCATCGCGCCCGTCGCCGGAGCCTTCGTGCATCTGGTGCCTCGGCGCAGCCTGCTGGTGGCACTCGACCTGCTGCGCGCCGCGGTTGTACTGGCGCTGCCCTTCGTGACCGAGATCTGGCAGGTCTATGTGCTGATCTTTGTGCTGCAAACTGGCTCCGCCGCCTTCACGCCGACCTTCCAGGCGACCATCCCCGACATTCTCCCGGATGAGGCCGGCTACACCAAGGCGCTGTCTCTCTCGCGCCTCGCCTACGACCTGGAGGCGCTCGTTAGCCCCGCGATCGCCGCTGCGCTGCTCGGGTTGATCGGATTCCATTGGCTGTTCGCCGGCAATGCGCTGGGCTTCCTCGCCTCGGCCGTTCTCGTGCTGAACGTGGCGCTGCCCTCGCCCAAGCCACTGGCGACGGAGGAGGGCGCCTGGGGCCGCATCACGCGCGGTGCGCGCATCTACCTTGCCACGCCCAGACTGCGCGGGCTGCTCGCGCTGAACGTCACAGTGGCCATGGCCGGCGCGATGGTGATCGTGAACACCGTGGTGCTCGTGCGCGCGGGCTTCGGCCTGGGCGCAGCCGAGCTGGGCTGGACGCTGGCGGCCTATGGCGCCGGCTCCATGCTTGCCGCACTCGCGGTGCCGCGGCTGCTCGACGGCGTGATGACCGACCGCACCGCCATGTTGGCCGGTGCCGGACTGCTTGTTGCGGGCTTGCTGATCGGGCTGCTGGTGCCGAGTTGGTCGATGCTGCTGCCGCTTTGGATGCTGCTGGGCCTTGGCAACGGGCTCGTGCTGACGCCGAGCGGACGGTTGCTACGACGCTCAGCTCATGCCGGCGATCGCCCTGCATTGTTTGCGGCGCAGTTCGCACTCAGCCACGCCTGCTGGCTTGTCGCCTATCCGGTGGCAGGGCGGTTCGGCGCTGCAGCGGGCATGGATGCCACCTTCCTGGTGCTCGCTGCGCTCGGCGCCGTGGGGTTGGTAGCGGCCATGCTGCTGTGGCCGAGGAATGATGCCGAGGAGGTCGAGCACATTCACGATCAGCTTCCACCCGGGCATGCACATCTGGATGATGCGCGACCGGATCCGACGGGCGCGCTTCGCCACCGCCATGCCTTCGTGATCGACGACCTTCACCAGAGCTGGCCACGGTAGAATCAGGCGCGATGCGCTGATGGGTCAGAGGCGTTCGGGCGGGATGGTGAGGATGGTCACGGCATCCTTCGCTTCGTCACCTCCACCGAAAGCGTCGCCGCCGCTAGTCGGATTGACTTGGTTCACGCTCAGAAGCGACCTCATCTGCAAGACCCCGGCTTTGAACCAGTCGGCGTCCTAGCGCCTCTATAAATGCCTGGTAACGTTCTCGTCCCTTGGCCTGAGTGGCGGCCGGAGCAGTGTCCGGTAATGCGGGCGTACTGGTCAGCCAGAACCGTACGAACAGGGCTAACGCCTCATTGCCGATGGTGGTGTGGCGTTCCAGCCGCTCGCTGACACGCGACAGGCGATCGAGCCGACGTGCGAGGGCTGCCTCCAGCCGCTCAGGACCGTCCGGCGACAGGTAGCTCTCGAGTGCGGCCTCGACCACGACGGCTTGGCTCATGCGCTTGCGCGTCGCGTAATCGGCGAGGCGGCGCATCAGACCCGGGGGCAGCCGGAAAGTTGCCTTGGTCCTCATGGCGGGTCAGAGGGCAATGCCGTCATCGGGGTCGAGCGCCGCCTGGCGTACCAAGCGACGTGCGCGCGCCGCGAGGGCCCGCGTACGGGCGACATCGTCGTCCTGCTCGTCCTCCGAGAAGACGAACTCTTTATCGGACGGCGGCCCTGGCTCAGGCGCGATCTGCTCATGCTCCGGCAGGGTAGGCTCCCGTCGGATGCCGCCCTCCGTATTGTCGATCGCGGCGGAGGCGGATTTTGCTGCCTCAAACGCGGGGGGCTTAAGCGCGCTCCAGTCATCCGGGCGGGGCACTGACGGCTCAACCGATACGGGGTCCGGCGGCGCCACCACGCGTGCGCGAAGCTGCCTGTCCTCGTAGTAGCGCGCCTTCAGCGCGCGGATTGGCGGGCAGCCCGAGACCAGGACGATCTCATCCGTCGGTGGTAACTGCATCACCTCGCCCGGCGTCAGCAGCGGCCGCGCGGTCTCCTGGCGGCTGACCATGAGGTGGCCGAGCCAGGGCGAAAGGCGATGCCCCGCATAGTTCCGGCTATCCCGAATCTCAGTCGCAGTGCCGAGCGCATCGGAGACGCGCTTCGCCGTGCGCTCGTCATTCGTCGCGAAGGCAACGCGGACATGGCAGTTGTCGAGGATCGCGTTGTTGGGTCCGTAGGCCCGCTCGATCTGGTTCAGGGACTGCGCGATGAGGAAGGACCGGATGCC
The DNA here is from genome assembly GCF_053891155.1 of Roseomonas sp. F4. Taxonomy (NCBI): domain Bacteria; kingdom Pseudomonadati; phylum Pseudomonadota; class Alphaproteobacteria; order Acetobacterales; family Roseomonadaceae; genus Roseomonas; species Roseomonas sp. F4. The sequence continues at coordinate 492,759 of NZ_JBSSHK010000006.1, forward strand.
GTATCCAGCCATGAAGGCGAGCTGGCTTTCGAAGAAGTCGAGCCGCCCGAGTGCGGGGAACTCATCCAGCATCAGCAGCAGCCGATGACGTCGCCGATCGTTTTCCAGCGCCTCGGTCAGGCGCCGGCCGATCTGATTCAGCACGAGTCGTACCAGCGGCTTGGTCCGCACGATGTCGGAGGGCGGGACGACGAGGTAGAGCGTGACCGGCTCGCGCGCCTCGACCAGGTCGGCGATCCGCCAGTCGCAGCGGCGGATCACCTGCGCGACGACCGGATCACGATATAGACCGAGAAAGCTCATCGCGGTCGATAGAACACCGGATCGTTCATTTTCCGACTTATTGAGCAGCTCTCGCGCGGCGGAGGCGACGACAGGGTGTGGCCGGTTGCCGAGATGGGGCGTCGTCATCATCGCCGCCAGTGTGCGCTCGATCGGGCGGCGTGGATCGGAGAGGAAGCCCGCGACGCCGGCGAGCGTCTTGTCCTGCTCGGCGTAGAGAACGTGCAGGATGGCGCCGACCAGCAGGGAGTGGCTGGTCTTCTCCCAGTGGTTCCGTCGCTCCAGCGCGCCTTCGGGGTCGACCAGGATGTCGGCGATGTTCTGCACGTCGCGCACCTCGCTGTCGCCGCGGCGCACCTCGAGCAGCGGGTTGTAGGCGGCGCTCGCCGGGTTGGTGGGGTCGAAGAGCCGCACCCGGCCGAAGCGCGCCCGCCAGCCGGCGGTGAGCTGCCAGTTCTCGCCCTTGATGTCGTGGACGATGGCCGAGCCGGGCCAGGTCAGCAGTGTCGGCACCACGAGCCCCACGCCCTTGCCGGAGCGGGTCGGCGCGAAGCACAGCACATGCTCGGGGCCGTCATGCCGGAGGTAGCGCGGCGCGAACCAGCCGAGGACGACGCCATCGGGGGCAAGCAGCCCGGCGTCTCGCACTTCGCGCTCCGTCGCCCAGCGGGCCGAGCCGTAGGTGGTCACGTCCCGGGCCTCGCGGGCGCGCCAGACGGACATGCCGATGGCGATGCCGATCGCCGCGAAGCCACCGGCGACGGCGATGATGGCGCCCTCGTAGAACACGCTCGGCGCGTAGGCGTCATACCAGTACCACCAGAGGAAGAAGGCGGGCGGGGGGTAGACCGGCACGCTCCCCCAGACGTCCATCGGTTGCCCGAGCTGCGCTTGGTAGCCAAGGCGCCAGGCGACCCACTGCGTCGCACCCCAGACCGCGGCGAGGACGATCAGGAAGACGACCAGGACCTGACCCCAGAGGATCTTGGTGGCGGTCATCGACGGGTGGGGAGCGCGGCGGACATGCCATGAGAGGTGCGCGATTGACGCGGTGACCTTCAAGCGGCCAGCGGCCGGCATCGTGCCCGCGGCGAGCGCATCGCGCGAAACGGCGGGGACGCCTACCTAGCCGATGCGGTGGCGCGGCATCCGCTCAGAGGCTGAGGCCTCGCTTGCGCGTGGGTGTGAGCTCGAGACCGCCGCCAGGCGCAATGCTCCCTGCCACGGCCAGCCCTCGCTGTCGCTCCATTGATGGCTTCCACGGTACAAGCTGGAAGCCCAGCCCGTCTTCGATTATCGCAAAGCGCCCCGAGGCCAGGTCGAGGCGTCGGGTGAACACCCCGGAGACAGGGTCACCCTCCCGCGCCGGCCGCCATGACTTGCCCGTCTCGGCCGCTACCCGCGCGGCAGCCGCCTCCACCTCGCGCTGGCGCAACGTGTTGAGCAGGTCGCGCGCGAAGACCACGCGCTGACCCTGCCGTCGTGCGAGACCGGCCGCGACGAGATGCTCGGTCCGGCGCGCGAGCGCGCCCTCGATTTCCGCACCGAAGCCCTGCCCCGCCAGTGGTAGCGCCCCGCGGTCCAGCAGGCGCCGGTCCAGCCAGGTCGTGCCATTGGCGGTGACCTGCGCCTCGACCGAAAGATCCGACCGCACGACCAGAGCGCTGCGTTCCCTCCCGCCGACGTCCTGGTAGCGACGGAGTTCGACGACCGCACCTGGGTGCCCGTCGCCGGTTGCATCGATATCCGCGAAGCGGACATGATGCACGCGGCCATCGACGCCGTCGATGATCGCGTAGCCGCTGCCCTTGAGCTCGTCGGCGATGCCGCGCTCGAGGAGGCGGCCGATGATGGGCTCGGGACGGTCGCCATGGATGGCGAAGTCACCGGCCGCGCGCTCGGCACCGAGGCCCTGCATGGCGCGGTGCATGGTCCTGATGATGTCGCCGCGGGTGCCGAGGTCGCGAAGCGTCTCCTCCATGCCGGGCTTGAGCGTCCAGACCGCGGGACCATGCCGGTCGGCGAGACCGAACCGCTCCAGGGTCTGCGCCCGGCCGATCATCAGCCGGCGGAGTTCCGGATCGGCAGCGTCCGCGCCGCCGGGGCGCAGGTCCAGGATGCCGCCACCCTCATCGGCGGCGGCGCGGAGGGCACGATCGAGACCGGTCCAGCGCTCGGCACCGACCTCAGCCTCCAATGCGCTGCGGATCTCCTTCTCGGTCCGCGGCCCAAGTTCCAGCTCGACCAGCGCTTCGGCGCGGCCGCGGAAGCCGCGCGAGATGTAGTCGCGCGAGATCACCAGGTCGCCGCCATCCTGGGCCCGGCCGCGCACCAGGACATGGACGTGGGGGTTGTCGGTGTTCCAGTGATCGACCGCGACCCAGTCGAGGCGGCTGCCAAGATCCTGCTCGGCCTGGCGCATCAGGTCGCGCGTCCAGGCCTTCAGGTCTGCGAGCGCGGGCGCGTCCTCCGGGCTGACGATGAAGCGGAAGTGGTGCCGGTCATCGGCGCAGCGCTCCGCGAAATCCCGGCCGTCGGCATTGTCGGTGCCCGCGCCGAAGAGCTGGGCCTTGGCGCCGACGCGCGTCACCCCATCGCGCTGAAGGTAGCAGATGTGGGTGGCGAGGGAGGCGGAGCGGAAGCGCGTGCCCTGATGGCGCACGACGCGCGCCTTGATCACGACGCGGCGCGACGGCGAGCGAAGCGCTGCCTGTGCCGCAGCGGCGCGGCCCCGCCCGAAACGCGAGCGGTTGCTAGCCCGCGACCCGCCGCCAAAGCCGGGGCCGGTATGGCCGGCCTTGCGGACAGCTCGCATGACCTGACCGACGAAGCTCTGCGCCCGGCGGGTTGGCGCACGTGTGTCGCCGATGCGGCCGGGGCGGACGTTCAGATCGTCGTCGCGGGTCGTCATGGCCGCCGAGCCGCCGGCGCGCAGCGGCGGCTGGCGCTGAGGCCGTTGATTTGCTTTGGATTTTGGCAGGAAGAGCCAGCCGCCACTTCGGCGCGAGGCGGGGATTTCTGTGTTGGATTAGTGACATACGTCCGACCGCCAGCCCTGCTTTTATCTGGCAATCGGCGGTCGGGGTTCCTGAGATGCCCGGCTCTCCACTTCCGTTGTCCCTCCCGGCGGTATCCGATGACACTACAGCAGCACATCAGCGCGCGCGGGGGGGCGACGCATGCTGAGCGGAAAGGGGCTGCGCGATCCCGCGCTGCGTGGCGGTCACTGATCATGCCCACCGCTGCCACGACGAATGGCGAAAATGTGGTCGCGATCGGTTCCCGGGCCGTCAAACTCGGGCGCCTCGGCTGTTCGGGATCTGCGAGCCATCGGCTGCGCCGCTTGCCCACCGGCGGTGATCGATGTGTCCGCGACAGGCACGAAGATCGACCGGGCCAGTGCTGCTGTCTCCGCCGGTGCGTCACCGCCGAGCAGCACAAAGATGCCGTCGGGACCGTGCGCCGTTCTCGCCGCAAGCTGGCCAGGCGCCGCATTGCCAGCGCCGCCGGTCATCATCGGCGCGAGGGCCGCGACATACGCTCGCGTCTCCGCCGGCAGCGGCTGTCCGGCCACCAGATGGGCCTCCACTCGTCCCGGACCGGCGTTGTAGGCCGCCAGCATGAGCGGCGCCGATCCAAAGCGGTCCAGCATCTCCCGAAGGTAGGCGGTGCCCGCCAGGATGTTGTCCTGCGGTGCGAAGGGATCGGCGCCGAGGCCGTGCCGCGTGCGCAGGCTTGCCCAGGTCGCCGGCATCACCTGCATCAGCCCCATGGCGCCACGGTGCGACACAGCGAGCCGATCGCCGGCGCTTTCGGCGCGCATGACCGCCCTGATCCAAGCCTCTGGGATGCCGAAGCGCTCCGATGCAGCCGCAATCTCGGCGCCGTGAAGCGTCTGCGCCGCCGACCCGGTCGGCAGCAGACCAAGTAGCAGCAGCAAGGCCGCGATGAAGTGGAGCGACCGGGACGGGAGGGAAGACGCGTGGCGTCCAGCGCGCGCTGTCGGAGCGCCGTGCGTCGTCGATGGGCGTGCGTGGAAAGGGGGCGTTTTGCTCACAGTCCGCGCTCCGTGATCCAGATCGGGCGAAGCCTGGCGACGATGCTGTTGCGCGGGATGGGTCCGAAGTAGCGGCCGTCAAGGCTGTCGGGCTCCGCCGCATTGAGCAGGAACACCTGATCGGATTCGAGCCCGTGGCATCCGTGCCAGGCCGGCAGCGGGCGGCCCAGGCGGTCGGCGACGCGACGATGCGCCACCCTCTGGTCGTCTACCTTGATGGCGTCACCCATCGCGCACACCACCTGCGGCGGCAGAGCGACGACGTGCTTTAGAAGCGGCACCCCGCGCGCGACGTAGCCGCGCTCGTCGAGGAACCTCGCCAGCGGCTCGGGCGGGCTAACAAGCACCAGGTCGCCCAGTGCGACATCGTCGGCCGGTGCCGCGATGTAGAGGCCGAGCGGCACGCTCGCTGATGCGTTCCAGATGATGCGCGGCTGCCAACCCGCGATTGCCGGGACAGCGATCAGCCCCAGCCCGGCCAGTATGGCCGCGAGGGGCACCGCGCGGCGTCTGCGCAGCGCCATCATGCGTCGATCCTCCGGCGCAGCAGCCAGGCGCGGTGGCGCTCGCGCGTGTAGGCGCGCGGCTGCTCGCCGGCTGCCAAGCGGTTCATCACGTGCCGCCAATGGTCGGGGCAGGCCTCCTCCGGCGCGACGCCCGTCTGCTCGACCGCATCGATCGCGCGCAGCACCTCGTTGACCTTCGGCCAGCCGGAGATGCGCAGCAGGATTTCTGCCCCCGGCGTCACGAAGCCGATCGTGCTGTAGGCCTCGCCAGGCCCAACCGCGCGCAGGATGTCGATGCGGCTGACGACGGTGCCATAGCCGTTCGACGCCCACCGCACGAACGCGAAGACCTCACCCGGCGCAAAGGCGACGACGCGGCGGCGGCGGTCGAGGATCGTCTCTTCGGCGATCCGCCCGAAGCGGATCCAGCGCTCGACGCGGCCCTCGAGCCAGAGCAGCTCGACGCCGGTCAGCGCGGTCATGGCGCGCCCTCCCGTTCCCCGTCTCGGTCGGCTTTCCCGCCGGGCGGGCGCCCCACTACCAGTTTAGAGTTAGACTCTCTATTAGACTCATTAAGCGGCCGAATTTCGTTGTCGTGGCAATGGTTTGCGGGGCATTCCTGCGCCTGATCTGCCGATAGTCCTGCGCCTGATGTGCCGATACCTTCTGCGCCTGATCTGCCGTGCTGATCCACAGGCGCACGTATGTTATCCACAGTTTGCCCACAGAGTTGTCCAGGCGAGATGTGGAGAACTTCGGCCCCTGCGGCCGTCCGTTGAACAGCCAGCCGGTAGCGCGGGAGTGGCTGCCGGGCTGCGATGCGGCGCAGATCCAGCGCGAAGTCGGTAAAGCGCGCCAGGCTGCCGGATTTGGCGTGCAGGTGCCGAAACTCGAACGCCCAGCCGCGCGGCTGATGGCCGGCATGCTTGCGTGCGACGCGATACAGCCAGCGCTCGATGCCACCGGTCAGACGGAAATAGGCCGGGTCGATCGTCAGCACGAGTTGTTGGTCGAGGACGCCGCGGTGGAACCAGTCGGGCAGGATGAACTCCATCCCCTCGCAGCGGCCGGAGGCCGTGACGCGCTCCTCCCATTCGTTGATCCAGGAGAATTGCTGGCGCCGCCACTGCGCGCCGTTGCGGATCGTGGTGCGGACGGCCGTGGATTGCAGGCGCGCCAGGGCGGCCTTGAGGAGGAGGTACTGGTGCTGGCCGGCGCCTCGGCCGATGGCCGTCAGCAGGTGATATGGCGTGAAGCGGAGGAACCGTGAGGTTGTCACCCCGCGTTCCGCTGCTGCGACGATCTGCGAACCGGCCCAGATCAGCACATCGGCGTCCCAGATAGTCGCCATGCCGTGCTCGGGGACGGCGTGGACCTGCACCTCGATGCAGCCGGCGCGGTACAGGATCGGTGCGGTTCGACGGCCTTTTGCCAGCGAGAAGAACGGTCGCTCCATGAGATCGCGCTGGTCGCGGCGCGGCGGACCGTCCTCCGGCAGCGCGTCAAAGGGGCTGAGCCGGAGCCGTTCGCTGCCGGCATTTTTGGGGTGCATTTGGCGACGCCCTCAACGCCGGGCCGCGCCGGCATAGGCCGGCGAGACTGCCGCATGGCGCTTGGCGGGCAGCACGGTCGCGCCCGTGTCGTCGCTGGTCGAGGCCTTGGTGCCGCGGTTCACCCAGGCCTGGAGGTCTGTGACGGCATACACGACGCGGCCACCGAGCTTCGAGTAGCGCGGGCCGGTGCCATAGGTGCGGTGCTTTTCCAGGGTGCGGCCGGACAGGCCAAGGAAGCGGGCGGCCTCGGGGGTGCGGAGATAGCGCGGCGGCAGGCCGGCATTCGGGTCGGGCATCGTGAGCCTCCGGTGACGTTGTGGGATGCAGCGCATGGGGCGCGGCGGTCAGGTCGGAGGCTGGCGAAGGGGAGCAGCGTCGGGGGAGTACGAAGGGACGGGCCGGCTGGGCGTACCCACACCGTCAGCGCGCGAGCTTCACGCGCGGGCCCTGGCGAAGCAAACCGCGATAGCCGCCGTCGCGCAGCCGGATGGCGTCCGCGACCAATCGCATGGTGCGACCGCGGAGGTCATGGGACTTCCAGGCCGCGCCCACGGGTACGCGCGCTGGTCCGAACAAGCCCGCCGCCAGCTGCCTGTAGCTGGCACCGGTGTCGCGTCCGTCGAGGGCGCGAAGAGCCTGCACGAGCCGATGCCGGCGCTGCCTGGTCATGTCGTCCGCGGGCAGATTTCGGTCATGCAGCGCGTGCCAGAGGCGCAACACCGATCCGAGACGCTGCGGAAGGTGTTCGTCGAGCGGGATCAACGCCCCAAGCGGCGCTCCGTCGGGCGTGCCGGCGACCACCCAAGTAGGCATGGCAAGCTTGCCGACGGCGCCATGCAGCCCGTCACTCGCCGGGCGTGGCGAGCTCACCCACGGCAGGGCAGCCGGTGAGGGTGGCGAGAACGACAACTGCAAGGCCGAGAGCGCCACGGTGGAGGAGCAGATTAGTGGTGCCCAGACCACCCCTGCCGCTCGCGCATTCAGCGCCGGATCGGCCGGGAAATCGCAACCCCCAGTGCTCGGCGACTGCTTCGGCCGCATCGTCGGGCGGCGCGTCGTCGAGCTGTTCCCAATCGCGCTCGTAGCGCGGGTTGCGCCGAAGGAACTCCCAGGCGAGATCGCTTGCCGAGGCGTTCTCCAGCTCTGCATAGGCGGCCGCCGACCGCCAGTCTCGCGCCGGCATGGCAAGGCTCCGACAGGGGACGGAATTTAAGCTCCGCACACAGTATGCCGACAGATGCAACCATTCCGTGCCCTGTGGAGTCGCACGGCGAGCAACACGTGTTGCCCCTTGCGCAACGTCGCTCAGCTGCTCGAGCCCTGTCGCAGCAGATCGCGATAGCCCGATTCCGTCATCCAGCGGGCTCGAGCGAGGTGGCTATCGTGGATACGCCGCGCGCGATCTGGATCGCTGCCAGCGTCAAGGCCAAGCACGATCCGCGCGACTTCCCGCCAATCCGCGCCCTCAGATGCCGCATCGAGTAGCCGTAGGTAGGCGACTTTGTGCGCAAGGTCATAGGCCGTAACGCGCGGCTCATCTGGCGGGGTGTCCAGGATCGTCGTGGCGGTCATAGGGGCCCCTCAGCCCGGTATCGTTCGCGTGAGCACAGGGTCACCGATCTGTGCGGCAAACGCCAGACGTGGCGTTACATGGTGGAGGCCGCGAAGCATTTACACACTATAGAAGATAAACTCAAAGTATGTAACGCGCCAAGCGTGCCGGCATGGACATGCGCCGGCTGGTCGGGAGGAATGTGCGTCGGATCAGGCTGGAAAAGGGCCTGACGCAGGAGGCATTCGCCGAGCGGTCAGGGTTCAGCCAGCAGTATCTCAGCGACCTTGAGCGTGGCCGGCGCAATCCAACGGTGGTGACGCTGTTTGAGCTCGCCACTGCGCTGGGTGTCAGTCACGTCGCGCTGGTCGAGCCGGATGGCGAGGATGCGCGAGTGACCCCGCTACGGCGTGGGGGCCAGCGCAAGGAGAGTGCAGACAAAGCACTCGCGCGAAATGCAGGCGGAGCATCCAAGGCGACGATGTCGTGATCCAGGTTGGTGCTGCATTACAGCTGGCAGGCCGATCAGTGGTGTGAGCTCGCCGGTCGGGTCTGGGAGCCAGCCTAATCCCAGAAGGGGCCGCGGCGTCACTGGCGCCCCGCCCATCCGGGCGGGGCGCTGATGGCCGTTCACTCCCTGCTGCGGTTGCCGCTGGGGCGGGACCAGATCAGCTCGAACTCGCCGCCCTCCATCTCGAAGAGGTTCGCCAGGATCGGCGCTGGCAGGGAGGGGTCGTCAAGCTTGACCGAGAGGTAGTCGCGGCCCTCGTTCGAGGTCTTCTTCCACGCCGCCCCGATCTCGGCGCGGCCGGCGAAGATGCGGAAGTCGGGGGCCTTGTCGCTGCTCTTCTCGGCCGGACGGACCTGGACCTTGGCGTCGAGAGTCAGCGTCGAGACCGTGCCGTTGAAGCCGTCGCCGGTGCGGGTGAAGGTGCCGATGGTCGCCATGACTGTCTCCTGTCTGTCGATCGGGCCGCGCCCATCGCGGCCTCGATGGCGATCGTCCGGCCGGGGGCGGGCGCCGACGCACCCCGGAGGGGCCGCAGCGCAGCGGAGGACGGGGCTGGGAGACTTTCTTGCCTCGCGAGGAATGCGCGGCACGCGCAGGGGAAGAAAGTCGCACCGGCGCCGTTGCGGCCGAGGCGCCCGAGGCGTCAGCCATCCCTCGGCCAGATCAGGCCATCCGAGGCAGCGTGGCAGCGCGACACCGGACGGACCATGGAGACAGCAGGCGACTGTCGCCGCGCCCGCACAAGCGCGATGAACTAGGCATCGCGGTCACGGCGCCCAAGGCGTGTTCAAGGGAAGATCCGGCCGGAACGGGGAAGGCGAAACGCCAGTCCTGTTGCGCATCATCCTGGCTATACGGGTCGCGGCGCGGATGTTCCCGACGGGGGTCGCCCTGCTTCGTTTCAGCTGCGCGATCCCGATGACGGTGCGGGCAGGCGTGCCGCGGAAGAGGATGGCAGGCGAGGCTGATCCGGTCCCGCCGCTTTGGCGAACTCAGCGTCAGGGCGGCCAATGGTGACCTGCCTCGGCTGGGTGCCGAAGCCCGCGAACGCAGCCAACTGCGCTGCCGCTGAGACACCCACCACGAGGCCGCCGATCGCCGCGAAGACGTGGCGCCAGGCTTCCGACGGCACAAGCAGCGCCGAGATCCCGAGCACCGCGTGGTAGCCCACGACGGCGGCCGGTGCGGCGAACAGCAGCGCGATGACGGCCCGCAGGGCGAGCGAGCGCACGGACGCGAAGAGCAGTTGCGCAGCGAACAGCGCGACCACACCCGCGATGATGCCGACCAGTATGGCGCCGATGACCCCCGCGCCTGTCTCGAACGCCCACATGCCGACCGTCAGCCCAACGAAGAACGGCACGGCGTAGATAGCGAGTGTGAACAGCAGCACGAGCATCGTGCCGAGGCCGAACAGGCTGACGATGACACCGAGCGTCATTCGACCCTCCCCGGTCGAGGCGCGATGATGCGCCCCGATTATAGCGGATCGCGGTCGCCCAGCGGTTCGCCTTTGCGCGAGCGCATCATGGTGCGGGCGGCGCTACCCGCCGCCCCCGCGGAAGTCGAAGAGCGGGATGCCGAGTCGCTTCGCCTTATCGGCCAGGTTGTCGGTGACGCCCGAGCCGGAGAAGACGATGACGCCGATCGGCAGCGTCTCGAGCAGCGCGTCGTTGCGCTTGAAGGGCGCGGCCTTGGCGTGGCGGTGCCAGTCCGGCTTGAAGACGATCTGCGGCACCTTGCGCTGGTCGGCCCAGCAGGCGGCGATGCGCTCGGCGCCCTTCGGCGTGCCGCCATGCAGCAGCACCATATCGGGGTGCTTCGCATGCACCCGGTCGAGCGCGGCCCAGATGCGCTGGTGGTCGTTGCACTCGACGCCGCCGGCGAATGCGATGCGCACGCCCGGCGGCAGCAGCGGCTCGGCCTCGGCGCGGCGCCTGGCGGCGAGGAAGTCGCGGCTGTCGATCATCGCCGCGGTCATCGTGCGGCGGCTGACCATCGAACCGGCGCGCGGGCGCCAGGCGGAACCGGTGTGGTGCTCGAAGTGCTCGGCCGCGGCATCACGGAGGAACTCGAAGGCGTTGCGGCGCTCGATGAGCGTGAGGCCCTGGGCGAGGAGGCTTTCCAGCTCGACGGAGCGGACCTCGGAACCGTCCTGCTCGCGCTGGGAGCGCTGCTGGGCAACCTCGTTGGTGTCGAGCTCGCGGCCGATGCGGTCGATGCCGCGATGGAAGAGGTTGACCAGCGACCAGAGCAGGTCGGGCAGGTCGGGCTCGAGGCGCGTCTCGCCGAGGCTGGCGACCAGTACGTCGAAGATGTCGGCGACGGCGCCGGAGAGGCGGTCGGGATCGGGCAGTGGCCGAGGGTCGGGCTCGTCGGCGAAGGGGCGGTAGCCGTGGAGCTGGAGCTCGTCGAGCAGGTGCGCGGTGGCGGAGGCGGCGTGGGTGGGTTCGGTGTCGTCGAAGCGGTCGGTCATGGCCGGGTCCTCGCTGTCACGGGCCGCGCCCATCGCGGCCTTCGTGGCGATCACCCGGCCGGGGGCGGGACGGACCGGCACCCGCAGGCGAAGCCGGAGGGCCGCAGCGCAGCGGAGGACGCCGGCGCGCGGCTTTCTTGCGTCGCGAGGAAGCGGCCCGTCAGGGCCGCGGGGAAGAAAGTTGCGCGACGGCGTTGCGGGGAGGGCCCGGCTCCGGCCCGATCGCCAGCGAGAAGGCCGTGGGCGCGGCGATGCGCGAGAGACTGCCGACTGACACCTGGCCAGCCCAGTACGTCCACTGCTTCCACGTTCACCCCATGTCGGTACTCAACGACAAGTTTTGGCCGTATCGTAAGCGTCCTCTGCTGACTGCCTTGTGGCGGTATCGCTGATCGGCTGATCTCCTGTGATGCTGGGCGACGCGGATGTCCGTTGGCGCCCTTACGCCTAGGAGGCTGTCCGAGTAACGGCGTTGCCGGTTGGATTGGGGCGGTGGAGACGGTTGGCGTGGACTGATCCACTGGTCCTTCAGCGTGCGGCCGCAAGCTTGAGGAGGTTGTGGGCGGTGCAGAGCATGGCCCACTCGGCTCGGACCTTGCGGAGGCCGCGGAGGAGGAACTGACGAAAGCCTCGTGCCTGCTTGATCTGCCCGAACACCGGCTCGACGACATGCTTGCGCAATCGATAGCGGCTTCGATGCCCGGCCCGCTTGAGCGTCGCGGCCATGGCGATCATTCGTGGCTGGCGCTTCAGGCGCCGAGCCGTGATATGCGGCTCGTCGCGGCCATCACGCCCGCGTCGAGGCGGCACGTAGGCCCTGATGCTACGCTCGGCCATAGCTTCGAGATTGGCCTCGCTCGCGAACCCTGTATCGGCGGACACCTCGACCGGCTTGCGGCCCAGCGCCTGGTGGGCGGCATCGACCAGGGGCACGAGACCGTCAATGTCAGCCCCGCTGGTGACCAAGCGGTGCGAGACGATCACCCCGTGGGCGGCATCCACCGCGATCTGGCCGTTGTAGCCTGCGATGAACCCGTCGCGCGTGGGCAGGATGCGGCTGTCTGGGTCGGTAAAGTTGCGCTGAGCCCTGTCAGGTGGTCCGCCGTCGGCCGCCCGGCACGGCTTGCCAACCTGCTGCATACCCGAGGATGGGCCGGGTGCCTCGGGGTCGCGTTCGGCTGGATCCTCGGCTGCCTCCCTTTCGAGGGCTGCCCGAGCCGCGCGGATGCGCGCCAGGCGCTTCGCCTTGTCGGCAAGCCAATCCGGCGGTTCGTCGCCGCGGCGTCCGGACCCGTGGCGGCAATCCTCCGACGTATCGGCCTGCTCTGCCGCCGCGAACCAAGCGGCGACCTCGGCTGCAAGCTCAGCCTCGGCCTGTCGGAGGCGCCCGTAACTCATTGCCTTGTGTCGCGATGCGTTGGCTTTGAGTTTGGTGCCGTCAATCGCCACATGCCCGAAGCGGACCAAACCCGCAGCCCGGCACAGCCGCAGCACCTGCACGAACAAGTTCGACAGCGCCGCCAAATGCCGCCTGCGGAAGTCGCTGATTGTGCGGAAGTCCGGCCGGTTCAGCCCGCTGACTGCCATGAAGTCCATTCGTTCCTCGCAGGCTCTGGCCAGGCGGCGCGAGGAGTAGACGCCCTGGCTGTAACCGTAGAGCAGCACTGCCACCATCATCGCCGGATTATAGGGCGGGTAGCCCCGGGCCTCGTCGTAGTCGGACAGGATCTCCGCCAGATCCAGCGTCTCACGCACAAGGTCGCGGACGAAATGGGCCAGATGGCCAGGCGGTACAAACTCGTGCAGCGACGGCGGCAGCAGCCACGCCTGATCGATTTCCCAGGGACGGAAGGTCTTGCTCATGAACAAGATCGAATCACAGCCGTCCCCGCATCACCAGCGATTACTCGGACAGCCTCCTAGGGGTAAGGTCGGTGCCGGACGGTCGTGTGAGCGAGGTGATCAGCGTGGTGGCGCGTCGTCGGCGGTGGCCGGTCGAGCAGAAGCTTGCGTTGGTTGAGGAGCTGTCGCGGCCTGGGGCATCGGTCGCGGCTGTGGCGGACCGGCACGGGATGAGCCGCAGCCTGCTGTTTGACTGGCGGCGCCAGGTGCGAGAAGGAACGATGCCTGGGGTGGTGCGTGCTGATGCAGCCCCGACGTTGGTCCCAGTGCGCGTGGTGGAGGCTGCGGCCTCCAGGCAGGCACCGTGCCCGGCATTGCCGTCGCGCGGGCCTTTCGTGCGACCAGGCAAGGCCGCGGCGATGGTCGAGGTGGTGCTGACGAACGGCCGGGTGCTGCGTGTCTCCGAGACGATCCGGCCTGAGGTGCTGGGGCGTCTGGCGGCGGCGCTCGACGCCTGATGCTATCGCTACATGCCGGGATGCGCGTGCACCTCGCGCTCGGTGCGACGGACATGCGCAAAGGCTTCGACGGGCTGGCCGCGCAGGTGCAGACGGTGCTGAAAGCCGATCCATTCTCCGGCCACCTGTTCCTGTTTCGCGGCAAGCGCGGCGATCTCCTCAAGGCGCTTTGGTGGGACGGCCAGGGCCTGGTGCTGCTGGCAAAGCGGCTGGAGAAGGGCCGGTTCATCTGGCCGACGATCGCGCGCGAGGGTGCGGTGACGTTGACGACGGCGCAGATGGCGATGCTGCTGGAGGGGCTGGACTGGCGCACGCCGACGCCGAGCTGGAAGCCCGAGATCGCGGTATAGAAATGCGGCGTTCCACGCAGTTTCACCTTGCCCCGACGCGGCTGTGTTTGGGACGATTCCGGCGTGACGCCGCAGCCGAACAGCGCGCCGCCTGAGGATCCCGCCGCCCTGGCGGCGATGATCGCGGCGCTGCGCGGTGAGCTGGCCGAGGAGCGCGCGGCCCGTCGCCTCGCGGAACTTGGACTGCAGGCCAAGACGCTCGAGGCGGAGCGGCTGCGGGTGCAGATCGCGCGTCTCCGGCATGAGCGGTTCGGGCGGTCGTCGGAACGCCTGGCCGGTGAGGTTGCGCAGCTGGAGCTGCGGCTCGACGAGGTGCTCGCCGACATCGCCGCCGCGGGTGGCGCCGGTGACACCGAGGATCAAATCGCCAGCAGCCCGGCACCGGAGGAGAAGGCGCAGCGCCGCGGCCGTCGCCCGCTGCCGGAGAACCTGCCGCGGCGGGATGTCGAGCACCTGCCCACTGGCGGCTGCGCCTGCCGGTCCTGCGGCGGGGTGCTGCGGAAGGTGGGCGAGGACGTGACTGAGATTCTGGAATACCGCCCCGGCCGGTTCGAGGTGGTGCGCCATGTCCGGCCTGCGTTCTCCTGCCGGACCTGCGAGGCGATGACGCAGGCGCCGATGCCATCCCTGCCGATCGAGCGTGGCAGGCCAGGCCCGGGGCTGCTGGCCCATGTGCTGGTCTCGAAATACTGCGACCACCTGCCCCTCTACCGCCAGGCGGAGATCTACGCCCGGGACGGGCTGGACCTGCCCAGGGGGCTGCTGGCGGGGTGGGTTGGCAGGTCGGCCGCACTGGTCGAGCCGATGGCGGCGTTCATCTGTCGCCATGCGCTGTCCGGCCCGCGCATCCATGCCGACGACACGCCGATGCCGATGCTGGCACCGGGCCGCGGCAAGACGCAGACGGCAAGGGTTTGGGCCTATCTCCGCGACGATCGACCGTTCGGCGGGCGCGACCCGCCCGTGGTGTTCTATGAGTTCACGCCGGACCGTAAGGGCGAGCATCCGCAGCGGCGCCTGCGCGACTTCCAGGGCATCCTGCAAGCCGACGCGTACTCCGGGTTCAACGCGCTCTACGAGAGCGGCCGCGTGGTCGAGGCGGCGTGCTGGACGCATGCGCGGCGCTACTTCCACGATGAGATGCTGGCCAACGGCAGCCCGATCGCGCGCGAGGCGATCGAGCGAATGGGGCCGCTGTTCGCCATCGAGGCTGACATCCATGGGCAGCCGCCGGAGGCCCGCCTCGCCGCCCGCCAGACCCGCTCGGCGCCGGTGATGGCGGACCTGCAGGCCTGGCTGGAGGCGACGCTGCGGCGGATCTCCGGCAAGTCGGACCTGGCCAAGGCCATCCGCTACGCGCTGGCGCAGTGGGACGCGCTGACGACGGTGCTGCGCGACGGCCGTGCCTGCCTGCACAACAACGCCGCTGAGCGCCGGATGCGCCCGCTCGCCCTGGGCCGGAAAAACTACCTGTTTGCCGGGTCGCTCGAGGGCGGCAGACGGGCCGCGATCATCTACACCCTGGTCGGCACCGCCGAGCTCAATGGCTGGGATCCGCAGGCCTATCTGCGCGTGCTCCTCGACCGCATCGCCGACCACCCGATCAACCGCGTCGGCGAACTCGCACCCTGGAACCTCCGGCCCGACGCCACCTGAGCCGCGTCAAGCCGCCACGGCCGCAGCCGTCAGCGGACGCTTACGCCGTATCCGCACGGTCTGCTTTTGGAAAGCGGTGGCCAGTAAGCGGGCCGTTCATGCGGCGCATCATCGAGCAAAATTTGCCTCGTCAGCTCGCGACCTCATCCGAGCCGTTCGATGGCCCACTGTGAAGTTTTAGCTGCCATGTAGGCGGTGGCCGCATGAGACCGGATCGGTATGAGCCGGCAAAGCTTATCGGGTGCGCAGAAACACCGCACTGTGTGGACTCAGAGACGCAATATGCATCGGCGATCGGCGGTGGCAGAAGCGTCTCTACTGTCGTTGCGATAGTGACTTGTAGTAAATCCTGGCCGCGCCCGGAGTGGGCTCGAAGGTAAAGCAATCGCAATAGTCATCGATCGCCTGCATCACGCCGAGCAGGGCTGGGCCGGAGAATGCCGCTGCCTGGCCGGTGCCCCAATGGCTTAGGAAGTTTCCAACGATCGTCACCATGTTGGTGTTCAGGCCGGCTTGCTGGGCCGCGTCGAGTTGGAGGCTGTTGGCGGCCTTGTGCAGTTTGACGGCCGCCTCAATGGCCTTAAGGAATTCGCCCGCCAATTGCTTGTCGTCGTTGAAGGCGATGTCCACCGGCACCGGGATGCGGAGCTTGCTGATGAGATCGCTTAATCGATATTCCAAATACTGCCGCACGCCTTCCTTTGCGGAGTCGACCTGGCCGGCTTGAAGCATCGAAATGGTGCGGTCGCGCACCTTGTTGACCGCTCCGGCCTGCGGCAAGACGGCAACCTGCGGCGATCCCTCGAGGCGCTGGTGCCACCACGCTCCCGAACCGCTGTGCTTGTTGAACAGCTTTTCGAGCATCGTGTCGTGGCTCAACAGGATCACCTGCGGTCCTGTCGCGTTTCCGGGCCTCGCGAAGGTGGTTCTGATGAGTTCAACTAGAAAGTGCTGGTGCCCGGCGTCGAAGCTGGACGTCACATCATCGAGAACTACGAATTTCGGCAGTCCGCCGTAGAGAGACGCGGCCGCCAGATAGAGCGAGATCGCGAAGGCGTTGCGGAAGCTCTCGGAGAGAAGCGCCTGGGGCGAGACGTTCGTTAGCCCGTAGAATTGGGTAAGGCCGATGCGCAGTTCTTCGCTATCTGCCTTTTCGAGACGGCCGGCTCGACGCCGTGAAACGACATCTTCTTGAAATACTCCTTGAAGACGGGCTCGACGGCAGCGAGGCGCGCCTTGCTCATACCTGCCTCGGCCGTCGCGAAGGTCTTGGATGCATCAACGAGAAAGTCACGAACCCGATCAACACAGGCGTCTCTTACCGCTTCTTCCGCAATCGCATTCCGGGATTGCTCGAGCTTATTCCAGCTATCCTGCAAGCGCCGCGCGGTCTCCACTTTCTTGGTCACCTCGACCGACGACGGCGGCAATTCTTTCTCGAGCTGGGCCTGCTCGGCTGCCAACTGCGCATCGATCTCGCCAGCCCTGGTGCGCAGCGCCGCAAGATGTTCCACCAACGCCTCGGCTTCCGCCTTGGAGATCGAGCCAGCGGCGGCTCGGGTATTCCGGGCGGCGAGTAGGCGTTTTTCGGCGGTGGACTCCATCGTGGATTCGAGTTGAAGAAGCTCAGTCCACCCGGACGCACTCCATTCCGTCGCCAGCGCCGTAGCCGCCTTATCCAAGGCCTCGAACTCGGAGAGCTTGGAGGCAATGTGGTCCCGCAGGCTGTGAGTTCCCGTCCCATCGCAAAGCGGGCAAAGATGCGGATCCTCCCACTGTTCGGTTTCCACGACCTTCGAGCCTGCCTGATAAAGCTGGAGCATCAGATCGCCGGCGGTCCTTGCCACCGCGTCCTCCCGCTCAGCGGCAAGCGCGGTGAGTTGCGCGGCCCGCTCCGCAGTTGGAGCCTCATGATTAACTTTAGCGAGATCGCTACGCTCTCGGATGCAGGTGCCAAGGCGCTCGCGTTTCGGCCCGCCCTCGGCATCCTTGATCGCCTCGATGCAGGCGTCGATGTCGATGGCTGCGAACGCCTTTCCTTCACAGACAGGTTTCAGCGGCGCGATCTGGGCCAGCGCGTCCTGGCACTTCTCTTTCGCCGCCGTTGCATTCAACTCCCCAATGGCCGCGCCAACTAGAATCTCGTAGTCGTTGGCAATTGCTGCTGCCAGATCACGGGCGGTCCGCTCTTCGCGCGTCTTGTTTTGCGCATGGGCAGCAACACTGAAGTGATTGTTGAACGCGCGCGTGTTCACCAGACCCGCGAGAGCTTGGCGAAGATCGCTGTATGCCGATAGCCCCAGCAACCCGGAAAAGGTACGTCCGCGAACGAGTGGCCCCGCAGCGATGAACTTCTGAAAAGTCGGTCCATCGAGGAATACGAACTCGCGATTGAGCGCGGTCAGAATCGCGCTGGTATCCCAAGGCGCGGTGGCTGCGACCGAGCGATGGCCTAGCGCGTTCCGGCCGATGGTGATCGCGCATTTTTCCCCGCCGGGTTCGGCGACGAGCCGGAGCTTTATAGTGGACTGACCGGTCGAGTGAAATCGATTCTGGTAGTAGTCTTTGTCCCGCTCGGCGGCGGGGAGTTCATCCAGCCAGGGTAGCTTTCCGGTGATCGCGTAACGCACGGCGTCGTAAACGGATGTCTTGCCGACGCCGTTCACCGCCGAGATACTGCTGACCTTGTCGGGCTGCAGCCTGAGCTCGAGGGGGTGCCCCTCATTGTTCACGCCTCTGAAGCCTTCGATCGAAACGCCTTCAAGTAACCAGCCGGTCACTGGCGGCAGGGGCGCGGCCAATGGTTGGGCGGTAGCCGCGTTAGCGGGCGCTGCCGCGACCTCTACCTCGCTTGTGTTTTTGTCCTCGGTGGGCGGCGCGGCGCAAATCTCGAACAACCGATCCCAGACTTCATCCGCCTTGTACGTTCCCTCGAGAAGCGCCGTGAATTGCTTTCGCATTTCCGCTCCCAGCGCGGCGTCCATCTCGTCGATATAGTTTCCGAACGCGGATAGATTGTCGTCGAGACTTGCATTCTCGTCGAATGCAAAGGCAGCTGCCCGTACAGGCATAATATACAGCCCCCCATTTTTGCCCATTTCAATTATGACGTGATTACTTCGTGGGCACAAGTGTCGGAGGTTTGATCGGGGTGAGTGGCGCGGTGGCGATAAAGCCGCCGCCAGCAGCGCCCAAGGTGCCAGAACCCGTGAATGCCACGCTGCCACTGAGAATCATGCTTGGAGGGCAATTCATGACCCTCCAAATGATCGCGCGCGGTGGATTTTGTCGAAGCCGCTCTGAACCCGAATAGTGATGCCACACCGTCAAGGTCGCCAAGTACTAGCCGAAACGTCCGCTTCTTGGCGATGGCAGGGTCTAGCTGAAGGTCCGCGATGGGCGCGAAGCGGACGAGGGTCATGCCCGCGTTGAGATGACCGTTTGGCTAAGGTTAGCCATTGCCGGTAGGCAGCAGGGCTGCATCCACAGGTGCCATCTGCACGCGCACCCACGCGGCCAGCTCGGCAGCTCCGATCTGGCGTAGATCTTCGTTGAAGTCTTCCGAACGCGGGCTCAGGGCGACAGACTCAATGCCCGCTCGCCCGGCGCACTCGGTTAGCATTGCGGCAGCTCGGTTGCCCGCGTGGTCGCTGTCTTGGGCAACGTAGAGTCGACGCACACCAGGCGGCAGGACAAGAGCGACGAGATGACTCACCGATAGCGCCGCGATCATCGGCAGCGTGGGCAAAACACAGCGCAGTGCGAGCATCGTCTCGATGCCCTCGCCTACCGCGACGACCTCCTGTGCGGCGCCGAACCGCACGCCATTCCCAAGCAGTCGGCCCATCGCCCGCCGCGGGGTCGCGACCGGCGCCTTGCCGCTGCCGTCACGCGCGAGCCAGGTGCGGTGTACCCCGGTGATCGTGCCGCCGAGGTCCGTCACCGCGGCGAGCATCGCGGGCCACGTCTCGACCGGCGCGTTCTCGTCGGCGCGGTAGTAGCAGCGCGGGTGGAAGCGCAGCGCCGGCAGGTCGTCCAGGTACGTGACACCCCGCGCGCGCAGATAGGTCTCGGCGAGCGTCCCCTTGATCGGCTGCCCGGCGTTGAACAGCCGGCGCGCCGCATCCGGGGAGCCGACGGCTACAGGCGCGCGCTGCTCGGGCCTTTGCGGCGCGGGCAGGCTCAGGAACCGCCGAGCCTCCTCCAGCACGTCGCGCAGGCAGTCGAGGCCACGCGCCCGGGCAACCAGGTCCAGCAGGTCGCCATGATCGCCCGTCGCGGCGTCGGTCCACTTCCCGGCGGCGCCACTGCCCGCCTCGGGCCCGTGCAACCGCACGAACAGGCTGCGCCCCGGCGTGTTCGTGACATCGCCCGCAGTCCACCAGTGCCCCTCGCGTCGGCCGTTAGAGAGGTAGTGGCGGCAGACCGCCTCGGCGTTGCGGGCCAGGCGGCGTGCGAGCGCGGCGGCATCTTCGCGCATTGGTCCCTCCATAAAGATGCGGGCCCGCCTTGCGACGGGCCCGCGAGGTGCAGGGAGGCCGGTTACTCGGCGGCGATGGCGGCGATGGGGAACGCCGCGGCCTCAGTGTCTTGAGCCGGCGGCGCCGAGGCGATGGCCGTATCGCCGCCCTCCGCCGCCGTTTCCGCTTCGCCCTCTGGCGCCGCCTCGGTTTCCGCTTCCACCGCCGCGAAGACCTGACCCGGCGTCCGCAGCGGCTCGGGCACCCAGTCGGTGCCGGCGAGCAGCTCCTCGGCGGCCGTCGCCATCTCCGCCTTCTTCAGGCCAGCGATGCGCTCCGCCGCCCGCACCCCACGCGCCTCCCGTACGGCGGCGAGGATCCTGCCCTTGGTGACGCGGCCTAGATAGGCCTCCGCCGTCGGCCGCCAGCCGACCGCGGCCATGTCGAGGCTGACCGCTTCGGCGATGCGGTCGGCATGCGCGATCGCCTTGGGCCGGCGGTTGTAGGCCTCGTGCACCGCATTGACCGTCAGCCCGACGCAGTGCGCGAACAGCGCCTCGCGGCTGTCGGCGTCGAAGCCGGCGAGGATCCGCCAGAGCTCCCCCGGATCCGTCGGCATCTGCGCCTGCCAGCGCGCATGGCGGGCCTCGATGGCGCGTGCCGAGGCGGTGTCGGCGAGTCCCGGGGCCTGGGCGGAGAACAGCGCGCTCTTCGGCTCGATCTCCAGGCAGGAGTCGAGGCCGTAGCGATAGAACAGCCGCAGGCAGAGCGCGTGCAGTGCGGCGAGGAAGGCCGTCTGCGGATCGGCGGCTAGCGCGTCGCGCAGCGCGAGGGTGCGGTGCGCGGTGAGCTCGGTCAGCAGCCGGTCGGGCAGCGGGCGGATGCCCTCTTCCTCCTCCGGCGGCTCGACGGGCGGGGCGGCCGTGCCGGTGTCGGGCTCGGAAGTGGTCTCGCCCTCCGTCTCCGGATCGCCCGATCGCTGGTCGGTCCCGACCTGCTCCTGCTCCGGCTCAGCCGCGACCGGCGGCTCGTCCTCCGGCCGGACGTAGCCGCTCTCGACGCGCAGCGCGCCCGACCCATCGATGCTGACGAAGACGCCGGCGCACGCCATCTCCTCAGGATCGTAGGCGACGGGCCGATCCTCGAAGGCGGCGAGCGCCTCCTCAATCTCGGCCAGGCGCCGGTCGGTCTCCTCCGGCACCTCGTCGGCCTCGGCGCAGTCCTGCTCCAGCCGGTCGAACTCGGCCTGGAGCGCCTCGCGCCGCGCCGTCTCCTCCTCGGTCAGCGGCTGTGCTTCGCCGGCCAGGCGACGGAGGCCGTAGCTGTGGCCGTAGGGGAAGTCGGGCGCGGCCTCGACCCATCGCCAGCCCTCGGCGCGGATCGCCTCGGCCTCGCGCTCCAGCCGCTCCCGCGCGAGGCGGTCGAGCAGCCCGGCATCCTGCCACCAGCCGCCGTCGTCGGGCTGGAACAGGTCGCGCAGGATCAGCCCGCCCGCGGCCTCATAGGCCTCGGCGCCGACGAAGCGGGCGCGCTTGTCGGAGGCGCGGACGGCACCCTCGGTCAGCAGGCGGCGTATCTGGTAGGGCTCCTTGGTGTAGGAGCGCTGCAGCGCCTCCCAGACCTGCTCCTGGCGCTCATGGTCGGGGCTAACGGTGAAGGCCATCAGCTGTTCGAGCGTCATGCCGTCTTCGGCGTAGAGGTCGAGGAGGCGGGGCGAGACGGCGGCGAGGCGCAGCCGCTGCCGGACGACGCTCACCGAGACGAAGAAGGCCGCGGCGATCTCCTCCTCCGAGCGGCCGCGCTCGCGCAGGGCCTGGAAGGCTCGGAACTGGTCGAGCGGGTGCAGCGGGGCGCGCTGCACGTTCTCCGCCAGGCTGTCCTCCTCAGCGATGCCCTCGGTGCGGATGATGCAGGGGATCGGCGCGGTGCGGGCGAGGCGCTTCTGCTTCACCAGCAGTTCCAGCGCGCGGTAGCGGCGGCCGCCCGAGGGCACCTCGAAGGTGCCGGTCTCGCGGCCATCGTCGTCCAGCACGGGGCGGACGGTGAGGCTCTGGAGGAGGGTGCGCCGGGCGATGTCCTCGGCCAACTCCTCAACGGCGATGCCGGCCTTGATGCGCCGGACATTCGCCTGGCTGAGCACAAGGCGGTTGAAGGGGATGTCGCGCGAGGCGGACAGCGCGACCTTCGGGGCGGACTTCGACATGGGGGGTCTCCATGACGGGCCGGCCGGGAGCCTCTCTCCCTACCCCTGAACCCGTCACGATGACCGCCTCGGCCCTCTCACTCTGTTCGCGCCGCTGGTGCGGGACAGGGTGCGAGGTTCCACACCTCCGCGCCGGCCGCACGATAGGCATCCGCGACATCCGCGAGTGGCGCGTAGGAGAACGCATCCCAGGGCGGCGGACTGGCGGGCTCGCCGACCGCGACCATCGGGCCGCGCACCGCGAGATCGCAGACGACCTCGAAGGGGAGAGCGCAGCTGTCGATCACCGGCAGGCCAGCCGCGATGCAGGCCGTCTTGATGGTCTCGCAGTCGTGCCCACTGAGATATCCACCGCGGGCGAAGTAGAGGGTAAAGCCGCCGCGGCCGATGGCGAGGTGACCACCCTCGGTCGTCAGAGCTTCGCGGATGTAGTGGCCATAGCGCTCCTCTGCCTCTGACGCGATGAGCGGAACCATGGCGCTGTGCTGCTGGGTCATGACACGGCCTCCGCCACATGTGTTTCATCGGTGACCGCGTCGGTCTAGGGCGCGAAGGCGAGCAGGAAGTCGGCCGCCTTTGACGCTGCGCTCGCCGCCCGAACGATCGCGCGATTGTCCTCGCGCAGCACCTCCAGCCAGGAGCCGATGTAGTCGGCGTGGCGCACCGTCGGCACGATGCCCAGGTCGGCGCAGGTGAAGGCCGCGGTCATCTCGGCGACCAGCTCCTCCTGCGCGTACTTCTTCGAACCGAAGCTGTTGGCGATCTCGCGGCCAAGGCGCGACGCGTGCCCCGTCCAATGGCCGAGCTCATGCAGTGCAGTCCGGTGCCAGTCGATCGGCTGGAAATAGGCCTGCGGCGGCGGAACGCGGATGATGTCGCCGAGCACGTCGTAGTAGGCGCGCTCCCCGCCGATGCGGACGTTGGCGCCGGAGGTCGCGATCAGCGACTGGACGCGCGGCTCGATAAGCGAGGTATCCGCGGGCGGCGCCGTCGCGGCGAGTTCGGGCGGCAGTCCGTCGCACTGCTCGACGTTGAATACGGTAAAGCGCTTGAGGAAGTGGATCGCGCGGGCGTCCTTGCCCGTCTCCTGCGCGCGCTGGCGTTCCTCGCCGGGAATGAAGCGGTCGGCATAGACGACGGTGGTACCGCGCTCGCCCTTTCGCACGCTGCCACCGAGCGCAAGGGCCTGGCGGAAGGTGAGCCAGCTCTGGCCGGCGTAGCCGCGCTCGACGACGGCTCCCCAGAGGATCAGGACGTTGATCCCGGAGTAGCGCCGGCTGGTCGCGGCGTTCTTCGGCAGGGCAAGCGGCGCGGCCACACCCGAGGCTCCCCAGGGCTGCACCCAGGGCAGCCGCCCGGCATCGAGTTCAGCGATGATCCTGTCGGTGATCTCGTCGTAGAGGTTCGCGCGGTCACCCGAGGCTCGGCCGCTCGGGGCCGGCCGCGTCGCGGAGCGGGTCATGGCGGTTCTCCATGACGGGCCGGCCGCGAGCCTCTCTCTCGGCCCGGAAACCCGTCACGGCGCCAGCCGCCAAACTCTCACTCTGCGTTCGAAGCGCTACCGCCGGATTTCGCCCATCCCGGCACCCGGATCCTGGGTACTACTCACGGCGGATCGTCCGATCACCCGGCGCGGGCGGCCGCACGCGGCTTGGTCTGCCGCTTGACTGCGACCTTCCTGGGCCCGGCGGAAACGCTCGGGGCGACGTCGCCCAAGTGCTCGATCCGTACAGGCGCGCGTGAAGGCAGGCGGACGACGAGCTCCAGCTTTCCGCCGATCGCCTCGACATAGCTTCGGAGCGTCGAGAGATACATGTCCGCCTGCTTCTCGATCTTCGAAATCGAGGGCTGCTTAACCCGCAAGGCAGATGCGATTTCCACCTGCGCCTTGCCAGCCATACGGCGCAGCTCGCTCAGGCTCTCAACCTCATCAATGAGCTCCTGGGCGCGCGCCTCAACACGTGCCCGCCGCGCCTCGGGAAGCGCGGCAACGACATCATTCAGTGTTCGTCCCATCACGTTTTTCCCTTCTTCGCGGCCTTGAGCCGATCGAGATGCACCCTGAAGCGCCTTTCGGCTTTCGCGATGAGCGATCTGTAGAAGCGCTTCTCACTGCCACCCGATTTGTCGCCGGCGACGAGCAGGATGGCCTTGCGCTCGGGATCGAACGCGAAGGCGACACGCCAGACGCCGCCCTCCGCCTCGAACCGCAGTTCCTTCATGTTGGCGAACGCCGAATCCTTGAGCGTATCCGCATGCGGGCGGCTCAAATTCGGACCGAACGCGGAGAGGAGCTTGGCGGAAGCCAACAGTTCATCCTGCACGGCTTCCGGTAGCTCTCCGAACTCCGCATCGAACTCATCAACAAATAAGACCTGCCAAGTCATTTATAGCTCCCAGGCTATATCGTCAAGGCTTCAGGCCGTGAGGCCCCGGGGTCTGATCGGCGGCGCTGGCTTCGGCCAGGTGGCTCACGGCCGGCAGCAAAGGGTTCCCGAGGTGCCGTGAGAGCGCCATCTCCCTGGACGCGCGATCCAGCGCGTAGCCCCGACGCCGGAACTGCGCACCCTCCAGCAGCGCCTGGATGTATCCGGCGACCGTATCGGCGGCCATGATCAGCGACGTGTCGACCGCGTGAATGTACCGGCTGGTCACCGATCCCTGAGCGTGTCCCAGCAAAGCTGCGACAGTCGACTCAGTGAAGCCGAGATCGTTTGCGATGCTGGCGAAGCTGTGGCGCAAGACATGGGGGGTGACGTCAGCGAGCGGTGTCTTCGCGAACATCCTATCCCAGTGCTTCGGGAAGCCGATCAACGGCTTGCCATCGAGGAAGCCGCGGAACACCGGGCCGACTGGCTCACGCGGCCTATCCGACTCCAGCATATCGACGGCGGGAAGTCCGATCGGGCGCACGGACGCGCCCTCCTTCGTATCGTGGAGCCGAAGACAGCTGTTACCGGTGTCCACCTCGGACCAGGTCAGATTCAGGATCTCGCCGCGCCGGCACCCGCTCAGGGCGAGCAGCCGGGTGATCTTGGCCGAGGTTCGGAGCTGATCGTCAGCGTGCGCCTTCGCCAGCAACCTCCCGAGCAGCCGATACTCGTCCTCCGAGAGACGTCGCGTCCTCTTCTGGTCGGCGGCTTTACGAATGCCATGCGCCGGGTTGGTACTGATGATGCCGGCCTCCCGCGCATAGGTCAGCAGCGCGCCCAGGAAGCCAACCGTGCGGCGGCCCGTCCCCATGCCGCCGCGGACGATGGCGCGCCCGCGCCTCCGCGTCTTTACGTCGGCCTTTGTCTTTCCAGATGCGATGTCGCGCATGAATTGCGTCACGTCGGCGTTGGTGAGGTCCTTCACGCGCCGCGTGCCGAGCAGCGGGACGATATGGCGCTTGATCCGACCTTCGTCCGTGTAGATCGTCGAGGCCTTCTTGGGCCGTTGCTTTTTGCCAAGGATCAGGCCGGCCTTGGCATCGGCCAGATAGCGCTCGCAGAGCTCTTTGACCGTGATCGCGCGGTGGTCGAGCTCGCGCTGCTCCGCCGGATTGTCGCCTTGCGCAATCCGGCCCAGGAGCACGCGAGCTTCCCGCCTCGCCGTCTCGGGCGTCCACACGCCATGAGTGCCGATCGTGAAGCGGCGGGTGCGCCCCTTGGCGCGATACTGCACCAGGTAACTGCGCCGGCCCGAGGTGAACACCCGCATGCCGAACCCGGGCAGTTCGTCATCCCAGATGAAGTAGTCCCCGGCCTGCGGCGTTGCCTGGTCGACGGTGCGCTTGCTGAGCTTTCCCACGTCCTGTGCTCCTGGTCCGAGTTGGGACCCGTGGCTCCACTTACGGAAGCACCACGGAAGCACCCGGGCCGAAACTTCGACGTGCAGACGGATACACGATGCGGTCGGCGGTGCCAGAAAATCTCAATCTACGTAGTGGTTTAGGGGGTTCTAGCGTAAAGAGAGAAAGACTGGCGAAGACCGCCCCAACACGCTCCGAAGGCAGAGGTCGAAGGTTCGAATCCTTTCGGGTCCGCCAATTTATCCAAACCAACTCAACGTGCTAGCGGAAGCCCTTCCCGGCCGGAGGGTGTTGCGCAGGCTCACGGAAGCAGGCGGTTCGAATCTGTCCTCGGCCGGTATGTGCATCCATCCCAGCTTGGCCTCTCCAGGCGGCGGCATATTGGGATCCCAGAAGCGACAATCCTGCGGTTCATCGCCGTGCTTCGGGCAGCCCGAAGCTGATACGGCTGTCATAGGCCCCCATCAGGCGCGCGCCCTGCGAGCAGATGCCGCCCCGCAGGGCTGCCGAAGACGTTTGCTGTCACCTGAGCGGTGATTTGCCCGGGCAGGTCGCAGCGGAGGCCGGTGATGAGCGCGGCGGGGGATAACGCTGCCGGCCTTCATACCGAAAAGGGCTCGCCGGCGCCTTGATGTCCGCCGACCCCATCCCGGCGAACTGCTTTTTCAAACGGAAAAATGCTGGTCACAGAGGCGGTGTAAAGACCTCGCCACATGTGCATGCGGCACGCATTTGCATCGATTAACTCGCGAGGCGCCGGGCCAATGGGGAGGATCAGGCCACCGACACAGCCTGCCGCGGAGAACCCCCATGAACCCTTCCCAGACCCTTCGCCCAGCCACGGTCACGCATCCCATGATGCAGGAGCCGGCCTGGCCCGCCTGGCGGCGGCCCATCCGTCCGGACTATGCGGGCGGAACGCTGCTGCGCCAGACCCAGCGCAGCTGGAGCAGTGTCAGCGCCGCAGTGTCCGAGGTGCAGTGCGGCCAGCAGATGAAGATCGGCCTGCAGGCCGACTGCACGCAGCTCTCCATCATGCTGGAGGAAGTGGGCGGGCAGACCGCCATGTGGATCGGTGCGCCGCAGGCGGCGGCCGGAGCCGGCACGCGGTTGCCGATGTCGCTGATCCCGCCGCGACTTGGCGCATCGGGCGAGGCGCGCGGCCTGCGCTACCTGCGCCATCTGGTCGTGCAGTTCGATGGCGATACGCTCGCCGGCATGCAGGAGGATGCGATCGACCTCGACACGGTCCTGGCACCGCGGGTGATGTTCTCCTGCCCCCGGCTGCTCGGCCTGGCGCGGCTCTTCGCCGACGAATGCGACAGCGGCGCGCCGGCGAACCTGCTGTATGGCGATGGTCTGTCCGTCGCGCTGTTGCAGGGGCTGACTCAGCTGGACCGCGTTGCGACATCAGGCGCCGAGAACGGCCGTCTCGCACCGTGGCAGTTGCGCCGGGCGCTCGAATGCTTGCAGGACAAGCTGGAGCAGAACGTGCCGCTGCTGGAACTCGCCACGCTGACCCGGCTTTCGGTGTCCTACTTCTGCCGCGCCTTCAAGGCCTCCACGGGACTGCCGCCGCACCAGTGGCAGCTGCGGGCGCGCATCGAGAAGGTCAAGGAAATGCTGCTCGATGACCGAGAGCCGATCGCGCAGATCGCGCTGCTCGCCGGCTTTGCCGACCAGGCGCATATGACCAGGACCTTCAGGCGCGTCGTCGGAACCAGCCCCGGTGCCTGGCAGCGGCCGCGCCGCGTGGTGGCGCGCCGCATCGCCTGAGGTCCCGCCCAGGCAGAAGGGCAGCGGGGGGGGGAAAGAG
>NZ_JBSSHK010000007.1:0-249217 GCF_053891155.1 Roseomonas sp. F4
AGTCGCACGCCACCAAACATAAAAGCCGCCTCGGAGCACAGCTCCGCAGGCGGCTTTCGCGCGTCTCAACGTGCCAAAGCCACCGAAGGGCCGGAACGCCAACCCTTTATCCTGCGACGCAGGATCGGAAATCGCCCTGGCCTCTCAGACACATAAGCTTCACGCCAACGCCATGCCACTGAAATAGCTTGCCTCTACCCCTCCGGCGCGTTGTGCGGGGGCATCTGCCCAGAGGCGATTCATCCTCCGAACGGCGCATGCGGAGGATAAAGAGGCAGCATGGCGGGTATCGTCATTGAGGGCGTGCGAAAGCAGTTCGGCGATTTCGCGGCGCTGCGCGGCGTGTCGCTTTCCGTGGCGCCGGGCGAATTCGTCGCCCTGGTCGGGCCCTCAGGCTGCGGCAAGACGACGCTGATGCGCATCGTGGCCGGCATCGAGCGTCAGGATGTGGGCCGCATCAGCATTGGTGGGCGCGATGTGGGCGGGCTGCGCGCGGCGGATCGCGACGTGGCCATGGTGTTCCAATCCTATGCGCTCTACCCGCATCTGACGGTGGCGCAGAACATCGCGGTGCCGCTGACCATGCGGCGGCTGTCCACCATGCAGCGCATGCCACTGCTGGGCCGCTTCTGGCCGGGTTCGCGCGCCAGGCGGGCCGCCATCGCTATGGATGCGGCGCAGGCGGCGCAGGCGCTCGGCCTGCGAGAGATGCTGGATCGTCGCCCGGCGCAGCTTTCGGGCGGTCAGCGGCAGCGCGTGGCGCTGGCGCGCGCCATTGTCCGCAGCCCGAAGGCCTTCCTGATGGATGAGCCTCTGTCCAATCTCGATGCCGCGCTGCGGGTGCAGACGCGGCGGGAGATTGTGGACATCCATCGCCGCGTCGGCGCGACCACGCTCTACGTGACGCATGATCAGTCCGAAGCGCTGACCATGGCGGATCGCGTCGCCGTCATGCAGGCCGGCGAGATCCTGCAAGTGGATACGCCGACGCGCATCTACACCGATCCTGCGGATCTGCGCGTCGCCACTTTCATCGGCTCACCGCGCATCAACACGCTGGCGGCGGACATACAGGCCGATGGCAGGGTGCTGGTGGCGGACGCGCCCATGGGCCTGCGCGCCTCCGGCGCCCCGGGTGCCGCCACGCTGGCGCTGCGGCCGGAGGATGTGCGGATCGCCGCCGATGGCGCGCTGCCGGCCATCGCCGAGCATATGGAATTCCTGGGCGAGAGCACGCTGCTGCACGCCCGCCATGCCACCCTCGGCACGCCGATCACGCTGCGGCTGGCGCCGGGTGCCAGGGTTCCGGAAGGGGTCTTTCGGGTGGGTTTCGCGGCGGCGGGTGCGTTGGTTTTCGGCGCCGATGGCAAGCGCCGCGGCGTGCGGATTCGGGAAGCCGCGCATGTCTGAGGCGGTGGCGCTGGCACGCCCGCGGTCCGGCGCCCATGGCGAAGGATTCGTGGGCTGGATGCTCTGCCTGCCCGCGGCACTGTCCTACCTGCTGCTGTTGCTACTGCCGACGCTCGCCGCCGTGCTGCTGGCCTTCACGGATTATGAGCTCGGCGCGCCGGGGCTGAACTGGATCGGCCTCGGTAATTTTCTCGAATTGCTGGGCGACCAGGGCTTCCGCATCTCGCTGCGCAACACGCTGGTCTATGTCGGCCTGGTCGCGCCGGCCTCGATTCTCGGGGCGCTGGTGCTGGCCTTGCTGATCGAGGCGGCGACGCGTGGGCGTGCGCTGTTCCGCGCGGTGTTCTTCCTGCCGGTGGTCTCGCTGCCCGTCGCGATGGCGACCGCCTGGCAGTACCTGCTGCACCCGACCATCGGCCCGTTGAACGCGGCCCTCGCACAACTCGGCATCGCCGGTCCGGCCTGGCTGACGTCTTCGGATACCGTGCTGATCTCGCTCGCCTTCATCGGAGTCTGGGAGGCGATCGGCTTCAACCTCGTGCTCTTCCTGGCCGGCCTCACCGCCATCCCGCGCGAACTGTACCAGGCGGCGGAGGTGGATGGCGTGCCATTGGCCTGGGAACGTTTTCGCCTGGTGACCTGGCCGTTGCTGGGGCCGACCACGCTGTTCGTCGTGACCATCACCATGATCCGCGCGGTGCGCACCTTCGACAGCGTCGCGGTGCTGACCCAGGGTGGCCCGAACCGCGCCTCGGAGGTGCTGCTCTACACCATGTACACCGAGGGCTTCACCTTCTTCCGCCTCGGCTATTCCGCAGCAATCACGCTGATCTTCCTGGTTATCGTGCTGGCGCTGATGCTGTTGCAGACCAAGGTGCTGGACAAGCGGGTGCATTATGGCTGAGCCGCGCATGCGCCATTGGCCCGAGGCCCTGCGCCTGGCCTTCCTGCTGGCTCTCGGGCTGCTGTTCCTGATGCCCTATATCTGGATGATTTCGGCCTCCCTGAAGCCGCTGGACGAGATCTTCCGCGCCTCGCTGGAGCTGTGGCCGGAGGGTGGCGGCACGCTGCGGAACTATGCGCGCGTGCTGAATCAGGTGCCGGTACTGCAATATCTGTGGAACGGCGTCGTCGTCTGTGCGGGCATCCTGTTCTTCCAACTGCTCTTCGCCGTGCCTGCGGGCTATGCCATCGCCAAGCTGCATTTCCCGGGGCGGGATTTGCTGTTCGGCGCGGTCATGCTCGGGCTGCTGGTGCCCTATCACGTGCCGGCACTGCCGCTGTATGTCGGCTTCAGCGCCCTCGGCATGCTGAACACCTATGCGGCGCTGATCACGCCTTCCATCATCTCGGTCTTCGCGATCTTCCTGTTCCGGCAGTTCTTCAAATCGCTGCCCGATGAGCTGATCCACGCGGCGCGCATCGATGGCATGGGTGAGCTGTCCATCGTCTGGCGGGTAATCCTGCCCAATGCCATGCCCGCCGCCACGGCCTTCGCCATCTTCTCCGTCGTCGCGCATTGGAACGACCTGTTCTGGCCGCTGATCGTGGTGAGCGGCGCGGATCGGGCCACGCCCGCGCTCGGCGTGCTGACCTTCCGGTCGGAGGAGGCGGGCGACGATTTCGGCGCCTTGATGGCGGCTTCCGTGATCATGACCGCGCCGCTTGTCCTCGCTTTCCTGCTGGCGCAGCGGCGCTTCGTGGAAGGCATCGCGACCACCGGCCTCAAGGGCTGAAGCCTCTACTGACCAGGAGACCGCCATGTCCATCCGCATGACCCGCCGCGCCGCCTTGGCGCTGCCTGCCGCGCTTGCCCTGCCCAGCATCGCGCGCGCGCAGCAGCCGGTGGAGATCACCGTGCATTATGCGCAGCCCTTCATCTTCAAGCCGTCCTACGACGCGATCACCGAGGCCTTCGCCCGCGTCGAGCCGAATATCCGCATCACCTACGTCACCTCTCCCAGCTATCCGGAGGGCACGCAGCTTCTGCTGCGCCAGGCGGCGACGAACCAGCTGCCGGACCTGTCCTTCCAGGGCCTGAACCTGCTGCGCGTTTTTGCGGAGCGCGGCATCGCGCAGGACCTGATGCCCTTCGTGACGCGGGACGGCGCGCCGGCGGCGCAGGGCTACACCGATGGGCTTCTCAGCCTCGGCCGCTTCAACAACTACCAGGCCGGCCTGCCCTATGCGGCCTCCACCGCCATCACCTTTCTGAACGCGGATCTGGCGCGCCGCGCCGGCTTCGATCCGGACAACCTTCCGACCGACTGGGACGGTCATATCCGCCTCGCGGCTGCGGTGAAGGCGCGCGCCGGCGGCGCCGATGGCATCTGGTTCGCCTGGAGCGAATGGATGTTCCAGACCCTGGTGCTGGCCCATGGCGGCAGCATGATGACGCCGGACGAGAGCGACATCGCCTTCGACGGCGCCGAGGGCCTGGCGACGCTGCGCCTGCATGACCGCTATGTGCGGGAGACGCAGATGCCCGCGCTGAACGCCAATACCGCCTCCCAGGCCTTCGCGGCGGGTCGCCTCGGCGCCTTTTACTGGACCACGGCGGTGGTGCGGAACACCATCCAGAGCGTCGGCCAGAGCTTCGACTTCCGCACGCTGCCGCTGCCCGTCGTCGCTGGCGTGCCGAATGGTACGCTGGCCACTGGTGGCGCTGCCGGCATGCTGACGGCGCGCGATCCGGCCAAGCGTGAGGCGGCGTGGAAATTCCTGCGCTTCGCCACCGGCCCGGAAGGTCAGGCGCTGATGGTGATGAACAGCGGCTACGTGCCCTGCAACCAGATCGCCATCGACGATCCGCGCTGGCTCGGCGCCTTCTATCGCGAGAACCCGCTGTTCCAGGCTGCGGTGGCGCAGATGGCCCGCCAGGCGCCATGGTTCGCCTTCCCCGGCTCCAACGGCGTCCGCATCACCCAGGCCATGAACAACAACATCGCCCGCGTCATCGAAAGCAAGGCGACCCCCGAAGTCGCGCTGGCCGATATGGCGAGTGAAGTGCGCCGCCTGCTGCCGCGCCGCAGCTGACAGGACCCCACGCATATGACCCGCCGCGTCATCCAGATCAGCGACATCCATCTGTCGCCCGTCCATACCGAGTTCCAGGCGAATTTCGACACCCTCCGCGCCTGGCTTGCGGCCAATCCGCCGGACCTCATCATCTGCACTGGCGACATCGCGCTCGATGGCGCCGATGACGCGGCGGATCTGCGCCATGCCGCCGAACAGCTCGCCAGCCTGCCCGCGCGCTGCCTGATGATCCCGGGGAATCACGACGTCGGCGATTACGCCGCGCTCGGGGGCCGGCAGCCCGTCGATGCCACGCGGCTGGCGCGCTGGCGCGATGTGGTGGGCGCCGACCACTTCGTGGAGGATCTGCCCGCCTGGCGGCTGATCGGCCTCAACACGCAGTCCATGGGCAGCGGCTTGCCGGAGGAAGCCGCGCAATCCACTGCGCTGGCGGAGGCGGTTGCCAGCGCCGAGGGTCGCGCCATCGGCCTCTTCCTGCACAAGCCGCTCTGCCAGCAGCGACTGGACGACACGGCCGTGAATTACTGGCCTGTGTTGCAGCCGGCGCGTGGCGCGCTGGTCGCCGCCTTCGGCGCCACGCCGCCGCGCTTCGTGGCCTCCGGCCATATCCACCAGTGGCGCGACCATGCGCCGGAGGGGCTGCGCCAGATCTGGGCGCCGCCGGTCTCTTTCGTCGTCGGCGGCGAGGAAAGCCAACCCAGCATCGGCAGCAAGCTGCTCGGCGTGGTGGAGCATCTTCTGCATCCGGACGGCACGCATGACAGCCGGCTTGTCACCATCGATGGCCTGGCGCTGCTCGACCTTGGCAAGTTTCCGCATCTCTATCCCCGACCCGCGTCCTGAACCCGGAGAGAAGCCCATGAACCGCCGCGACATCCTGCTGGCCGGCCTCGCCGCTGGCCTTCCCTTGGGCTCCGCCGCCGCCCAGGCGGCGCGCGCCACCTGCTACAACTGCCCGCCGGAATGGGCCGATTGGGGCGGCATGCTGCGCCTGTTGCAAAGCCGCATCGGCGTGACCGTGCCGCCGGACAACAAGAATTCCGGCCAGTCGCTGGCGGCGATGATCGCCGAACGCGCCCGCCCGGTGGCCGATGTGGTCTATCTCGGCGGTCAGGTCGGCCCGCAGGCGCGGGAGGCCGGGGTGCTGGCGCCCTACGAGCCGGAACGCTTCGACCGCATCCCGGCCGGGCTGAAGGATGAGGAAGGCCACTGGTTCACCATCCATTCCGGCACGCTCGGCCTGTTCGTGAACACCCAGGCGCTGGGCAACCGGCCGGTGCCGGAAAGCTGGGCCGACCTGCTGAAGCCGATCTATCGCGGCATGGTCGGCTATCTGGACCCGACCTCGGCCGCGGTTGGCCAGGTAGGCGTCGTTGCCGTGAACCTGGCGCTGGGCGGCACCTATGAGAACTTCGACCCGGCGATGACCTTCTTCCGCCGCCTGCGTGACAACCAGCCGATCGTGCCGAAGCAGACCGCCTATGCGCGCGTGCTGTCGGGCGAGATTCCGATCCTGCTCGACTACGACTTCAACGCCTATCGCGCGCAATACGCCGATGGCGCGCCGACGCGCTTCGTCATCCCGGCGGAGGGCACGCAGGTGCTGCCCTATGTCATGGGCCTGGTGGCGAATGGGCCGAACCCCGAATCCGGCAAGCGCATGCTGGATTTCGTGCTGTCCGATGAGGGCCAGCGCCATTGGGCCGGCGCCTATCTGCGCCCGGTTTTCCCGGAACTGATGACGGAGGCCGCGCAGGCCCGCTTCCTGCCGGCGGCCGACTATGCCCGCGCCACGCCGCTGGATGTCCGCCGCCTGTCGGCCGCCGTGCGCAGCCTGGCCGAGCGTTACCAGCGCGAGGTCGGCTGATGCCGGACCGCCTGCGCGCCGCGCTGCTGCTTGCGCCCGCGCTGGTGGTCTTCCTCGCCTTCTTCCTGGTGCCGCTCGGCCAATTGGCCGTGGCCGGCGGCGCCGGGGGCTACAGCACCATCCTGACGGAGCCGCGCTATCTGCGCAGCCTCGCCTCCACCCTGCTGGTGGCGGTGGGCACCACGGTGATCACGCTGGCCATCGCCACGGCGGTGGGTCTGTTCCTGGCGCGCCGGCGCTTTCCCGGGCGCGGCACGCTGCTGGCGCTGCTGACCCTGCCACTGGCCTTCCCAGGCGTGGTTGTGGGCTACCTGGTCATCATGCTGGCGGGGCGGCAGGGGCTGGTGGCCAATATCTCGCTGGCGCTTGGCGGGGATCGCATTGTCTTCGCCTATTCGCTGGCCGGGCTGCTGCTCGGCTATGTGTATTTCTCCATCCCCCGCACGCTGCTGACGGTGATGGCGGCGGCGGAAAAGCTGGACCCGCGGTTGGAGGAGGCGGCGCGTTCGCTCGGCGCTTCGCCACTTGCCGTGCTGCGCGACGTGCTGCTGCCGGGGCTGGCGCCGGCGCTGACGGCGGCGGGGGCGATCTGCTTCGCGACGGCGACGGGCGCCTTCGGCACGGCCTTCGCGCTGGCGTCGCGCATCGATGTGCTGCCGATGGTGATCTATACGGAATTCACCTTGCAGGCGAACCTCGCCGTGGCGGCGGCTTTGTCCTTCCTGCTTGGCATCGCCACGTGGGCGGTGCTGGCGCTGGCACGCGGCGCCAGCGGGGGCGCGGCGGCATGAGGAGGGGCATCGGCTTCTGGACGGGTCTCGGCTTCACGCTGCTGATCTCGGCCTTCCTGATCCTGCCTGTGCTGGCCTCCGTCATCGCCGGCGTCACCACCAATCAGTTCGTCGGCCTGTCCAGCGGCTTCACCACGCGCTGGCTGCTGGAGGTCTGGGCGAATTACGGCGGCACCGTGCTGCTGTCGCTGCGCATCGCGCTGGCGACGCTGGTCTTGACACTGCTGCTGGGCATTCCCGCCGCCTATGTGCTGGCGCGCCATGCCGGCGTCGCGGCGCGGCTGGTGGAGGAGGCGCTGGTGATGCCGGTGGCGGTGCCCGGCCTCGCCACGGCGCTCGGGCTGATCCTGGCCTATGGCGCGGTTGGTGATCTCCGCGCTTCCTGGCTGTTCATCCTGGTGGGCCATGTCGTGTTCTGCCTGCCCTTCATGCTGCGCTCCGTCCTCGCCGTGCTGCTGGCGCTGGATCTGAAGGGGCTGGAGGAGGCGGCACGCGCCTGCGGTGCCAATTGGCCGCAGCGCTTTCTGGGCGTGGTGCTGCCCAATGCCCGCGGCGGCATTCTGGCCGGCAGCCTGATGGTCGTCACCCTGTCGCTCGGCGAGTTCAACATGACGCTGCTTCTGCACACGCCCTTCACCCGCACGCTGCCGGTGGGCCTCGCCGATGCCTATACCGCGCTGCGGACCGAAATGGCCTCCGCCTATACCCTGATCTTCTTCGTGCTGATCGTGCCGTTGCTGAGCGCCATGCAATGGGCCGCGAACCGCGCCGACCGCCCGGGCAGCATGCGATGAGCGTCGCCATCCGGCTCGAAGCCTGCGGCAAGACCTGGCCCGGCGGCACCGTCGCGCTGCATCCGCTGAACCTCGACATCGCGGCCGGCGAGACGCTGGTGCTGCTCGGCCCCTCCGGCTGCGGCAAGACCACGCTGCTGCGGCTGATCGCGGGGCTGGAGAGCCCGGATGCCGGTGGCCGTGTGATGTTCGATGGCGAGGACGTCACGCGCCTGCCGATCGAGCGGCGCCATGTCGGCATGGTCTTCCAGTCCTATGCGCTGTTCCCGAACATGGATGTGGCGACCAACATCGGCTACGGCCTGCGCGTGCGCGGCGTGGCCCGCGCCGAGGCGCGCCGCCGCGTGGATGAGATGTTGGCGATGATGCGTCTGACAGAGCTTGGCGGGCGGCGGATCGAGGCCTTGTCCGGAGGCCAGCGCCAGCGCGTGGCGCTGGCCCGCGCCATCGCGCCGCGGCCGCGCGTGCTGCTTTTGGATGAGCCGCTCTCGGCCCTGGATGCGCGGCTGCGCGAACAGCTTCGCCTGGAGATCGACGGACTGCTGCGCGGGCTCGGCATCACCGCGATCTATGTCACGCATGACCAGGCGGAGGCGATGGCGCTGGGCGATCGCATCTGCGCAATGGATCGTGGCCGCATCGCGCAGATCGGCACCGGGCGCG
The DNA here is from genome assembly GCF_053891155.1 of Roseomonas sp. F4. Taxonomy (NCBI): domain Bacteria; kingdom Pseudomonadati; phylum Pseudomonadota; class Alphaproteobacteria; order Acetobacterales; family Roseomonadaceae; genus Roseomonas; species Roseomonas sp. F4. Next base: position 8,565 of record NZ_JBSSHK010000007.1, read on the forward strand.
ACCTGTATCACAGCCCCGCGAATGACTTCGTCGCCGGCTTCGTGGGCGACACCAATCGCCTGCCGACGCCGGAGGGTGAACGCCTGGTGCGGCCTGAACAGTTGACGCTGCACCCGCGCGATGACGGCGCCTTCACCGTGCTGCGCGCGACCTTCCTCGGCCCCTTCGTGCGGGTGCTGCTGCGCGACGCGCAGGGCCATGAGGTGCGGGCGGATCTGCGCGACGAGGAGATTCCGGCACCCGGCACGCGCGTCGAGATCCGTCTGCGGAACACGGCGCGGTCGGTCGTCTGACCGACCGCGCCACGCCGTCAGGCGATGGTCAGGCCGACATCGACATTGCCGCGCGTTGCGTTGGAATAGGGGCACACCTGGTGCGCCTTGTGGACCAGCGCTTCCGCCTGGTCGCGGGCGATGCCGGGCAGGGTCACGGTGAGGTCGGCGGTGATGCCGAAGCCGCCTTCGCTGCGCGGGCCGATGCCGACCTTGGCGGTAACGGTCGCCTGGTCCGGCACCCGCACCTTCTCCTGCCCTGCGACGAACTTCAGCGCGCCCAGGAAGCAGGCGGCGTAGCCGGCGGCGAAGAGCTGTTCGGGGTTGTTGCCCTCCCCGCCCGCGCCGCCCAGTTCCTTCGGCGTGGTCAGCTTCACGTCCAGCGCCCCATCGGCGGTGCGGGCGCGGCCATCGCGGCCGCCCTGGGCGGTGGCTTCGGTGCGGTATTTCACATCGACGGACATCGGGATCTCCTTCGGCGGGCGCCGCCCGCTGTTGTTGGTGAGCTATTTAATAGTGCACAATTTAATGGAACGCAATGGGGAAATCGCACTACAATGCCGCCATGACCCAGCCCGCCGCCTGCCTCCGCCTGGAGCAAAATCTGTGCTTCGCCGTCTACGCCGCGAACCACGCCTTCACCGCCGCCTACAAGCCGCTGCTGGAGCCGTTGGGCCTGACCTATCCGCAGTATCTGGTGCTGCTGGTGCTGTGGGAGGTGGAGGCACCCACCGTGAAGGCGCTCGGCCAGCGCCTGCATCTGGATTCCGGCACGCTGACGCCGCTGTTGAAGCGCATGGAATCGGCGGGGCTGGTGCAGCGTCGCCGCGATGCCGAGGATGAGCGCCAGGTGCGGATCGTCCTGACGCCAAGGGGCCGCGCGCTGGAAGCCGAGGCCATCGCGGTGCAGTCCCAGCTTTTCTGCGCGCTTCAGGCCCCCGGGGCGGAGTTGGAGGAACTTCGCGCGCGGCTCGCCACCCTGACCCGCAACCTCCGCCAGTCGCAGGCTGTCGAGGGCGCCGTCAGCCGCCCAGAAAATCCTTGATGGCGGCGTCATAGCCGGCATCCCGCTGCCAGCGCGCCGTTGCCGTCTTGTCCGGCAGCCCCGCCAGGTCCTTCGGCGCCGTCCCGTCCCGCAGCGCCTTCAGCGTCGCATGCACCGCCTGCATCGCCGCCGGGAAGGTGGCGTGGCCTTGCAGCGCCACCCGCGCGCCGTGTTCGGCCAGGGTCGCGGCGCCGCCAATGCCGGCCTTGGCGCTGCCGACCAGGATCGGCAGGCCGGTCGCTGACCGCAGGGCATCGAGCTGGGCGAGCTCGGTCAGGCCGGTGACGAAAATGCCGTCCGCCCCGGCCCCGGCATAGGCCTTGGCACGCGCCACCGCATCCTCCGTCCCCGTGATCGACAAAGCGGAGGTACGGGCGATGATGACCAGCGAAGGATCGATCCGCGCCGCCAACGCCGCGCGGATCTTGCCGAGGCCCTCTTCCGGCGACAGCAGCGCCGGCTTGTCGGGGCCATAGGGGCGCGGCAGCAGCGTGTCCTCGATGGTCAAGGCGGCGACGCCGGCCGTCTCCAGCTCCTCCACCGTCCGCATCACGGACAGCGCATTACCATAGCCGTGGTCGGCGTCGACCAGCAGCGGCGGGGCGCCGGCGCGGGTGATGCGGCGGATGAGGTCGGCGAATTCCGTTAGCGTCAGGATGATATGGTCCGGTGCGCCGAGCACGGCCAGCGAGGCGACGGAGCCGCCGAGGATGGCGGTCTCGAAGCCCAGATCGGCGGCGATGCGGCCGGAAATCGCGTCGAAGACACTGGCCGGATGCACACAACCTGTGCCTTCCAGCACCGCCCGGAAGGCCTTTCGCCGTTCTGTCGCCGTCATCGCGCAAATTCCCCCGGATCGTTTCCGGGGGGAAGGTTAGCGCGCCGCCGGGTGGCTGACAGCCCACCCGACGGCGCCTTTCCACCCGGCCGCGCCATGGGGGGGGCACGCGCGAGCCAGGTGGTAAGGATGCCGGCGAGTTACCCCTCGCCGGCCAGCGGCAGGGCGACGAAGGCGCCGCCACCCTCCCGCGACAATTGCAGCGCGATCGCCGGGCGCCCCTCGCGCCGGGCGGTGGCCACCGCCTCCGCCACGTCGCGTGGGTTGCGGACCTCGCGGCCACCGGCGCGGATGATAATGTCGCCAGCCCGCACGCCGCGGCTTTCGGCGACGCTGCCGGGGTCGACACCCGCCACCTGCACACCTGCCGCCGGCTCAGCCTGGGCTTGGCCCTGCGGCTGACCCTTGCGGGTGCCGGGCGCCAGCTGGGTCGGCGCCGGGGCAAGCCGCAGGCCCAGCGTGCCGGGCCGCGCCGCCGCATCCGGCCGCGCCTCCGCCTGCTGCTGCGCCGGGGGCTCGCGCTGGCCCAGCGTCACCGCCTGTTCCACCCTCTGCCCATCCCGCAGCACGGCCAGGGTTGCGCGGCTGTCGGGTGCCATCTCGGCCACCGCCAGGGCCAAGTCGCGCGGGGTTGCCACGTCCCGCCCTTCCAGCCCGATCACCACATCGCCGGGGCGAAGGCCGGCGCGGGCGGCGGGGCTGTTCGGCTCGACATTCGCCACCAGGGCGCCACGCGGATTGGGCAGGCGCAGCGCCTGGGCCATTTCCTCATTGATCGGCTGCATCGCCACCCCGAGCCAACCGCGGGAGACGCTGCCATCGCGCTTCAGATCCTCGATCACATGCCGCGCCATGCGCGCCGGCACGGCGAAGCCGATGCCGACATTGCCGCCGCCGCCGGGGGCGTAGATGGCGGTGTTGATGCCGACCACCTCGCCATTGCCGTTGAACAGCGGGCCACCGGAATTGCCCGGATTGATCGGGGCATCGGTCTGGATGAAGTCGTCATAGGGCCCCGCGCCGATCTGCCGCCCGCGGGCGGAGACGATGCCAGCGGTCACCGACCCGCCGAGGCCGAAGGGATTGCCCATGGCCACCACCCAGTCGCCCACGCGCAGCGTGTCGCTGTCACCCCAGGTCAGGGTCGCCAGCGGCCCACCGGCCTCCACCTTCAGCAGCGCCAGGTCGGTCTGCTGGTCGCGGCCGACCACGCGGGCCGGCAATTCGCGGCCATCGGCCAGTTCCACCCGCACCTGCGTGGTATCGCCCACCACATGGTTGTTGGTGACGATGAAGCCCTCCGCATCGATCACGAAGCCGCTGCCCTGACCCGTGCGGGCGCGGCCCTGAGGCGCACCCGGGCGAGGCACGCCACGGCGGAAGAAGGGCTCCATCGGGGAACCGCGCAGCTCCGGCGGCACCTCGGCCTGGGCCGCGGCTGGCGCCTCCCCGGTCACGGTCACGCGCACCACGGCGGGGGCGACGCGGGCGGCGAGGTCACCGAAACCTGCGGGGCCGGCCTGGCGCGGCAAGGTGATGGCCGCGCCTGGCTGGGCCGGCACCGTCTCCGCCTGGCCGGAGAAGGGCAGGGTGGTCAGTGCGGTGGTACCCAAAGCGAGCGCCAGCAGCCCGGCTGCGAAAAGCTTGCGCACCGGCTTGCGTGAGGTGGTGGTCTCGGCGGAGTTGCTCATGTGGTGGCGTCCTCTCTAGTCAAACCGCGTGATTCAGACTTTTCGGTGAGGCCACCTCAAGTCATCACGCTCTAGCGGCATGCCATCCGGGATGGCCCAATGCGGCATCTGGGGCGCCCGCCTCACCGCCGCTTCGCGGCCAGTCTACGAATTCGTAAGGTTGAGGAGGTCCTGCTTGCGCATCCTGCTGGTCGAGGACGATGCCGGCACGGCGGCGGAGGTGGCGCGGGGCCTGACCGGGGCCGGGCATCTGGTGAACCATGTGGCGGACGGCAAGGCCGGCCTCATGGAGGCAATCGGCGGCGGCTATGACGTGCTGGTGGTGGACCGGATGCTGCCGGGGCTGGATGGCCTCGGCCTGATCCGCGCCCTGCGCGCCGCCGGGGTGGCGACCCCCGCCTTGATGCTGACCGCCCGTGCCGGCCTCGGCGACCGGGTGGAGGGCCTGGATTCCGGCGCCGACGACTATCTCGCCAAGCCTTTCGCCTTTTCCGAATTATTGGCGCGGGTGCATGCGCTGGGCCGCCGCCCGGCCCTGCATGCAGAGCCCAGCGTGCTGCGGCTGGCGGATCTGGAAATGGACCTGCTGCGCCGCAGCGTTACCCGCGCCGGCCAGCGCATCGACCTGCAACCCCGCGAATTCCGCCTGCTGGAGGTGCTGCTGCGCCAGGCCGGGCGGGTGGTGACGCGGAACATGCTGCTGGAACAGGTCTGGGAGATCCATTTCGACCCGCGCACCAGCGTGGTGGAGACGCATATCAGCCGGCTGCGCGCCAAGCTGGGCGAGCCCAGCCTGATCCACACGCTGCGCGGCAGCGGCTATGTGGCGCGTGCCCCCGATGCGTGAGGAGGCACCGGCGCGCTGGTGGGCGACCACCGGCTTCCGCATCACCCTGCTGCATCTGGCGCTGACCCTGGCGGGCACCGCGCTGCTGGCCGGCATCGGCTTCTTCACCGCCTCCCGCTTCGCGACCCAGCAGATCCAGGCCGAGATCGAGCGCGATGTCGGCGTGCTGCTGAATGCCGGGCGGCTGGGTGGCGTGCCCTCCATCGCCCTGTCGATCGAGGCGCGGATCGCCGCCGATCGCAGCGGCACGCAGTATTTTCTGCTGACGGGGTCGGAGGGTGGGCGCATCGCCGGCAATCTGGCGGAGGCGCCGCTGCGGCCCGGCTGGGCGACCATGGCGCTGGATGCGGCGCAGGCGGAAAGCGCGCTGCTTGCCTACGGCACGCCGCTCAGCGGCGGGCATTTCCTGCTGGTCGGCCGCGACCTCGGACCGGTGCAGGCGCTGGAGGCACAGTTGCTGGCCAGCGCCGGCTGGGTCGGCGGCGCGGCGCTGCTGCTGGCACTGGGCGGCGGGCTGGTGGTGGGGCGCAGCGTGGTGCGCCGCGCCGCGCAGATGGAACGCGCCCTGGCGGAGGTGGAGGCCGGGCGGTTGGACACCCGCCTCGTCGCCCGCCCCGGCGGCGATGAATTCGACCGGCTGGCGCGGCGGGTGAATGCGACGCTGGACCGCCTCCAAGGCACCATGGCGGCGCTGCGTCAGGTGACGGACGACATCGCCCATGACCTGCGTACGCCCCTGACCCGGCTGCGCGGCCGCCTTGAATCCCTGGCCGAGGCGACGCCGGAGGCCGAGGAGGCGGTGGCGGAATGCGACCGCATCCTGGATATTTTCGCGGCCCTGCTGCGCATCGCCCAGGTGGAAAGCGGCGCCCGCCGCGCCGCCTTCGCCGAGGTGAACCTCAGCCAGGTGATGGAGACGGTGGCGGAGCTTTACGGCAGCGCCGCCGCCGAGCGTGGCCAGACCCTGGCCACCGATCTCGCGCCTGACGTGACCTTTCGGGGGGATCGGGAATTGCTGACGCAGATGCTGGCCAATCTTGTGGAGAACGCGATCCGCCATGGGCGGGAGGGTGGCCGGGTGTCGCTGGCGCTGCGGCCGGGGCCGGAGATCACCGTGGCGGATGACGGGCCGGGCATTCCAGCGGCCGACAAGCCCCTGGTCTTCCGCCGCTTCCATCGTCTGGACCACGCGCGCGCCACGCCGGGGGCCGGGCTCGGCCTGGCGCTGGTGGCGGCGGTGGCGGAATTGCACGGGCTGGCGGTGACGCTGGAAGATGCGGAGGCCGGCCCGATGCCAGGGCTGCGCGTGCGGCTAAACGCGGCCGGCTGACACCATCGCGGCGTTCAGCCATTCGCAAAAGGCCTGCACGGTGGACCGACGGGCGGCCATTTCGGTCATCACCAAGTGATAGCCGGTGCCGTCATCCAGTTCCTGTTGGAAAGGTCGCACCAGGCGCCCCCCCGCCAGCGCATCCGCCACCAGCACGCGCCAGGCGACCGCGATGCCCTGTCCAGCCTCGGCCGCGGCCAGGGTCAGGGCGGTTTCGTCGAAGCGGGGGCCGGCCGTCGCCAAGGCCGGGTCCAGACCGGCGGCGATCGCCCAATCCCGCCAATGCGGCCTTTCGGCGTAATGCAGCAGGGTGGCGCGGGGCAGGGCCTCCGACGGAGGCAGGTTTTCCGGCAGGTAGCCGGGGGCGCAGACCGGAAAAAGCACCTCCTTCGTCAAAGGCTTCACCACATGGCCGGGCCAGTCACCGTCCCCGGCACGGATCGCCACATCCACATCGGCGCCGTGCAGCTGCGCGAAATAGCGATGCGTCTCCAGCCGCAGGGCGATCCAGGGATGGGCGCGGGCGAAATCGGCGATGCGCGGGGCCAGCACCCGCATGGCGAAGGTGCGGGCGGCATTGACCACCAGGGTGGTGCGGCTGCGCGGCTGGCCGATGCGGAACAGCCCGGCCTCCAACTGCTCCAGCCCCCGCCGCACGTAATCCGCCAGCAGGTCCCCGGCTTCGGTGAGTTTCAGCCCGCGCGGGCCGCGCTTGAACAGGGTTTCGGCCAACTGGCCTTCCAGCGACTTGATCTGCCGGCTGATCGCGCCCTGGGTCACGCCCAGCTCCTCCGCCGCGCGGGCCATGTTGAGGTGGCGCGCGGCGGCGTCGAAGGCGCGCAGCGCCTGGAGGGGGAGGGCGGATACGCCTTGAGGCAGGCTCATGGCGGAACACCTTAAACACGCGCTACCGGCAGGGCCAGGGTGGGGGCACCCTGCCGCGAACCGTCCGGGAGTCGTCCACCCCCATGTCCGCCCGCTTCGATCCCGTCACGCTGCAGATCCTGTGGAGCCGGCTGATCTCGATCGCCGATGAGGCGGCGGCGGCGCTGCTGCGCACCTCCTTCTCCACCATCGTCCGCGAATCCAACGATTTTGCCACGGTGCTGATGGATGCGGAGGGCAACAGCCTGGCGGAGAACTCCATCGGCATTCCGAGTTTTGTGGGCCTGCTGCCGCGCACGCTGAAGCACATGCTGGCGGAATATCCGCTGGAGGAGCTGCGGCCGGGCGATGTGCTGATGACCAATGATCCCTGGATGGGGACCGGGCATCTGCTGGACATCACCACGGCCATGCCGGTGTTCCACCAAGGCAGGCTTGTGGCCTTTGCCGGCGCCACCTCCCACATGCCGGATATCGGCGGCACGCTATGGTCGGCCGATTGCACCGAGGTCTTCGAGGAAGGGCTGCGGATTCCGCCCACGAAATTCCTGGTCCAGGGCCAGGAGAACCGGGAGGTGGTGCGCTTCATCCGCGGCAATGTGCGCGTGCCGGACCAGGTGATGGGCGACATCCAGGCGCAGATCACCGCCATCACCGTCTGCGCCCGGCGGGTGGTGGAATTTTTGGGGGATACCGGCCTCGCCGATCTCACGGCCCTGTCCGCCACCCTGCAATCCCGCGCCGATGCGGCGATGCGCCAGGCGATCGCCGCGCTGCCGGACGGCACCTGGCACGGCACGGTCTACGCGGATGGCTATGAGGAGGCCGAGACGCGCATCCAATGCGCGGTGACCATCGCCGGCGACAGCCTCAGCGTGGATTACGCCGGCACTTCCCCGCAGATCGCGCGCGGGCTGAACAGCGTGATGAACTACACCTACGCCTATACCGTCTATCCGCTGAAATGCGCGCTGGACCCGATGACGCCGCGCAACGAGGGCAGCTACCGCGCCATCGGCGTGACGGCGCCGGAAGGCAGCATCCTGAACCCGCGCTGGCCCGCCGCGGTGAATGCGCGGCACCTGACCGGGCTTTTCCTGTCCGGGGCGCTGTACAAATGCCTGGCGCAGATCGCACCGCAGCTGGTGGTGGCGGACAGCGCCTCCCCAGCGCCACGTCCCGTCACGACCGGGCTGGATGCGCGGGGCGAGCGCTTCAGTCAGGTGCTGTTCGGCAGCGGCGGCATGGGTGCGACCCAGGGTCGCGACGGGCTGAACACCACTGCCTTCCCGACCAATAGCGGCTCCGGCTCCATCGAGGCCTTCGAGGCCTCCGCTCCCATCCTGGTGTGGCGCAAGGACCTGCTGCCGGACAGCGGCGGGCCGGGCCAGTTCCGCGGTGGGCTGGGCCAGGAGATTGAGCTGGAGGTGATGACCGACCAGCCGGTGCGGCTTTCCCTGATCTCCGACCGCATGAAGCATCCCGCGACCGGACTGGATGGCGGCGGTGCGGGCGCGCCGGCCCTGGTGCAGCTGCAGGATGGCCGCAAGCCGCATCCGAAGTCGCGCAGCATGCTGGCGCCGGGGGATCGGCTGACCATGCATCTGGGCGGTGGCGGCGGCTATGGCGACCCGGCGGCGCGGGACCCGATGGCGCTGCAGCGGGACATCGCGGATGGTTACGTCACGCCCGAGGGGGCGCAACGCGACTACCGGAGGAAACAATGACCCATAAGATCACCCGCCGCGCTTTGGCGGCGGCGATGGCGGCTGTCCCATTCGCGGCCCGCGCCCAGGCCCCCTGGCCGACCCGGCCCTTGCGCATGATCGTGCCCTTCGCGCCGGGCGGTGGGTCCGACACGCTGGGCCGGCTGCTGGCGACGCCGCTGGGCGCTGAGCTGGGTCAGCCGGTGGTGGTGGAAAACCGCGCCGGCGCCGGCAGCCAGATCGGCGCGGAAGCCGTGATGCGCAGCCCGCCGGATGGGTTGACGCTGCTGCTGGGCGACACGCCGTTGGCGACCATCCCGGCGGTGCAGGCGGCGACTGGCCAGGCGGTGGCCTTCGACACGGGGCGCGACTTTTCCGCCATTGCGACGCTCGGCGTGGCGCCCGCGCTGCTGGTGGTGTCCAGCGCCTCGCCCTTCCGCACGACACGCGATCTGCTGGAGGCGGCAAAAGCACGGCCGGAGGCGGTGAACGTGGCCTCCGGCGGCACGGCGACCAGCACGCATCTGATGATCGAGCTGTTGCAGATGCGCAGCGGCGTGAAGGTGACGCATGTGCCCTATCGCGGCACCGGCGCGGCGCTGCCGGATGTGCTGAACGGCACGGTACAGGCGATGATCCAGGCCATGGCCACGGCGGCACCGCTGGTCGCTTCCGGGCAGATGCGGGTGATTGGCGTGGCGGCGGAACAGCGCCTGCCGGCGATGCCGGACGTGCCGACGCTGCGCGAACAGGGCGTCGATCTGGTGGCCGGCTTCTGGTGGGGCGTGCTCGGCCCGGCCGGCATCCCCGCGCCCATCGTGGCCCGGCTGCGGGAGGCGATCGACAAGTCGATGGCGACGGAGGCGGTGCAGGCGCGGCTGCCGGCCCTGGGGCTGGAACGCCTGCAGATGGGCCCGGACGCGTTTCGCAGCATGCTGGTGAGCGAGACGGCGCGCTGGCGCGAGGTTGTGACGACGGCGGGGATAAAGCCTGAATGACGGATGTTTCTCGCCCGCTGCGCATTGGAGTCGATGTCGGCGGCACCTTTACCGATTTCGTGCTGGTGGATGACGCCACCGGCCGCGTGCTGACCGGCAAGCGGCTGACCACGCCGGATGATCCGGGTCGCGCCATCCTGGAAGGCATCTCCCGCATCCTGTCGGAAGCGGGGGCAGCCATCGGCGATGTGCGGCAGGTGGTGCATGGCACGACGCTGGTGACCAACACCGTCATCGAGCGCAAGGGCGCGCGCATCGGCCTGATCACCACGCGCGGCTTCCGCGACAGCCTCGAGATGGGGCGGGAGATGCGCTACGACCTGTATGACCTGTTCCTCGACAAGCCGGAGCCGCTGGTGCCGCGGCCGCGCCGCCATGCGGTGACGCAGCGCCACGATGCGCGGGGGCGCGAATTGGTGGCGCTGGTGGAATCGGAGGTGCGGGATGCCGCGCGTGCCCTGCGCGCGGATGCGGTAGAAGCGGTGGCGGTGTGCCTGCTGCACAGCTACCTCGACCCCGCGCATGAACGGCGCGTCGGTGCCATCCTGGCGGAGGAATTGCCGGGCGTGCCCGTCACGCTCTCCTCCGAGGTGGCGCCGGAGATTCGCGAATATGAGCGTGCGAATACCGCCTGCGTGAACGCCTATGTGCTGCCGCTGATGGATCGCTACCTGGCGAGCCTGGAGGCGGAGCTGCGGCGGCGCGGGCTCGGCGGACCGCTGCATCTGATGCTGTCGGCGGGCGGAATCGCCTCGGTGGGCTATGCGCGTGCCAACCCCGTGCAGTTGATCGAAAGCGGGCCGGCCGCCGGCGCCACCGCCGCGATGCATTACGGCCGCATCGCCGGCGTCGCCGACATGATCTCCTTCGACATGGGCGGCACCACTGCAAAAATGTGCCTGATCGAGAAGGGGGAGGCGGAGCATGCCTCGACCTTCGAGGCGGCGCGGGTGCGGCGTTTTCGAAAGGGCTCGGGCCTGCCGCTGAAGGTGCCGGTGATCGACCTGATCGAGATCGGCGCGGGTGGTGGGTCCATCGCCCATGTGAATGCGATGGGACTGCTGAATGTGGGGCCGGAGAGCGCGGGCTCCGTGCCCGGTCCGATCTGCTACAATCGGGGCGGCACGCAGCCCACCGTGACGGATGCGGACCTGCTGCTGGGCTATCTCTCGCCAGAGTATTTCCTCGGCGGCGAGATGGCGCTGGACCGCGCGGCGGTGGAACGCGCGATGCAGGATCATCTGGGCCAGAAGCTCGGCATGACGGCGCTGGAAGTTGCGGCGGGCATCCACAGCATCGTCAATGAGAACATGGCCGCCGCCACGCGCATGTATGTGGCAGAGAAGGGCCGCGATCCGCGCCGCTACGCCATGCTCGCCTTTGGCGGCGCCGGGCCGGTGCATGCCTATGGATTGGCGAAACTGCTGAAGCTGTCGCGAGTCATCGTGCCGCAGGGCGCGGGCGTTGCCTCGGCGCTGGGCTTCCTCGTCGCCGCGCCGGCGATCGATCTGGTGCGCTCCGGCGTGCAGCGGCTGACCGCCGTGGACTGGGATGGCGTGGCCGGGAAATTCGCGGAGATGGAAGCCGAGGCGCGCGCGATGCTGCTGGATGCCGGCGCCGCGCCGGGCGACGTGCAGTTCCGCCGCAGCGCCGACATGCGCTATGCCGGCCAGGGTTTCGACATCAGCGTGCCGATCCCGGAGGCGGCGGATGCGGCCGCGGTGGAAGCCGCCTTCCGCGACACCTACTTCGGGCTGTTCGACCGCCGTATCACGGGCGTGGCGATGGAGGTGCTCTCCTGGCGCCTGCACGCCACGGCCAGCCGCCCCGCGGTGCCGGAGGGTTTCACCCCGCCATCGGGCGAAGGCGCCGCGTTGAAGGGCCATCGCAACGTCTGGTTCGCGGAGACGGGCCTCGCCCCCTGCGCCGTCTATGACCGCTATCGTCTGCCCGTGGGCGAGCGCATCGCCGGCCCGGCGGTGGTGGAGGAACGCGAATCCACCGTCGTTATCGGCCCCGACGCGCAGATCACGCGCGACATCCACGGCAATCTGCTGATCGATATCACCTATCCGGAGGACACAACCCCATGAGCAAAGCGGCGGATTACGCCTGGCTCGACGGCAAGCTGGTGCCCTGGGCCAATGCCACCATGCACATCTCCACCGAATGCGTGCTGCGCGGCGAGAATGTGTTTGAGGGCATCCGCGCCTATTGGAACGAGGAGCAGCAGGAGCTTTTCACCTTCCGCCACGCCGACCACATCGCAAGGCTGCGGCAAGGCGTGCGCATCATGCGTATGACGATTCCGTATTCCGATGCGGAGATCGAGGCGGCGAGCCTCGAACTCATCCGCGCCTGCAACTACCGGGAGACGATCCACTACCGCCCGGTGGTCTATTTCGCGGAAGGCGAGCTGACGCATTACCTGCCCAGCGAAATCCGCACCGGCTTCTTCATCCTGGCCTTCTCCATGCCGTCGAAGAAGGTGCAGGAGACCGGCGTGAAAAGCGCCATCAGCACCTGGCGGCGCAACAGCGATCTGTCCTCCCCATCCCGCATCAAGTCGGGCGCGAACTACCACAACTCCCGCCTCGCCTATATCGAGGCGCGGATGAACGGCATGGGTCCGCCGGTGATGCTGAACGCCGCCGGCAAGGTGGCGGAAGGCCCCGGCGCCTGCGTGATGATTGTGCGACATGGCAAGCTCATTACCCCGCCCGTCACCGCCGACATCCTGGAATCCATCACGCGCGAGACGCTGATGGAATTGGCGCGGGAGGAGTTGGGCATGGAGGTGGTGGAGCGCGATGTCGACCGCTCCGAACTCTATGTCGCCGACGAGGCTTTCTTCTGTGGCAGCGGCGCCGAGGTGCTGCCGATGGTCTCGATCGACCATTACGACATCGGTGACGGCACGCCGGGCCCGACCACACGGAAGCTGCAACAGCTCTACAACGACGCGGTCCGCGGAAAACTTGAAAAATACCGGCATTGGCTGACGCCGGTCTGGCGCAGCAATGCGGCGAAGGTGGCCGCCGAATGACGCGCAGTGTTGGAAGGCTGGTCGCCGAAAGCCTCGCCGCGCATGGTGTGGATCTGCTGTTCTGCGTGCCGGGCGAGAGCTTTCTGGGCCTGACGGATGCACTGGTGGATGTGCCGGCGCTGAAGCTGGTGGTCTGCCGGCACGAAGGCGGCGCGTCCTACATGGCCGCGGCCGATGGGCGCATGCGCGCCGGGCGCGCTGGCGTCTGCATGGTCTCGCGTGGCCCCGGCGTCTCCAACGCCATGATCGGCCTGCACACAGCCTTTCACGACGCCATCCCGATGGTGCTGCTGATCGGCCAGGTGGAACGCCGCGACCGCGGCCGGGGTGCCTTGCAGGAACAGGATTATGCAAAATATCTGGCGGATACGGTGAAGGCCGTCATTCCGGTGGATATGGCGATGCAGGCCAGCGAGGCGATCGCGCGCGCCTTCCACCTCGCCGAATCCGGCACGCCCGGCCCGGTGGCCGTGGTGCTGCCGGAGGATGTGCTGGACGACGACGCCACCGAAATCCCGCTGGCCAAGCCTCGCATCCGCGCCACCCCTGGTCCGGCGCCTGCCCAGGTGGAGGAGCTGACCAGGCGTCTGGCCGCCGCGCAGCGCCCGGTGGTGCTGGTCGGCGGCGCCATGGATGGCCCGCCGGAGGCGCTGGCCGCGCTGAAGCGCCTGGCGGAGGAATGGTCGCTGCCCGTCGCGCCGACGCATCGCCGCCCCCACCTGTTCGACAGCCACCACCCCAACTATGCCGGCTATATCGGCAACCGCGTGCAGCCGCCGCTGATGGCCGCGCTGCGCGAGGCCGATCTGCTGGTGGCGCTGGGGGAGCGGATGACCGATGTGGTCAGCCAGTCCTACACCTGGCCCACGGCGCCCGACCCGCAGATCCCGCTTGTGCATGTCTGGCCCGATCCCTCCGAGCTCAACCGCGTTTTCCGCGCCGACCTGCCCATGGCCTGCGACCCCGCGCTGCTGGTGGAGGCGTTGCTCGCCCGCAAACCGCCCGCGACGCCCCCCGGCCGCGCCGCCTGGATCGCGCGACTGCACGGGTTGCACCGCGACCTGACCGCACCGCGCCACGATCCGGCACCGGATGGCGTGAATTTCTCCGCCGTCTGCATCGCCGTGGCGGCGCGGATGACGGCGGATGCGGTGCTCACCACCGATGCCGGCAATTTCACCAGCTTCGTGCACCGCCACATTCCGTTCCGGCCGGGCCAGATGTTTCTCGGGTCCGCCGTTGGCGGCATGGGGGCAGGGATGCCGATGGCGGTGGCGGCCAGCATCCGGCATCCGGGGCGGCAGGTCATCGCGGTCACCGGCGATGGTGGCGCGTTGATGACGGGCAATGAGATCGCCACCGCCATGCGCCACGGCGCCGCGCCGGTGCTGCTGATCTCCGACAACCGCACCTATGGCTCGATCGGCATGCACCACGCCAACCGCTATCCCGGCCGCAACTATGCCGATGCGGCGGATCTGGTGAACCCGGACTTCGCCGCCTGGGGCCGCGCCTTCGGGGCGGAGGGTTTTGTCATCCGCACGGAAGATGACATCGGCCCCGTTCTGGATGCCGCGCTGGCGCCGCGCCGGGTGCCGGCGGTGGTGCATGTGCACGCCTCCGCCTTGCAGGTCTCGGCCTGGAAGCGGCTGAAGGGCTAGTCAGGCGCGGGCTGGGCGGGCCGTCGGGCCGCCCAGTCCAGCAGGGCGTCCAGCACGGGGCACAACGCCTCGCCCCAGGCTGTCAGCCCATACTCCACCCGCGGCGGCACCTGCGCATGCAGGGTGCGGGTGACGATCCCGTCGCGCTCCAACTCCCGCAACTGCTGCGCCAGCATCTTCTGCGACACGGCGGGGATCGCCCGCTCCAGCTCCGAAAAGCGCAGCACGCCGCCACCGAACAGCTGGAACAGGATCTCCATCTTCCAGCGGCCGTCCAGCAGGCGTAGCGCGGCGTCCACCCCGGCGGCGGCCATTTCGGGGGTCACATCCGCCAGCTTACCTGTGGGTGAGTAGCTGACCTTTCGGTCCGTCATGGTCATGCGGCAGCCTATCGCCCATCTCCGCGGCCTGCCAACCACCGGATCGGACCGCGACATGACCCCCAGCCTGCCCCCCACGCTCGCCACCTATTTCGCCGCCAAGAACCGCCACGACACGGCGGCGTTGCTGGCCTGCTTCAGCCCTGACGCCACGGTGCGGGACGAGGGCCAGGACATCACCGGCCTGCCCGCCATTCGCGCCTGGATCGAATCGACCAGTGCCCGCTACGCCGTGCAGGCCGAACCGCTGGACTGCCGCGAGGAGGCGGGGCGCAGCCTCGTCCGCGCCCGGCTCTCCGGCACCTTTCCCGGCAGCCCGGCGGTGCTGACCTTCCGCTTCGGCCTCGGCCGGGACGGGCTGATCGACGCGCTGGAGATCGGCTGAAACCGACTTCCGCGCCACCGGCGCCACGCCCACCCCCCTCCCCGCCTGCGCCGTTTTGCCATACCCATGTGGCAACGGGCCGGGGGAACAGCATGGACCAGGTGGATTGCGTGGTGGTGGGGGCCGGGGTTGTCGGCCTCGCCGTGGCCCGGGCGCTGGCCCAGGCGGGGCGGGAGGTACTGGTGCTGGATGCCGCGGAGGGCATCGGCACCGAGACCTCCTCCCGCAATTCGGAGGTGATCCACGCCGGCATCTACTACAAGGCCGGCAGCCTGATGGCCAAAACCTGCGTCGCCGGGAAGTGGAAGCTCTACGACTATTGCGACAGCCACGGCGTGCCCTACCGCAATTGCGGCAAGCTGATCGTCGCCACCAGCGATGCGGAGGCCGAGCAGTTGGAGGGCATCCGCCAGCGCGCCGCCGCCAATGGGGTGGACGACCTGCGCTTCATCTCGGGCGCGGAGGCGCGGTCCATGGAGGCCTCGCTGTCCTGCACCGCCGCGCTGGTTTCCCCCTCCACCGGCATCATCGACAGCCACGCCTATATGCTGGCGCTTCAGGGCGATGCCGAGGATGCGGGGGCGATGTTCGCCTTTCACGCCCCCGTACTGCGCGGCCGGCTGGTGGGCGATGCGGTGGAGCTGGAGGTGGGCGGGGCGGAGCCGATGGCGCTGTCCTGCAACCTGCTGGTGAACTCCGCCGGGCTGCATGCGCCTGCCCTGGCCCGCAAGATCGAGGGCATGCCGCCCGAGCACATCCCCGGCGCCTTCTACGCCAAGGGCAATTATTTCAGCCTGACCGCGAAATCCCCGTTCAGCCGACTGATCTATCCGGTGCCGGTGCCGGGCGGCCTCGGCACGCATCTGACCATCGACCTCGGCGGCCAGGCGCGGTTCGGGCCGGATGTCGAATGGATCGACCGCATCGACTACAATGTCGATCCCCGGCGTGGGGAGCTGTTCTATGATTCCATCCGCCGCTGGTGGCCCGAACTGCCGGATGGCGTGCTGGCCCCCGGCTATTCCGGCATCCGCCCCAAGACGGTGCCGAAGGGCGCGCCGGGCCAGGATTTCGTCATCCAGGGCCCGGCGACCCATGGGGTGCCGGGGCTGGTGAACCTGTTCGGCATCGAAAGCCCTGGCCTCACCGCCTCCCTCGCCTTGGCGGAGGAGGTGATGGGGGTGCTCCCTAGAGGGTGAAGGCCACGCCCTTTTCCGGCACCAGCACCTTCGCCTTGGCCCCCGCCATCTCCCGCTCGAACAGAGAGGCATCGGGCGCGATCATGGGGAAGGTCCCGAAATGGCACGGGATGGCGGTGGTCACGCTGGGCAGGAAGCGCTTCACGGCCAGGGCGCCGCGCTTGCCGTCCATGGTGAAACGATCGCCCACCGGCACCATCGCCACGGTCGGGCTGTGCAGTTCCCCGATCAGCGCCATGTCGCCAAAAACCTCGGTGTCGCCCATGTGGTAGATCACCGGCTCGCCCTTGGCCTTCGGCGTGATCACCAGGCCGCCCGGCAGGCCGAGGTCCTGGGTGATGCCGTTCTCGTCCATGACGGAGGAGGAGTGGAAGGCGATGGTCAGGGTGACGGCGAAATCGTCCTGCTGGGTGGTGCCACCGGTGTTCATCGGGTCCATGGCCTTCAGCCCCTGGCGGGCCAGCCACATGCAGATCTCGAAATTCGCCACCACCTTGGCGCCCGTCCGCTGATGGATCGCCAGCGTGTCGCCGACATGGTCGCTATGGCCATGGGTCAGCAGCACATGGGTGGCGCCGGCGCTTGCCGCCACGGCATCGCCCTGGAACACCGGGTTGCCGGTCAAAAAGGGGTCGATCATCACGACCGAATTGCCGAATTCCAGGCGATAGGCCGAATGCCCGAACCAGGTGATTTTCATCCATCGTCTCCGTCTGTCGCTGCTGCCTTCTAGACCAGAGGCGCGTCCCGCGTCACCGCGCGGCCAGAATCTTCCAGACGCCGGTGGCGGCCACCACGCTGGTATCGCCCGCCTTCAACAGGCCGCGGACGAAGACCACGCTGCGGGTCTGCCGTGTGATCTCCCCCGACCCCACCAGGAACTGCCCCGGCATGGCAGCGGCCAGGTAATGCAGGTCGAGCTGAATGGTGGCCAGGTTCATGCCCCCGCCGATCGCCTTCCGCACCATCAACCCCAGGCTGTGATCCATGAAGGTGGCCAGGATGCCGCCATGAATGACGCCGCGCCCATTGGCGTGGTCCGCCCGGGCCTGGAAGCCGTATTCGTCCCCCTTCACCCAGAGCGGATCGACCACGGCGGGAAGGCCGGAGGGGGTGCGAAGGGTCCAGCCATGCTGGGCGGGGTCGAAATCGGGGTTGTCCATGCCCGGCAGATCAGCCGCTTTGGTCGTTCCCGTCCAGGGGGCCGGGGTCCCGCTTCGCGCCATCCAGCAGCGCCTGCCGCCGCGCCTCCGCCTGCCGGTCGGCCAGCTTTTCGGCCTTGCCGCGCCCATGCTTCACCCGATTGGCGGCGGCTTCCGCCTGGGCCTGCTGCTTGGCCCGCGCCTTGCGCGCATGGTTGAGGTTGACGAGGTCGCCCATGCGGGGAGACTAGCATCCAACCGGCCGCGGATGCGATCCTGCCCCCCGCCAAGGCCCGAAAACCTTCTGACGGGAAATGCCATGCAGATCGAGCTGACCGCCGCCGACGGCCACCGCCTGAACGCCTACCGCGCCGGCCCGGCCGATGCGAAACGCGCCCTGGTCGTGGTGCAGGAAATCTTCGGCGTGAACCGCCATATGCGCCATGTCTGCGACGCCCTGGCCGCCGAAGGCTACGCCGTGATCTGCCCGGCCCTGTTCGACCGCGTGGAGCGCGGGGTGGAGCTGGGCTATGCGGCGGAGGATGTGGCCCGTGGCCGCGACCTGCGCGCCAAGGTGGATGAGAAGGGCACGATGCTGGACATCGAGGCCGCCGCCGCCGCGCTGCCCGGCACCAAGGGCATCGTCGGCTATTGCTGGGGCGGCACCATCGCCTGGTGGGGCGCGACGCGCAGCACCAGCTTCAAGGCCGCCTGCGGCTGGTATGGCGGCGGCATCGCCGGCACCCGCACCGAGGTGCCCGGCTGCCCCGTGCAGCTGCATTTCGGGGAGGTCGATGCCTCCATCCCGATGAGCGATGTGGAGCTGATCCGGGAAGCCCAGCCGGGCGTCGAGATCTTCGTCTATAAGGGCGCAGGCCACGGCTTTGGCTGCGAGGAGCGTGGGTCCTACAAGCCGGCCGATGCCGATGTGGCGCAGGCCCGCACGCTCGCCTTCTTCGCCAAGCATCTGGGGGGCTGACGGTCATGCTCGGCTATTACATCACGGCGGGGATCAGCCTCGCGCTGCTCATCATGATCCCGATCTGGACGCCCAACAGCAACCAGCCGGTCTATCCCTTTTGGGTGATCCTGCTGCTGGCGCTGGTCGTGGTGATCGTCCCGATCGTGCTGAAGCGCCGCAAGCGGGAGGGCGCGGCCCAGACCGGCGACCTAGCGGTGCGGCTGGAGGAAGTGAAGGACTGAGCGACCGGGACCCTTTCGGGTCCCGGCCTGTCAGGATCAGTTCACGGTGATCCGCGCCTCGCGGATCACGCGGCCCCATTTCGCCGTCTCGTCGCGCATGGTGGCGGCGAGTTCGGCGGGGGTGGAGGAGACGGCATCGGCGCCGGCGGCAGCCAAGCGCTGCTGCACACCCGGCTCCGCCAGAATCTCCCGCAGCACGCTGCTCAGCCGTTCCGTCGTCGCGGCGGGCAGACCGGCCGGGGCCATCACGGCGCCCCAGGAGGTGGCCTGCGCATCGGCAAGCCCGGCTTCGGCGAAGGTCGGCAGGTCCGGCAACAGGCTCGACCGCCGCGGGCCGGTGACGGCCAGCGCGCGCACCCGCCCGCCCTGCACCTGCGCCAGGGCGCTGGGCAGCTGGTCCAGCATCACCTGCACATTGCCGGCAACGGTATCGTTCAGCGCGGGCGCGCTGCCTCGATAGGGCACATGCTGCATGTCGACCCGCGCCACCAGCTTGAACAACTCCGGCACCAGATGGGTGGAGGAGCCGTTGCCGCCGGAGCCGTAGGACAGCGCGCCCGGCCGCGCCCGCAGCAGCGCCAGGAATTCCGCCAGGTTCTGGGCGGGGACGGAGGGGTTCACGATCAGCACATGGTCGGTGGAGAAGGCCATGCCGATCGGCGCCAGGTCGGTCGCCGGGTTGAAGCCCATATTGGTGTAGAGATGCGGGTTGATGGTCAGCGTGCCCGTCGTGCCCATGAGGATGGTGTAGCCATCCGCCGCGCTGCGCACGACATTCTCCACGCCGACATTGCCACCCGCGCCGGTGCGGTTTTCCACCGTCACAGGCTGGCCCAGCTTGTCCTGCATGCGATCGGCAATGACACGCGCCACCACATCGGTGGCGCCGCCGGGCGGGAAGGGCACGACGAAGCGCAGCGGTCGCGTCGGCGCCCAGCCCTGGGCGAGGGCGGGGGTCGCGAGCGCCGTGCCCAGCAGGGCGCGGCGCGTGATGCGGAAACCTGTCATTCTTGTCTCTCCCGGTTTTTTGATAGTCAGACGGCGGCGGCGTGGCGCTCCTTCAGCAGGGACAGCACCTGTTCAGGGTCCTGCTGCCACCAATGCTTCGACAGAATTTCGACCTCGGCGAAGCTGCCATAGCCCTGCGCTTCGACCATCCGGCGGATGGCGGGGATGTCGATGCAGCCCTCGCCGGGGATGCCGCGGTCGAACACCGTGTCGAGGGTCGGCACCTTCCAGTCGCAGACATGGAAGGCGGCGATGCGCGAGCCCGCGCGCGCGATCTGCGCGGTGAGCTGCGGGTCCCACCAGACATGATAGACATCGAGCGCGACGCCCATGCCCTCGCCGAACGCGTCACACAGGTCGAGCGCCTGGCCGAGGGTGGACAGCACGGAGCGGTCCGCGCAGGTCATCGGATGCAGCGGTTCCAGTGCGATGGTCACGCCCGCGGCGCGTGCCGCCGGCATGATCGCGGCCAGCCCGTCCCGCACCATGGCGCGCGCCTCTGGCAGATCCTTGGAGCCGGGTGGCAGGCCACCACAAACCATCACCAGACAGGCCGCGCCGATCGTGTGGGCTTCCTCGATGGCGCGCAGATTGTCCTCGATGGCGGCGGCGCGGCCGGCGGCGTCGGCCGCCGGAAACATGCCGCCGCGACACAACCCGGTTACGGTCAGGCCGGCATCGCGAATCTGCTTCGCGGCCGCCTGCACGCCCATCGCCTGCAGCACGTCACGCCATGGCGAGATGCCCGGAATGCCGTGCCGGGCGCAGCCCTCGATGCATTGGGAAAGACCCCACTTCTCCTTCACCGTGACGGTGTTGAGCGACATCCGCATCAGGCAGCACCGTGCAGTGCGAGCAGGTTGCGCATGCGCGCCACCGCCATATCCGGATCCCGCAGCAGCCCGGCCTTGTCGGCCAGCCGGAACAGCTCCGAGAAGTGGCGGATGCTGCGGGTGGATTGCTGGCCGCCGATCATGACGAAGTGGTCCTGGTGGCCGTTCAGCCAGGCCATGAAGACCACGCCCGTCTTGTAGAAGCGCGTCGGCGCCTTGAAGATATGGCGGCTCAGCGGGACGGTCGGCGCCAGGATGTCGTGGAAGGTCGAAAGGTCGTTCTTGGCGAGGCTGGCCAGCGCGCCGCCCACCGCCGGGGCGATGGGATCGAAGATGCCGAGCAGCGCGTCGGAATAGCCATGCTCGTCGCCGGCGATGAGTTCGGCGTAGTTGAAGTCATCACCGGTGTACATGCGCACGCCTTTCGGCAGGCGCCGGCGCATGGAGATCTCCTTCTTGTCATCGAGCAGGGAGACCTTCACGCCGTCCACCTTGTCGGCATGGGCGTGGATGACCTTCAGCGCCGTTTCCATTGCGGCCATATGGTCGTGATTGCCCCAGTAGCCTTCCAGCGCCGGGTCGAACATCTCGCCCAGCCAGTGGATGACGACTGGCTGCTTCACCTGGGACAGGATGCGGTCATAGACGCGCTCATAATCCGCTGGCGATTTCGCGGCCTTCGCCAGGGCGCGCGACGCCATCAGGATGATGCGGCCGCCCATCGCCTCGACGGCGTCGCATTGCTCCTCATAGGCGCGGATCACGTCGTCCACGGTCACGTCAGGGCCGGGGGTGAGATGGTCGGTGCCGGCGCCGCTGGCCATCACCGCGCCGGGATGGTCCTGCATCGCGTCCAGCGAGCGCCGGATCAGCTCCTGCGCCGCCGTCCAGTCGAGCCCCATGCCGCGCTGGGCGGTGTCCATCGCCTCCGCCACGCCCAGGCCGAGCGACCACAGATGTTTCCGAAACGCGATGGTGCGGTCCCAGTCGATCTTGGCGTCGAGCCAGGGGTCCTGTTCGGCCAATGTGTCCGCCACCACATGCGCGGCCGCCAGCGCCACGCGCGGAAATGGCGGTGTCGCCGTGGCAAAATCGCGCGGACCTTGCAGCGTGTAGTCGCCCTCGGGAAGCTTGATGCTCGGCATGGCTCAGACCTCCAGCTTCGGCAGGTCGACCCAGCGGCGCTCCGCCCAGCTCTGCAAGCCAGCCTCGGCGAGCTGCACGCCCTTCGCACCGGCCAGCAGATCCCAGGGATAGGTCGCGACTTCGCCGGCCAGGTATTTGAAGAACAGCTCCCACTGCACCCGGAAGCCGTTCGGCATCGGCTCGGTGTCGGGGATTTCCTGCCAGCCTTCGAAGAAGTTGATCGGCTGGGGGGTGTCGGGGCTCCAGACCGGCTTCGGTGTGTTCACGCGCGACTGCGTCCAGCACTTCTGCAAGCCGGCCACGGCGCTGCCATGCGTGCCATCCACCTGGAAGGTCACCAGGTCGTCGCGCCGCACGCGCGTCACCCAGCTGGAATTGATATGGGCGATGACGCCGCCTTCCAGCTGGAAGGTCGCATAGGCCGCATCATCGGTGTCGGCCTTGTAGGGTTTGCCGGCTTCATCGAAGCGCGTGTCGATATGCGTCGCGCCAAGGCAGGAAACGCTTTCGACATTCCCGAAAAGATTGTCGAGCACGTAGCGCCAGTGGCAGAGCATATCGAGGATCATGCCGCCGCCTTCGGCCTTCTTGTAGTTCCAGGAGGGGCGCTGCGTCGGCTGCAGGTCACCCTCGAAGACCCAGTAGCCGAACTCGCCCTTCACGCTGAGGATCTTGCCGAAGAAGCCGCTGTCGATCGCCATCTTCAGCTTGCGCAGGCCCGGCAGGAACAGCTTGTCCTGCACCACGCCGGCCTTGATGCCCTTGTCCTTCGCCAGCTTCGCGACGGCCATGGCTTCCGCGAGATTGTCGGAGGTCGGCTTCTCGCAATAGATGTCCTTGCCCGCATTGATCGCCTTGGTCAGCAGGCCGGCGCGCATCTGCGTGGTCGCCGCATCAAAGAACAGCGTGTCATTCGGGTCGGCCAGGCAGGCGTCGAGGTCGGTGGAGACGCGCGACACGCCATGCGCCTTGGCCAGCGCCTCCAATTTCTCCCGATTGCGGCCGACCAGGATCGGGTCCGGCATCACCCGGTCGCCATTCGCCAGCTTCACGCCACCATCCTTGCGGATCGCCGCGATGGAGCGGATCAGATGCTGGTTCATGCCCATGCGCCCGGTGACGCCGTTCATGATGAGGCCGATGCGACGTTCCGCCATTTTTTCAAATATCCTTCAGGAGAGCCAGGTGTTGAGGTTTGCGCGGACGAAATCGTCGTCCGTCAGATGCGGGTAGCGCTCTGACACCACGGTCAGCAGTTCAGACTGGCCGGGGGAAAGGCCTTCATTCGGGTCCAGGCACCAGATGCCTTCCAGCAGGCCAGCTCGGAAAAGAATTTCGTGGCAGCCGGCGATGACGCCGTGGAAGTCATGCGCCACGTCGAAGACGGCGGCGTTCATCTCCGTCACCTGCGCATCCAGGGCGAGCAATTCGGGCGTGGCATCCGCACCGCAGAGCCGCGCATGCAGATCGACCGCCGCCTTGGTCCAGACGCTCCAATGCCCCAGCAGCCCGCCACGTATGCGCAGCGGTTTTTCCGCGCCGGCCAAGGCGAAAGGCGTCAGCAGGTCGGCCACGATGTGGTCGTCATTGCCGGTGTAGAGCGAAATCCGATCGGCCGCCCCGGCTTCGAGCACGCCGCGCAGGACGTCGAGCGTGGCGTAGCGGTTGAAGGGTGCCATCTTGATGGCGACCACATTCTCGATCGCGGCAAAGCGCTTCCAGAAGCGCATCGGCAGTGGCAGGCCGCCCACGGCCGGTTGCAGGTAGAAGCCGAAGATGGGCATCTCGGCCGCCACCGCCTCGCAATGGGCGATGATCTCATCCTCCGACGCGCCCTTCCAGGCGGCGAGGCTGAGCAGCACCGCGTGGTAGCCGAGGCCGCGGGCGATCCGCGCCTCCCGCACCGCCTGTTCCGTGCGGCCGATGGCGCCGGCGACCAGGATCGGCGCCTCGTCGCGCTCGCTCGCCGCTTCCGCCGCCAGCGACAGCACCCGGTCGAACAACCCGACCTGGCGGATGGCGAATTGCGTGGTGTGGACACCGACCGCGAGGCCCCCGGCGCCGGCGGCCAAATAGTAGCGGCCGAGCGCCCGCTGGCGCAGCGGGTCCAGCTCCCGCCGCGCCGTCAGCGCCAGGGGCTGGGCCGGAATGGCGCAGCCGGCGCGCAGCCGCGCGAGGACGCTTTCGGGCCAATCCTGCCAGCGCAGACCCACCGTGTTGTCCTCCCCGTCGACAGTAACCAGGTGGTTACTTTGTCGCGAGGGCAGCCTGCCGTCAAGCGGGCTTCGCCGATCCCTCCACCATCTCCATCGCCGTGCGGATCGGCGCGAGGGCATTGGTGCCGCCGGGCAGGCCCGCCTGGGCCATCACCTCCTCCGCCATGGCGAACAAGGCTTCTGCCTCCTCGGGCTGCAGCACGCCTTTCACCTTCAACATGCCAACCAGCAGGCCGAGCGTGGCGCCGGTGGCGGCGAAGCGTTGCAACTCGTCATTCTTGGAGAGGTCCATTCATCACTCCTTTGTGTCGGGATGTGCGTCTCAGGGGCGCAAATAGCCCAGCACCACCTCGGCGATATGCGCCTCCCGCGCCGCGATCGCGGCCTCGGTGTCCAGCGCGGCGCCGAAGATGGTGGACAGGGTGTGCCGGTTGGCGACGTAGAAATGCCCGAGCGCCAGGATGGAGATGTAGAGCTGCATCGCATCCACCCCGGGCCGGAAGACCCCGGCGGCGGCGCCACGCTCAAGCACCGCCGTCAGTGCCTGCAACATCGGGGAATACAGCGCGGGCACATGCTCTGAGCGGCGCAGATAGGCGGCGCGGTGCAGGTTTTCCTGGTTCAGCAGGGCGACGAATTCAGGGTGGCGGCTGGTGTAGCGCAGGTTGAAGGCCACCAGCCGGGCCATGGCTTCCAGCGGCGGCAGGCTGTCCACCGACAGCTCCCGTTCCTCCTCCCGCTTGGCGGCATAGGCGCGTTCCAGCACCGTCAGCCAAAGCTCCTCCTTGCTGCCGAAATAGGCGTAGAGCATGCGTTTGTTGGCGCCGGCCCGGGCGGCGATCTCATCCACCCGGCTGCCGGCCATGCCCTTCTCGGCGAACTCCACCAGCGCCGCGTCCAGGATGCGCTGGCGCGTTACCTTGGCGCGGGGGGAGAGCTGGTCCTCCGCCCGGATGGCGGTGTTAGAAGCGGCCATCCCGCACCTCGAACTTGGTCGCCTTGCCCAGCGCGCGGCCGCCGCCCGCCACCCAATCCGCCACCCAGTCGATCAGCACCAACAGCGGCACGCGCGGATAGCCGAAGGTGGCGAAGGCGCGGGCAGCGTTGGAGAGCAGGGCGTTGGGCGCCTCGCTGCCGGCGAATTCGGGCGTGCGGTCCATGCGCGCGCCAAGCTGTTCCGCCAGCCAGCGGATGGACACGGTCTCCGGCCCCGTCACGTTCAGGATGGGGCAGGTGGCATCGGCGCGGCTGAGCGCGCGCAGCGTCCAGGCATTGGCATCGCCCTGCCAGATGACATTGGCCTGGCCCATGGCCAGCGGCACCGGCGTGCCGGCCAGCACCTTGGTGGCGATGTCGTGCAGCACGCCGTAGCGCAGGTCGATGGCGTAGTTCAGGCGGATGCCGAAGCACTTCGTGCCGCGCATGGCGGCGGCATGCTGGAAGGCGCGCTCCCGGCCGAGACAGCTCGCCGCGT
The DNA here is from genome assembly GCF_053891155.1 of Roseomonas sp. F4. Lineage (NCBI taxonomy): Bacteria > Pseudomonadati > Pseudomonadota > Alphaproteobacteria > Acetobacterales > Roseomonadaceae > Roseomonas > Roseomonas sp. F4. Next base: position 33,870 of record NZ_JBSSHK010000007.1, read on the forward strand.
AATCGCCGATGGGGGCCGGCGGCGTCGCCTCATCCGGCATCGGCCCGTTCACCGGCAGCATCGGCAGCACATTGCCGGTGGAGAAGAAGACGATGCGGGACGCCGCCCAGCGCGCCGCCACCCGCGCCGGAAGCTGGACATTCATGGCCCAGGTCAGCGCCTCATTCCCCGTGGAGCCGAATTTCATGGCGGCCATGAAGACGACGTTCGGGGCGTCCGGCAGGGCGGCGAGGGCAGCGTCTTCCATCAGGTCCGCGGTCAGGCATTCGATGCCCCAGGATTCCATGCGGTCCCGCAGCCCGGCCTCCGACCAGCGCGCCACGGCGATCACCCGCCGCCCCGGGTCCGCCCGCTTGGCCAGACGGCACAGCGTCGGCCCCATCTTGCCGGCGGCGCCGAGCACCAGGATATCGCCAGGCACCTGGGCGAGGTCGGCCAGCAATGCCGGGTCGGGGCGCGACATCACCTCCTCCAGCGCCGCCTCATCCGCGATGCGTCCTGGCAGATCGGTCATGGTTCCCCTCCCGTCCATATCGCGCCAGCATGACGAGGAGCCCGCCCGGCGCCAAGACCGCCGGCCCATAGGAGGAAGACGCGATGACCTGGCAGGAAAGCCTTCGCTACCCGGACCCCGCCATCCGCAGCCTGGACCCGGCCTTCAACAGTCTGCGGCTAGGGCTGAGCTCGGTGGAGCGGCTCTGGACCGGCAGCCGATGGGGGGAGGGGCCCGTCTGGCTCGGTGACCAGCGCTGCCTGCTCTGGTCCGACATCCCCAACAACCGCGTGCTGCGCTGGGATGAGGAGACCGGCCAGGTCACCCATTTCCGCAAGCCGTCGAACAACGCCAACGGCCATACCCGCGACCGTCAGGGCCGCATCGTGGCCTGCGAACATGGCGGCAGGCGCGTCATCCGCCACGAATATGACGGCGCCATCACCGTCATCGCCGACCAGTTCGAGGGCAAGCGGCTGAACAGCCCGAACGACGTGGTGGTGAAGTCGGATGGCAGCATCTGGTTCACCGACCCGCCCTTCGGCATCGGTGGCTTTTATGAGGGCGAGAAGCACACCCCCGAACTGCCGCATACCAACGTCTATCGCGTCGATGGCGCGACCGGAGGGATCACGCTGGTCGCCGACGATGTTGACCACCCGAACGGCCTGGCCTTCAGCCCGGACGAAAAGATCCTCTACATCATTGAGAGCCGGTCAGAGCCGCGCAACATCCTGGCCTATGACTGCGACGGCACCCGGCTGAGCAACCGCCGCGTCTTCGTGAAATGCGCCCCCGGCGAGACACCGGACGGGTTCCGGGTGGATGTGGAGGGGAACCTCTGGTGCGGCTGGGGCATGGGCGGGCCGGGTATGGATGGGGTGAAGGTGTTCAACGCCGCCGGCACCGCCATCGGCTTCATCGACCTGCCGGAACGCTGCGCCAATGTCTGCTTCGGCGGGCGGCACCGTAACCGGCTGTTCATGGCGGCGGCGCATTCGCTCTACAGCCTGTACGTGAACACCCAGGGTGCGCCCGGGGGCTGAGGCCGTGGCCGTGTCGCTGATCGGGACAGGGCCGCCGCATCGGGCGTTTGCGCCGAGGAAATGGCGGCTCCGGCGACCCATGGCCTCGCCAAGCCTCGACCTGGGCGGCCCGCGGGTGCATAGGGGGCGCCCTTTAATCGGACCGGAGAGCAACACGGATGAAGCCAGCCGAGATCGCCCGCGTGCAGGCCTATCTGCGCCGCCTGCTGGGAACGGACCGCATCACCCTTCTGGCGCCGGCTCGCCCCGGGCTTTCGGTGGAGGTCTCGGTGCAGGATGAGGTCATCGGCACCGTGCATCGCGATGATGAGGAAGGTGAGCTGTCCTACGCCATCACGCTGACGGTGCTGGAAGAAGACCTGCCGCCGGACACCGCCCCGCCGGCCGCCCCCACGCGCGGCCGCCGCTGACTTTTGCGGGCCGCAAGCCAAGACGGCGAAGCGGCTCCAGCTATTTGTTTTTGCGCATTGTCCGGGTCGCACTGCGAGGCCGCAAGGCTTGAACGCCTGGACTCAGCGCGGCCGGCCCTCGCCCGCCCCCCAGCCCGGCCGCAGCAGCAGGTTCGGCATGGGCACCTGCTGGGGCGCGGCGGAGGGTGGCACCAGGCCGCTGCCGCACGCTGGGCGGAGGATGCCGCAATCCCAGGTGAAGCGGTCCGGCCGCCCGGTCATGCTGCCGCCCTGCGTGAAGCGGCAGGCGCATAGCTTGCCGGCGATGCAGGCCGTCACACCCTCCCGCGCCGCGGTGCAGGCCGGGGGCGTCGCCTCCGCCCGCGCGGGCGGGGCGTGCAAGGCCAGGATCAGTAAAGGCAGGATGCGCCACATCGCCGCATCCTGCGGGGTCAATCCTGAAGCAAGGCTTGATGCCCGGAAAACCTACACGCCGCCGAGCGCCTCCAGCACCAGACCCTCGGTCAGGATCTGCGGCAGCACCGCGGGCGCCGCGGCGCCCGGGGCCCAGTAGAGGTACATCGGCACACCCTCCCGCCCCTGTTCGCGCAGCAGAGCGCCGATCGCGGGATCGCCGCGCGTCCAATCCGCCTTGAGATAGGCGACGTTCCGGGCCGCGAAGGCGTCCCGCACCGCCGCGCTGCGCAGCGCCACGCGGTCATTGACCTGGCAGGTGATGCACCAGGCGGCGGTGGCGTTGACGAAGACCGGGCGGCCCGCCGCGCGCAGCTCCGCCACCCGTGCGGCCGACCAGGGCTCGGCGGTGGCATCGGCGGCGGCGGCCACGGCCGGGGCGGCGGAAAGCCGCGGCAGAAGGGCCAGCGCCACCAGCAGGGCGACGCCCGCCGCCGTCACACCGGCCATCCGCAACTTGCCCGTGCCGGCCCGCTGCGCCAGGCCCAGCCCCCAAAGGCCGGCGGCCAGCACCACGGCGCCGATCAGCCCGAACAACACGCCATCCGGCCCAGCCTGCAACGCCAGCACCCAGACCAGCCAGGCCGCGGTGGCATACATCGGGAAGGCGAGCGCCTGGCGCAGCCTTTCCATCCAGGCGCCGGGCCGGGGCAGGGCGCGGGCCAGGCCGGGCATCAGGCCCAGCAGCGCATAGGGCGCGGCCAGCCCCAGCCCGAGGGCCAGGAACACCGCCATGGTCGCCGCCGGCGGCATCACCAGCGCGGCACCCAGCGCCGCGGCCATGAAGGGGGCGGTGCAGGGGGTGGCCAGCAGGACTGCGAGCCCGCCGGTGGCAAAGGCCCCGAGCGCCCCGCCGCGCCCGGCCACCGCTTGCCCGGCGCCGACCGTCCCGCCAAAGGCGAAGACACCGGATAGGTTGAGCCCCACCGCCAGCACCAGCCAGGCCATGGCGGCGACGAAGGCCGGTTCGGTGAACTGGAAGCCCCAGCCGGCGGCCACGCCCGCGGCGCGGAGCGCCACCAGCAGCCCGCCGATCGCGGCGAAGCTGACCAGCACCCCGGCGGTATAGGCGGCGGATTGCAGTCGAATGGTGCCCCGTGCCGCGCCGCCGAGCCGCGCCAGCGCCATGGCCTTCATCGCCAGCACCGGGAAGACGCAGGGCATCAGGTTCAGCACCAGCCCGCCGGCCAGCGCCAGCAGCATGGCCTGCCACAGCCCGATTCCGCCTGCGGCCACGGCGGGACCGGTCGCGGGGGCGTCGACGGTGAAGGACGCGGTCTGGCCGCCGGCATCATGCAGCAGCAGCGTCCCTTCCAGCGCCGCCGGCGCCACGCCGGGCAGCAATGTCAGGCCCAGCGTCAGCGCCCCGTTGCGCAGCGCCACGGGCTGCGGGGCGGTGTTGTCGATCAGGCCGGGTTCGTTGGGGAAGAAGAAGGCGTCGCGCACCATCTCCGCCGTCAGGCCGGTGGCGGCGAGCGTCAGGCTGGCCCGGCCCGGCGTCTCGGCGGCGGCGCTGACACCAGCTTCGGCCGACCAGGGCAGCGGGCGCGGCAGTCGAGCCGCCGCTGCCTCGAAGATCGGGCTGGTGAGGGGGGAGGGGGTCGCGCTGTCCGCCACTGGCAGGGTCAGGCGGAAGCCGCCTTCCTCCGGAATGCAGACATCGGCGCAGACCAGCCAGCTCGCCTCGGCCGACAGGGTGAAGGCCTGGCCCGGCGTCAGCCCGGCGGGCACCGAGACCCGGAGGGGCAGCAGCACCTCGTCCTTGTAGCCGAAATTCACCAGCGGCCCGTAGGGGATGCGTTCCGGCGCCGGCCAGGCGAAGGGGCCGGCGCTGGCGCCCTCCGGCAAGGTCCAGGCGATCTCCGGCGCGGCGCCGGCATCGCCGGCATTGCGCCAATAGCTGTGCCAGCCGGGGGCGAGGCGCAGCCGCAGCCCGGCCTGGAAATCCTGCCCCGGCACCACGGAGGCCACATCCGTCACCAGCGTGGCGGTGGCCCGTGGCGACCGGACGGCCTGGCTTTCCACCGCCAAGGCCGGGGTGGTGAGCAGAAGCCCGAGGAGGAAGGCGGCGCGGCGCAGCATGAGCGGGATATAGCATGCCCGCCGCCGATTGCGCCCCGTCGCTGTGTCGCGGTCAGCCCCGCGGGCTTGTCGGGCCGGGCAGGTTGCCGGCGAGATCGCGAATCGCCCGCGCCACCATCTCCGGCGCCTGCCAGGGGATGTCATGGTCGGCGCGGTCGGTGATGCGCAGCTCCGCCTGCGGCAGCCGCGTCGCGAGGTCCTGCTGCGCCGCCAGCGCCGCCGCCTGCGCTTCGTCCGCCGGCATGCCTTTCGGCACCACCACCGCGCCATGGGTGGAGGCGAGGATGATGCAGGGCTGGCGTGGCGGCGGTGCGAGCTCGATGGCCGCTGTGTCGGCGACGAGATGGGCCAGCTCCGCCCGCGTTGCCCACAGCCCCCGGGCGGATTGGGACAGCCGGGTCCAGGCCTCCACCATGGTCTCCGGCGTCACCTCGCCGGGGCGCCGGGGCAGCCCCTTGCCCAGCCGCCACAGGCGCCAGAGGCCGAGCTGCGCGGCCGGCACCTTCCACCAGAGCGACCGGGCGAAGCTGGATTGTGTGATCGGCCCGGCCAGGCTGGCGGGGATCGTCTCCACCAGCAGCAGGGCCGCGACATCCTCCGGATGGCGGGCCGCGTGCAGGCGGGCGACGTGGCCGGAGCAGGAATGCGCCACCAGCAGCCAGGGCGGCGCCAGATGCAGCCCGGCCAGCAGGGCGCGCTGTTCGGCCAGCAGGGCCTCACTGTCGCGGGGTGCCTTGTCCGGAATGGGCCCGCTCCAGAGATGGCCGGCGCGGTCGTAGGTGAGCACCAGCCAGTCCGGCCCCAAGGCCTGGACCACGCCAGGCCATGTCAGGCTGCCATTGGTCAGCCCGCCATCCATCACCACCACCGGCTGGTCGATGCTGCGGCGGCGGCCCTGAAGTGCCGCATGCAGCAGCGTCTCGCCCAGCGCCACCACCTGGCCGGCCATGGCGATGCGCCGGCGATCACGGCTGGCGCTCCAGCCTTCCCACACCGCGCCGGACAGGCCCAGCAGGCCCAGCGCGCCGAGAATCAGCATGGCCGCCATCATCGGTGGGCGGGGTGCGGCCGGGTCGGACGGCAGGCGAGTCGTGGCGACAGGTTCACGGCTGAAGGCGATGCGTCGCGAGGTCGGCGCGACAGCCGCGCCGGCATGTCCAGGATGGTTCGGCCATGTCAGCGTCTCCCGCTCAACGCGCGAACGCGCCTTGTCCCCTGCATGGCGCCCCGAGTCCCCCGAGAGAGGACGCCCGCATAATCTCATGCCGTGAGGCATGCGATACATGCAAGGTGCGACGCATTTGCGAATGACGCAATGGGGCAATACCATAAGTCGTGAAACACCCGCACGGCCACCCCACATCCGATCGTGCCAGGACCGAAGCCGTATTCACAATGAACTCGACATGGTTCCAATGCGCGGATTGGTGTCGCTCTGAGTCAAATTCGTCTCTTTCGGGTCCGGATGTATGGAGGAGATCGGGGCAGCGCGCTGACCCGGCGCCGCCAATGCCGAAGGGCGCAGGGTCTACCGGCCGGCCGAGGAGCATTGAATCACCGCCACGGCAACCGCGACCATTTGCCCAGCCCCCGCTTGCCGGCCGCCGGGGGCTTCGCTATAGCGCACGCCTCACTGCCAGACGCCGGAGTGTAGCTCAGCCTGGTAGAGCACTGTGTTCGGGACGCAGGGGCCGGAGGTTCGAATCCTCTCACTCCGACCAACAACGCTGCAGTGAGCTGAACCCCGCCAGGACATGATCCTGGCGGGGTTTTTCGTGCCCTCTGGCACGGTCGCCGCCTTGTGCGATGCAAAACTGCAACAGAGCCCCTCGAATTTCCGCAAGACCGCGGAAATTGCTTCCGTCTGGCTACTGGCCTGCTACGTCTTGCATGACTGCTCACAAAACACGCAGCCGAACGCGAGACACGAGGATTGCCCATGATTCGTTCCATCTCCCTGGCCTCGGCTGCTCTTTTTGGCAGCATATTGCTTGCTCCGGGAGCAAGCTACGCTCAGCAGACCATCGAAAGCGCCGGGCTGACGATCCTCACCACCCCGACGATCGCCTCGGACTATTCCTTCCGAGGCCTGAGCCAGACGCGGAATCGCCCCGCCGCGCAGCTGACCCTGGATGTTGAGCACAGCTCCGGCCTCTATGTCGGTGCCTTCGTCAGCAATGTTGCCTTCGCCGGCACCAATGCACGCCAGGAAGTCGACCTCAACGCCGGCTACCGTTTCGAGCTGGCCGGGGTGAAGCTGGACCTCGGCGCCACTTACTACGCCTATCCGGGCTATGATGCGCCGACCGGCGGCTATGAGCTGAACTTCTATGAATTCGCGCTCCGCGCCTCCTATGAGATCGCGCCGCTGAAGTTCGTCGGCCTCGCCGCCATCTCCCCGGACTTCACCGGTGAATCCGGCCTCGGCGTCTATGTCGAGGGCGGTGTCGACATCGCGCTGGACTTCGGCTTCACCATCGGCGGCCGCTACGGCTACCAGTGGGTCGAGCGCAACTTCGCCACGCCCGGCCGCAACGAGGGCGCTTTCGGCGCCGAGGACTACGCCAACGTCTCCGTCTTCGTGTCGCGGGAGATCATCGGCGGCGTGATCGGCACCCTGTCGGGCGTCTTCACCTCGCTCGATGAACGCCAGGACTGCTTCGGCGGCTCCAAGATCTGCGACAACCGGGTGATCTTCACCCTCAGCCGCCCCTTCTGATCCGGTGAGGCGCCTCCGCCAGGGGGCGCCTTTTCAGCGGCCGCGCGCCGCCCAGAACATCAGCCATTTGGCAGGCCAGGCCCAGGCCATGCCGACGATGACGAAATAGACAAGCTGCAGCAGCCAGTGGGCCGCCAGCACGTGGTCCGCCAGCGCGACCACCGCCATCACATACAGGACGAAGCCGAGGAGTCCGCCCAGCAGGGCGATGGTGATGCGCGACATGGCGCGGATGTGGACCGGCCTGCCCCATCCGCCAAGCCCCCGTCATTCCGCGACAGGCTGGCGGTGCCCCGCGCTGCCCGCCATACTGCGCTGCTGGCAAAGCGCGGACGTGGCGAAATCGGTAGACGCAGCAGACTTCCATCGGAGTGCCCGCGGGGAAATCCGCGGTGCAGAACCGCTCAAAGTCGGGGAAAGCTAACGGGCGCAAGCCTCAGGCCAATCCCGAGCCAAGCCCCCTCGCGGGGGAAGGTGTAGAGACTGGACGGGCGGCGCCTAAAGCCCTCGGTGGGGATTTTCCCCGCTTCGGGGCCATGGCGAAGGGACAGTCCAGACCACGAACGTCGGGTGACGGCGGCGAAAGCCGAAGTGGTACGAAAATCTGCTTCTCATGGAGAGTACGGGTTCAAGTCCCGTCGTCCGCACCACGCCGCGACGCCGCGCGGATGGTCAGCCCGGTTCCTCATCGGTGATGACCTTGAAGCCCGACAGGGTGCAGGGGCCGAAGGTCGTGGCGATGGCCACATCGGTCGCATCCCGCCCCCGCGCCATCAGGATACGGCCAATGCGCGGCGTATTGTTGCGCGCGTCGAAGGTGTGCCAGGCACCGTCCAGATACACCTCGAACCAGGCGGCGAAATCCATCGGGCCATAGGGCGGCGGCATGCCGATATCGCCCAGATAGCCCGTGCAGTAGCGGGCGGGAATGTTGACGCAACGGCACAGCGTGACGGCCAGATGCGCGAAGTCACGGCAGACGCCGACCTGTTCCCGATGCGCATCGGCGGCACTGCGCGTGGCGCTGGCCCGCTGATAGTCGAACTGGATGTGGTTGTGCGCGAAGTCGCAGATGGCCTGCACCCGGTCCCAGCCTTCCGGCCCCTGCCCGAACTGCGCCCAGGCGAAATCCCCCAGCTTGTCCGTGTCGCAGTAGCGGCTGCCCAGCAGATAGACCAAGGCGTCGTCCGGCAGATCCTCGACCTTGTGCTGGCGCGCGCCCCGCAGCACCGGATCCGTCAGGCCACTGTCCTGAACCAGGAAGTTGGTGCTGATCACCACGCGGCCGGCCGGGGCGAGGATGCGGGTGCAGGTGTTGCCGAAGCCATCCTGGTAGTGACGGAACGGAATCGGGGGATCGAGGCTGACCTCATGCGGACCGATCAGGTCCCCCTCGCGCGACGGATGCGGGCTGATCATCAGCAGCATGGGCGTCGGCTGCGGGCAGTCATAGGTAATCTGGCAGCCGGCACGGATGCGCATGTGGAATCCTTCGGGGAGGTGAGGTTCAGGCAAGAACGAAATGAATCGGCCAAGGTTCCCCAGGCGGACCTTGGCAGCACGATGCCGGTATGAACCCTGTGGCCCCTGGTGGACAGCGGCTTGTTCCACCGCCACCATCGCCGCTCCCCATGCCGAGCAAGCCCAGCCGTCGATCTTCCGCCTCCGGTCCAAGTGACCCATGCGTTCCGCCGCGCCGGGGCGACCTGACATGGGAGGCGGAGCGCGGGGTTCCGGCGACGCAGCGCATCGGCTTCCTGCTGGTGCCGGGCTTCCCCCTGCTGGCCTATGGCTGCGCGTTGGAGCCTTACAGGGCCGCCAATGAATTGTCGGGCGTCAGGCTGTATGAATGGGTGCACATCTCGCCGGATGGCGAGCCGGTGCGTGCCTCCAACGGCGTTCGCATCGTGGCCGATCAGGGCCTGTCGCGGCCCAGCCAGCTGGATGCGCTGTTCGTCTGCGCCGGGGGCAATCCGGCGGAATTCACCGATCCGGCGACCTTCGCCTGGCTGCGGGCGGAGGCCTCACGCGGCATCCGCATCGGCGGCCTTTCGGGCGGCCCGCATATCCTGGCGCGCGCCGGCCTGCTGACCGGGTATCGCTGCACGGCGCATTGGGAATACATCCCGGCGATGGCGGAACGCTTCCCGGGGCTGACGCTGACCGGGTCGCTGTATGAGGTGGATCGGGATCGCTGCACCTCCTCCGGCGGGACCGCGCCGCTCGATATGATGCTGGCCTTGATCGAGGCCTCGCAGGGCCGCGTGCTGGCCCGCGCCGTGGCCGAATGGCTGCTGCATACCAGGCCAAGGGCGGGCGATGAGCCGCAGCGCATGGGATTGCGGGAACGCTACGACACCGACCATCCCAGCCTGTTGCTGGCGCTGGAGCGGATGGAAAGCAGCATCGAGGACCCGCTGCCGCGAAAGGCGCTGGCCACCAGCGCCGGGCTTTCAGTGCGGCAGATGGAACGCCTGTTCCGTGGCCAGCTCGGGCGGACCATCGGCGCGCATTATCTCGGCCTGCGGCTGGACCATGCGCGACGGCTGCTGCGGCAGACCTCGCTTTCGGTGCTGGAGGTGGCGATGGCCTGCGGCTTCGTCAGCGCGGCGCATTTCTCCCGCACCTATGCCGCGCGCTTCGGACGATCGCCGAGGCAGGACCGGCGCGGAGAGGTCATCGCTGCCCATCCCACAGGCTGATCGCGTCCTGCGTCAGGCCGCCCACGCGCGCATGCGGCCGCCCGCCCGTGGTCATGGCCAGCGCGAACAGGATCTCGTCGGCGCGCGGCGCATCCGGCACGGTCGCGGTGATGCCATCGAAATGGCTGCGCACATAGGCGGCGTTGCGGTGGTGGATGGGCAGGTCGAGCAAGGCGCCCATCGACCCCACCTTGGTCATCGACGGCACGATGGACAGCGCCTGGCCCAGCAGCCCGCGCATGGCATAGCCGCCCGCCACATGCCACAGCGCGCCATGCTCCAGCTCCCCCGCCGCGCCGACCAGGCCGCCCTTGCCATAGGCCTCGATCCGCGCCGGGTCACCGCCGAGGCCTGCCAGCAGCTTTTCTGCCACCATCAGGCCGATCGGCTTCATCGCCTCCATCATCCACATCAGCTCCGGCTCATGCCGCCCCGCAAAGGGGTTCTTGAGGATGACGGCGCACCAGCCCTTGAGGATCGGTGTTTCCAGCGGCGGGCCGCCGTCATGGCGGACTTCCTCCACGCAGAGCACGGTTTTGCGGATTTCGAGCGTCTGGGTCATGGGCTTGGAGCCTTCAGCAGAAGGGAGGAGGCGCCGGCCAGTCGGGCCCGGCCGCCAAGGCGCAGCGCGGCGGTGCGGACCAGTCCAGCCTGGCAGCAGGATTCGGCGAAGGCGGTGCCGGATGCCAGGGCGGCGTCGATCTCATTTTCCGTCAAGGCACCGACCTCGACCGTGACCAGCCGGTCACCGAGATCGCTATCCGGCTCAAGCGCGGAGGCGGGGCGGCGCGTGATGGCGGGGCTGTCCACATCCACCGCATTGGCGATCAGCGTCGCCGCGACATCCGCGGCGGCGGCATCGCGCGCCAGTACCGTGACGGCATCGGCGATGCCCAGCGAGAAGGAACGGCCATGCCGGCCGGAGGTGGCGATGCCGCCAATGCCATCGGCCGCGCGCAGATGTAGCGCGCCATCGAAGCCGCCGCCGGGCAGGGGGTTCGCCGCCATGCCGATATCCAGGCCATCGCCGGCCAGCACGGCGATGTCGCCGCCATCATTGACGAAGGCGCGGGCCAGATCCGGCGCGGCCGCGCGCATCGCCGCCAGCAGCGCATCCGCCACCGCGCCAGCCACCGCGGCCATCGGCGTGACGAACAGGCCGCGCGCCGCATAGGGCAGGCAGGCGGCGTGCATCGCGCGCGCAATGGCGCCACGCGGTGGCCTGGCCGGCTCGGCGGCGCGGCGCAGCAAGGGCAGTTCGGCGACCAGCTCGTCCAGCACAGTCTGGAACCGCGCAATGGCCGCCGCTTCCGCCGCGGCGACGGACTTCGGCGATCCCCAGGCGCGCAGCACCACATCGATCGGGCCATGCTGCAAATGCAGCCGGTCCTGCGTCAGGCGCTGCACGCTCGGCATCTCAGCCCGGGAAAGGCCAGGGATTGCCCGCCTGCCAATCCTCCACGCGCAGCGAAGGGCCGAGATCGCGCAACAGATCCTGCACCGGCACGATCTCGGACATATGCCCGCCGAGGCGTTCGTACAGCGCGCGGGGCAGGGTGAATTCGATGGGCGCGACCAGAGCGGGCGTGGGCACATAGCCAAAGGCATTCTTCGGCAGCCGCAGCACATCCGCCATCACCGTGATGCCGCCGCCCGGCCAGAGATAGACGGGCGCACCGCCCATGGTGACGCGGGTTTCGCCCGAGGCCACGCTGCGCGTCAGCAGCACCGGATTCTCGGTCACACCCGCGCGCAGTGATCCGCCGGCGCCGGCCATGAAAATGACGGTGCAGAGCGAGGGCTCGCAATTCTCGCCGATGCGCTCTACCACCTTCGCCACATTCGCCGGCATATCGGCCGGCACGGGGCGCAGCGCCTCGTCCAGCACGCACCACAGCGCATCCTCCCCGGTGGTGGAGGTCAGCAGCAGGCGAAGGCCTGGCCAGGCGGTCTTGGGGTCGATGCTCTCGATGATGGCCAGAGGGTCGCTGATATCCGTGCCGCCCCAGCCGAGGCCGGGATTGGCCACCTGGAAATACCGCCCGGGCGTGGAGCGCCGACCGCGCAACCGGATGCCGGTGGGCTTCATGCCGAGCACCTTGCCGGCCTGGTGTTCGGAGAGCAGTCCGGTGATGTGGTCATCGACCACGATCACCTCATCCACCTGGCCGAGCCATTGCTGCGCGAAGATGCCGATGGTAGCGCTGCCACAGCCGACGCGCATCCGCACTTCCGGCTTGCCATCCACCACCGGTGCCTGGCCGGCCTGCACGCGAACCGCGTGGCCGCCATCGATGGCGAGCTCCACCGCCTCGCCCGCACACAGCTTCAGCAGCGTGTCGCAGGTGGTGGTGCCTTCGCGCTTGCTGCCGCCGGTCAGGTGCCGCACGCCACCCAGCGACAGCATCTGGCTGCCATATTCGGCGGTGGTAACATGGCCGACCTGCTCGCCATTCGCGCGCACGGCGGCGGTCTCGGCGCCGAGGTGCCGATCCGTGTCGATCTTCACCTTGACGCCGCAATAGCTGAAAATGCCCTCGGTCACGATGGTGACGGTATCCACCCCCGCATGGCTGGCGCCGACGATGAAGGGGGCGGGCTTGTAGTCCGGATAGGTGGTGCCGGCGCCGATGCCGGTGACGAAGGCGCGGGACGGATCGAGCAACTGCCCATCCCAGCCGCCTTCAGCGAAGGCGACGACAGGCCCGCCGGATTCCACCGCGCGCGCCAGTGTCACCGCCGGATCGGTGCGGACCAACTGCCCATTGTCATTGGCATAGCGCGAACAGGCGCCGCTGCGGCCGGGGCGGATGCGACACAGGACGGGGCAGGCATCGCAGCGGACAATGCCCTGATCGCCCTCGGCCGCGCCAAATTTTTGGGAACGCGCGGCGAGGCTGCCATGGTCGCTCATCGCATCTGCTCCCACAGGCGGTGCGGCAGCACGGGCACCTGGCGCATGGTGACGCCGGTGGCGTGGCGGATGGCGGAGAGGATGGCCGGCGCTGTTGGCACCAGCGCGGGCTCGCCAACGCCCTTGGCGCCATAGGGGCCTTCGGGTTCCGGGTCCTCAATCAGATGCACGTCGATCTCCGGCACGTCGCCCACGGTCGGGATCAAGTAGTCATGCAGATTTTCGGTACGACCTGGTAGAAATTCCTCCATCAGCGCCAGACCAAGGCCCTGCGCGATACCGCCATGGATTTGGCCGAGGACGAGGGTGGGGTTCACCGCCCGCCCGACATCCTGCGCCGCAACAATGCGCCGCACCTTGGTGACGCCCAGCGCCGTGTCCACGGCGACCAGTGCGATCTGCGCGGCAAAGCCGTAGGTGGCATAGGGCGTGCCCTGGCCGTCTTCGTCCAGCGCCGTGGTCGGGGGGTCGTACTGGCCCTCCGCCTCCAGATCGGCGTCGAGCGTGGCGAGGTCGATGACGCGCGCGCTGCCGATGCGCAGCATCGTGCCCTCCAGCGTCAGCACCGTTTCCTCGCCGGCATTGGCCAGTGCCAGGATGCGCCGCCGCAGCGCCAGCCCCGTCTCCATTGCGGCGCGGCCACTGACAAAAGTCTGGCGGGAGGCGCTGGTCTTGCCGGCGTCATAGGTGAGGGCGGTGTCGCCCAGCACATAGCGGAACTGCGCGAGCGGCAGGCCGAGCGCATCCGCGCAGATCTGGGCCATGACGGTGGTGCTGCCCTGGCCGATATCCACCGCGCCGTTGAACAAAGTGAGCGTGCCATCGCGCGCCAGCGTGAGCTTCATGCGGGAGGGGTTGGACATGCTGGTGTTGCCGCAGCCATACCACATGCAGGCAATGCCGGCGCCGAGCCTTTCGCGCGGCGCCTTGGCGTTGTGCGCCGCGACCTGCGCCAGCATCGCATCCCAATCCGGCTTCAGCGCATCCAGGCATTCCGGCAGGCCAGCAGAGGCATGCAGCACCTGGCCGCTATGCGTCGCGTCGCCGCGCCCGATGGCATTGCGGCGCCTGATTTCCCAGCGGTCCAGGCCTAGCTGTTCCGCAAGATCATCCACAAGCGATTCCGTCGCGATCGCCGCTTGCGGCACACCAAAGCCGCGAAAGGCGCCGGCGGGCGTGTCGTTGGTATAGATGGCGCGCGCACGGTTGCGGAGGTTCGTGATGCGGTAGGGACCGCCGGCATGCACGGGCACGCGGTTGGCGACGGTGGCGCCCCAGCTCGCATAGGCGCCGGTGTTGAAATCCGCGTCGAGCTCATAGCTGGTGAATCGGCCCTCCGCATCGGCGGACATCCGCGCGGTGATGCTGGCGGGGTGGCGCTTGGTGGTGCTGGCCATGCTTTCCGCGCGGGAATAGATGATGCGCACCGGCCGGTTCAGCTTGCGCGCGGCGACCGCCAGCAAGGGCTGCACCGAAACATCCAGCTTGCCACCAAAACCGCCGCCGCAGGCGCTCGGGCGGATGCGCACCGCATCCTCCGCCACGCCGAGCACGCGCGCGGTTTCCTCGCGGTCCATATAGGGCGCCTGGGTGCAGGCGAAGACCTCCATGCCGATGCCATCCGGCGCGGGCTGGGCGTAGCCGGCTTCGGGTTCGATATAGGCATGCTCGACAAAGCCAGTGGTGAAAGAGCCTTCGGCATTGGCGACGTCGCGCGCGGGCCTGCCGCGGTTCAGTCGCCCCTCGATCAGCAGGTTCTGCGCCGCATGCGCGTGCAGCTGCGGCGCATCCGCCGCGCGCGCCGCGGCGGTGCCGTGCAGCGCCGGCATGGGTTGCCAGGTGATCGGCAGCGCCGAATCGCGCACCGCTGCCACGGCCTCCCGCGTTCCGACCAGGCCCAGCACCGCCTCGCCACGGAACCGCACGAAGCCATCGGCCAGCACGGGCTGGTCCTTCAGCTTCGGCATGATGCCGAAGCTGTTGACGCCCGGCACATCGGCGGCGGTCAGGATGGCCTCCAGCCCCAGCTCACGCCGCGCCGCCTCCAGATCGCCGAGCAAAAAACGCGCACTGGCATGGGGCGATCGCACCACGCGCAGCCACAGCGCATCGGCCGGCGCCTCATCCGCGCCAAAATGGTCCGTGCCGTCCAGCTTCGCCGCGCCATCCAGCCGCGCGATACTGGCGCCCACCGCCTCGCCGGCCAGTGGCAACGGGACGGCCCGCGGTGCCGCGTCCAGCACCGCATCCAGAATCTTGGCATAGCCGGTGCAGCGGCAGAGCACGCCGCCCAGCGCATCCCGCACCGCCGCGCGGTCCGGCGCCGCGTTGCGCAGCAGCAGGTCGGTTGCCGCCATCAACATGCCCGGCGAGCAGATGCCGCATTGCGCCGCGCCATGCGCCAGGAAGGCCGCGCGCAGCCGCGCGAGCAGGGCGCCCACCTCGCCCTCCGTTGCTTCCACCGTCTCCACCCGCGCGCCTTCCGCCTGGGCGGAGGGGACCAGGCAGGCGCAAGCCTGGGCGCCATCCACCAGCACCGTGCAGGCGCCGCAATCGCCGGCGTTGCAGCCCTCCTTCGTGCCGGTCAGGCCTAGCCTTTCGCGCAGCGTGTAGGACAGCGGCGCGAAAGGCGGCGCGGAGACGGTGCAGGGCGCGCCGTTCAGAGTGAAAGCGATGTCGATCATCCGCGCGCCTCCAGCAGATCCCGCAACAGCACCAGTGCGGCATCGCGCCGATAGGCGGCAGTGGCACGGATATCGTCAATCGGTGTCAGCGATGCCAGATGCTGCGGCTGCACCATGCGTGCCGCCTGCGCACGATCCACGCCCAGCAGTGCCGCTTCCAGCGCCGGCAGGCGCTGCGCCACCGCCGAGCAGGCGCCAAGCGCGATGCGGGCCGTGGTGATGCGCCCCGCGGCATCTGTGGCCACCACACCGGCCGCCATGGCGATGGAGATCACCAGATAGTGCCGGGCGCCGAGCTTGCGGAAGGCGCCCTGCGCCGCCTCCAGCCGCGGCACATGCAGGGCGATGGCCAGCTCATCCGCCGCCAATGCGGTCGCGCGATAGCCGGTCAGGAAGTGATCCACCGGCAGCAGGCGCGTGCCGCGTGGGCCCGCGATTTCCACGGAGGCATCCAGCGCCAGCAGGTTCGGAATGCCGTCGCCGGCCGGGGAGGCGGTGACGAGGTTGCCGATCAGCGTGCCGCGATTCTGCACCTGCATCCCGCCCACCTCCCGCGCCGCCGCCTTCAGCCCGTCGAACAGCGGTGGCAGCTTGGCATGCGCGATCGCGGACCATGTGATGAGGCAGCCGATGCGCCAGCCCGTCGCGGTTTCGTCAATGCCGCGCAATCCGGGCACGGCGCTGATATCCAGCACGTCCTTATGCGTCGGATCGCCCCAGGCGGCACGGGCGGTGCGGGCGGGGAAGACGTCTGTGCCGCCGGCGAGCACCATCACATCCGCCCCGGCGCGGATGGCCAGCGCATCACGCAGCGTCGTGGGGCGGTGATAAGCGATCATCCCCACAGCACCTTGGCCTGTTCGGCCGTGTAGTAGCCGCGCCGCACATCCTGCGCGACCAGCGCCGGATCGCGGTCGAGGGGATGGCCGTAGCCGCCGCCGCCTGGCGTCATCACCTCCACACGGTCGCCGGCGCGCAGGGCGAGGCCCTGATCCTTGGAAAGATGCAGCGGGATGGTGGTTACGCCGTTGCGGTGCAGCTTCACGACATTCTTCGCGCCATCTCCACCCCCGAGCACGCCGGGCGGGCCGAAGCGGCCGTGATCCATCACGAAGCTCGCCTTCGCCTCCCCGCGCAGCAGTTCGACCTCATAATGCACGCCGAACCCGCCACGCTGCGCGCCGGCGCCGCCAGAGCCTTCATGGATGGCGAAACGCCGGAAAAGGACGGGATAGTATTGCTCCATCACCTCCACCGGCGCGGTCTTGCTGATGCCGATGGTGGAGCAACCATTGGTCAGCCCATCGGCCTCCGCATGGCCGCCATAGCCGCCGCCTGTGATCTGGTACATCACATAGCCAGCCTTGCGCGCCGGGTCGAAGCCACCCAGCGCGAAGTTGCCGGAGGTACCCGCGGGCGCCGCCCAGACCTCCCCCGGCAGGGCCTGTGCGATGGCGAGAAATACCGCCTCTGCGATTCGCTGCGACACCTCGGCCGCGCAGCCGGACACCGGGCGAGGATAGCGCGCATCGAGAAACGTACCCTCCGGCCGGATCACGCGCAGTGGCGCAAAGGTGCCGGCATTGATCGGGACGTCCGGAAAAATGTGTTTCATGGCGAGATAGATGGCGGAACAGGTGGTGGCCCAGACGGAATTCATCGGTCCCTGGCAGGGCGGCGACGAATCGCCGAGATCGAAGACCAGCTCATCATCCTGCCGCGTCACGGTCAGCGCGATGCGCAGCGGCGCATCCACCACGCCATCCGAATCCACGAAGGTTTCTGCCGTGTAGACGCCGGCCGGGATACGCCGGATTTCCGCCAGCATGCGTTCCGCCGCGCGGGCCCGGATGCCGGCGATGGCATCGCGCAGCCTGGGCAGGCCGTAGCGCGCCACCATCTCGGCAAGCCGTGCCTCGCCCACCAGCAAAGCCGCGGCCTGCGCCTTGATGTCGCCGATGCGCTGGTCCGCGACGCGGATGTTCGACTGGATGATCGACAGAATCTCCCGATCCAGCACGCCCTTCTTGAACAGCTTTACCGGCGGCAGGCGCAGGCCCTCCTGCTCGACTTCGGTTGCATGCGCGGAAAAACCGCCAGGCACCATGCCGCCGATATCGGGCCAGTGGCCGGTGTTCTGCAGCCAGCAGAACAACTCGCCTCCGACGAAGAAGGGTCGGCAGAAACGCACATCCATCAGATGCGTGCCGCCGAGATAGGGGTCGTTGACAATGTAGATATCGCCTGGCTCCGGCGGCGCCACCGCGCCTTCACGGATCAGCCGCACGAGATGCGCCGCCGAATGCGCCATAGTGCCGACGAAGACCGGCAGGCCGAGCTCCCCCTGCGCGATCAGCGCGCCATCCTCCGCCGCATAGATGCCGTCCGACCTGTCATCGGCCTCCGCGATCACGGGCGAAAAGGCGGCGCGAGAGAAGGTGATGTCCATCTCGTTGCAGACCTGCTGCAACCCGGCCTGGATCACCGCGAGCGTCAGGGCATCGATCATGGCAGCACCGTGATGCGCAGATTGCCGATGGCATCGACAACGGCTTCGGATCGTGGCTCCAGCACCGTCGTGGCATCAGCCTGCTGGATGATGGCGGGGCCGGCAATGCGCGCGCCCTCGGTCAGCCTTTCGCGCTGCCAAACCGTGGCACTGTGCCAGGCGCCCTCGGCATAGAGGTTCCGCGCGCCCAGCCGCGCATCGCCCACACGCTCCGCGGGGTCCAGCAATGCCGAGAGGGGGAAGGCACGGCGGCGGCCGATGACGGTTGTTGTGAGGTTCACCAGCACGGCGCGAATCTCGGGAAGCCGCAGCTGAAAACGGGCAAAATAGGCGGCCTCGAAAGCGGCCTGGATCTCCGCGCGGGTCATGTCGGCGCGCGGCAGGGCGACGCGGATCAGATGCGTCTGGCCGCGGAACTGCATATCCGCCGCATGCAGCACATCGGTGGTCTCGATCTCTGCGCTGTCGGCGGTGACCACGGAGAGGGCGCGGTCGCGCTGCGCCGTCAGCACCTCCGTGATCTCCTCCGCCGAGATGTCGTCCAGCCCGCGATTTAGCGTGTTCACCGCATCCTGGCGCAGATCGGCCACCAGGCAGCCGAGCGCATTGGTCAGGCCAGGCCGCGCCGGCACCAGCACCATCGGGATGCCGATCTCCCGCGCCAGCGCCACCGCATGCAGCGGCCCGGCGCCGCCAAAGGCAAACAGGCAAAAATCGCGCGGGTCGTGACCGCGGGAGAGGGAGACCATGCGGATCGCGCCGGCCATATGCACATTGGCCAGGCGAAGCGTGGCCTCCGCCGCCTGTTCCACGCTCATGCCGAGCGGCGTGCCGATCTGCGCCGCGAAGCTTGCCCGGATCCGCTCCATCGGCACAGGCTCCCGCACCGCCAGCAAGCGTGCGGGATCGAGCCGCCCGAGGACCAGATTGGCGTCGGTGATGGTCGGCTGTGTGCCGCCACGGCCGAAGCAGATCGGCCCCGGCAGGCTGCCCGCGCTTTCAGGGCCGACACGAAACATCCCCGCGCGGTCGATGCCGGCGATGGAGCCACCGCCGGCGCCCACGGTTCGCACATCCACCATCGGCAGGTGGATCGGCAGCCCATAGGCGATGGACAGTTCCGCCGAAACCTCCGGCACGCCGCCGGCGATCAGCGCGACATCGGTGGAGGTGCCGCCCATGTCATAGGTGATGGCATTGCGCAGCCCGCTCTGGGCCAGCGTCGCCGCCGCGGCCATGACGCCGGAGGCGGGGCCGGACATCACGGTCTTCGCAGCCTCCCGCGCCACCAGCCTCGCCGGCACGGTGCCGCCATTGCCGTTCATCACCAGCAGTTCCCGCCTGTGGCCCTGGGCCGCGAGTTGCGTCTGCAGGCGGGTGATGTAGCGGTCCAGAATCGGCTGCACGGCCGCATTCACCGCGGCGGTGGTGCCACGCTCATATTCGCGGAATTCCGAGAGCAGCTCATGGCCCAGCGTGACATAGTCGTTCGGCCAGAGACTGCGCGCGATTTCGCCGGCGCGGCGTTCATGCGCGGGGTTGGCATAGGCGTGCAGGAAATGCACGACCAGCGCCTCGCAGCCCTCGGCCAGCAGCGCGCGCACCTCCCGTGCCACAGCCTCCTCATCCAGCGGCGTCACCACGGCGCCGCGCGCATCCATGCGTTCCGCCACTTCGCGCCGCCATTCGCGCGGCACCAGCGGTTCGAAACCGCCCTTCAGCCCATAGGGATTCGGGCGCGTGCGACGGCCGAGTTCCAGCACATCGCGGAACCCGGCGGTGGTGATCAGCCCGACCTTGGCCAGTTTGCGTTCCAGCACGGCATTGGTCGTCGCGGTGGTGCCGTGGATGATGAGGTCGAGCTCGGCCGGGGAACTTCCCGCGGCCGCGATGGCCGCTAATACGCCCTCCGCCTGGTTCGCCGTGGTGGTCGGCACCTTGGCCAGACGGATGCGGCCCGTCGCGTCTTGCAGCAGCAGATCTGTAAAGGTGCCGCCGACATCGATGCCGGCCGTGATGCGGGACATGTCTGTC
The DNA here is from genome assembly GCF_053891155.1 of Roseomonas sp. F4. NCBI lineage: Bacteria > Pseudomonadati > Pseudomonadota > Alphaproteobacteria > Acetobacterales > Roseomonadaceae > Roseomonas > Roseomonas sp. F4. The sequence goes on from NZ_JBSSHK010000007.1 coordinate 53,916, forward strand.
AGACCGTCAGATAGGTGGTGCGGATATGCTCATCCGCTTCCAGCGCCGCCATGCTGCCGGCGAAGCGGATGCTGCCCTTCTCGATGACATAGGCACGGTCGGAAACGGCGGCGGCGAAATCCAGGCTCTGTTCGGAGAGCAGCACGGCCAGCCCCTCCGCCTTCATGCGCAGCACGGCCTCCGCCATCAGCTCCACGATCACCGGTGCCAGGCCTTCGGAGGGTTCGTCCAGAAGCACGGCCTCCGGATTGCCCATCAAGGTCCGCGCGATGGTCAGCATCTGTTGCTCGCCGCCGGACATCGCCGCGGCGCGGCGGCCGCGCATCTCGGCCAGGTTCGGGAAAATCTCGTAGAGCCGTTCCACGGTCCAGGCCGCGCGGCCGCCTTGTGCGGCGCGGCGACCGACCTCCAGATTCTCCGCCACGGTGAGATCCGTGAAGATGCGGCGATCTTCCGGCACATAGCCGAGGCCCGCGCGCGCGATGCGGAAGGGCGCCCAGCCGGTGATGTCTTGGCCGGCGAAGCGCACCTGGCCGGCGCGTGGCGGCAGCATGCCCATGATGGCCTTCATGGTGGTGGATTTGCCGGCGCCGTTGCGGCCCATCAGCGCCGCCACCTCGCCGCGTTCCAGCGTGAGATCGACGCCGAACAGCACCTCCGCTGGCCCGTAGCCGGCGGTGACGCCCGAAACTTCCAGAACGGTCTCAGCCATGCGCGCCTCGCCGCGCGCGCAGCGCCGCCTTGTGGCCGGACTGGCCGAGATAGACGCGTTGGACCTCCGGGTTCGCCCGCACCGATTCAGGCGAACCCTCCGCGATCACCTCGCCGCGCACCAGCACCAGGATGCGGTCGGCATGGGCGAAGACCGCGTCCATGTCATGTTCCGTGAACAGCACGCCGATGCCCTGGCCGCGGGCGATATCGGCGGTGAGCTGCATTAGGCTGGCGCGTTCGCGCGGCGCCATGCCGGCCGTGGGCTCATCCATCAGCAGCAGTTTCGGCGCTGCCGCGAGCGCGATGGCCAGTTCCACGCGCTTCACATCGCCATAGGCCAGTTCCCCGATCGGGCGATCCGCCGCCTCCGCCATGCCGACACGGTCGAGCAGCGCCACGGCCTGTTCGCGATACAGCGCTTCGGCGCGGGCCAGCACGTCTCGTGTGCGACCGTGATGCGCGATCAGCGCCATCTGCACATTGCCCGCCACGGTCATGGACAGGAAGGTCTGCGCCACTTGGAAGGTGCGGCCCACGCCCAGCTTGCAGACCAGCCGTGGCGGTTGGCCGGTGATATCCTGCCCGGCCAGCAGCACCCGCCCCGTATCCGGCCGCAGCTGGCCGCCCACCATGTTGAAGGTGGTGGATTTGCCGGCGCCATTCGGACCGATGATCGCCAGCATCTCCCCGGCCGCCAGCGCGAAGGAAACATCCTTCGCCGCGACGACGCCGCCGAACCGCTTGTTCAGCCCCTCCGCCGCCAGCAGCGTCATGCGCGCCTCCGCAGCGCGCCATAGGCGCCGGACAGGCCGCGCGGGAAGATCAGCACCAGGGCGATGATGGAGGCGCCGAGGAAGAACCGCCAATGGTCCGTCAGCGGCATGAAGAAGTCCTTGATCGTGTGGAAGGCCGCGGCGCCGGCGACGGCACCCATCACCGTCTGCATGCCACCCAGCAGCAGCATCGCCAGGAAGTCGATGGACATGGGGATGGAGAGCAGCGTCGGGTCGATCGAGCCCTTGGAGAAGGCATAGAGACCGCCCGCCAGCCCCGCCGCCGCGCCGGCCAGCGTGAAGGCCAGCCAGCGATGCATACGCACATCGATGCCGATGGCGTCCGACCGCTGTTCCGAATCCCGCGCCGCCCGCAGCGTGGCGCCGAAGGGCGCGTAGATCACATGGCGCAGCGCGGCGATGCCGAGGATGGCGCACGCGGCGACGAGATAATGAAACACCTCCCGCGAGCGCGCCCAGGCGCTGGGCCAGACGCCGACCACGCCATTGTCGCCGCCCGTCACCTCGACCCATTGGAAGCAGACGGCATAGGCGATCTGCGCGAAGGCCAGCGTCAGCATGGCCAGGTAGATGCCGGTCAGCCGCACGATGAAGAAGCCGAACAGCGCGGCGAAGGCGGCGCCAGCGAGTGGGGCCGCGATCAGCGCCGGTTCCATGGAAAACCCGCCGCGCGTCACCAGCAGCCCGGCCGCATAGGCGCCGAGGCCGAAATAGGCGGCATGGCCGAAGGAGACGATGCCGCCATTGCCGACAAGAAAATTCAGCGAGAAGGCTGCCAGCGCGAAGATCAGCACCTCCGTCACCACCTTCACCGTATAGGCGTCGCCGAAGACCGGCACGGCCAGAGTGGCGGCCAGCACCACGGCGAGGATCGCCTTCTCCCACACACCAAAGCGGGGCGTGGCCAGGATGCCCTCCGGCAGCGCCGCGCGGCCGGCCGCCGCTTCCGGCCGGCCGAGCAGCCCCCAGGGCTTCACCACCAGCACCACCGCCATCAGCAGGAACACCAGCACCAGCGTGATTTTTGGGAAGATCAGCACGCCGAAGGAATTCAACTGTCCGATCAGCACCGCCGCCAGGAAGGCACCGGGCACGCTGCCCATGCCGCCGATGACGGTGACGACGAAGGCCTCCGTGATGATCGACAGGTCCATCTGCGAATTGGCCGAGACACGCGGAATCTGCAAAGCGCCACCCAGGCCCGCGAGAAACGCGCCGAGGAACAGCGTGCCGGTGAAGAGCATCGCCTGGTTCACCCCCAGCGCGCCCACCATTTCCCGGTCCCGCGTCGCCGCGCGGATCAGGATGCCGAAGCGCGTCTTGTGCATCAGCAGCCAGAGCAGGCCGAGCACGGCCGGACCGACGCAGATCAGGAACAACTCATAGGCCGGAAAACGCTGGCCGAGAATCTCCACCCCATGCCGCAGGCCCGGCGCGCGCGGTCCGGGGATTTCCACCGGTCCCCACAGCCACAACACCGCATCCTGCACCATCAGCACCACGCCGAATGTGGCCAGAAGCTGGAACAACTCCGGCACCTTGTAGAGCCGCCGCAGCAGCAGCACCTCCATCACCACGCCCAGCACGCCCACCACCGCCGCCGAAATCAGCACGCCGCAAAAGAACAGCAGCGGCGAACGATCGAAGTCCAGAAGCCAGGGCACCACGGTCACCGCCATATAGGCGCCGAGCATGTAGAAGCTGCCATGCGCGAAATTGACGATGCGGGTGACGCCGAAAACCAGCGTCAGCCCTGATGCGATGACGAAAAGCGAGGAGGCGCTGGCCAGTCCCGACAGGGACTGGACCACAAGGAAACCGAAATCCATGCGCCGCGATCAGCTCCGCGGGCGCGCGGCGCGCACTTCGTCCTCGGGGAACAGGTAGTTGGCGCCATCGGCGTAGCGGGCATTGCGCATGGTGCCGGTGCGGCCACGCAGCGCCGTCTCGCCCACCCAGGTGCCCATGGTGCCCTGGTGGTCCAGCGCGCGCATGGTGACATTGCCGACGATGGTCTGCGTCGGCAGGTCGGCCAGCGCATCGACCAGCGCCTCCGTCTCCGTTGAATTCGCCTTGTTCAACAGGCTGGCGACCACCTGCGCGGTGACGTAGCCCAGCACGCTGCCCTTGCGCGGCGTGTCGTTGAAGCGGGCGCGATAGGCGGCGATGAAGGCTTTGTGCGACGCCTCCTCCACCTGTTCCCACGGATAGCCCGTGGTGATCCAGCCATCGGGGCATTCATCGCCCAGCGGCAGCATGTATTCCGGCTCCCCGGTCAGCAGGGACAGCACCAGGCGACGCTCGAACAGGCCGCGGGTATTGCCCTCCCGCACGAAGGCGGTCAGGTCCGGTCCGAAGAGCACGTTGAAGATGCCGTCCGGGCGCGCCTGCGCCAGCGCGCCCACCGTGGCGCCGGCATCGACGCGGCCGAGCGCCGGATATTGTTCCGCGACGATCTCGGCGCCCGGAATCGCGCTGCCGATCAGCTTCTTGAAGTTCGCCGCCGCCGACTGCCCGTATTCGTAGTTGGGCGCGACGATGGCCCAGCGCTTCGCGGTCTTGCCGCGCGCCGCCTCCACCACCATGCGGGTTTGCATGTAGGTGCCCGGCCGCAGCCGCCAAGTGTAGCGATTGCCCTGCGCCATGGTCAGCGCATCGGTCAGCGGCTCCGTCGCCAGGAACAGCTTTTTCCGTTGATTGGCGAAGTCGGACACCGCGAGGCCGACATTGGAGAGGAAGGTGCCGGCGAGGAAGGTGCAGCCCTCCCGGGTCAGCAGATCCTCCGCCACGCGCACCGCATCGCCAGGGGTCGATCCGTCGTCACGAAACACGAATTCCAGCGGTCGCCCGCCCATCACGCCGCCGGCCTGGTTGATCGCATCGGCCGCCAGCTGGATGGCGTTGCGATAGGGCACCGCGAAGGCGGCCATGCGGGAGTAGGAGTTCAGCTCCCCGATCTTGATCGGTGCGCCCTGCGCCGGCGCGGTGCCGGGCCGCAGGCCGGCGATCAGGCCCGTGCCCGCTGCCAGCGCCGTGCGCCGTGTGAACTTGAAATCAACCATACCAGGGACCCCCATCTCGTTGTCCGGCGGCATCCTCTCCCGGGTCGTCGTCCGGGTCCAGCGGCTTTCGCGCCCTAAGCCTGTGGCGGGTGGGTCCGGCGTTGCGCCACGATCCAAGGCGGCGCCCCGCAGTTGACCGACGCGGCGCGGCCGGATGATCCTGCGCCCCTGATCAGGAGTCCGCCCCGATGCCCCGCATGCTGCGTTTCACCTTCGTCGATGCCGGGGTTTCCGGCCGTGTCGAGCTGCACGAGACGCTCGCCGCCCGCACGGTCGAGGCCATCTGGGGCGCGCTCGCGACCCCGGTGCGCCAGCTGTCCTTCCACGCCATGTTCGCCGGCCCCGAAATCATGATCGGCCTGCCGCCGGAGAACCAGACCTTCGACCCGCGCAGCCTGCCGCCGGAGAACCAGACGGTTATCCCGACGCCGGGCGATGTGCTGTGGTTCTACCAGGCGCCGAACATGATGAAGGGCCTGGCCGACGAGTTCTGGGAGATCGGCATGTTCTACGGCGATGGCGGCCGCGTGTTTGGCCCGCTGGGCTGGACCCCGGTGACCATGTTCGGCCGCATGCTGCCGGAGGATCTGCCCCTGTTTGCCAAGGAATGCGCCGATATCCGGCTGCATGGTGCGAAGATGCTGGAGATCAAGCGGGAGGAATAGCGCCTCCCGCTCTGGGGGAGCGCTACTTGCGCTCCACTACCTCCACCACCTGGTCGCCGGCATAGAGCGGCATCCAGGGGCGACGGATGGAGCCGACCCAGGCGGATTTCGCGGGGCAGGTGATGGTCTCCACCACCTGGCCGGTCATGTCGACCATGTGGCCCATAACATCGCCCGCCGCCATGTCCTGGCCAGGCTCTACGCGGCAATCCCAGTAGCCGCCCTGGCTGCACTTCACATGCACCGCATTGCCGCCGTAGCGGATGTCTGTGGCCGTCGGCGGTGTGCCCGGGATCATGCCCAGCGCCTGCGCCGTGCCGGTCAGGGCGATGGCGAAATTGTCCAGATCCTCCTCCCGCACCCGCGCACCGCCGCCGGATTCCACGATCAGTGCCGGAATATTGTGGCGACGTGTGACGTTGGTGAGGAAGGTGCCCTCCATCCAGTCCTCCGTCGCGCCCCACTGATAGCGGCTGCCGACCTGCGCCGAGAGCTTTTGGGAGGCGAGCTGCGCGGGCGACGTGCCCTTCGCGTCGTGGATGACGTAGAAGGCGGTGATGGTCAGCTCCCCGCCGCTGTGCAGGTCGAGCACCGCGTCGCCGCCATGTTCCCCGGCCAGGGCCAGCAGCCGGTCGGCAAGCTGCTCGCCGACGCTGCCCTTGGGATTGCCCGGGAAGATGCGGTTGAGGTTGGTGCCGTCCTGCGGGATCAGCCGGCTGTGCATGCGCTGGCCGAGCGGATTGGCCACCATCAGCGCGGCGATGCTGCCCTTGAAGGTCTTGAGGTCCAGCCCGCGGATGAAGCGCGCCGCCGCGATCGGCCCGACATTCTCACCGCCATGGATCAGGCACTGGATGTACAGCCGCGGCCCCGGCAGCGCGCCGCGCGCGAGCATGACGGGCGACAGCAGCGGGCCGATCGGGTCGCTGGTGAGGGCGATGGTGCCGGTGGCGAGTTCGCCGGGGGCGGCTTCAGCGGTGCCGAACTTCATGGTGGGTCTCCTGGTCGTTGCCCCCACCCCGACCCTCCTCCGCAGAGCGGGGGAGGGGGAAGCGGCGGTCTGCTCTCTCCCCCGCACTTGCGGGGGGTTGCGGCACTGCCGCAACGCCGAAGGCTGGTCGGGGTGGGGGTTCTCTACTCCGCCGGCAGCGCCACCAAATCGCCGCGCGTCCAGCGCGCCGTCGCCCGCCCGCCCGTGCGAAACCGGTCGGCCAGCGCGGCCGGGCCTTCGACCAGCAATTGCCGCCCGCCGGCCAGCCGCAGCACGGCCTGGGTGCCGGTGCCCAGAAAACTCAGCAGCTCCACGGTACCGGAGACGGCATTCGGCCCCTCGGCCGGCGCGTCATCCAGCGTCACCCGCTCCGGCCGCAGCACCAGCGTGCCATCTGCCGCATCCAGCGGAATCCCATCCTCCGACCGCCCGTCGCGACTGACAAAGATGTTCGCGCGGCCGATGAAGGTGGCGACGAAACGGGTGGCCGGGCGCTCATAGACCTCGCGCGGCGTGCCGAGCTGTTCCAGCCTTCCCTTGTTCATCACCGCGATGCGGTCGGAGATCGCCATGGCCTCCGCCTGGTCATGGGTGACGAACAGCGTCGTCAGGCCGAGTTCCGTCTGCAAACGCCGCAGCTCGATCCGCGTGCCCTCCCGCAGCAGGGCGTCGAGATTGGAGAAGGGCTCGTCCAGCAGCACCACGGCCGGGTTGATGACCAAGGCGCGGCCGACGGCGACGCGCTGCTGCTGGCCGCCGGAAAGCTGTTTGGGAAGCCGCCCTTCCAGCCCCTGCAATTGCAGTAGGGAGACCATGCGGGCGACGCGCTCCGCGATCTCCGCCTTGCCGACGCCGCGCCGCTTCAGACCGAAGGCGATGTTCTCGGCGACGCTCAGATGCGGGAACAGGGCGTAGGATTGGAAGACCATGCCGGTGTCGCGCTGATGGGCGGGCATGGTGGTGATGTCCTTGCCGCGCAGCAGGATGCGGCCTTCGCTGGGCTCGATGAAGCCCGCCACCATGCGCAGGGTCGTTGTCTTGCCGCAGCCGGAGGGGCCGAGCAGCGCCACCAGCTCTCCGGCCGCGACGGTCAGGTCCATCCGCGCCACGGCGGTGGTGCTGCCGTAGCGGCGCGCCAGCCCGTCCAGCACCAGTTCCGCGCTGTTCGTCATCGGTTCGCATACATCTGTTGAGCCACCATCAGCAGCAGGGCCAGCAGGATGAGCATGGAGGAGACGGCTGCGACCGTCGGGTCCATCTGCATCTGCGCGGCGCCATAGAGAACGACAGTCAGCGGCGCGTCCCGGACCGAGCCCAGGAACAACGCCATCTCGACTTCGTCGAAGGAGAAGATGAAGGCCAGCGCGGCGGCGGCGATCAGCCCCGGTCGCAGCACCGGCAACGTCACCAGGAAGAACGCCTTGATGGGCGAAGCCCCCAGGTTGCGCGCCGCTTCCTCGATGGCCGGATCGACGCGCCGCAGAACAGGCAGCATGACCCGCAACACCATGGGGACGCCGACCAGCAGGTGGGAAATGACGAGGCGCATCATGCCCGGGGGCGCGATCGGGTTGGCGGCGAAGAACAGCGTCAGCGCCACCGCCAGCACCAGCGCCGGCAGCACCAGCGGGGACAGGAACAGCGCCTCCAGCAAGGTCGATCCGGGGAAGGCGAAGCGTGTCAGCGCCACGGCGGCGGCGGTGCCGATCACCAGGGACAGAGCGGCGACCATCAGCCCCAGCCGCATGCTGACGAAGAAGCCGTTCAGGTAGCGAGCGTCGTTCAGCGCCGCATGATACCAGCGCAGCGAAAAGCCCTGCGGCGGAAAGGCCAGGTAGCCGGTATCGCTGAAGGAGGCCGCGACGATCACCAGCAACGGCCCCAGCAGATAGATGAAGCCGAGCACCGCCATGCCCCGCAGCACCCAGCCGAGCGGTGTGCGCAGGCTGGTCATCGGTTCTTCTCCCCCAGCAGCTTGCCGTAGGTCAGCGCCACCGACAGCGAGATCACCAGCAGGATGGCGGCGATCGCCGCGGCGAAGGGCCAGTCCAGCAATTCCAGCGTCTGCTCATAGATCGTCACCGCCATGAAATGCGCCCGCGCGCCACCGATCAGGGAGGGCGTCGCGAAGGCGGAAACCGACAGCGAGAAGACCAGCAGCGACCCCGCCAGCACGCCGCCCCGCGCCAGCCGCAGCGTCACCAGCCACAGAGCCACGGCGGGCGAGGCGCCGAGATTCATCGCCGCATGTTCCAGGTCCCGGTCGACGCCGCGGATCACCGCATAGAGCGTGACGATCATGATCGGCAGCAGCACCTGCGCCAGCGCGATGACCACGCCCGCAAATGTGCCGATGAGCTGAAAATCCGGCGGCACCAGCCCCGTGCCCTGCAACAGGCGGGAGGCGACGCCGGAGCGGAAGAACAGCACCATCCAGGCGAAGCTGCGCACCACCGCACTCACCCAGAGCGGGAAGGTGGTCAGCAACAGCAAAAGCCCGGCCCAGCGCGTCTCCGCCCGCGCCAGCAGGAAGGCCAGCGGAAAGCCCAGCACCAGCGTCACCAACGTGACGCAGACGCCCAGCAGCAGGCTGTTGCCCAGCACGCCGAGGTAATAACTGTCGCCCAGGAAGCGCGAGAAGGTCGGCGGTCCGCCGAGGGATTGCAGGAACAGCCCGAGCTGCGGCCAGATGAACAGGGTGGCGAAGATCAGCGCCGCCGGGGCCAGCAGCCCGGCGGCGATCAACCCCCGCCGGGCGGTGTGCATCATTGGGTTAGCGCGCGATCTCGCGGTTGAAACGGTCGGTCCAGGCCGGACGGCTGGCATTGATGACATCCCGGTTCAGATCCGCCAGCTTGTCGGTCGGCGCCATGAAGGGCGCGACATCCGGCGGCAGTTGCGTCGCCGGGTTTACCGGCGCCCAGCCGATCTCCCGCGCGATGGCGGTTTGCACCTCCGGGTCCAGATGCCGGTTCAGAACGGCGGCCGCGATGTCGGCATTGCGCGACCGCTTGGCCACCGCGCCGGTCAGCAGCACGAAGGGCGCGCCTTCCTCCGGCACCGAATAGGCCACCGGAATGCCCATGGCGGAGCTGCGCATGGCGGAGGCGCCGTCATAGGGCATGATCCAGATATCGCCGGAGGCGAACAGCGTCTGCACCTCCGCCGCGGAGCGGAAGATATTGGCGCGGCCGGAGATGCGCTTCAGCGCGTCGAAGCCCGGGCCGATATTGCTCTCGCTGCCGCCAAAGGCGCGGGCCAGCATCACCAGGAAGTCGGTGCCATAGCCGTTGGTGATATGCGGGAAGGCGATATGACCCTCGAATTCCGGGCGGAAGAAGTCCTTGTAGCTGCGCGGCGGGTTCGCGACCTTGTCCGGGCGGTAGAGGATACCCTCCGTCACCAGGCCCCAGGCGATCCAATGCCCATCGGCATCCTTCAGACTGGCGGGCACATTGGCGAAATTCGACGCATCCGGCAGTTTCTGGGTCAGGTCGCCGGCCTTGGCCGCCACCTGCTGCCCGCCGGAGAACATGAACAGGTCGATCTGCGGCGCCTGAGCCTCGGCCCGCATGCGGGCGAAGGCATTGGCGGAGAGCAGCGGCGTCTGCGTGCCGCGCGCGCCGGTCTCCCGCGTCACCACGTCGAAGACCATGCGCTGGATCAGGTCCTGGCTCGGCCCGCCAAAGGCCGTCGCCACGATCTCCCGCCCCGCGAAGCGCTGCTGCGCCCGCGCCTGGCCGGCCAGCAGTGGCAGGGCGGCGGCCGCCAGAGCGGAACGCCGCGTCAGCGGGCGCGACAAATATCCATCACGCGGCATGGGCTGGTATCCTTGGATTGCGGATGTTGAATTGTCAGGACTATGCCGCCGCGACGCCGCGGCTCGCAAGCCCCGCGGAGGCGCCGTTAAACGGTCTCCGGCAGGCGCATTTCGGTCTCATGATGCTCCGCCAGCAGGGCGGACAGCCGGCGGCGCATTTCGATGCCGGGCTTGTCGGCGGGCATGTGCAGCTCCGCCCCCATCTCCAGCGGCACGTCGAAGGTCGTGGTTTCCAGCACCCCGCGATCCTCCTCCGTCACCGCGCGGTCGAAGGCGATCACCTTCTCCGCCGGCGCCTCGGCTTCCGTGTCGTTTCGAAGAACCCATTGACAGATCATGCTGTGCTGGTCGTCGGTCGGTGTCGCCCCGGTGCACAGGATGTGGGTCAGCCCGGTCGGGTAGTCGATGCGGCTGGCGCGGAAGAAGGGCAGGAACCAGCGGCCCTCGATCACCCGCACCGTGCGGTCGCTGTCGGACTTCACCAGCTCCTTGCTGATGCCGCGATTCGAGACCGGCGCCTCCGACCGCATGATGAAGCCCCAATCGGTGTGCTCGATGGTGGAAGGCGCCGGCTTCGGGTCCTCAGGGATGCCGAAGGTGGCCGCATGGACATAGGAGAAATGCGCCGTGTCAAAACTGTTTTCCATGATCCGCAGGCCGGAGACGGCCCAGGGTTCGTGGAATTCGTCGATGCGGCGGAAGGCGGGATCGGCGGCTTCCGGGATCTCCGGAATCGCCATCAGCGGCTCCTCCAGACAGACCCAGATCCAGCCATAGCGGCTGGCGGCATGATGCGCCTTCGCGCCGCCCTTCAGCCCGCGCAGCGGATCATGCGCCTGCGGCACCTTCACGCAGCGGCCATCGGCGCCATAGGCCCAGCCGTGATAGCCGCAGGCCAGCGCCGGGCCTTCCGGCACATCCCGGTCGAGGAAGCCGGTGGAGAGTTTTGCGCCGCGATGCGGGCAGCGATCCGCCAGCGCGGCCGGGGCTCCGCCCTTGCCGCGCCACAGCACGATGTCCTGGCCGAGCAGGCGGAAGGGCACCGGCTTGGCGGTATCCAGCGACGCCTCCGGCATCACCGGATACCAGAAACGACGCAGCACTTTTTGGCGCGTGGCCAGCATGGAGAAAGTCCGTGGGCATGCCTCGCCGGGGATGGCGGCGCGCCGGGCTTCGCAACCACTGTGCCAGGCGCTTTCGCAGGCGATCTGGGATCAATCCGGGAATTGCGCCCAAGAATGGGGCGGGGGCGCCCTCCAAAGCGGCAGAATCCCACGGCCAAAGCTCCCCAGGGCCGGCACAGCGGTTGCTTGGTGCGCTCGGCGAAGAAACAGCCGCGCTGAAGCGCGCGCGCGACAGGAGACTTCACCGATATGCCGACCCCCCGCCGTACCCTGCTCGCCGCCGCCGGAGGCCTGCTGGCCGCGCCGCGCCTCGCGCGCGCCCAGGCCGCGCTGACGCCGATCAAGTTCTCCCTGGACTGGGCCTTCCAGGGGCCGCAGGCGCCCTATCTGCTGGCGCTGGAGCGCGGCTATTTCCGCGAGGAAGGGCTGGACGTCACCATGGATCGCGGCTTTGGCGCCGGCGACGTGCCGGTGAAGGTGGCCAGCGGCGCCTATCAGTTCGGCGTCGGCGACGTCTCCGCCGTGATGCGCCTGCGCCTGACCCAGCCTGGCACGGACCTGATCTGCCCCTTCATGCTGGCCCAGGGCAGCCCGCTTTCCGCCATCACCCTCCGCCGCACCGGCATCCGCACGCCGAAGGACCTGGAGGGCAAGAAGCTCGCGGCGCCGGAAACCGATGGCGGCCGGCAGTTCTTCCCCGCTTTTGCCCGCGCCACCGGCATCGACCTGTCCAAGATCACCTGGATCACCGTCACGCCGCCGCTGCGGGAGCCCATGCTGGCGCGCGGCGATGCGGATGCCATCACGGGTTTCGAGACCTCCGGCGTGTTCAGCCTGCGCGCGCTGAACATTCCGCAGGCCGATATCGTGGTGATGCGCTATTCGAATTTCGGCGTGGCGCTACTCTCCACCGGCCTCCAGGTGCGCAAGTCCTACGCCGAGGCCAATCCGGCCATCGTCACCGGCATGATCCGGGCCATCATCCGCGGCCATGCCGATGCCTGGCGGGAGCCGGATGCGGCCATCGCCGCCCTGGTGAAGCGCGATCCGACCGCGCCGGCGGCGCTGGAGAAGGAGCGGCTGATCGCCAATTTCGAGTTCATCCGCACGCCGGAGGTGCTTTCGGGCGGCTATGGCAACCTGCCGACCGCGCGGGTCCAGGCCAGCATCGAGACCATCCGCACCGCCTTCAGCATCCCCGCGACGCTGGCGGCTGGCGATTTCTACACCCCGGCCTATCTGCCGCCCAGCGAGCAACTGCGCCTGCCGGCCTGACCCCGCGATCACTGGCGAAGGGGGGGCGGCGCGGCCGCCTCCCGTCTTCGTGCATGGATCATGGCGAAAAAGTGGCGCATCCTGCCTCATGACGCCACGATCGGGGGATCCGCCATGTTGATCGGCCTCAGCCTGTTGGCCGGTATCGCCGCCCTGTTTGCCATGGCCAGTGTCGCGCTGAGCCTGTTGCCGGCGCTCGGAATCGGATTGGCCGGGCTTGGCGCCGCGGCCGGCTTCGGCCTTCTGTCCCTGGTCGCCGGGCTTGGCGCCACCGGCATGGCTCTCGGCCAGGAACGGACGGATCGCCTCAGCCGGAGCTGAGGCGGCGCGCCAGCAAGGGTGCCAGCGCCGGGTCCAGGTAGCGAATTTCCTTTGGTGAGACCTCCGGCTCCGTCGCCACATCGCCGATCGTGATGGTCAGGCACAGGCTGGTGCCGACCAGTTCCAGCCGCTTGAGGCCACGTCGCGGCAGCGGGATTCGCCGCCGCCGGCAGGTCTGCAACAAGGTCGCCAGCAGATCCGGTGCCGGGAAGGTCCAGCCCAGCTGGGTCCCACGGCGCGGCGGATGCGGCATCAGCCGGCCCACCACCTCGCCGGAGCTGGCGGTCGCCATGTCCAGCCGCAGCCGCACAATGCCGGCCGTCCAGGCCGGATCGGCCAGGGTCATGCTGTCGCACAACGCCTCCAGCACCTCTTCCGGCGTGAACAGGATGTGACGGACTTCCTTGGGCATGGCGGTCCTGGGGTCCGAAAGGGGGATCGCCTCGGGCTGACCTTTGCGTGCCAGCCCGGTCCGCGCACCGCCAGGGTGACGGGTCGCTCCTGAAGGAAACGATAACGTCGGCTATCGCGGCAGCAGGATGCGCAGCGGGGCGGCCGCGTCCTCCACCCGCACCGGTAACAGGCCGACCGGGTCGCCATCCGCCTGCACCGGCACCGCCATACCCTGCAGCACCACTTGCCGCGCCGGGTGGATCACCACCCCTGGCAGGCGCGGCACCAGGCCCAGCGGTAGGGCGGCACCCGCCAGCAACGCCGCCGCCGCCCCGCCCTGGCGGAACAAAACCACCTGAAAGCCCGGCGCCGCGGGCTGCGCCTGGGGGGCCAGCAGGTGGCGCCCGGCATAGAGCCGACCCTTGGTGACGATGACGCTCGCCGCCGCCGCCGCCGTCTTGCCATCCAGCGCGGCCATGATCGGCGGGTAGGGATAGCGCGGTGCCTCCCGCAGCGCCTGCCAGACATAGGCCGCGCGGCCCAGCTGGCGCTTCAGCCGCAGATCCAGCGCGGTGACCACGGCCGCGTCGAACCCCGCGCCCAGCATCTGCACGAACAGGATCTGCCGCCCATCGGGGAAATGCGCCAGCCCGGGCCAGACCAGCCCGGCACGCCCCTGCGCCAGCACCTGGGCCGCGGCTTCCGGCGCGCGGTTCAGGCCGAGTTCCCAGGCCAGCACATTGGCGGTGCCGAGTGGCAGCAGGCCCAACGCGGCGGCGCTGCCCGAAATCCCCGCCGCCACCTCCGCGATCGTGCCATCGCCGCCGGCCGCGACCACCAGCGCGATGCCGCGCGCGGCCGCCTCGGCGGCGATCCGGCGCGCATCGCCGGGTCCCGCGGTTTCCGCCACCTCGGGCCGCACTCCAAGTCGGAGAAGGGCATCGAGCGCGCGCGAAAGGCGCCGTCGGCGGCCGGCACCGGCGGTGGGGTTGAAGACGATGAGCATGCGCCGCCCCTACCGCGCGCATGATGACACCACGCCGACACAACGCTGACGGTCGCGTGACATGCGCGCAGCGCATTCCCCGTCTACCTGCCACGCCGCAGAAGTCATTCAAGATTCACGTCGTGCGACGCCATCCCGCGTTACTGCGCGCTCGCGCAACGGAAACGTCGGCAACGCGTTCGCGGCGCGCGATGGATGAGGACGGGGCACAGACGGATGCACAACACAGAAACCCGGCGTCGCTACCGCACGGTCTTCCTCTCCGACATGCATCTCGGCACGCGCGGTTGCCGCGCCGATTTCCTGGCGGACTTCCTGCGCCGTGTGGAGTGCGACCAGCTCTATCTGGTTGGCGACATCATCGATGGCTGGCGCCTGCGCAAATCCTGGTACTGGGACGCGGATCATGACGAGGTGATCCGCCTGGTGCTGCGCCTGGCGCGCAACGGCACGGATGTCATCTACATCCCAGGCAACCACGACGAAATGTTCCGCGACTGGCTGGGGTTGGAGGTCGCCGGTGTGCGCCTGGCGAAGGAGGCGGTGCACCAGGCCGCGGATGGCCGTCGCTTCCTGGTCATCCATGGCGATGAATTCGACAGCGTGGTGCGCTACGCCAAGTTCCTCGCCCATCTCGGCGACTGGGCCTATGACACCGCGCTCGCCGCCAATCGCTGGTTCAACGCGCTGCGCCGCCGCTTCGGCTATCCCTATTGGTCGCTGTCGCAATGGCTGAAGCGCCAAGTGAAGGAAGCGGTGAAGGCGATCGACCGCTTCGAGGTGGCGCTGGCCCAGGAAGCCCGCCGGCGCGGGCTGGACGGCGTGGTCTGCGGCCATATCCACCATGCCGAGATGCGCGAAGTGCAGGGCGTGCTGTACATGAATGACGGCGACTGGGTGGAAAGCTGCACCGCGCTGGTCGAGCATGAGAATGGCCAGTTCGAACTGGTGGACTGGGCGCGGGAGAACCGGCTGAGCTTCTTCCGCGACGCGGCTTCGGCGACCGCCGCCACCCCCGCATCCGCTGTCGCGCCCGCCCCGGCGCCGGCACCGGAAACCGCGTGAACGCTTTTTCCACCTTCCGCCACGCGGCCATCTCAGGCATCGGGGGGACGCATGAGGTGCCTGCGGCGAAGGGGAACCATTGGACGCGCAGTCGGTTTGGGGGATGGGTGCGCTCGAGGAGACGGAGATGACGGCCGCGGCGGGTCCGCTACGCATCCTCGTCGTGTCCGACGCCTGGTTTCCGCAGGTGAATGGCGTGGTCCGGACCATGGCCACGGTGGTGGAGGAATTGACGCGCCTCGGTGACGTGGTGGAGGTGATCGGTCCCGACCGCTTCGCCACCATCCCGACCCCGGGCTATGCGGAAATCCGCCTGGCACTGGCGCCACGCCGCAAGTTGGCCCGCATGGCCGAGGCCTTCCGGCCGGATTCCGTGCATATCGCGACGGAGGGGCCGCTGGGCTGGGCGATGCGCGCCATCTGCCGGTCGCGAGGTTGGCGCTTCACCACCTCCTTCCACACCAAGTTTCCGGATTATCTCCACGCCCGCACCCGGATCCCGAAGGCCTGGTCCTGGGCGCTGATGCGGCATTTTCACGCGGCCGGCGCCGGTACGCTCTGCGCAACGCCGACCCTGGCGACGGAGCTGCGTCAGCGGGGTTTTGCCCATGTCGTGCCATGGTCACGCGGCGTCGATCTCGCGCGCTTCCAGCCGGCGGCGGCGGAGAATGGCGTGGCGGAGGACTGGGAGAACCTGCCGCGCCCCATCTTCCTCTGCGCCGGTCGTGTGGCGGTAGAGAAGAACCTCGAAGCCTTCCTCGCCCTCGACCTGCCCGGCAGCAAGGTGGTGGTGGGGGATGGGCCGCAGCGCGCCGCGCTGATGCGGCGCTTCCCCGACACGCATTTCACCGGATGGCGGGAGAATGGCGCGCTGGCACGGGCCTATGCGCGGGCCGATGTCTTCGTCTTCCCCTCGCTGACCGACACCTTCGGACTGGTACTGCTGGAGGCGCTGGCCAGCGGCACGCCGGTGGCGGCCTTCCCGGTGACCGGGCCACTGGATGTCATCGGCGACCATCCCGTGGGTGCGCTGGATGCCGATCTGCGCGCGGCCTGCCTGCGGGCGATGGCGTTGGACCGTGCTGCCTGCCGTGCCTATGCCGCGCAATTCTCCTGGGCCGCCTGCGCCCGGCGCTTTCGCGACAGCCTGGTCTTCTGTTGACGTCGGGCGGCTGAGCCCGAGGGAGCGGTGGTTTCCCGATTGCGTCAGGGCGTGCTACCGGCCTTGGCATGGCGTGTCTCCGACTCCGCCCATGATGCGCAAGCTGATCCGGCATCCGGCGGTCCAGGGGGGCCTGGCGCGGCTGCTCGGGCTGTACCTGTCTCTGGTGGTGCGGACCACGCGCTGGCAGCTTCTGGGTGCGGAGCCCGCCATGGCATTGGTGGCGCAAGGCCAGCCGCTGATCCTCGCCTTCTGGCATGAACGCCTGCCGCTGGTGCCGGCCCTGTTCCCGCTGGCGCGGGCCGCCGAGCCGCGCGCGGCGGCGCTGCGGCCGCGGGTGCTGGTCAGCCGGCACCGGGATGGCCGCTTCATCGGTGCTGCCGTCGCTCGCTTCGGCGTGGAGATGATCTACGGCTCCTCTCGTCGTGGCGGCGCGCCGGCGCTGGTCGGGCTGCTGCGGGCGCTGCGCCAGGGGCATCCCGTCATCATCACGCCGGACGGCCCGCGCGGGCCGCGCCGGCAGGCCGCGCCGGGCGTGGCGCAGCTTGCCGCCGTCTCTGGCGTGGCGGTGGTGCCAGTGGGCGCGGCCAGCACGGCGCATCGCCGCCTCGGCTCCTGGGACCGCATGATGCTGCCGCTGCCCTTCGGCCGTGGCGTCCTGGTCTGCGGCGCGCCTATCACCGTGCCGCGCGACGCGGCGGAGGCGGCGCTGCCCGCTATAGCCGCCGCACTGACCGCGGCTTGCGCCGAGGCCGATCGCATCTGCGGCGTCACGGAGCCGGCGGCGCGCCGATGACCCTGCCGATCCTGGCCTGGCGCCTCGCCACCCTGCTGGCCGCGCCGCTGCTGAACGGCCACCTCGCCCGCCGCGCCAAGCGTGGCAAGGAGGTGCCGGCCCGGCTGCCGGAACGCCGCGGCCTGGGCGCCGCCCGCCCGTCCGGCCCGCTGCTGTGGCTACACGCGGCCAGCGTGGGGGAGGCGCTGTCTACCTTGCCCTTGCTGGAGGCGCTGCTGGCCCGCCAGCCGGGTCTACGCCTGCTGGTCACCACCGGCACGGTGACGGGGGCGGAGGCGCTGCGCCGCCGCCTGCCGCCGGCCCTGACCCGGCCGGATGCAGAGGGCTTCCCGCGCATCGCCCATCGCTTCCTGCCGCTGGACGTGCCGGGCTGGGTGGCGCGCTTCCTGGATGATTGGCGCCCGGATGCCGGGGCGCTGGTGGAAAGCGAGCTCTGGCCCAATCTGCTCGGCGCCGCCCGAGCCCGCCGCCTGCCGCTGGCGCTGCTGAACGGGCGGATGAGCCCGCGATCCTTCGCCCGCTGGCGCCATTTTCCGCGCAGCGCCGCCTGGATCCTGGGCAGCTTCGGCCTGGTGCTGGCGCGGTCGGAGGGGGATCGGGCGCGGCTGGCGGCGCTGGGGGCGAGGGATGCGCTGTGCTGGGGCGACCTGAAGGCCTTCGCGCCGCCGCTGCCGGCGGATGATGCGGTGCTGGCGGAGTTGCGCGAGGCCATGGGCGACCGCCCCGTCTTCCTCGCCGCCTCGACCCATCCGGGGGAGGAGGCGCTGGTGCTGGCCGCCCATGCGCTGCTGGCGCCGGCCTGGCCGGACCTGCTGACGGTGCTGGTGCCCCGCCACCCGGAACGCGGCGCGGCCATGGCCGATCAGGCGGCGCGGCAGGGGCTGGGCGTGGCGCGCCGGGCGGCGGGCGGGGCGCCGACGGCGGATGTCGCCGTCTACGTGGCGGATACGCTCGGCGAGCTGGGCCTGTTCTACCGGCTGGCCGATGTCGCGCTGATCGGCGGCAGCCTGGTGCCGCATGGCGGCCAGAACCCGCTGGAGGCGGCGCGGCTCGGCTGCCCGATCCTGCTCGGCCCGCACACCTTCAACTTCGAGGAGCCGGTGGCGCGGCTGCTGGCGGCGGGCGGCGCGGCCCAGATGGCCGCCACGGCGGGGGCGCTGGCGGAGCAGGTGGCGGCCATGCTATCCGATAGGCCCCGGCGCCAGGCGATGGCCGCCGCCGCCGCCCAGGTGGCGGCCGGCCAGGAAGGTCTGCCAGGGGAAGTGGCCGCGGCTTTGCTGAAGCTGCTGCCGGATGGCAAGGGGTCCCCGCCCGGTCCGGGTGGACAGGATCCGGCATAGAAGTGGGGCCGCCCCTGCGGGCGGTCCTTGGCGCGGGGGCTGCTTCGCGACCCCCGCATCGGCGAACGGGTGAACGGAACCGGATGGTCAAGGCCTGATGCGAGCACCCGCCTTCTGGGCGGGCGGCGGCGGTGTGATGCCGCTGCTGCTGTCCCCCTTCTCCGCGCTCTATGCGCAGGCCACGGCGCGGCGCATGGCGCGGCCCGGCTGGCAGGCGCCCGTGCCGGTGATCTGCTGCGGCAATGCCACCGCCGGCGGCGCGGGCAAGACCACCGTGGCGCTGGATCTCGGCCGGCGGCTGGCGGATCGCGGTGTCGCGGCGCATTTCCTGCTGCGCGGCTATGGCGGCACCACCAAGGGGACGCTGCGGGTCGACCCCGCCACGCATGACAGCACCATGGTGGGGGATGAGGCGCTGCTGCTGGCGGATGTGCGCCCCACCTGGGTCTCCGCCGATCGTGTCGCCGGCGCCCAGGCCGCCGTGGCCGCCAATGCCCGCTGCATCGTCATGGATGACGGGCTGCAGAATCCGGGCCTGGCCAAGGACCTGTCGCTGCTGGTGATCGATGGCGGCTTCGGCTTCGGCAATGGCCGCATCATTCCCGCCGGCCCGCTGCGCGAACCGGTGGCTGCCGCCGCCGCGCGCTGCCAGGCCGCGGTGCTGATCGGCGAGGATGAGACCGGCGCGCTGGACATGCTGCCGCCGGGGCTGCGCGTGCTGCATGCCAAGCTGGTGCCGGGGCCGGAGGCGGCGATGCTGCGCGGCCAGCCGGTCTACGCCTTCTGCGGCATCGCCAACCCCCGGAAATTCTTCACCACCTTGCAGGAAGCCGGCGCCGTGCTGGCGGGCCGCGAGGCCTTCGGCGACCACTACCAATACGATGCCGAGGAAATCCAGGACCTGCTGAAGCAGGCGGAGGCCGCCCGCGCCTTGCCGGTGACCACGCGCAAGGATTTCGTGCGCATCCCGCCGCAATTCCGCTCCCGCGTCACGGTGGTGACGGTGGGGCTGGAATGGGCCGAGTCGGCGCAGATCGAGAGCCTGCTGGACCCGATCGCGGGGCGCGTGCCGATCCCCGCCTAGGCTGCGTCAACCACTGGCATGCAGGTTGCATCTCCCTGACCCGGTAACGGGCTGGGAGACCCCCATGAAGATCGGTGATGCCGCCGTGTTCCGCCGCTTCTGGTACGTGGCGATGCCTGTCGAAAAGCTGGATGAGGGACCGCAGCCCTTCGCCCTGTTCGGGGAGGAGATGGTGCTGTGGCGCGCGGCCGATGGAACCGTCTCCGCACTGGAGGATGCCTGCTGCCATCGCTCTGCGCGGTTGTCGCTGGGCGAGCTGCACGGCGATTCCCTCGCCTGCCCCTATCACGGCTGGGAATTCAACGCCGCCGGCCAGTGCACGCTGATCCCGCAGCGGCCGGAAGTGGCGCCGCCCGCCAGCGCGCGGGTGAAATCCTACCACGTCGCGGAGCGCTACGGCTTCGTCTGGGTGGCGGTGGAGGACCCGCTGATGGGCATCCCGGAACTGCCGGAGGCCGATGACGGTGGCTACCGCGTCATCCAGGAATTCCACGAGGCCTGGGACATGTCGCTGTTCCGCCTCGTCGACAACTGGTTCGACCTCGCCCATGTCGCCTTCGTCCATCGCGGCACCCAGGGCGACATCAAGCAGCCGGTGCCGCCGCCGGAGGATATCGAGGAATTCGACTTCGGCCTGATCTCCCGCGCCACCGTGCCCATCGCCAATCGCAGCGAGGGCAAGAGCTACACGGGCATCGACAGCGACACGACGGTGCGGAAGCGCGTCGCCACCTGGTGGGCGCCGAACTGCCGCAAGCTGCACATCACCTATCCCAACGGGCTGCAGCACATCATCTTCACCACGGCGACGCCGCTGGGCGACAAGCGCATCCTGTTCACCCAGTTCTGCATCAGGAATGACAGCGAGGCGGATATCCCCGCCGCCGCCGCCATCGCCTTCGACCGCCGCGTGACCACCGAGGACAAGATCATCCTCGAAGCCACGCGCGCCGATGTGCCGATCATGCCGGGCGAGACGCCCGAACAGGGCATGCCGCAGGACCGCGCCGGCAACCTCGCGCGCAAGAAGCTGCGCGCCATCGTCGAGACCTATTCCGCCCCGGCGCGCATGCCGGAACTCGCAACCACCTGAGACAGGGACATCCGCATATGCTCACGCGACGTGGCGCCCTCGGCGCCGGCCTGGCCACCGCGGCCCTGATCTCGGGGCGCGATGCCCGGGCCCAGGGCCGCATCTGCCGCTTCAGCCTGGACTGGGCGATCAGCGGCTCCACCGCCTTCGCCCAGGTGGCGGAACGCGGCGGCTTCTTTCGCGAGGAGGGGGTGGATATCCGCCTCTCGCGCGGCTTCGGCTCCGGCCGCGTGCCGATCGATGTCGGCGGCGGCGCCTATGACATGGGCTTTGGCGATTTTTCCTCCATGGCGAAGTTCGCGGCGGAGAATCTCTCGGTCGGCATGATGTGCGTGCTGATGGTCTTTGACGGGCTGCCGCTGGTCGCCGTCTCCCGTGCCGATGGGCCGATCCGCACGCCGAAGGATCTGGAGGGCAAGCGCATCGCCGCGCCGGAGGGTGATGCGGGCCGGCAGATCTTCCCAGTGTTTGCCGAGGCCGCCGGCTTCGATGCGGCCAAGGTGCAATGGATCAGCGTGACGCCGCCGCTGCGCGAGCCGATGCTGATCCGCGGCCAGGCCGATGCCATCACCGGCTTCGTCAGCTCCACCGTCATCAGCCTGAAGGGGCTCGGCATGACGGAGGCGCAGCAGCGCATCATGCGCTACCGGGACTACGGCGTGCCGCTCTATTCCAACTGCATCATGACGACGCGCGCCTATGCCGAGGCCAACCCGGCTGTGGTGCGCGGCGTGGTGCGCGCCATGGCGCGCGGCGTGCAATCCATGGTCGCCGATCCGGCCGGCTCCGCCGTCGCGGTGAAGGCGACGGAGCCCCTGGTGGACCAGGCGCTGGAGGAGGAGCGGGCGCGGCTGGTGAATGCCGAGCTCATCATGACCGACCATGTGAAGCAGCACGGCCTGTCCGCCATGGACCCGACCCGCCTGGCCCGGTCCCTCGACATCCTGGAGAAGGTTTATGCGTTTCCGCGCCGGCCCTCGCCGGAGGAGCTCTACACCAGCGCCTATCTGCCGGGCGCCGCCGACTTGAAGCTGAGCTGACCACTTCTCCCTCCCCCGCTTTCGCGGGGGAGGGTCGGGGTTGGGGCCAGGCGGCCCAGCGCTACCGCCAAAGCCCCTTCGCCGCCAGCCAATCCTGCACCAGCGCCGCCACCTGGTCGCTGTTGCGGTCCATCATCAGCATGTGGCTGTTGCCCGGAATGCCGCGGCTCGGCAGGTCCACATCCTCCACCGCGCCACCGGCGGCCTGGATCGCTGTGGCGAAGGCGCGGGCGTTGCGGCGAATGACGGACCAGCGCGGGTCCTGCTCGACATAATCGCCATAGACCAGCAACTGCGGCACATCCTTCAGCTTCGCCGCCTCCGCCACATCGCCGGTGCCGGCGGGCTCGATCAGGACCAGCGCGCGGAACAGGTCCGGCCGCCGCTGTGCCACCTGCCAGGCGAAAGCGCCGCCCTGGCTGTGCGCGATGACCACCGAAGGCCCAACGCGCTCCAGCAGCGCGATATAGGCCGCGATCACATCGTCATCGGTGCCGAGGTAACGCGCGACGACCTGCCGCGTGAAGGCCTCGTAGTGGTCGGTTGGGAACTGGTTGCCCGCCAAAACGCTGCGCGTGGCGTAGGACCCGGCGCCGGTGCCGATGCGAAAGCGCTCCCAGGGGTTTTGCGCCGGCAGGTGCAGCGGCGGGGCGTAGATTTCGGGCACCATGGCGGCGCCGCTGCGGCCGCGTTCTACCGCATCCGTCACATAGGTGGCCCAGCCGCGTCGCAGGAAGAACTCGTCCCAGCCTGGCCGGCCATCCGGCGTGGTTTCCCAGGTGACGCCGGTCAGGTAGGCGCCGTGCCACAGCATCAGCGGCGCCGCGCCGCGCTGCGGGGCGGGCACCATGAAGCGGGCATACATCTGCCCCACCATGTGAACGCCGTTCGGGTCGATGCGCAGCGGCGCGCTGCCCACGGTCGGCAGGTATTCGCGGACGGGGCGGCCCGAAAGCTCCACCTGGCGTCCACCGACATGGAAGGAGCCGAAACGCTCCAGCGCGATCGGCTGCGCCTGGGCGACGCCGCCGAGGCCGAGACAGGCCGCGACCAGCGCGGCACCCCATTTGGTCATGACATTTCCTCCTGCCGGGACCAGCGCCCGGCCTGGAGGCAATCCTATATCGCGGGACGCCGTCGCGCCTACCGCCCCTCAAGTGTCTTTTCGAACAGGTCGAGCAGCGCCGCGCCGAAAGCCCGCATATTGGCGGCACGGTCACCATGCCCGGTTTCCAGCGTCGCCACGGCTTCCACCGGTCCGCTGACGGCCAGGCAGCTATGCCCCGCCGCATCGCCATAGCGATTGCCCGTGGGGCCGGAGGCGCCGGTCTCCGCGATGCCCCAGACCGTGCCGAAGCGCGCACGCAGCGTGCGCGCCAGCAGCATCGCATAGGGCTCGGAGGAGGAGCGCATCCCCGCCATGTCGGCGGCGGTGATCCCCAAAAGCTGTTCCCGCGCGGTCGCCGTATAGACCACGGCGCCGCCGAGGAAATACGCGCTGGCCCCCGGCACCGCGAGCAGGCTGGCCGAGACCAGCCCGCCGGCGGAGCTTTCGGCCACCGCCACGGTCTCGCGGCGCGCCTTCAACAGCGCGCCGACCGCCTCGCCCTTGGCGAAGAGATCGTCCACCTACTCGGCCGCCTGGGCGTAGGCTTCCAGCGGCGCGCAGGTGCAGACCAGGTTGCGGTCGCCATGCACATTGTCCACCCGCTTCACCGGGGGCCAGTATTTCTGGCGCGCCACATAGGGCAGGGGGAAGGCGGCCTGTTCGCGCGTGTAGGGGTGCGACCAGTCGCTGGCCATCACCTCGGCGGCGGTGTGCGGCGCGTTCTTCAGCGGGTTGTCGGCGCGGTCCATGCGGCCCTGCTCGATGGCGCGGATTTCGCCGCGGATCGCGACCATGGCGGCGATGAAGCGATCCAACTCGCCCGTCGTCTCCGACTCGGTCGGCTCCACCATCAGCGTGCCCGTCACCGGCCAGGACATGGTAGGCGCGTGGAAGCCGTAATCCTGCAGACGCTTGGCGATATCCTCGACCGAGGCGCCACCATTCTGCTGAAAGCCGCGGCAATCCAGGATGCATTCATGGGCGACCATGCCCTGGCTGCCACGATACAGCACCGGGTAATGCTCGGACAATCTGGTCGCGATGTAGTTGGCGTTGAGGATCGCCACCTGCGTCGCGCGCTTCAGCCCATCCGGCCCCATCATGCGGATATAGGCATAGGAGATCGGCAGGATCGATGCGCTGCCGAAGGGCGCCGCCGCCACCGGCCCATGCGACGTGGCCCCTGGCCCCGCCTCCGCCAGCATCGGATGCGCCGGAAGATAGGGCGCCAGATGCGCGGCGACGCCGATCGGGCCGACGCCCGGGCCGCCGCCGCCATGCGGGATGCAGAAGGTCTTGTGCAGGTTCAGGTGGCAGACATCGGCGCCGATGGCGGCCGGGCTGGTCAGCCCGACCTGCGCATTCATATTGGCGCCGTCCATATAGACTTGCCCGCCCTTCTCATGGATCAGGGCGCAGATTTCCCGGATGGCTTCCTCGAAGACGCCATGCGTGGACGGGTAGGTGACCATCAGCGCGGCGAGCTTCTCCGCATGCTGCTCCGCCTTGGCGCGCAGGTCATCCAGATCGACATTGCCGTCCCGGTCGCAGCCCACCACCACCACCTTCATGCCCGCCATCACGGCGGAGGCCGGGTTGGTGCCATGGGCGGAGGACGGGATCAGGCAGATGTCGCGATGCAGGTCGCCACGCGCCCGGTGCCAGGACCGGATCGCCAGCAGGCCCGCATATTCACCCGCGCTGCCCGCATTCGGCTGCAAGGACACGGCCGCGAAGCCGGTGACGGCGCAGAGCCAGCTCTCCAGCCGCCGGATCATCTCCAGATAGCCGGTCGCCTGATCCACCGGCACGAAGGGGTGGATGTTGCCGAAACCGGGGAAGGTGACGGGGATCATCTCCGCCGTCGCGTTCAGCTTCATCGTGCAGGACCCCAGCGGGATCATGCTGCGGTTCAGCGCGACGTCCTTGTCCTCCAGCCGCTTCAGGTAGCGCAGCATGGCGTGTTCCGCGTGATGGCTGCGGAACACCTCCGCCGTCAGCACCGCGCTGCTGCGCGCCAGGGCGGCGGGGAAGCCACCCTCGGGCATGATGCCATCCAGCTTCGGCGCGGCCTGGCCGCCGGCCTCCGCGATGGCATCGACCAGCGCCAGCAGATCCTCGCGCGTGACCGTCTCGTCCAGCGCGATGCCGACGCCGCCACCCTCATGCCGGGCGAGGTTGAAGCCGCGCTTCAAGGCGCCGGCGATCAGCGCCTCCGCCTTGCCGCCGGCCTCGATGCAGATGGTGTCGAAGAAGTCGGCATGGCGCAGCGCGAAGCCGGCGCGCTTCGCCGCCCCCGCCAGCAGCCGCGCCTGCAGCGCCACGCGCTTGGCGATTCGGGCAAGGCCTTCCGGCCCGTGCCACACGGCATACATGCTGGCCATGACGGCCAGCAGCACCTGGGCTGTGCAGATATTGCTCGTCGCCTTCTCGCGCCGGATATGCTGTTCGCGCGTCTGCAAGGCGAGGCGCATGGCCGGCTGGCCGGCGGCATCCAGCGAGACGCCGACGAGGCGCCCGGGCATCAGCCGCTTATGCGCATCCTTCACCGCCATATAGCCGGCATGCGGCCCGCCAAAGCCCATCGGCACGCCAAAGCGCTGCGTGGAGCCGACGACGACATCGGCGCCCATCTCGCCCGGCGGCGTCAGCAGCACCAGCGACAGCGGATCGGCGGCGACGATGGCCAGGCCACCGGCTTCATGCACCGCCGCGATTTCCCGCGTCAGGTCGCGGATTTCGCCGGTGGTGCCGGGATAGTTCAGCAGCAGCGCGAAGGGCTTCTGGGCCCGCACCGTCGCGATGATCTCGGCGGGCTTCGTCACCAGCACGCGGAAGCCCAGCGGCTCCGCACGGCCCGCCACCACGGCGCGCGTCTGCGGATGCACATCGGCTGCGATGACGATGGTGTCGGACTTGCCGCGCGTCGCGGCATGGGCCAGCGCCATCGCCTCCGCCGCCGCCGTGCCCTCATCGAGCAGGGAGGCATTGGCCACCGGCAGGCCGGCGAGGTCGGTCACCATGGTCTGGAAGTTCAGCAGCGCTTCCAGCCGGCCCTGCGCCAGTTCGGCCTGATACGGCGTATAGGCCGTGTACCAGCCAGGATTCTCCAGCACGTTCCGCAAAATGACCGGCGGCGTCAGCGTGCCGTGATAGCCGATGCCGATCAGCGACTTGATGTCGGCGCGGTTCTTCGCAGCCAGGGCGCGCAGCTCACCAATGGTCTCCGCTTCCGTCGCCGCGGGCGGCAGCGGCAAGGGCGCGCTGCTGCGGATGGCGGCGGGCACGGTGCGGGCGGCCAGCGCTTCCAGACTCTCGGCGCCCACCACCTTCAGCATGGTGGTGATTTCCGAGTCGGAGGGGCCGATGTGGCGGCGGGCGAATTCGCCCTTGTCCTCCAGCGCGGCGAGGTCGGCGATGGCGCTCATGCCAGGCCGTCCACGAAGGCGGCGTAGGCGGCCTCATCCATCAGCGCGGCCACGGCGGCGGCATCGATGGCGGTCAGCTTGAAGAACCAGCCCTCCCCGGTCGGGTCGGAATTGATCAGCGCGGGATTCTCGCCCAGCGCCGCATTGCTCTCGCTGATGCGGCCAGCGAGGGGGGCGTAGACGTCAGAGGCCGCCTTCACGCTCTCGACCACCGCGCAGGCTTCGCCTTCCGTGACTTCGCGGCCGGCTTCCGGCAGATCGACGAAGACCACATCGCCCAGCGCGTTCTGCGCGTGGTCGGTGATGCCGACGGTGGCGATATCGCCCTCCAGCCGCACCCATTCATGATCCTTGGTGAAACGAAGCTCGGCCATGTCTCGGGACCTTTTCAGCGCGCGTAGCGGTGGGGGATGAAGGGCAGGGCGGCGACGCGGCCGGGCAGGGCCTTGCCGCGCACCATCAGATCGAGTGCCGTGCCATCGGCCGCCGCGCCGCGCGCGACATAGCCCATGGCGACGGGGGCATTGGCGGAGGGGCCGAAGCCGCCGGAGGTGATTTCGCCGACCACCGCGCCACCGGCCTGCACCGGCGTGTGGCCACGGGCGGGTTGGCGCCCTTCCGGCTGGATGCCGACACGCAAACGCGCCGGCCCACTATCGAGTTCGGCCCGGCAGCGCTCGGCCCCCCGAAAGTCCCAGGCCATGCGGCGGCGCTTGCCCATGGTCCAGACCAGATTGGCTTCGACCGGGCTGGTCGTCTCATCCAGGTCGTTGCCGTAGAGGCAGAGCCCGGCCTCCAGCCGCAGCGAATCGCGCGCGCCGAGGCCGGCGGGCTGCACGCCCGGCAGGGCCAGCAGCGCCTTGGCCAGCATGTCGGCCTGTTCGGCCGGGACGGAGATTTCCACGCCATCCTCGCCGGTATAGCCGCTACGGCTGACCAGACAGTTCACGCCGGCGATGCTGTGCTCGGCAAAATCCATGAACTTCATGGCGGCGATGCCGGGCGCCAGCGTGGCGAGCGCGGCCACCGCCTGCGGCCCCTGCAAGGCGATCAGCGCCCGGTCCGGCAGCGGCCGCAGCGTGACGCCAGCGGGCAGCACCGCCTCGATCGCCGGAATGTCCAGATGCTTGCGGGAGGCGTTGAGCACCAGGAACAGCCGGTCGCCGCGATTGGCGACCATGAAGTCATCGAGGATGCCGCCGGTCTCCGTCATCAGCACGCCGTAGCGCTGCCGGCCGGGCTTCAGCCCCTGCACATCGGCCGGCGTCAGCTTTTCAAGGGCCGCGGCGGCGCCATCCCCGAGAAGCTCGGCCTGGCCCATATGGGAGACGTCGAACAGGCCCGCGCTCGCCCGCGTATGCAGATGTTCCGCCATAATGCCGGCGGGGTATTGCACCGGCATGGCATAGCCGGCGAAGGGCACCATGCGCCCGCCCAGTTCCCGGTGCAGCGATGCGAGCGGGGTCTCCAACAGTTCGGAATCGGCCACGGTGCCCCCAAAGGCTTCCCACCGCCGAAATGGCGCCGGGTGTTCCGTGACCCCCCTCTGTCCGGTGACCTGAGAGATTCGGCCTGGTCCTTTGCGGACCGCGCCTTACTCCGTCGGTGCCGCCCCCCGTTCGAAGGGCGAGCTTTCCAGAGACCCGTCGCCACCTTTCGGCGACATCCCACGCGGCCCTTTTGCCTGAGCGTTTCCGGGGGCCGGTTGCGCCTTCGGCGGCGGCCCGCCAGCCCCTTGGGGGCCACCGTACCGCTCTCTCCCGCGTGGTTCAGACGGGAGAGGCTCCTATGCCCGAGCGGACCCGCCCGTGCAACGGCGGTCTTGCCGAAGACTCCGCGCGACCTGATGGTGTCGGGCCGGAACGACATGGGGAAACGATGCAGGAATTGACCGAAGCGGCGCTGCTGGCCGCCCTGCGCGGCTGGGTGGAGATCGAAAGCCCGACCCAGGATGTCGCCGCGGTGAACCGCATGGCCGACCATGTGGAGGCGAAGCTGCGGGCCATCGGCGCCCGAATCGAGCGCATTCCCGGCACGGATGGCTATGCCGACATCCTGATCGGCCGGATCGAGGGCGAGGAACCCGGCCCCGGCCTGCTGCTGCTCGGCCATATCGACACGGTGCATCCGGTCGGTACCCTGGCGGGCAGGCTGCCCTTCCGGGTGGAGGGCGACCGCGCCTATGGCCCCGGCATCTATGACATGAAGGGCGGCAATGCGATGGCGCTGGCCGCGCTGGAACATATCCACGCCCAGGGCCGCCGGCCGCGCCTGCCGGTCAGCTTCATGATGATTCCGGATGAGGAGGCGGGCAGCCCCTCCTCCCGCGCCGCGATCGAGGCGGAGGCGCTGCGCCACACGGCGGTGCTGGTGGCCGAACCCTCCGGCGAGGGCGGCAAGCTGACCGTCGGCCGCCACGGCATCGCGCGCTACCACCTGCGCACCATCGGCCGCCCTGCCCATGCCGGCGCCACCCATGCGGAGGGCCGTTCCGCCATCCGCGAAATGGCCCGCCAGGTGCTAGCGATCGAGGCGCTGACCGATTACGCGCGGAACTTCTACGTCAATATCGGCACCATCTCCGGCGGCACGCATGAGAACATGGTGCCGGTGGAATGCCGCGCCATCTGCTACGCCCTGGTGCCCACGGCGGT
The DNA here is from genome assembly GCF_053891155.1 of Roseomonas sp. F4. Classification (NCBI taxonomy): domain Bacteria; kingdom Pseudomonadati; phylum Pseudomonadota; class Alphaproteobacteria; order Acetobacterales; family Roseomonadaceae; genus Roseomonas; species Roseomonas sp. F4. Next base: position 82,851 of record NZ_JBSSHK010000007.1, read on the forward strand.
GGAGGCGGCGGAGCTGCGCGACGCCCTTTTCGCGCTGCGTCCGCACGACCCGGATGTGGTGCTGGAGGTGGTGCCCGGCCTGTCCCGCCCACCCTTCGCCAAGACCGCGGCCGGCCAGGCGCTGTACGACCAGGCCGTGGCCCTGGCCGCCGATGGCCCCTTCCCGGTACTGGGGGAACGTGTGGCCGGCGGCGGCAGCGACGGCAATTTTACGGGTGCGCTGGGCGTGCCGACGCTGGACGGACTTGGCGTGATCGGCGGCGGGCCGCACAGTTTTGGCGAATACATCCTGACCGGCTGCCTGGTGCCACGCACCAGGCTGTTCGTACGGCTGTTCGAGACGCTGGGGCCGGTCGCGTAGGCGGCGCCTATTCGGCGCGGATTCCCGCCTCGGCGATCAGCTTCTCCCATTTCGCTGTCTCCGCCGCGATGAAGCGACCGGCATCGGCCGGGTTGCGCTCGGCGGCCGGCGGCACTTCCACGCCGAGCTCCGCCAGCCGGGACTGCACGGCGGCCTCGCCGAGCGCGGTCCAGATGGACTCCGACATCGCCGCGATCATCGGCGCCGGCGTGCCGGCGGGGGCCAGGACCGCGTTCCAGGTGGTGGCGGCGAAGCCCGGAACCGTCTCCGCCACCGTGGGCAGGTCGGGCAAGGCGGAGGAACGGCGCGGGCCGGTGGTGGCGATGCCGCGCAGCGTGCCGCCGCGCACCTGCGCCGCGCCGGTGGCGACGCTGTCCATCACCAGGGCGATGCGCCCGGCCATCAGGTCCACCACCGCCGGCGCGGTGCCGCGATAGGGGATGTGCTCTGCCTGCACGCCCGTCATGCTTTTCAGCAGCTCCACCCCGAGATGGGAGGACCCGCCGGCGCCGCTGCTGCCATAGGCATGCTGGCCGGCGCGCAGGAAGTCCAGCAGCCCCGCCATGTCCCGCACCGGGCTGCCTGGCGGCACCATGATGACCTGCGGCACCACGCCCACCAGCGCCACCGGGGTGAAATCCGCGCCGGGGTCGAAGGTCAGGCGGGCGCCGTGCAGGGCGCGGTGGACGGCATGGACCACCGTGGTGAACAGCAGCGTGCTGCCATCCTTGGGCGCACGGGCCACCGCCTCCGTCCCGATCAGCGCGCCGCCGCCGGCTCGGTTCTCCACCACCACCCGCTGCGGCAGGGCGTTCGACATCCGCTCCGCCATCAGCCGCGCGACTGTGTCGGTCGGGCCGCCCGCGGCATAGGGCACCACCAGCCTCACGGGCCGGTCGGGCCAGGTCTGGGCCAGGCTGGGGCGGGCCAGCAGCGGCAGAGCGAGGCCACCCAGAAGGGCGCGGCGATGGAACATGGCGAATCTTCCCCTTGGTGCGCCGCCTTTCCGGCGGCTTCTTTCGGCATCAGGCGGGTCGCCGCCTGCGCCGGGGCGCGGCGGGACCGCCTGGTGGCACGATCATCCCAAGTCGGGCAGGCGTCCAGAGCCTGTCGGCCGGTCGCCTTATGGCCCCCGCAGCGCCCCGATGGCGGCGCGGCTGCCGCCCTCGATCAGGCGGCGGAGCGCATCTTCCACCGCCCGTTGAAAGGTCGGCTGGCGCGGCAGGTCGTCGCCGAAAATCGCGGAGATGGCGAATAGTCGCTGGACCACGGCCGCGGACTCCGCCGGGCCGGGCGCGCAGGCCAGCCGCAGTCTCGGCAGCAGCGGATCGCGGACATCGATGGCCGCGCCCGCCTCATCCACCCCCATCACATAGCGCATCCAGGCCGCCACGCTGAGCGCCAGATGGTCGATCGGCTGCCCGGCCGCCAGGGCGTGCCGCACCGTGTCCAGCAGCCGCTGCGGCAGCTTCTGGCTGCCATCCATCGCGATCTGCCAGGTCCGGTGCCGCAGCGCCCGGTTGCGGAAGCGGCCCACAAGACGCGTGCAATAATCGGCGAGATCGACGCCGGGGGGCGCAGCGACATGCGGCCGGATCTCGCGCCACAGCCCGTCCAGGAAGCCGGCGAAGGCCGGGTCGTTGGCGGCATCGGCCACCGTCTCATGCCCCGCCAGATAGCCCAGATAGGCCAGCGCCGAATGGGCCCCGTTCAACAGGCGCAGCTTCATCACCTCGAAAGGCGCCACATCGGCCGTGAAGCTGGCGCCGCCGATCGCCCAGTCCGGGCGGCCGCTGGGGAAATGATCCTCGATCACCCATTGGCAGAAGCGCTCGCCCAGCACCGGCCAGGCATCCTGAAGGCCCAGCGCGGACTCGATGCCGGCGCGGTCCTCGGCGGTGGTGGCGGGCACGATGCGGTCCACCATGGTGCAGGGAAAGGCCACGGACTCCGCAACCCAGGCGCCTAGTTCCGGGTCGCGCAGCGTGGCGAGGCGGGCGGTGATGGCCCGCGCCGTGGCGCCATTGGCCGGCAGGTTGTCGCAGGACAGGACGGTGAAGGGCGGCGTGCCGGCGGCACGGCGACGGCGCAGCGCCTCCACCAGAAAGCCGGGGGCGGAGCGTGGGCTGTGTGGCGCCGCCAGGTCGTGGCGGATATCGGGATGCGCCTCATCCAGCGCGCCGCTGGCGGGGTCGTGGCAATAGCCTTTTTCGGTGACGGTCAGGGAAACGATGCGGGTCGCAGGCGCCGCCAGCGCGGCGAGCAACGCCTCCGGGTCCTCCGGCGCCACATGCAGCCCGCGCAGGGCGCCGATGACCTGAAGCTGCTGGGCCTTGTCCTCGCGCAGCGCGAAGGTGAACAGCCCGTCCTGCGGCGCCAGCGCATCGCGCGTCTCCGGGCTGCGCAGGCTGGCGGCGACGATGCCCCAATCCCGCGCGCCGGCGGCCAGAACCGCTTCCGTCATCACCGCCTGATGGGCGCGATGGAAGGCGCCGAGGCCGAGATGAACGATGCCCGGCGTCACCGCCGCGCGGTCGTAGCCCGGCCTTGCCACCGCGCCCGGCAGCAGGTGCAGCGTCGCCTCGGACAGGCGCGGGCTCATGCGGCCCGGTGTCGCAGCCCGGCGATCACGCCACGCAGCTCCGCCAGCCCTCGCAGCCGGCCGATCAGCGGATAGCCGGGATGGGTGGGGCGCCCGACATCGGAGAGCAGCAGATGGCCGTGATCGGGACGGAAGGGAATGCTGGCATCGGCGCGGCCTTCGGCCTTGCGTCGTGATTCTTCCGCCAGGAAGGCATCCAGCACCGCCGGCATGTCGACATCCCCGTCGAGATGCTCAGCCTCGTGGAAGGAGCCATCGGCTTCCTTGCGGACATTGCGCAGATGCAGGAAGGCGACATGCGGCGCCAAAGCGCGCGCCATCGCCGGCAGGTCGTTGTCCAGCCCGGCGCCGAGCGAGCCGGTGCAGAAGGTGATGCCATTGGCCGGGGAGGGGACGGCGGCCACCACATCGGCCAGGTCCCGATGGGTGGAGACGATGCGCGGCAGGCCCAGGATCGGCCGGGGCGGGTCGTCGGGATGGATGCAGAGCGTGATGCCCGCCTCCTCCGCCGCCGGCACAACCTCCGTCAGGAAACGTGTCAGATTGGCTTTCAGCGCGGCGGCGTCGATGCCGGCATAGCTGGCCAGCATGCGGCGCAGGCCGGGGATGTCGTAGCGGTCATAGGCGCCAGGCAGCCCCGCCATCACGGAGGCGAGCAGATTCGCCGTTTCCGTTTCCCCAGCCGCGGCGAACCAGCGTATCGCGGCCTCCAGCACCGCGGGGGGGTGGTCCGCCTCCGCATTCGGGCGGCGCAGCATCAATACGTCGAAGGCGGCCTGCCGCACCGCATCGAAGCGCAGCGCCACGGCACCGCTCGGCATCAGGAAGGCGAGGTCGGTACGGGTCCAGTCGAGGACGGGCATGAAATTGTAGCAGACCGTGCGGATACCGGCGCGGCCCAGGTTGCGCAGCGATTCGCGATAGTTGGCGAAGATCCGTGGCAGGTCGCCGGTACCGCGCTTCACATCCTCATGCACCGGCAGGCTTTCCACCACGCTCCAGCGCATGCCGCCATCGGCGATCACCTGCTGGCGTTCGCGGATGGCATCCAGCGGCCAGACCTCGCCATAGGGGATGTCATGCAGCGCGGTGACGATGCCGGTGGCGCCGGTCTGGCGGATTTCGGCCAGCCAGATGTCATCCAGCGGACCGAACCAGCGCCAGGTCTCCTCCATGCCCGCTTTCCCTCAGAAGACCAGATTGGGCAGGAACAGCACCAGCCCGGGCCAGAACACCATCAGCACGATCAGCGCGATGACGGCGCCGAGGAAGGGCAGGGCCTCCCGCGTATATTCGTCCATCGGGCAGTCGAGCATGCCGCAGACCGTGTACATGGCAACCCCAACCGGCGGTGTCATGCCGCCCAGCGTCACCGTGGTCATCATCACCATGCCGAAATGCACGGGGTCGATGCCGAGCCGGGTGACGACGGGGACCAGGATCGGAGTCAGCAGAAGCGTGACGACGGTGGATTCCAGGAACATGCCGAGGAAGGCCAGGAAGGCCACCAGCAGCAGCATCAGCACCTGCGGGTTGGAGGACAGGCCGGCGAGGAAGGCGGTGGCGTCCTGCGGCACACGCTCCAGGGTGATCATGTAGCCGATCATGGCGGAGAACATGATGATCAGCATGATCATGCCGGTATCGGTCAGGCTGTGCCGCAGCGCCGCGACCACCTTGGCGAAGGTCAGTTCCCGGTAGACGACGGTGCCGATAACCACCGCATAAGCCACGGCGAAGGCACCGGCCTCGGAGGGGGTGAAGATGCCGTAGCGGATGCCGACGATCAGGAAGACCGGGAAGGCCAGCGCCCATTTGCTCTCCCACACGGAAACCACCACCTCCTTCGCCGAAGGAAGGGTGGTGCGTTCCGGCGCATAGCCGCGGCGCGTGGCGACGATCCAGGCCGTGACCATCAGGAACAACGTCATCAGGATGCCCGGCACCAGCCCGGCGACGAACAGCCGCCCGATCGAGACATTGCCGAGGAAGCCGTAGAGGATCAGCCCGATGCTGGGCGGGATGGTCGCGGTGATCAGCGACCCCACGGCGATGGCCGCGCAGGTGAAGCCGCGCGAATAGCCGCGGGCCAGCATCGAGGGGCCGAGGATGCGCGCCTCCATCGCCGCATCGGCCACGGCGGAGCCGGAGACGCCGCCCATCAGCGCCGACAGCGCGATGGCCACCTGCGCCAGCCCGCCGCGGATCCAGCCGGCCAGCACGCTGGCCAGCTTGATGAGTCGTTCCGTGATACCGGATTCGTTCATCAGATGCCCGGCCAGCACGAACAAGGGCACGGCGAGCAGCGGGAAGGACTGCGTCGCGGAGACAATCCGCTGCACCGCGATGCCGGGTGGCATCGGCCCGAAGATGTAGAACAGGAAAGCGGCGCTGCCGATCGCGAAGGCCACCGGCATGCCCAGGAACATCAGGACGAAGAACGCCCCGCTGACGATTGCTGTCACAGGACCATCCCATCCACTCCGCCGGTCGTGATCGCCTGCCGGCCCATCAGCCCGCGCAGCAGCCGCACCACGGTGGTCAGCAGCATCAGCGCCGCCCCCACCGGAATCGCCGCCGTCACCCAGCCATAGGATAGCGGCGTGTCGCCGAGTTCCCGTTCCAGGTTCAGCAGCGTCAGCTCCGTCCCCAGCCAGACCAGCGCCGCCAGGAAGGCGGCGATCAGCACCAGCCAGGCATAGGCCAGCAGGCGCCGGACGGAGGCGGGGAAGGCGCGCACCAGAATGTCGATCTCAATGTGCTGCCAACGCTTCAGCGCCACATCGGCACCGAGCACCGCGGTCCAGGCGAATAGCAGCTGCGCTGCATCCACCGCCCAGATCAGCGGCACGCCGAGGGTGCGGGTGACGGCGCCCAGCAGCACCAGCAGACAGACGCCGGCGAAGAGGACGATGCCCACCGTCTCCTCCGCCTTTTCCAGTGCGCGCATGTCCTCAGCCCGCCAGCACGGCTTCAACCTCACGGCGCACCGCCGTGTAGTTCAGCTTGTCATAGACCACCTTCGTCGCCTCCCGGAACGGCGCCAGGTCCGGCGTGGTGACGGTGAGGCCCTGCGCCTTCAGCCGCGTCTCGAAATCCTCCAGCGAGGCGAGCGTGGCCTGGGACCCGGTATCGCCGCCCTTCACTGCCTCCTCGCGCAGGATGGCGCGCAGATCGGCCGGCTGACGGTCGAACCAGATTCGGGACCCGATCAACCCGGTGATCAGATTGATGTGGGAGGTCTTGGTGATGAAGCGCACCACCTCATACAGCCGCGAGCCCCAGAGCGCCGGGTACTGCGCCTCTGCCGCGTCGATCGCGCGCAGCTGCAGGGCGGAATAGACCTCCGTCCAGGGCAGCGGCGTGGGCGTCGCGCCCATGGCGCGGATCGTTTCCAGCCAGACCGGCGCGCCCGGCGTGCGCAGGCGCAGGCCGTTGAGATCCGCGGGAGCGGAGATGGCGCGATTGGTCAGCAGGTGGCGGTCGCCCTGGAACCAGTTGAAGGACAGCACCTGGTGGCCGGAGGCCGTGCGCAGCCGGTCCGCCCAGCGGTCGAACAGCGGCGAGATGGCGAGCTTACGGAGTTCCGGAAACCCGTTGGCGATATAGGGCGCCCCCAGAATGCCGAATTCGCGCACAAAGGGGGCGAGGCGGCCGCCATCGACCACCACGGCCACGCCGGCGCCGGCGCGTGCCTGTTCCAGCACATCCTCATCCGAGCCGAGCTGGGAGGAGGGATAGAGCCGCACCTGCATGCGGCCGCCGCTGCGCGATTCGACGCCCTGCTTGAAGGCCTCCAGGCCCTTGAACAGCGGATCATCCGCCGTCAGCGCCGAGTTCACGTTCAGCGTCGCGGCCTGGGCGAGAGCGGGGCGCGCGAGGAAAGGCGTGGCGAGCGTGGCGGTGAGGGCAAGGCGACGGGTGATCATGGCGGTCTCCTCCTGTTTCTTGTTGTCAGACGCCCCGGTTCTGGCGCCAGGTCGCGAATTCGGTGAGGCTGGCGGGATCGGTCGCCGGGTACAGCCCGACAAGGCTGCGGCCCTCCGCCACCTTGGCCGCGGCGAAATCCTCATAGGCGGTCATCTCGGTCGCTTCCGCCGCGATCTCCTCTGCCAGATGCGCGGGGATGACGATGACGCCATCGGCATCGCCGAGAATCACGTCGCCCGGGAACACCGGCGCATCGCCGCAGGCGATCGGCACATCGATATCGACCGCCTGGTTCAGCGTGAGATTGGTCGGCGCTGAGGGGCGCTGATGGTAGGCGGGGATGCCCAGCGCGGCGATCTCGGCGGAATCGCGAAACCCGCCATCGCTCACCACGCCGGCGACGCCACGCGCCTTCAGCCGGCCCACCAGGATGGCGCCGGCGGAGGCGGCGCGCGCATCCTTGCGGCTGTCGAAAACCAGCACCTTGCCAGCCGGGCAATTCTCCACCGCGCGGCGCTGCGGATGGGTGGGATCGCGGAACACGTCGAGGGTGTTCAGATCCTCCCGCGCCGGGATGTAGCGCACGGTCACCGCCTCCCCGACCATGCTTTCCGTCACCGGATGCAGCGGCAGCACGCCCTGGATCATCTGGCCGCGCAGGCCGCGCTTGAACAGGATGGTGGCGACGGTGGCGGTGCTGACCTTGCGCAGCAGGTCGCGGGTCTTTTCGCTGAGTGCCATGATGGCGTGTCCTTCAGTAGATGACCGGCTCGGGCACGGGGGCGCCGAAATCGGTTCGCAGAAAGTCGAAGTCGCAGCCTTCATTGGCCTGCTGCACATGCTTGGTGAAGGCGTAGCCATAGCCACGCTCGAAGCGTGGCGGCGGCGGGGTCCAGGCGGCGCGACGGCGCGCCAACTCTTCCTCGGAGACACGCATGTTGATGCTGCGCGCGTCCACGTCGACCTCGACGATGTCCCCGGTCTGCAGCAAAGCGAGCGGGCCGCCGACGAAACTCTCGGGCGCCACGTGCAGCACGCAGGCGCCGTAGCTGGTGCCGGACATGCGCGCATCGGACAGGCGCAGCATGTCGCGATGGCCTTCCTTCAGCAGCCGCTTCGGCATCGGCAGCATGCCCCATTCCGGCATGCCCGGCCCGCCCTGCGGCCCGGCGTTGCGCAGCACCAGCACATGGTCCGGCGTGATGTCGAGCGTCTCGTCATCCACCGCCTTCTTCATGCTGGGATAGTCGTCGAAGACCAGCGCCGGGCCGCTGTGCTTCAGGAATTTCTGGTCCATCGCCGCTGGCTTGATGACGCAGCCATCCGGCGCGAGGTTCCCCTTCAGCACCGCCAGCGACCCCTCGCCATAGATCGGATTGTCGAGCGGCCTGATCACGTCGTCATTGTAGACTTTGGCGCCCGCGATGTTCTCGCCGAGCGTGCGGCCGGAAACGGTCAGGCAGTCCAGGTGCAGATGCTCGCGCATCCGCTCCATCAGCCCCAGAATGCCGCCGGCGTAGAAGAAGTCTTCCATCAGATAGGTGCTGCCGGAGGGGCGGACATTGCCGATCACGGGCACCACGCGGCTGGCACGTTCGAAATCATCGAGGCCGACGTCGTGGCCGGCGCGGCGCGCCATGGCGATCAGGTGGATGATCGCATTGGTGGAACAGCCCATCGCCATGGCAACGCTGATGGCATTGAGAAAAGCCTTGTGGGTCTGGATGCGCTTCGGCGTCAGATCCTCCCACACCATCTCCACGATGCGCCGTCCGCTTTCGGAACACAGGCGGATATGCCCCGCATCGGCGGCGAGGATGGAAGACCCGCCCGGGAGCACCATGCCGACCGATTCCGCGATCGCCGTCATGGTGCTCGCCGTGCCCATGGTCATGCAGGTGCCGTGGCTGCGCGCGATGCCGGCCTCGACACCGAGCCAGTCCTGCTGCGTGATCTTCCCTGCGCGCAGCTCGTCCCAGTATTTCCAACTGTCGGAGCCGGAGCCCAAAACCTTGCCGCCCCAGTTGCCGCGCAGCATCGGGCCGGCGGGCACGAAGATCGCGGGAATGTCCATGCTGGTGGCGCCGAGCAGCAGGCCCGGCGTGGTCTTGTCGCAGCCGCCCATCAGGATGGCGCCGTCGATCGGATGGCTGCGCAGCAGTTCCTCCGTCTCCATCGCCAGCATGTTGCGGTAGAGCATGGTGGTGGGCTTCACTAGGCTCTCGGAGAGCGACAGCGCCGGCAGCTCCACCGGGAATCCGCCGGCCATCAGCACGCCGCGCTTCACATCCTCTGCCCGCTGCCGCAGATGCGTGTGGCAGGGGTTCAGGTCGGACCAGGTATTGACGATGGCGATGACCGGCCGGCCCTGCCATTCCTCCGGCGCGTAGCCCATCTGCATGGTGCGGGACCGGTGGCCGAAGGAACGCAGATCGGCCGGCCCGAACCAGCGGGCGCTGCGCAATTCCTCAGGCGTCTTGCGGGGCGTGTCAGTCATCATGGCTCCGGAAAAGCGTCTCGATCGGGAAGGCTGTCAGTCGATCTGGATGCGCGCGCGCTGCGCCACGTCGCGCCAGCGTGTGGTCTCGCTGGCCACGAAATCGCGGAAGGCATCCGGCGTGGTGCCGGATGCGGTGATGCCGAGGTCGCGGAAGCGGTTGGCGACCGAAGGCTGTGCCAACGCCGCGACTGATTCGCGATGCAGCCGCAGGATGATCTCCGCCGGCACCGCGGCGGGTGCGAAGAAGCCGTTCCAGGACAGGCTCTCGAAGCCCGGCACCGTGTCCGCCACCGCCGGCAGGTCCGGCGCGGCGGGGGAGCGTTGCAGCGAGGTGACGCCGAGGATGCGCAGCTTGCCCTCCCGCGCCAGCGGTAGGACGGAGGAGAGGTTGTCGAAGGCCATCGGCAATTCGCCGCTCATCAGGGCGGTGGCGACCCCCGCGCTGCCGCGATAGGGCACGTGCTCCAGCTCCGTCCCCGTCAACTGGCCGAACAGCGCGCCGGCGAGATGCACGGAGGTGCCGACGCCGGAAGTTCCGAAGGCAATGTCGCGCGGCGGCCGGCTGCGCAGCAGCGTCACCAGCTCCTGCACCGTATGGGCGGGGAAATTCGCCGTCACCGCCAGCGCGTTGGGCTGCGCCGAAAGCTGCGTGATCGGCGCGAAATCGCGCAGATTGTCATAGGGCAGGCGCGGATAGATCGCCGGGTTGATGGCGTGGCTGCTGATGGTGCCGAGGCAGATGGTGTGGCCATCCGGCGTGGCACGGGCGCAGGCCTCGGCGCCGATATTGCCGCCGGCGCCTGGCCGGTTCTCGATGACAACGGGCTGGCCGAGCGTCTTCGACATCTCGGCGCCGACCAACCGGGCGACGGTATCGGACGTGCCGGCGGCGAAGGGGACGATGACGCGGATCGGCTGGCTCGGCCAGGCGCGGCCCTGTGCGAAAGCGGGCAGGGCGGTCAGCGAGACGCAGGCGGCCAGGATCAGGCGGCGCGTATGACGATGCATGGGCGTTTCCTTTGTCCTGCGCAGCCTCGCTCAGCACCGGGCTCGCATTCAGACACTGGTATCTGATATGTTAGATTGAGAGGCGTCAATATCGAATCTGGCCGCTGCGGCGACGTCTGGTAAAGGAACGGCTGCGATGAACTCCTTTCTCCCAGATGCCCCGGGCCTGGAGCCCGAACTCGCGGCGCTGTCCCCCGTCGGTCCGCGCCGGACCGCCGCGGATATCGCCTATGAACGGCTGCGCGCGGCGCTGATCTCCCTGGCCCTGCCACCAGGTGCGGTGGTGTCCCGCATCGCCATCGCCCAGCGGCTGGGCATCAGCCAGACCCCGGTGCGGGAGGCGTTGATCCGCCTTCAGGCGGAACATCTGATCGATGTGGTGCCGCAATCCGCCACGCGCGTGTCCCGCATCGATATCGCCCATGCGCGGGAGGCGCAGTTCCTGCGGTTGGCGCTGGAGCTGGAGGTGGTGCGCCGCCTGACCCGCGCGCCCACGCCGGGGCTGGCGGCGGCGCTGTCCGACGAACTCGCGCGCATGGCGAGCCTGGTGCCGGCCGCCGCCGACGCCGCGACCTTCGCCGAGGCCGACGAGGCCTTCCACGCCGTGCTGTTCACCGCCGCCGGTGTGCCAGGCCTGCGGGAGCTGGTGCGCAGCCGCAGCGGCCATTTGGACCGCCTGCGCTGCCTGCATCTGCCGGAGCCGGGCAAGACGACCGCCGTGCTGCGCGAGCATGAGGCGCTGGTCGCCGCGATCCTCGACGGAGATCAGGCAGGGGCCGAGGCGAGGCTGCGCGCCCATCTCTCCGGCACCTTCGCGGAGGCTGATCGCCTGCGCGCAACACATCCGCAGTTCTTCGTCGAGGGATAGCCTCCCGCCGCCCGAGGGTGCGAACCGGCGGGCCAAAAAAAAGGCCGCCAACCCGTTGGGGTAGCGGCCTAAGTCAAACAGGGAGGCTTCACGTCTGGGAGACGAAGGGGTTCGGGAGACCCGAATGACCCTGATCCAGCGTCGCCGCCGGAACACCCCCTACATAGTGTGCGCTGCGGCAAAAGGGTTGGGTGAAAAAGCGCTAGCCGCCATGCGGTGCGCGCATGGAACCCTTAATACAACCCCGCTATTCACAGATCTCAATCGAACGATCGCAATTGGCGATCACCCGGCCTGTTGCAGCCGTGCCGGCCCCGCCAGCTCCGCCACCAGGAAGTCGCGGAATACCGCCACGCGCTTCGAATGGCGCAGCTCCTCCGGATAGACGAAATAGGCTTCGATCCGCGGCGACTTCAGCTCCGGCAGAACCTGCACCAGCCCATCCAGCTCCTCCCCCATGTAATCGGGCAGGGCGGCGAGGCCGAGGCCGCTGCGCACGGCGGCCAGGATGCCGGGCAGGCTGTTCATCTCCAGCACCGCGCGGCGGGTGGAGCCGGGGCGTCGCCCGGCCTCCTGCAGCCAGTTCACGCTTTCCACCGGCGGGCGGTAATCGCCGTAGACGATCATGCGATGCGCATCGAGGTCCTCGGCCCGCATCGGCATGCCGGCGGTCTTCAGGTAGTCGGGCGCCCCGCAGACGCGCCAGCCGAAATTGCCCAGATTGCGCTGGATCAGGTCCGGCTGCCGCGGCGGATGCAGGCGGATGGCCACATCGGCCTCCCGCATCGCCAGGTCCAGGTCGGCATCGTCGAGCACGATGGTCAGCGTCACATCCGGATGCATCTGCATGAAGCGGCGCAGACGAGGGGCGAGCCAGATGCTGCCGAAGCCGGTGGTGGTGGTGACCTTCAGCCGGCCGGTCGGCCGTTCCCGGCTTTCGGTGAGCAGCGCCTCCGTCATCGCCAGCTTGGCGAAAACCTCCCGCACCGCGCGGTTCAGGGTCTCGCCCTGTTCGGTCAGGATCAGGCCGCGAGCGTGACGGTGGAACAGGGGGACCTGCAACGCCTCCTCCAGCGCCTGGATCTGGCGGGAGACGGCGGATTGGGAGAGGTTCAGCGTCTCCCCGGCATGGGTGAAGGAACCCGCCTCGGCGACGGCGTGGAAAACGCGCAGCTTGTCCCAATCCAACGGCATGCCTGCGCCCGATTCCCTGTGTCAGTTCCCGGCGCCCTCTCGCGGGGCCGATTCGTCCAGCAAGCTGCCATGCCAAGACTAAGTTTGAGTAGCATGCCGATGACAGCTCGGGCGTTTTTTTCCCAGGCTTACGTCCTCAAGGCGCAAAAATGCCTGTGACGCTCCGTCCAGCCCCGGCGGATCAGGCCGCCTCGACCTCCACGGCCGGCAGATGCGCCAGGAACTTCTCCGCCTCCAGCGCCGCCATGCAGCCGGTACCGGCGGCGGTGACGGCCTGGCGGTAGATCTTGTCCTGCACGTCGCCGGCGGCGAAGACGCCCGGGATGGTGGTCTGGGTGGTGCCGGGGGTGGTGCGGATATAGCCCTCCTCATCCATGCCAAGCTGGCCCTTGAACAGCGCCGTTGCCGGGTCGTGCCCGATCGCCACGAACAGGCCGTGCACCGGCAGGTCCCGCATCTCGCCGGTCTTCAGGTTGCGCAGCGCCAGCGCGCGGGCGACCGCCACGCGGCCGCTGTCATCGGCCAGCACGCGGTCCACCGCCGTGTCCCAGATGACGGAGACATTCGGCCGCTCGAACAGCCGCTGCTGCAGAATCTTCTCCGACCGCAGGCTGTCGCGGCGATGGATCAGCGTGACGTGGCGGGCGAGGTTGGACAGGTACAGCGCCTCCTCCGTCGCGGAATTGCCGCCGCCGACCACGGCCACATCCTTGCCGCGATAGAAGAAGCCGTCGCAGGTGGCGCAGGCGGAGACGCCGAAGCCGGACAGCTCCTTCTCCCCCGGAATGCCCAGCCAGCGGGCCTGTGCGCCGGTGGCGATGACCATCGCCTCCGCCTCATAGACCCGGCCCGAATCGCCGGTGCAGCGGAAGGGACGGCGGCTGAGATCGACGGCGGTGATGACATCCTGCACCACCTCCGCCCCCACATGGGTGGCCTGGGCCTGCATCTGCTCCATCAGCCAGGGGCCCTGGATCGGCTCGGCGAAGCCCGGGAAATTCTCGACCTCGGTGGTGATGGTCAACTGGCCGCCCGGCTGCAACCCGGCCACCACCAGCGGCCGCAGCCCGGCGCGGGCAGCATAGATGGCGGCGGTGTAGCCGGCGGGGCCGGCACCGAGGATCAGCAGGCGGGTGGCGATTGTCTGGGACACGGGATTGATCCGGCTGGAGGCAAAGCGTTGCGCTGCATATCGGCTGTGCCGGCCAAATGCTCAAGCCGCAGGCAGTTCGCCGGGGCGAACACGGCGGATATGGGTGTCTTTTGATGGAGTGCGTCTTGTGGAACGGCGATGTCGAAAGGATATTGCGTCGCGAACCCCAGCCGGGACATGACAGCCTGTATGACCGAGGACCTTTCACCCGATATCGACGAGGTGGACCGCCAGATCCTGGCGGAGCTGCAAGCCGATGGCCGGATGACCAATGTCGAGCTGGCCCGCCGCGTCGGCCTCTCCGCCCCGCCCTGCCTGCGCCGCGTGCGCCGGCTGGAGGAGCAGGGCGTGATCCGCGGCTACCATGCCGACCTGGACCCGCAGGTGCTGGGCTGGGAGATCACCTTCTTCGCCCTGGTCGGGCTGGAGACGCAGAAGCAGTCGGTGTTGCAGGCCTTCGAGCAGATGGTCTGCGAATGGCCGGAAGTGCGCGAATGCCACATGATCCGCGGCGGCGGCGACTTCATGCTGCGGCTGGTGGCGCGCGACACGGCGCATGAGAACGCCCTGACCGGGCGGCTGACCGGCGCGCCCCATGTGCTGCGGGTGCAGACCTTGCAGACCATCCACACCACCAAGGACGTCTCGGGCGTGCCGGTGGAGGGTACGCCTGCGTGATGCGGGCTGGCCGGGCCGCCCTGGTCGCGGCCATCGCCCTGTTCCTCGTCGGGCCTGGCCTTGCCGCCGAACCGCCCGCGCCCGCGGAATGCCCGCCCGGCCTGGCGGAGAGCACCACCTGCCTGCGCGGCCGTGACGCGAACGGTGCCTGGCTGCTGATTGCCCGGCCGGCCGCGTGGAATGGTGGCCTCGTCACCCACATCTTCGGCGGCCCGCGCATGGCCCCGCCGGCGCGCGACACCACCGACGAAGACCTGCTCCGCTACACCGAATTCCTCGACCAGGGCTGGGCCTGGGTCTCCACCAGCCGTCGCCGCGAAGGTTTTGGCATCCGCCGCGCCGGGGAGGATACGCTGGAGGCCCGCCGCATCGCCGAACAGGTGCTGGGGCCGATCCGCTTCAGCCTGCTGCACGGCCAGTCCTGGGGCGCCGCGGTCGCTGCCAAGGCGATCGAGACCCTGAACGAGCCCGGCCCGGACGGCACGCGCCCCTGGCAGGCCGCGCTGCTGACCTCCGGCGTGCTCGCCGGACCCAGCCGCGCCTATGACATGCGGGTCGACCTGCGCGCCGCCTACCAGGCCATCTGCGGCACACACCCCCGCGCCGATGAGCCGCAATACCCCGTCACCCTCGGTCTGGCCCAAGGTGCCGCGATGACGCGGGAGGAGCTGATGGACCGCTACCTGGCCTGCACCGGCGCCGACCGCGCGGCGGAGGACCGCAGCCCGGCCCAGCGCCGCGCCCTGGCCGACCTCACCGCCGCCAGCCGCATCCCCGAATGGGCCATCCCCGGCCACCTGGCCTGGGCCACCACCCTTTTCGCCAATATCGCCTGGCAGATGACGGACGGGCGCAGCGCCTTCGGCAATGCCCATGTCCGCTACAGCGGCACTTCCGACGATGCCGGTCTCAACGCCCGCATCCCCCGCATCACTCCGGACCCCGGCGCCCTCGCGCGTCTGGCCGCCGATGGCGATCCGACGGGCCAGATCGCCATCCCGGTCCTGACCCTGCACGGTATCGAGGACAGCACCGCCTTCGTCGAACACCAGGCCGCCTATCGCGCCACGCTGGAACAAGCAGGCACCGACCACCTGCTGTTGCAGGTCTTCACCGAGGAAATGGAGCATTCCAAGCTCTCCGGCCCGATCTACGCCGCGAGCGCCGCCGCCCTGCGCCAATGGGCCGAAACCCGTCGCCGCCCCAATCCGAGCGACATCCGCGGCCGCTGCGACAGCCTGGCCAGCCGCGCCACCGGCGTGTGCCGCATCCTGCCCGACTACCAGCCCCAGCCCTGGACCAGCCGCGTCAATCCACGCTGAAAGGGTGGGGCAGCGTTCCATTGCCGATGGACATCATGTCAGGCTTCTGTGTTGATAGTGAGAGGCATTCGCAATAAACCTCCAGCCAAATTCGCGCTGGAACCCAGAATGCCTCACCCCTTCCGCCCTCGTCCGCCACGCTACGCCGCGACCCTGGCCCTGATGTTCGCCTTGCCGGGGGCCGCCCTGGCCCAGAGCGTGCCGGCGGCTGAAGAAGGTCCTGCCCAGCCCAGCGCCACCCTGCCGCGCATCGGCGTCTCCGCCCCCGGCGACCGGCCGCTCGGCGCCACCTCCAGCACCGCGGCCACCAAGACCGACACGCGGATCATCGAAAGCCCGCAATCCGTCTCCGTCGTCACCCGCGACCTGATCGAGGCGACCGGCGCGCAGAGCCTGCCGGAGGCGGTGCGCTACAATGCCGGCATCACCACCGGCGTCTTCGGCTTCGACCCGCGCTTCGACCAGATCTACATCCGCGGCTTCGCGGCGACCACGCTGGGCGACTACCGCGACGGGATGCGGCAGAGTTTCAGCCCCGGGCTGATCGGCTTCCGCACGGAACCCTATGGGCTGGACCGGCTGGTGATCCTGCGCGGCCCCTCCTCCGTGCTCTACGGCCAGGCGCCGGCCGGTGGGCTGATCGATCGCGTAAGCCGCATGCCCTCCGCCACACCTTCGAATGAGGTGGCGGTCTCGGTCGGCAATCATTCGCGCTACCAGACGGAATTCGACAGCACCGGTCCGATCGCCGGCGATCCGCGCTTCCAGTACCGGGTGACCGGCGTTGTGCGGGACAGCGATTCGGAAATCCCGCGTGGCCGCGACGACCGCTTCTACCTGGCCCCGGCCCTGACCTGGCGGCCGACCGAGAACACCAGCCTGACCATCCTCTCCTCCATCCTGGATGACCGCGGCGTGGCGAGCGCCGGCTACTACACGCGGCCCGATGGCACGCCGACCAATATCCGCACCGACGACCCGAATTTCGCCCGCTTCGACCAGCGCCAGTACCAGATCGGCTATCGCCTGGACCACCGGGTGTCGGAGGCGCTGTCGCTGCGGCAGAACCTGCGCTACGGCCAGGCGACGCTGACCTCCGCCTATCTCTACGGCACCGGCACCAGCGCCGATGGCCTCACCGTCTCCCGCGCCAGCGCCTTCCTTGAGGAGAGCCTGGAGAATGTCACCGTCGACAATCAGGCGGAGCTGCGCTTCGCCACCGGGCCGCTGCGCCACACGCTGCTGGCGGGGCTCGACTATCAGTACACCACCTCCGACTTCAACATCGGCTATGGCGCCGCGCCGTCGCTGAACCTCGCCAACCCGGTCTATGGCATCTTCGTGCCGCGCGCCGCCTTCTCCACCCGCAGCACACAGACCCAGCACCAGATCGGCGTTTATGCGCAGGACCAGATCCGGTTCGGCGAACGCTGGGTGCTGACCATGGGCGCGCGGCAGGACTGGACGGAGACGGAATCCGAAAACCGCGTGACCGGCACGGCCACCACCCAGACGCCGAACGCCTTCACCGGGCGCATGGGGCTGGTGCATCTGTTTCCCAATGGCATCGCGCCTTACGTGAACTATGCCGAGAGCTTCCTGCCGACGCTCGGTGTGGACCGGCTGGGCACGCCCTTCGTGCCGACCGAGGCGACGCAGATCGAGGCCGGGTTGCGCTACCAGCCACCGGGCACGGAGCACATGTTCACCGCCTCCGGCTTCGAGATCACCGTGCAGAACGGCACGACGACGGACCCGGTGAACCGCAACTTCTCCGTCCAGACCGGCGAGCAACGCTCCCGCGGCGTGGAGCTGGAGGCGCAGTTCGCGGTGAACAACCAGCTGCGCGTACTGGCCTCCGCCACCTGGCAGGATGTGGAGGTGACGAAGAGCAATGGTGCCGACCTCGGCAAGCGGCCGGTCGGCATCCCGGAAGTCCTGGCAACGCTCTGGGCCGATTACCGCATGCCGGAGGGGCCGCTTTCTGGCGTCAGTTTCGGCGGCGGCATTCGCTACAACGGACCGAGCTACCGGGACACGGCCAATACCGCGGAGAATAGCGACTATGTCATGCTCGATGCGGCGGTGCGCTACGATATCGGCCGGTGGCGCCTGTCGCTGAACGGCACCAATCTGACGGATCGCGAGGCCTATAACTGCCAGCCGGGCATCTGCTACCACGTCGCCGGGCGCACGGTGCTGGCGCGGCTGGGCTATCGCTTCTGATGCTCACACGACGCGTGGGTTTCGGGCTGCTCGGCGCCCTGGCAGCGCTGGCCCTGGCGCGGGCGCAGGCGGAGCAGCCGATGGTTCTGCCCGGCACCGTGCAGTTCGACCTGGCGCCGCGCGCCGGCGGCCCGCCTTGGCGCATCTTCCTGCACCGCCCCGCCGGCCCGGCGCCGGAGGCCGGCTGGCCGGTGCTGTATCTGCTGGACGCCAATGCAGTGATGGGCATCGCAGTCGATGCGCTGCGGGTGCAGGCCGGCTATCCGGCCGGCACCGGGATAGCCAATGCCGTGCTGGTCGGCATCGGCTATCCGACCGAGGCGCCCTATGACAGCGTCCGCCGGTCCTGGGATTATTCCCCGCCCCCCGGCCGCAGCTTCCCGCCGCATACGCCCGGCGGGCCGGAGGTGCGCACCGGCGGGGCCGACCTGTTCCTGGAATTCATCGAGGCGGAGCTGAAGCCCGCCATCGCCGCCCGCGCCCCGATCGACCCGGCGCGGCAGGCGATCTTCGGCCATTCCTTCGGAGGGCTGTTCGTGCTGCACGCCCTGTTCACGCGGCCCCAGGCCTTCGCCGCCTGGATCGCCATCAGCCCCACGATCTACTGGGAGGATGCGGCGCTGCTCGCCACCGAACGACGCTTTGCCGCCCTGCCGGCCGCCGAGCGCGGCAACCCGCGGCTATATATGGCGGTGGGCGAATACGAGACGCGCCTCGCCCCCTTCCAGCAATCCCGTCCCGATGCCGAGGCGCGGCAGGCACGGCTCGATCGGGGCCGGCACATGGCTTACGCGCGGGAGATGGCGGCGCGGCTCGCCGCCCTGCCGATGGAGGCGCGGGCCGAGGAACTGCCGGAGGAGACGCATATGTCCGTGCTGCCGCTGGCCATCAACCGCGCTTTGCGTTTCGCGCTGGGGCCGCGCCTATAGCCCCGCCTCGGCCGGCACGATCACCCGCCCCGCGGCATCGACCCGCGCCGGCACTGCCTCCAGGCTCTCGCCATAGCAGGGGCCGGAGGTGCATTCGCCATCCTCGATCCGGAACCGCGCGCCATGGGCCGCGCAGATGATGGCGCTGCGCTTGGCGTCCAGGAAGCGGTGCGGCGCCGGGTCCAGCGGCAGGCCGACATGCGGGCAGGAATTCACATAGACAAAGATTTTTGGGCCCCGCCGCACCGCGAACAGCCCGGTAAAGGCGCCGGCCACCGGGCCGAATCCGCGGCTTTCGCCGTCCGGGATGTCCTCCAGAAAGCACAGCACCCGTTCATCGGCCGCCACGTCGCTCATTACTTTTCCAGCCCCAGCCGCGCATGCCAGTCGGCGATGCTTTCCTTCGGATAGTCCTTGTGGCGCCGGTCACCCTTGGCGAAGCAGGGCTCCACCCAATTCGCCTTGGAGCCGAGCAGCAGGTGGGTGTGTTCCGGCGGCACCGGCAGTTTGGTGTCGATGGCTGAGGCGAAGGGGTGCACCAGCTCCGGCCAGCGCGGGTCGAACAGCCACAGCGCGCTGCCGCATTCGCCGCAGAAATGCCGCTGGCCAGGGCTTTTGCGGGCGCGCTGGCCCGGTTCGCGCAGCCGGGCCTGGTAGACCTTCAGGTGCTTGGCACCCCGCACCTTCAGCGTCGCCGCATCGCCGGACAGGTTGATGGCGAAGCCGCCACCCCCCTGGGTCTTGCGGCAGATGGAGCAGTAGCAGCGCTGATAGGGGTAGGGATGCGCGCTTTCCAGGCGGAAGCGGACCTTTTGGCAGTGGCAGGAACCTTCCAGCCGCATCCCCTACTTCCCCTTCCAGCCGCCGAGCTTGCACAGCTTCTTCCAGTGCTCGGCCGAGACCGGCATGACCGAAAGCCGCGACATCCGCACCAGGGCCAGTTCGGCAAAACCCGGATCGGCCTTGATCTCGGCCAGCGTCACCGGCTTCGGCATCGGCCCCAGCGCCTTCATGTCGACGCAGACCCAGCTGCCCTTGGTGCCGGGTTCCACGCTGGGATCGGGATAGGCCTCCTTCGCCACCTCCACCACACCGACAATCTCCTTGCCGATGTTGGAGTGGTAGAAGAAGGCCAGGTCGCCCTTCTTCATGGCGGCGAGGTTCGCCTTGGCCATGTGGTTGCGCACCCCGGTCCAAGGCTCGATGCCGTTCGCCACCTGCTGGTCCCAGGAAAAGGCGTCCGGCTCCGACTTCACCAGCCAGTACTGGCGGGAAGCGGCCATCACACCATCGCCCCGTCCTTGAAGACCATGCGGAAGGGACGGATCGTCACCGTCTCGAACAGGCCGGCCTTGGCATAGGGGTCGCCGGCGGCCAGGGCCTCGGCTTCCGCCTGGTCGGCGGCTTCCACCACCAGCAGGCTGCCGCAGGGCTTGCCCTCGGCGTCCAGCACCGGGCCGACCACCACGAAGCCGGCCATCTTGGACTTCAGGTATTCCAGATGCGTCGGCCGGGTGGCCAGGCGCAGTTCCAGGGAATTCGGCTTGTCGGTGCAGCTGATGGCGAACAGCATGAAGTCTCTCCCGGCCAGGATCGGCAGAAAGGACGTAACGCCCTCCGGCTCCGGCTTCAATCCGGCGCGAAGCCGCCCTAGTGTAGGGATGTGGACGCCAGAACCCTGACACCGCCCGCCAAGCCGGGCCCGCAGACCGCCCAGTCCGGCGCTTCCGGTGCGCGGTCCCTGCATCGCTTCGCCAATCCCGGGCGCTTCCTGCGGATGACCGGGCGGCTCATGCCCTGGCTCTGGGCGGCCGCGCTGGGCGTCACGGCCTGGGGCACCATCTGGGCGCTGGGCTTCGCGCCGGCGGATTGGCAGCAAGGCGAAACGGTCCGGATCATGTTCGTCCATGTGCCGATGGCCTGGCTGGCCATGGGCGGTTATCTCGGCCTGGGCATCCTGTCCCTGATGTCGCTGATCTGGCGGCACCCGCTGGCGGATCTGGCGGCGCGGGAGCTGTCGCCGGTCGGCGCCGCGGTCACCGCGCTCTGCCTCGCCACCGGCAGCCTCTGGGGCAAGCCGATGTGGGGCACCTGGTGGGTCTGGGATGCGCGGCTGACCAGCGTGCTTGTGCTGTTCTTCCTCTGGCTCGGCCATGCCGCGCTGGTGCGCGCCTTCGACGAGGCGGAACGCGGCGCCCGGGCTGGCGCCATCCTGGCCCTGGTCGGGCTGGTGAACCTGCCGATCGTGAAATTCTCCGTCGACTGGTGGAACACGCTGCACCAGCCGGCCAGCGTCACCCGGCTGGATGCGCCGGGCATGCATGTCTCCATGCTGTATCCGTTGCTGGTCTGCGCCATCGGCTTTTCGCTGATCTTCGGCGCGGTGGTGCTGGCGCGGACGCGGGCCGCGGTGATGGAACGCCGCATCCGGGCGCTGGAAACGGCCCGTGCCCGCCGCGCCGATGTGCCAGCCTAGGGGCTTGATCCATGACAATGCACTGGGCCCATATCGCGCTATCCTGGGGCGGCACCCTGGTGGTTTTCGCCGTGCTCGCCATCTCGGCGGTGCTGCGGCAACGCCAGGCGGTGGCGAAGCTGAAGCGCCTCGATCCCCGGGGTGAGAGAGAGACATGACCCGCAAGCGCCGGCGCCTCTGGATTCTGCTGCTCTGCGCCATCGGGGTGGGCAGCGCCACCGCGCTGACCCTGACGGCCTTCCAGGACAATATCGTCTTCTTCCGCTCCCCCTCCGACATCATGGCGGAACGGCCGACGCCCGAGCGCAGCTTTCGGCTCGGCGGGCTGGTCGAGGCGGGCAGCGTGGTGCGGGAGGAAGGGCGAACCGGGGAGCGGCCGACCGTGCGCTTCCGGGTGACCGATGGCGCCCATGCCATTCCGGTGACCTATCAGGGTGTGCTGCCGGACCTGTTCCGGGAAGGGCAGGGCGTGGTCACCGCCGGGCGCTACGGGCTGGACGGCCAGTTCCGCGCGACAGAGGTGCTGGCCCGGCATGACGAGACCTATATGCCGCCCGAGGTCGCGGATGCGCTGAAGCGCGCCGGCCATTGGCAGCCCGAACAGGGCACGCCACCGCCGGCCGCCACCTGGAACACCTTGTCCCCCGGCCGGGTGGATCGCGGCTCATGATCGCGGAACTTGGTCATTTCGCCCTGGCGCTGGCCCTTGTGCTGGCGTTGGCCCAAGCGATCCTGCCGCTGCTGGGGGCGGAGATGCGCAATGGCCGGATGATGGCCGTCGGCGCGCCGCTGGCGCTGGGCCAGTGCCTGGCCATCGCGGCGGCCTTTGGCTGCCTGATGTATTCCTACGCCATCAACGACACGACCGTGGCGAATGTCGTGCAGAACAGCCATTCGGCCAAGCCGATGCTGTACAAGATCACCGGCACATGGGGGAATCACGAGGGCTCCCTGCTGCTCTGGATCATGATTTTGGGTTTTTGTGGCGCCGCGGTTTCGGCCTTCGGGCGGGAATTGCCGACCGCTTTGCGGGCGCGGGTGCTGGGCGTGCTGGGGCTGATCTCGGTGGGCTTCCTCGCCTTCACGATCCGGACGTCGAACCCGTTTGAGAGAATCTGGCCGCCGGCGCCGGATGGGCAGGGGCTGAACCCGATCCTGCAGGATATCGGGCTGGCGATGCATCCGCCGCTGCTCTACCTCGGCTATGTCGGCTATGCTGTCACCTTCGCCTTCGCCATCGCCGCCCTGATCGAGGGCCGGGTGGACGCCGCCTGGGGCCGCTGGGTGCGGCCCTGGTCGCTGGCGGCCTGGTCCTTCCTGACGCTCGGCATCGCGCTGGGGTCCTGGTGGGCCTATTACGAGCTGGGCTGGGGCGGCTACTGGTTCTGGGACCCGGTCGAGAACGCCTCGCTTCTGCCCTGGCTGATCGGCACCGCGCTGCTGCATTCCGCCATCGTGGTGGAGAAGCGGGAGGCGCTGAAGACCTGGACCATCCTGCTGGCCATCATCGCCTTCGGCATGTCCCTGCTCGGCACCTTCCTGGTGCGCTCGGGCGTGCTGAATTCCGTGCACTCCTTCGCCAATGACCCGGAGCGCGGGCTGTTCATCCTCGGCCTGCTGATGTTCTACCTCGCCGGCGCCTTCCTGCTGTTCGCCTTCCGGGCGCGGGCGATGATCCCCACGGGGGTCTTCGCGCCGGTGTCGCGCGAAGGCGCGATCGTGCTGAACAACCTGCTGGTCTGTTCGATCACGGCGGTGGTCTTCGTCGGCACGCTTTGGCCGCTGTTCGCGGATGCGCTGTTCGGCAGCAAGGTCTCGGTGGGACCGCCCTTCTTCAATTCCGCCAGCTTCCCGCTGGTAGTGCCGCTGCTGCTGGCCATGGCGGCGGGGCCGCTGATGCCCTGGAAGCGGGCGCAGTTTTTTCCCGTTGTGATGAAGCTGTGGTGGTGCGCGGTGATCGCCTTCGCGGCCTTCTTCCTGGTGTTGCTGCTGTCGGGCCAGCGCGTGCTGCCGGCGGTGGGCTTCGCCTTCGCCGCCTGGGTCATCGGGGCGGCCTTCGCCGATATCGCCGACCGCACCGCCCTGTTCCGCACCAACCCTCGCAATGCCTGGAACCGTGCCAAGGGCCTGCCGCGCGCGGCCTGGGGGGCTGCCATCGCCCATGCCGGCATCGGCATCACCGCCGCCGGCATTGCCGGGATGGGCCTGGCGCAGGAACGCCTCGCCTCCATGGCACCGGGCGAATCGGTGACGCTGGCCGGCTATGAATGGCGTCTGGATGCCATCCGCGACGAGGTCGGGCCGAACTGGACCGCCCGCCGCGCCCAGATCACCCTGCTGCGCGACGGGGCGGAGGTGCGGGTGATGCGCCCGGCCCGGCGCTACTTCCCCGTCGCCCGCATGAACACGACGGAGGTCGCGATCCATACCAATCTGATTGCCGACCTCTATGCGGTGGTGGGGGAGGAGGAGGCCGCGACCGGCCGCGCCGTGATCCGCCTGCACTACAATTTCCTGGCTCCCTGGATCTGGCTCGGTGCCGCCGTCATGGCGCTGGGTGGCGGCTTGTCGCTCGCCGATCGCCGGGTCCGCGTTTCCGCCCCCAACCGTGCGGCCGCGCGCGCGGCGGCGCCGGCATGACGCCGCTCGCCCGCCGGCTGCTGCTGACCACCCCCTTCATCGCCGCGGCGCTGGGGGGCGTGGGCTTCTATACGGCGCTGCAGCGCCAGCGCACGGGCGCCTACAACCCGCGCGGCGTGCCCTCCGCCCTCATTGGCCAGCGGCCGCCGGATTTTGCCTTGCCCGAGCTGCCGGAGAGCGGCGTGGCCAGCTTCGGTGCCGCCGATCTGCGCGGGCTTGGCCGGCCGGTGCTGGTGAATTTCTGGGCGAGCTGGTGCGTGCCCTGCATCATCGAGCATCCGCAGCTGATGAAGCTGTCCCGCGAGGGCGTGCCGGTGTTCGGCATCGCCTATAAGGACAAGGCGCCCGACAGCCTCCAGTTCATCCGCCGTCACGGCAATCCTTTCCACCGCCTGGCCCAGGATGTGCCGGGCCGCGTCGCGATCGACTGGGGCGTCTATGGGGTGCCGGAGAGCTACCTGCTCGACGCTCAGGGCGTGATCCGCTGGCGCTATGCCGGCCCGATCACCGATGAGGTGTTGGAACAGGACCTGCGCATCCTGCTGCGCCGCCACGCATGACGTTGTCCCGCTTCGCCTGTCTGCTGCTGCTGTTGGCGCCCTTCTCGGCCTTCGCGCTGTCGAACCCCGCCGACATGCTGCCTGATCCGGCGCAGGAGGCGCGGGCTCGGGCGCTGGGCTACGAAATCCGCTGCATGGTCTGCCAGAATCAGTCGATCGAGGACAGCGAGGTCGGCCTGGCCCGCGACCTTCGTCTGCTGGTGCGGGAACGCATCACCGCCGGCGACAGCGACGCCGAGGTGAAGTCCTTCCTGCATGCCCGCTACGGCGATTTCGTGCTGCTGCGGCCGCCCTTCGCCTGGAACACGCTGATCCTCTGGGCGACGCCGCTGGTGGCGCTGCTGGCGGGCTTCGGGCTGATCCTGCTGGCCCGCCGCGGCAGCACCGCGCCACCACTCGCCGCGCCGCTGAGCGCGGAGGAACAGCGACGCCTCGCCGCGATCGAGGCGGGGATCGAGAACAGGGACGGAACCAAGGCGTGATCTGGCTTCTGCTCGGCGGGCTGGCGGTGCTGGCCCTGGCGCCGCTCGCCTATGCGCTGATCCGCCCCGCCCGGCTGCGCGGTCGCGCCGAGGCGGACCTTGCCTTGTACCAGTCCCAGCTCGCGGAACTGGCGCGGGAGGCGGAGTCGGGTCGCCTCGACCCGGCGCAGTATCACGCCGCGAAGCTGGAGGTGCAGCGCCGCATTCTGGCGGCGCCGGGCGCCGCCGATGCCTCCGATATCCGGCCCGGCCGCACCCCCGCACTGCTCGCCGCGCTGATCTTCCTGCTGCCGGCCGCGGCGCTGGGCCTCTATCTGGTGCGCGGCACGCCCGACATGCCGGCGGTGCCCTTCGTCGAGCGCCAGCGCATGGCGGAGGCCGAGGACCGGATGCTGGAGACGCTGCGCAGCCGCGTCGCCGCCCTCGACCCGGCCAGCGATGTCGGCCGGCAGGGCCGTATCCTGCTCGGCAATGCCGAACGATCCCGCGGCCGGCTGGCCGAGGCCGCCGCCGCCTATCGCACCGCGCTGGAGGCCCGCTTCGACAGCGAGCTGGCCGGCGACCTGGCGGAGCTGGAGATCGAGCGCGGCGAGACGGATGCCGCTGCCGCGCTGATCGCCCGCGCCCTCGGTTCATCGCCGCAGGAGCCGCGCCTGCGCTTTCTGTCCGGC
This sequence comes from Roseomonas sp. F4, assembly GCF_053891155.1. Classification (NCBI taxonomy): domain Bacteria; kingdom Pseudomonadati; phylum Pseudomonadota; class Alphaproteobacteria; order Acetobacterales; family Roseomonadaceae; genus Roseomonas; species Roseomonas sp. F4. Next base: position 108,451 of record NZ_JBSSHK010000007.1, read on the forward strand.
CTCGCCGAGGCCCGGGCCGGACGCGCCGAGAATGCCCGCCGCATCTGGCAGGCCTTGCTGGCCGAGGCGCCGCCGGAAGCGCCCTGGCGCCGCGTGGTCGAAAGCCAGTTGCAGACGCTGCCCTGACTCGATGGCGATCAGCGCGGGCACGCTCGACCCGCGCGGGTAATTCCGTCTTGCTGATGAACTGCGCTTCCGCCGCGCCCAGCAGCTGATGGCCGATGGGCACGCGGATGCCCGACGCCTTGTTCAGGCGAGCAGAACTGGGAAGCTTCGCGGAGACATGGGCGGGATCGGAAAATCAGCTGGCGGTGCGAGACGAGCCGGAAATCGACGGTCTCTGCAAACCTATCGGCCCGCTGTCGGATGCCGGGGCGACCCGACAGACGGCGATGGATCACTTCGGCCCGCTGACCTCTCCTTCGGAGCGTATCGGTGGCGAGGGCAGCCCGAAATCCTTGAAGTCCCCAAACCAGGACAACCTGCCCTGCGCGTTCTCTGCACAAATCTCCACGTCAACGGAAATGCAGTAGATCGCGTTCACCAGCGCCTGCATGGCATCCTCACCGCCAAATCGCCCCCTGCGGTTTGTCAGCGGTCCGACAATTTCATAGGCGCAGAACCAGGATCTACCCTCTGGCGCAAGCTTCGGGCGGCCAATCCTGACGTGGAACTGTGGCTTGCCATCTACCTCCATGACCCTGGAGGCGATGATTTCCGTGAGATCGTCCGCTGGAATGCCAACCATCTTGAGCTACTCCCGATTACGAGCGGTGGGATGTAGGCACCGCGACCACATTGCGCATAACGTTCCATGGCGCTGGCCCAGCAAGACCGCCTCACACCGGGTGTGGCCATGGCATCGCAGACCTTTGATCGCGCACAAGCTGCCCGTCGCATGCAGCGCTTCTTCTGTAGGCAACGGCGATGTAGCGGTCCGCCTCGCCGCCTTCGGCGATGGCTACATCCAGATCTTCGTTGTCCCCGCCCCGGGGATCAGCGCGCGTGTGGGCAGAGACGGTCACGGGTTTGCCGTCTACCGTTCTGACGTAGCTCCGCACATTTACAATGCCGGCCTCGCTCCCGATGCCACGACGTGTCGACGCGCTGCGTGAGGGTGGGTCGGTACCGAGAAGCGGTCTTCTGGCGAGCGCTGGGGAGCTTTGGGTAGCTGCCGCGCGGTCTGGAATTGCAACAGATGACAGCCCGCCCATGAGAGGTCTCCGTGTTCGAAGACGCATCCTGCATCATAGGAAAATAGTCAAGAACAAAATTAGAACTCTGCATCTGTGCAAATGCTATGGCCTCCCCCAACGCTTGCCGCACAAGGGCCAAGGTAGACAGCCCAAACCCGATCACTGCCGGTTGGGCTGCCTAGGGTATTCGTCATGAGCAAACTAGCCACTGTGACCCTCATGAGCGAAGGAGGGGCGCTCAGTTGGATGGCTTTGCGTAGGTTCCTGCTCGGCTTCGCCGCGAGGCTGCGCGAGCCTGAGCGAAAAGCAGCGTAGCGGTGCGAACCAGAGCGAAACTGGCGGACGAGGTGGGATTCGAACCCACGAGACGCTTTCACGTCTACACACTTTCCAGGCGTGCGCCATCGACCACTCGGCCACCCGTCCTGCGCAAGGCGGGGTATTTACCAGAGACGCCGCGCGCCGCAACCCCGCCACTGAAACCGATTTTGCGACCCACTGTTGCCAGCCGCCCCGCCGCGCGCCCATAGCCTCGGGGACGGACAACGGAGGCGTGGTGGCATGGACAAGGATGAACTGACCCGCTGGGCCCTGGCGAATGGCTGGCAGATGCTGGCCGGCTACCCCAGCCTGACCAAGCCCCGTTCGCCGAAGGAGGCGATCGTGCGGCTGGTGCTGAAGACCACCGTGGTGCATGTCGAGGTCAAGAAACCCGCCGGGAAGTGGGAAAAAATGACCGGCGCCGCCTATGGCGACATCCAGCCGGACCCGGATACCGGCCTGCCCATCGGCCTCGGGCTGGACAGCATCACCGGCTTCACCATGCTGATGCAGGAGAACCGGGATCGCCAGGTCTTCGCCCGCATGACCGGCGGCGCGCCCTGACGGCGCGGCGCCCCGTCCTCCGCCCCGGCGGCGTTCAGAACAGAATGTCGTCCAGCGCGGCCTCCGCCACCACAGGTTCCTCCAGCTCCGCGCCGAAGTCGCGGGCGATCTCTCGCTCCCGCGCCATGGTGTAGGGCACGGCGTTCACCAGACCGAGGCGTTCGCGCAGCAGCTCGGCGCTGGCCATCGGCGCTTCCGGCGACGGCAAAGCCTCCACCTCCGCCGCCACATCGTCCAGCAGCCCGGAAAGCGACCCGGCGCCGTCCAGGCCGGCCGATATGCCGGTCAGCACATCGGCGACTTGGCTGCCATCCTGCCGCAGCCGTGCGATCGCGTCATCCATGTCGCCGCCGGCCGCCTGCAGGCCGGCAAGGCCCTGCTGCATGGCCGCCAGGGTGGCTTCCAGGGTGCCGGCCTGGCCCGCGCCGCCGGCCGCCATGATGCTGTCGCCCGCCGCCAGGGCCGCCTCCAGCGCCACCGACAGCGCTGCCACGCCTTCCGCCATCTGCCAGGCATGGCTGCGCAATTCGCGCGTGATCGCCGCCAGGGCGCGGCCCTTCTCGCCGAGCCGGGCGCATTTGAAGGCGGCGTTCAGCCCGGCCAGGCGCATATCCGTCTCGATCTCGCGGATCGCGGCGAGGCCGGCCAGCAGCCCGCGCACCATGTCGTCGATTCCGGCCATTGCGACATCCACCTGCCGCCGCCGCGCATGGCATTCGCCCAGCAGCGCCGTCGCCTCATGCAGATCGCGCTGCATGGTGGTGAGGAAGGAGCCATCCCCCTTGCCGCCGAACACCGTCTCCCCGGTCCCGACCATGCCATGCGCCTGCTCCCCAAGCCGCGCCAGGGCGGCGGAGATGCGGACGATCTCGGCGGACAGGGCTTCGCCCGTGTCGCGCAGCTGCGCCGCCTGCATCGCGGCCGCGCGTGCGGCCAGGGCGTCGCGTTCCGGCGGTTCCAGCCCGACGCACCAGGGCAGGGGGGCGCCACCCAGCCCCTCCGCCAGCAGGCCGAGCGCATCCACCACATGTTCAATCCGCTGACGCGTCGCATCGCCGACCTGCAGGGCCGAGACGGTATCGCCGACCGCGCCGACGATGGACTGCCCCCGTTCCTGGACCGCGGCGGCCGCCTGCATGGCCTGCCGGCGCCGGGTCGCGACGTGGCCGAGGCTGGTCGTGATCCGCTCCGCCACCCCACCCAGCAAGGCGCCATGCTGGCGGGTGAAATCGGCCTGGGCGGCGGAGACGCGGCGCAACTCCGTCAGTGCCGCCGCATGCGACTGTTCATAGCGCCGCACCGCACCGGCCGAGATCTCCATCAGCGCACGGATCTCCTCTGCGAAGCTGCTGAGGTCGCGGCTGGTGTCGATGATGCTGCTGCTGGAAATGGCGGAGTTCACCGACAGCACCGACAGGCCGCGATTGACCCGCGCCAGCGCCCCGATGCAGGTGCCGACCTCGCCGAGCTTGACGTTCAGGACCGATAAGGCCGCCCCTTCCTGCCGCAGTTGCTCCGCCAGCACCCGCATCGCGCCGGCGGCCTCGCCCAGCATGGCGGCGGCGGCGCCGACCGCCTCCCCATCCAGTGTCTGCCGCAGCCCTTCGAAGCTGGCATTGATGTCATTCAGCCGCGTCACCGCCTGGCCCAGCCGGTCGCCGGCGGCGAGAATCTCCGCATCGACCGGCGCGAAGGCTTCGTCCAGCCGGTGGCGCAGCGCGCGCAGTGCGGGAATTCTCAGGGCCATTGGCGGATATCCGCAATGGAGATGGGGATGCGGTCCAGCGGGATGATGCGTTCCGCCCCGCCCAGCGCGATCGCTTCCTTCGGCATGCCGAAGACGACGCAGCTTTCCTCATCCTGGGCGAAGGTGGTGGCGCCGGCCTTGCGCATCTCCAGTAGCCCGCGCGCGCCGTCGTCGCCCATGCCGGTCATGATGAAGCCCACGGCGTTGGGCCCGGCATATTGCGCGGCGGAACGGAACAGCACATCGACGGAGGGGCGGTGGCGGGACACCAGTGGGCCGTCCTTGATGGCCACGCAATATCGCGCGCCGCTGCGATGCAGCAGCATATGGCGATTGCCGGGGGCGATCAGCGCGCGGCCCGGCAGCACCGCATCGCCATCCTCGGCTTCCTTCACATCGATCCGGCACAGCCCGTCCAGGCGGCGGGCGAAGGCGGCGGTAAAGCGTTCCGGCATGTGCTGGACGATGACGATGCCGGGGCAGTCCACCGGCAGCGCTGTCAGCACCGCGGCCAGGGATTCCGTGCCGCCGGTGGAAGCCCCGATGCAGACAACCCGATCCGTCGTGCGCACCATGGCGCGGCTGGTGGGCGGCGGCAGCACCGCATCCGCGGTCAGCTTGCGTTCCACCGTGCGTGAGGGCAGATGCGCCGCCTGCCGCCCCGGCCGCACGCGCGACGCGGCGCGTATCGCGTCACAGACGCGCACGGCGGATTCCTTCAGGAACTGCGCGCTGTCCACGCGCGGCTTGGCGATGACCTCCACCGCGCCGGCATCCAGCGCCTGCAACAGCGTCTCCGACCGGCCTTCCGCGAGGGAGGAGCAGATGACCACCGGGATCGGCCGCTGCGCCATGATGCGGCGCAGGAAGGTGATGCCATCCATGCGCGGCATCTCGATGTCCAGGATCATGACATCCGGCACTTCCTGCTGGATGCGCTGCGCGGCGACGAAAGGGTCGGAGGCCGTGCCCATCAGCTCGATATCCGGCGCCTCCTCGATGATACGGCTGAGCGCGGCGCGGACAGCGGCGCTGTCATCGACGACGAGCACACGGATGGGGCGGCCAGACAGGCGCGTCATGCACCTTCCTCCTCGCGCTGCCAGATGGTGGAGACGACGGGGCGCATCCCGGACAGGCCATTGCCGGCCGCGGTTTCCGAATGGCCGACCAGCAGGAAGCCGCCGGGACGCAGATGGCTGCACAGCCGCGTGAGCACCGCATGCTGCGTCGGCCGGTCGAAATAGATCAGCACGTTGCGACAGAAGATCACGTCCACGTCGTGATCGACCGGATAGCGCGCATCCATCAGGTTCAGATGGCGAAAGCTGGTCACGGCGCGCAGTTCCGGTGCGATCCGCAACTCACGGCGCGACGGATCGCGATGCCGCAGCGTGTAGCGGCGGCGCATCTCCATCGGCACCGGATGCAGCAGATCCTCGGGATAGATGGCGCGCCGCGCCGTTTCCACCACCTGGGTCGAGATGTCGGTGCCGAGGATGTGGAAGCTGAAGCTGGGCGTGGTGCTGTGGGCCATCTCCGCCAGCACCATGGCGATGGTATAGGCCTCCGCGCCCGTGGAGCTGGCGGCGCTCCAGATCTTCAGCTTCCGGTCGGAACGGCTGCGGCCCTGCAGCAGCCGCGGCACCGCCTGCTGTTCCAGGAAGGTGAAATGCTCCGGCTCGCGGAAGAAGTCGGTCTTGTTGGTGGTGACCAGATCGACGACGTGCTGGTATTCCGTCTCCAGCAGCCCGTCCTCGAACAAGGCCTTGCAATAGGCATCGACCCCGCCGAGGCCGAGGCTGCGCGCGCGCTTGCGCAGCCGGCCTTCCACCATGGTGCGCTTGGCCCCGGGCAGGCGGATGCCGACCTGCTGCTCGATCAACCCGGCGACCTGCCGGAAGCGACGGTCGCTCAACTCGTCCATGGAATCCTCAGGCGGCCATTGGGGTTTCGGCGACGTCCAGCGCCCCCGGCGCCTCCGTGCCGATCAGGCGCGCGATGTCGAGCACGATGACGAAGCCGCCGGCGCGGCGGCCGATGCCGCGGATGCAGTCGGATCGCCAGGGGCGGCCGATCTCCGGTGCCGGCTCCGAACGGTCCTCGTCCAGTGCCGTCACCTCGAACACGCGGTCCACCACCAGGCCCAGGCGCAGCGGGCGCCCGGACAAGGTGAGTTCCAGCACCAGGATGCGCGTGCCCTGGCTGGTCTGCGCGGGTGGCAGGCCGAGCATGCTGCGCAGATCGACCACCGCCACGCTCTGCCCGCGCACATCGGTCAGGCCGAGCAGGCTGGCCGGCGCATGCGGCAGGCGCGCGATGGGGCGCAGGTCCAGGATTTCCTGAACATTGGCGACGGGGATGGCGAAGACCTCCTCCCCGACGCCAAGCGTGATGTACTGACCGTGATCCGCCATGCCTGCCTCCGCCCTTCAGTGACGCTGGAATTCGGTGTCGAGCTGGTCGGCGGCGCCGGCCAGGTCGATGGCGAAGCCACCGCCATTCATCTTGCCATTGGCGTGCTTCACCGGCTTCTCCGGCGCACGCTTCGGGGCGGGCTTCATCATCGGCTTGGGCCGTGAGAAGTTGACCGGGCGTGCGGCCTGGATCGGCGCGGCGGGCTGGGCGTGGTGCGAGTCGGAGCCCAGGCGGAAATAGGCGATGGTGGATTGCAGCACCTCGGCCTGGGCGGAGAGTTCCTCCGAGGTGGCGGAGACCTCCTCCGAAGCGCTGGCGTTCTGCTGCGTCACCTTGTCCAGCTGCTGGATCGCCTGGTTGATCTGGCTGGCGCCGATATCCTGTTCGCGGCAGGCCGCCGTGATCTCCTCCACCAGCTCCGCCGTGCGCTTGATGTCGGGCACCAGCCGCAGCAGCATCTCGCCGGCTTCCTGCGCCGTCTTCAGCGTGTTGGAGGACAGCGTGCTGATCTCCCCCGCCGCCGCCTGGCTGCGTTCCGCCAGCTTCCGCACTTCGGAGGCGACGACCGCGAAGCCCTTGCCGTGTTCGCCGGCGCGCGCCGCTTCCACCGCCGCGTTCAGCGCCAGCAGGTCGGTCTGGCGGGCGATTTCCTGCACGATGTTGATCTTCTCGGCGATCGACTGCATAGCCGACACCGCCTGACCCACTGCATCGCCGCTGCGCTGCGCATCGAGCGCCGACTGCCGCGCGATCTTCTCGGTGGTCCCGGCATTCTCGGCGTTCTGCTTGATGTTCGCCGCCATCTCCTCCATCGAGGAGGACGCCTCTTCGGCCGAGGAGGCCTGTTCCGTCGCGCCCTGGGCGAGCTGTTCGGCGCTGGAGGACAGTTCCTGGCTGCCGGAGGCGACGTTCTGCGCCGCCGTCACGGCTTCGGAGACCACGCCGCGCAGCTTCTCCAGCATCCGCTCCAGCGCGATGCCCATCGTGTCCTTGTCGGACAGGCGCTTCGCCTGCACCGCCAGGTTGCCGCTGGCGATCTCCTCCGCCACCGCGGCGGTGGCCTTCAGGCCCTCCGTCATGCGGGCCATGGAGTCGATCAGGTCCTTGATCTCGTCATTGGTCGAGACCTTGGCCTCCGCCGTCAGGTCGCCGATGGCGACGGCATTGGCCACGCCGACCGCCAGGGCCAGGCCGCGGCTGATCGACAGGGCAATGTACAGCGCCGCGCCAATGGCGATCAGCAGCGCCACGCCGGCGATGGACAGCAGCAGGGTGCGCGCCTGCTCATAGGCGGAAGCCGCCTCCGCCTGCGCCGCGCGCGCCGCCGCCTGGTTCAGGGACACGATCTCGCCGAGGCGATCCATCGCCTCCGTCACGTGGCGGCGGCCGGCGGAGGTGGACAGAACGACGGCTTGGCTATTGTTGCCCGCACGCACCAGGTCGCGAATCTGGTCCTGCACCTGGATGTACTGCTGCAGCGCGGTGCGCGCGGCGACCCAGCGCGGGCGTCCGGCTTCCGACGCACGCTGCGTCGCGTCGTCCATGGACTGCGCCAGTGCCTGGCGCCGCTGTTCCATCTCGGTCGCGAACTGGTCGATCGTCGCGCGCTCGGTGGAAACCAGCAGGTTCTTCTCCGCCCGCACCAGCAGCGCCATGTCCGTCTGCGCCGTCTGCGACCGCTGCACGCGCGGCACGGCGCCGTTCAGCACATCCTCCAGGGTGGTGTTCAGCGCGCCGAGGCTGCTGATGCCCAGCCCCACCATGCCTGCCATCAGCAGGATGACGAAGCCGAAGGCGGCAAAGAGTTTTGCCTTGACCGTGATACGCATGGTCCAAATCATCCTGTCTCAAGCGGGTTGGATGGAAACGGAGAGCTCAGTGGCGCTGGAAGTCCGCGTCGAGCGGATCGTGGGCGCCGTTCAGGTCCAGGGCGAAGCCGCCATTCAGCTTGCCGTTTGTTGCTGTGCGCGTCGGGCGGGCCGCTGCCTGTCGCGCCGAGGGCTTTGCGAAATCCGCCACGCGCGCCACGCGGATCGGCCGTGGGGGCGTCGCGACATGGGGCGCCGGCTTCGGCCTTTCCTCCACATCCAGGCGGAAGTAGGAAATCGTGGATTGCAGCACCTCGGCCTGGGTGGAGAGCTCCTCCGAGGTGGCGGAGACCTCCTCCGAAGCGCTGGCGTTCTGCTGCGTCACCTTGTCGAGCTGCTGGATCGCCTGGTTGATCTGGCTGGCGCCGATATCCTGTTCGCGGCAGGCCGCCGTGATCTCCTCCACCAGCTCCGCCGTGCGCCTGATGTCGGGCACCAGCCGGACCAGCATCTCGCCCGCTTCCTGCGCCGTCCGCAGCGTGTTGGAGGACAGCGTGCTGATCTCCCCCGCCGCCGCCTGGCTGCGTTCCGCCAGCTTCCGGACCTCGGAGGCGACGACCGCGAAGCCGCGCCCATGTTCGCCGGCACGCGCCGCTTCCACCGCCGCGTTCAGCGCCAGCAGGTCTGTCTGGCGGGCGATTTCCTGCACGATGTTGATCTTCTCGGCGATCGTCTGCATCGCCGCCACGGCCTGGCCCACCGCATCGCCGCTGCGCTGCGCATCGAGCGCCGACTGCCGCGCGATCTTCTCGGTTGTGCCGGCATTCTCGGCGGTCTGCTTGATGTTCGACGCCATCTCCTCCATCGAGGAGGACGCTTCCTCGGTCGAGGAGGCCTGTTCCGTCGCGCCCTGGGCGAGCTGTTCGGCGCTGGAGGAGAGCTGCTGGCTGCCGGAGGCGACGTTCTGCGCCGCCGTCATCGCCTCCGTCACCACACCGCGCAGCCCCTGCGTCATGCGTTCCATGGCGGAGATCAGATCCTTGATCTCGTCGTTGGAGCGCACCTCCGCATGGCGTGTCAGGTCGCCGCCCGCGATGGCATCCGCCAGGGACACGGCCTTGGACAGGCCACGGCTGATGGACAGGGCGATCCAGACCGCGGCCAGCAGCCCGACCAGAAGGGCCACCGACGCCAGGGCGATCAGCAGCAGACGGGACTGGTGGTAGGTCGCGGCGGAATGCGCGCGCGATTCGCGCATGTCGGCCTGGTCTTCGGTGACCGCTTCGGTCAGATGCCGGATCGCCTCGGCGATGTGCCGCTGCGCGACCCCGGTCGAAACGGCCTCCGCCTCCGCGACCGCACCGCCCCGCACCAGATCGCGCATCTGATTCTGCAGGGGAACGTAGCTTTGCAGCGCGGCGCGCGCGCCGACCCAGTGAGGCTTCTCGCTCTCCGGCACCACCGCCAGGGCGTCATCCAGGGCGCGCAGCATCACCTGCTGGCGCTGCTGCATCTCGGCCACGAACTGGTCGGCGGCACCGCGCCCGGCCCCGACAAGCATGTTCTTCTCGGCCTGGACCAGCAGGCCCAGTTCGATCTGCGCCGCCATGGCGCGCTGCACGCGCGGCACCGGTCCGTCCAGCACCTCCTCAAGCTCGGCGTCGAGCGCGCCGAGGCTGTTGATGCCAAGTGCGCCCATGCCGGCCATCAGCAGCAGCACAAAACTAAAAGCGGCGAAAAGCTTCGCCTTGACTGTGATGCGCATGGCAGCGCTCCTTCGCGACTTGAACGATCAGTGCAGGATGCAGGCGAGGTCGGGCAGGATGATGAGGTCGCCGCCGCGCATCCCCACGCCGCGAATGAACTCGGGCCGCCAGCGCATGCCGATGCGCGGCGCGCTCTCCATCTCCGCGGTGGCGAGCTGCGTCACCTCATGCACCCGGTCGGCCAGGATGCCGACCGGCGTCGCCTCGCCCTCCAGATCCAGCTCCAGCACGATGATCCGCGTATCGGCGGTCGGTGGTGTGGCCGGCATGCCGAACTGCAAGCGCAGATCGGCCAGGGGCACGATGCGGCCGCGCACATTGACGACGCCGCGGACGAAGTGCCGCGCCCCCGGAACATCGGTGACGGGCACAAGGTCCAGGATTTCCCGCACCGCCGCGGCCTCGATGGCGAAGGTCTCGCCGCCGATGCTCAGCGTCAGCACATCGAGCATGGTGGTGGTTAGGGTATTGGACATCATGCGGCCTGCCGTGAGCGGTTGCGCTGCTCCTCCTCCTCCGCCTGGCCGATTTCCAGCAGCTGGGCGACGTCGAGGATGAGGGCGACGCTGCCATCGCCGAGGATGGTGGCGCCGGAGAAGGTCTTCACATCGGCATGCAGCCGCGACAGCGACTTGATCACCGTCTGGTGGCTGCCGAGGATCTGGTCCACGACCAGGCCGAGCCGCTGTTCACCGGCGGAGATGATGACCACCTTCTGGTGTGGATCAGCCGGCGTGGCGCAGTGCATCATCTCCCGCAGCCGCAGGAAGGGCACGAGCGCGCCGCGGATGGTCAGCAGGCTGTAGCCGCCGGAGCGCGCCTGTTCGCCCAATGGCAGCTCGACGCATTCCTCGACGGCGGACAGCGGAATGACGTAGCGGCCGTTGCCGACACGCACCAGCAGCCCCTCGATGATCGCCAGCGTCAGCGGCAGGCGCAGTGTCACCTCGGTGCCCTGTCCCGGACGGCTCGCGATCTCGATGCCGCCGCGCAGCTGTTCGATGGTGCGCTTCACCACATCCATGCCGACACCACGGCCGGAGATGGCGGAAATTTCCTTCGCCGTGGAGAAGCCCGGCTGGAACAGCAGCTGGTGCGTCTCGCTTTCGCTGAGGCGTGCGTCGGCGGTGATCAGCCCCTGCTCCAGCGCCTTGGCGCGAATGCGCTCCGCATCCAGGCCCTTGCCATCGTCGCTGATGGTCACGAGCACTTCCGCCCCCGCATGCCGCGCGGCGAGGTGAATGGTGCCGGCGCCCGTCTTGCCGGCGGCAATGCGATCTTCCGGCCCTTCGAGGCCATGGTCGATGGCGTTGCGGATGAGATGGACCAGCGGATCGGCCAGACGCTCGATCATCGTCTTGTCGAGCTCGGTTTCCTCACCGCTCGTCACCAGCTCCACCTGCTTGCCCAGGTCGCGTGACAGGTCGTGCAGCAGGCGGCGGAAGCGGCCGAACAGGGAACCGATGGGCAGCATGCGAATGCCCATGGTGGTGTCGCGCAGCTCGGAGACCAGGCGGCCGATTTCCTCCGCCACCGTGGTCAGGCCGGCATCGCCGCCCGTGGCAAGCTGGCTGAGTCGCGCCTGGGCGATCACTAGCTCACCCACCCGGTCCATCAGCTCATCCAGCCGTTCGGCCTGCACGCGCAGGCTGCCGCCGACTCGCCCGATCTCCGGGTCTCCGCGGCGACGATCGGCCACGGGTGCGCCGCCAGAGGGTGCCACGGCTGCGGCGACGGGGCGTTCGGCGACGGCATCAGGGGCCGGCGTGACGACTTCCGCCGCGGCCAATGATGTGATCTCGATCTTCGCGTCGTCGCTGACGAAGATGAAAACTTCCTCGATCGCGGCGCGGGGATGTTCAGTACGGAGCACAACGTCCCAGCCCAGATGACAGCTCTCGGGATCGAGCTCGTCCAGCGGCGGCACGGCATCGGTCAGCGCGGTGACCTGCACGCTGCCCAGGCCGCGCAATTCGTCCAGCATCAGCAGCGGATTGGCGCCGTTCACCAGCGCCTCCGCCCCCAGATGGAAGCGCACGCGCCATTCCTGCGTCGCGCTGGCCGGAGCCTCGGCCACAGACCCATTCTCCACCGCCGCGCGCAAGGCCCGCAGCAGAGCCTCGCCATGCGCCGTGTCGGCGGATTGCGGCCGTTCGATCAGCGCGCGGATATGGTCGCGCGCTTCCAGCGCGGCGGCGACGAGCGCGGGGCTGCAGGCGCTGACGCCGCGACGCACCCGGTCAAAGGCGGTTTCGAAGTCGTGGACGAAGGCCGCCACGGCGTCGAAGCCGAACATGGCGCCGGAGCCCTTGATGGTGTGCAGCGCCCGGAAGGCGGTGTCCACCAGGCTGCGGTCATCGGGTTGGCGATCCAGTTCGAGCAGCGATTGCTCCAACTGTTCCAGCAATTCGCTGGCTTCCTGGCGGAAGACCTCCGCGGCTTCGGTCTGGTTGCTCATCCCAGCACCTTGCGGACAACGCTCAGCAGCTGATCCTGCTGGAAGGGTTTCGTGATCCAGCCCGTCGCGCCGGCCAGCTTCGCTTCCTGTTTGCGCGCGGCATCCGATTCCGTGGTCAGGAAGATGATCGGCACGCCCTTGTAGGCGGGCAGCTTCCGTACCTCCCGGATGAAGGTCATGCCGTCCATGACAGGCATGTTGAGATCGGTGACGATCATGCTGACCTGCGCGGCCTTGGCCTGCTTCAGCCCCTCCGCACCATTCTCCGCCTCGACCACCTTGTAGCCGGAGCCGGAGAGGGTGAGGCGCACCATCTGCCGGATGCTCGCCGAATCATCGACGGTGAGAACGCTTTTCATGCTGCACTCCGTTCCTGCATCGCCCAGTCGCGAAAGCCGCCTTCGGCCAGTATCTCGGCCAAGCGAGGCGGCAGCGGCTGCGCCAGGCGCAGCGTGGTTTCCTGGCGGGTGGCGAGGAGCCGGGCTGATTCCAGAAGCTGGAGGAAGGCGACGTCGAAAGCCGTGCCCTCGCTGCAGTCCAGCGTCATGGGCGCGGCGCCGTCCATGGCGGCGAGCACGACGTCTCTCAGTTGCTGAATGGTTCCGATCGTCAGCGGCCCGGACAGGCGGATGACGGCCGGCTCTTGCCTCGTCTCAGCGACGACTTGCATCTGCGCGCTCGCACCTTCGTGATGCGGCGATTGTAGGGAGGGAGTGGTGAGTGTTTGGTGAAGGCGACGACTGCGGCGCGCGCGAATGGCGCGAGCGTACTATCCTTCGACGACCCTGGTGTCCGGCCTGACGGTCAGGGCTGCGGCATGCGGGATCGGACCCGCTCGGGGATCTTCGGGCCGGCCAGTGCCTGCATGTCCAGGGTGGATCGCAGGCCGATGGCGCCACGATGTTCCGACAGCCACCGATCCGCGGCCTGGTGACCCAGGTCGCGCATCTCCTGCAGGAAGCTCCAGCTCGGGTCCTGGCGGCTTCCGACCTCCAATTCCCGGAAGGCTTCCTCCGCGCCGATCATATGCAGGCGGGCATCGCGCAGGCGGGTGAGCATGGCGTTCAGATTCTGCGCATCGTCCAGCTCCCGCTGCGCGAAGGCGACCGATCGCAATTCCTGCCGCAGGGCCGCGCCGAAGGTCAGCTCGTTGGTGCGATCCAGCAGACCGGCCGCATCGGTCGGCGGCGCGGCGGGGCGGTCGACGGGGGTGGTGCGGACAATGAGGATATCGGCCGGCGCGCCCGATTCGATCAGCGCCCGGATCGGCGGATTGCAGGCATAGCCACCATCCCAATAGGCCTCGCCGTCGATCTCCACGGCTGGAAACAGTTGTGGCAGGCAGGCCGAGGCCAGCAGGACCTGGGCCGTCACCTCCCCATCCACAAACAGCCGCGCCTCGCCCGTGCGCACGCGCGTGGTGGCGACGACGAGTTGCGGCGCTTCGGGCCGTCCGAAGGCCGTCGTATCCAGAAGCCCATCCAGGACCTTCACCAGCGGGTTCAGCCCCAACGGGTTCATCTGCCGCTGCGACAGGCCCATGGTATTGGCGCGCATCGCATTGATCATCGGCGCCATCAGCCCGGTGAAGGGCGAGAGCCAGGGCGCGGCGTTGGTATCCGGCGATCCGGAGGCGACGGCCACCCGCCGCCAGAAGGCTTCGAGCAGTCGCTTCGCCTCGGCCCGGCCACCGGTCGCCAGGCCCTGCACCAGGAAGGCCGCGTTCATCGCCCCGGCGCTCGCGCCGCTCACCACATCGATGGCCAGGCGCGGCTCATCCAGCAGTTGGTCCAGCACCCCCCAGGCGAAGGCGCCCAGCGACCCGCCGCCTTGAAGCGCGAGCGCGATCGGAACGTCCTGCGCATCGGAGGGTGCCCGGGACAGACCCCCGCTTCCGACGTCGCCCGTGGGGGCGAGGCTGGCCTGCGACATGGCGGTGATCCTACTCGGCACGACCCAGCACAAGGAATTCATGCTGCGATGCAGCATTTAAGCGCAAGGGGAATAGGAGAGTTCCATGCGCGCCCGGCGCGGCCGGCGTGCCAGGCCGCGCCGGTTCGCGTCGCTGGCCAGGCAGGCCGCTTCTAGCGCAGCCCGGTCAGGCGCATCGCCGGGGCGGGCGGCACGGCCGCGCGGTCTTCCATGCGCACGCCCGTGACCTGCCAGCGCGGCGTCAGACCCGCGCTGGTCAACTCGATCTGCAGCGCCATGGGCGCGACATGGCCGCCCAGCGGCATTTCGAAGCGGGTCAGGCCGATGGGCAGGGTGCGGCTCAGCGCCTCCCCGGCGGCGCCGGGGCGGACACCGCGGGCGCGGGCCACTTCCGCCAGCGCGCCAGGTTGGGACCACGCCTCGGTCATCTCGGCGCTCATTCCGGCCAGATAGGCCCGGGCCTGCGGGCCGTGACCTTCCGCGATGGTCGCCTGCAACGCCTGGCGCACGGCGCCCTGCAAGGCCGATGTGTCCAGGTGGCGCGCCATCGTCGCATGGTCGCGGCTGTCGATCGCCTGGACCAACTGCCAGGCGGTGACATAGGGGGCGCTGAACCAGGCGGCGGCGAGCAGCGGCAGGATGGCGAGGGCGGCGCCGATCCGGCGGGCGCCCGAGGCGGGCCGCGCCGGCGCCTCTTCGATCACCGGCCGTGCCGGCAGGGGGGCAGACATCGGGGCAGGCGTGACATGCGGGGCCTGGCCCGGGTTGCGGGCGTCGTACTCCGCCCAGACATCATCCCAATCCGCCACTGCATTGACTTGCCGTGCGCTCACGTCACGCCTCGCTCGGAATAGTTGTGTTGCCGGCTCCTCCAGCACAAAAGACAACCTTAAGTTGCGTAGCAACCCGTGAGACGTCCTCATCCGAGACTGGCGGCGGCAGCCTTGGGGGTTGCCGCCGTATCTGGACGAGGGAGATGAATCTTGTCCGCTCTCCGCTTTCCGAGAATACGGGCCGAGTCATGGGAAAAAGATTAACGGGAGATGCGGTTTCGTCGTTTTTATGAGATCGACCGCTATTTTCGTATCAGCGCCGCAAAACCCATGCCGGACGCCAAGCGACCGGGGCAATTATCAACAGATCGTGAGTCTTGATCGTGCTATCCGCACGGTGGCGCGCAGCAAATTCCGAAGGGTCAGCGAAACCCGCCAGCGCCGACCATCGGGGCCAGAGCCGTCTCCAGCCGCCCCAAGGCGAGACCCAGCGCCATCGCCATCGCCTGCGCCAAGGCGGGGGCTTCCGCCTCCGCCGCCAGCGGCGCCACCGCCGAAACCTCCAGCGTCTCGATGACGCGGGAGGCCAGGCGCTCCTCCCGCAGCAGCAGGCCGGACAGGGCGGCACGGGCCTGCCCGGCGCTGGGCACGGCCTCCAGCATCGTCAGCTGCATCTCCAGCACCAGATCGGCATCGGCGCGGCTGCCCTGCGGGATGACGGCGCTGAACAGGCCGGAGCCTTGCAGCCAGGCGCGCAGCGCCGAATCGGCCAGATCGGCGGGCGGCGCCAGCCACTCCTCATAGGTCAGGATCTCGTAGGACCCATCCGGCCGTAGCCGGCGCAGCCCCAGATCCTGCAAGCCGGGCACAGCCCGCACCCGCCGCACCAGCAGCACAGGTGCCCGTGGCGCCGCGGTCCTGCTCTCCGCCCGGCGGGGGCTTAGCGGGTAGCGACGCACCGGCACATTGGGCCGGTCCGGCAATATGGAGCAGCCCCCCGCCAGAAGTGGCAAAGCGGCAATCAGGGCGCGGCGGTTCATCGGCGGCGATCCGGCGTGGGGGGCGCGCCGAACAGCAATTGCGAGGGGGAGGATCGCAGCTGTTCGGCGGTGGCCCGCAGGTTGGCGGTGGTGGCACGCAGGTCGATCAGGATGGGCAGAAGCTCGGCCTGCACATCCACCGTCGTCTCCCGCGCCGCGCGCATGGTCCGTTCCATCCCCTCCACCGCGCCGGGCAGGCGCTGCGCCACCCGGCGCAGCTCCGCCGCGGCGCCGGCGGCATTCGCCATGGCGCTGCGGATTTCGGGGCCGCCCAGCACGGCGCGGGCGTCGGTCGCGGCGGCGCGGAATTCGGCCACCGCGCCGGCTAGGTCGCCGTCCTGCACGGCCTGGCGCAGCAGCGCCATGGTGGTCGCGGCCTCACGCAGGATCTGCGCCAGGTCGCCATCACCGGTCTGGCGGTTCAGGTTGGAAAGCAGCCCCGCCACGTCCTGGGTGATCTGGTCCACCGGAATATCGGCCAGGCGCTGCATCAGCGCCTCCGCCGCATTGGTCACCTGGGCGACGGTGGAGGGTATGCCCGGAATCACAGCGTAGCGTGGCTGCCAGGGTGGGGCGATGGCGGGGAAGCGCTGGGCTTGGACGAAATCCAGCTCCAGGTAGTTCACGCCGGTGATGCCCTGGGCGGTGATCCGCGCCCGCAGACCGCGCCGGACCGCCTCCTCCAGGTCGGGCGTCTCGCCCACCTGGGTCAGGTCGAGCGCGAAGCGCAGGAACACCCGCTGGAACCCCGCGGAGTAGGAGATACCCTCCGGCCGCGGATACTCCGCCGCCACCAGTCCGATCTGCGTCACCCGTCCGATCGCCACGCCGCGGTAGCGGACCGGGGCGCCGACATCGAGGCCCTGCACCGATTCGTCGAAATAGCTCTCGAACACCTGGGTCGCCTGCAACCCGCGCCCACCGGCCAGGAACAGCACGAAGCCGATCGCCAGCACGATGCCGACGATGACCAGCGCGCCGACCCGGGCATAGAGTGTCTTGCTACTGGCCATCACAAAGCCTCCCGCAGGAAGAAGGCCCGGACGGTCGGGTGGGTGCCGTGGTCGCGCAGCTCGCGCGGGTCGCCCTCCGCGATCATCCCCTTGGCCTCCTTGTCCAGCATGATGCAGCGGTCGCCGATGGCCAGGATGGAGGCCAGTTCGTGCGTCACCACCACAAAGGTTGTCCCGAGTGAACGCGACAGGTCGCGGATCAGCGCATCCAGCCCCGCCGAGGTGATCGGATCGAGCCCCGCCGAGGGTTCGTCCAGGAACAGGATGGGCGGATCGAGCGCCAGCGCCCGGGCGATGCCGGCGCGCTTCAGCATGCCGCCCGAAATCTCCGACGGCAGTTGGTCCGCCGCCGCCGAAAGCCCGACCAGGCCGAGCTTGGCGCGCGCCACCTCCCGCCTTGCCTCGGCCGGCAGGGTGGTGTGCTCGGCGAGCGGCATCTCGACATTCTCCAGCAGGGTCTGCGACCCGAACATGGCGCCCTGCTGCCACATCACCCCGATGCGCTTCAGCAGGTCGAGCCGCGCCGCGCCCTCCGTCGCCCAGATATCGGTGTCCAGGATATCCACCTTGCCCTCGGCCGGGGGCACCAGCCCGATCATCAGCTTCAACAGGGTGGACTTGCCGCAACCGGAGCCGCCGAGGATGACGAAGACCTCGCCCCGCTTCACCTCGAAGCTGACATGGCGGAACAGCGTATTGGTGCCGAAGCGCGCGGTCAGATCGGTGGCGGTGATGACCGGGGGGCCGAAGACCGGCTTGGTCTTTTCCGGCAGGCGCTGGGTCTCGCTCACAGGCCCAGCCTTTCGAACAGCACGGCAAAGCCGCCATCCAGCAACACGATGGCGACGATGCCGCCCACCACCGCCGCCGTCGCCGCATCGCCCACCGCGCGCGGCCCGCGCCCGGCGCCAAGGCCCGCGCGGCAGCCGATGATAGCGATGGCGAGCCCGAAGACCGCCGCCTTGAACAGCCCGCCCAGCAGGTCCTTCAGGCTGACGAAATTGATCAATTGCTGCGCCACCGTGGTCATCTGGAAGCCCAGGATGCGCATGATCAGCGCCATGCCCGCCAGCCCCGCGAGCGTCAGCACCAGCGACAGCACCGGCATCACCAGCATCCCTGCCAGCACCCGGGGAAGTACCAGCAGCGCCATCGGGTCAATGCCCATGATGCGGAGCGCCGCCACTTCCTCATTCACGCTCATCGTGCCGAGCTCGGCGGCATAGGCCGACCCGGTCCGCCCGGCCAGCACCACGCCGGCCATCAGCGGCCCCAGCTCCCGCAACAGGGAGATGCCGACCAGGCTGGGCACGAAGATCTCCGCGCCGAACTGGCGCAGCGGAATGGCGGATTGGAAGGCCAGGATCACGCCGAGCAGCGCGCCCAGCAGCGTCGCCAGCCCGAAGGCGCGGGTGCCGGCTTCATCCAGGTGGCGCAGCAATTCGCGCCCGCGCAGCCGCCAGGGGCGGATCAGCGTGCCGAGCGCGATCACCAGCACCTCCCCCAGGAAGGCGAGCCAGTCCACCACATTGCGCAGCGCGTTCACCACCCGCCGCCCGACGCCGGACAGGGGGGAGAAGCGATAGGGCACAGCCTTCGGCCTGGGCGCCGCCAGCGCGTCCCGCACCCGGTCCAGCACCGCCACCACGCCGGGGGCGGCACCCTCGATCCGGTTGCCCTCAGTCGCGCCCTGGGCGGTGAGAAGCAGCGTGGCGCCGGTGGTATCCACCGCTTCCACCTGCGCCAGATCGAGCACCAGCGGGGTGCCGGGCTTGCGCGCTTCCGCCATCAGCCTCGGCCAGAGCGCCGCCGCCGCCGGCGTGTCGACGCGCCCGGACAGCGCCAGGATGCGCGCGCCATCAGCCTCCCGCAGTGTCAAGCTTTCGGCCAGGTCCCTGTCTCCATTCCGCGCGCCGCGACCCGGCCCAAGGACCGCATCGGGGCGTAACGTCGTTGCTGCCAGTCCGGTTGCATTGCCTCAACCGATGGCGGCCAGGGCCGCGCTTGCCGCGGCTTCTCCGGCATACCAGGCCCCGGCCACGGTGCCGGCCAGGCGCGTGTGGCAGGCCTCCCCGGCCAGGCAGAGCCGCCCTCCGGCCAGAGGCGCGGCCAGGATCTGCCGAGCGCCCGCCCGGCCCACGCAGGCAAAGCTATACACGCCACGCGACCAGGGGTCGCGTTGCCAGCTGGTTACGATCGGGTCGAAATGTAACGCGGCGGCGGCCTGGGCGCCAAAACGATGCGTCACCTCCGCCCGCATGAAGGATTCCAGCGCCGCGTCACCCTCCGCCTCCAGCGCCGCCGCGGCATCGCCGCCGACATGGCAGGACAGCAGGTCGCGGCCGAAGGGGCGGGCGGATATCGCCACCAGTGGTTCCCCCGGCGCGACCTGTCGGTCGATCGAGCTGAAAGGCGGTAGGCCGAGCGCCGTGGCGCCCCGGAATCCCACCTTGGCGACGCTGCCCAGCGGCAGGTCGGCGGCGGCCTGCAAGACCTCGGCTGGCAGTGGCGGGTCGAAGCGCAGTGTCTCCGCCGCGAGCAGGCTGGTGGGCAGGGTGACGATGACGGCGCCGGCGCGAATGGTGCCGAAGGGACCCTCCGCCACCGCCTGGCCGCCGCCCCAGGCGAGGCGGGTGACCGGCGCCGAAAGCCGGATCGGCAGCCCCTCCGCCAGCCGGGCCAGCAGCGTGCCGAGGCCGTCCTCCACCACCCGGTTGCCGCCATCCAGCGCATTGGCGGTGAAATCCACCAGGCTGATGCGCTCGGGCGGGGCGGCGGAGATGATATCGGCCTCCCAGGCGCTCACGGTCGCGTCCCAGGCGCCGCCGCGCGGCAGCGCATCCGCCAGGCTGCAATCGCCAGGCTCGGCAGCGCGGGCGGCCAGGGCGGCCGTGGCGCGATCCCAGGCCTGGTCGTAATCGGCCAACTCGGCCGGCGTCGCCAGGCGGTCGCCGACATAGCTGTGTTCCCGGCGCAGCGCGTCGGAATCGGCCAGCGCCATGCCGAGCGATCCGGCCAGCGCCACCAGCGGATTGTCCTCCACATTGTGCAGCCAGGCGGCGCCGTGGTCGAAGGGCAGGCCCAGACGATGGTCGGTGAGCACCCGCCCACCGGGCCGATCCCGCGCTTCCAACACCAGCACGCTGCGCCCGGCCGCCAGCACGGCCCGCGCGGCGGCGATGCCGGCGGCGCCGGCACCGATCACCAGCACATCGGGGTTCTGGGGGAGATGCGTCATGGCCGGGTGGTAACGCGGCGCAACCGTCACCCCGCCAGGGCGTGCAGCAGCACGGCGGCGGCGACCGAGACGTTCAGGCTCTCCACCTTGCCGCTGCCGGGCAGGGTCACCCGATGGGTGCAGGCGGCGGCGGTCAGGCCGGGCAGGCCCAACTCCTCATTCCCAAGCGCCAGCAGGAAAGGCTTGTTGCGCGGCAGGTCCTGCGGCGCCATGCCGCCGGCGGCCACGGCCGCCACCGTGGTGAAGCGAGGGGCGAGGGCGCGCAGGGAGACCGAGGGATTGGTCAGGCGCATCACCGTCAGATGCTCCAGCCCCCCTTCGGCGATGCGATAGGCCGCATCCGAAAGCCCGGCCTGGCGCGGATCGTCGGACAGCAGCATGCCGGTGCAGCCGAAGAAGGCGGCGGAACGGGCGATGGCGCCGAGGTTGTGCGGATTGCCGATGCCGTCCAGCAGCGGCAGGACCTTCGCGCCCAGCAGCGCCTGGGGGAAGGGACCGGCGCCGAGCTCCGCCACCGGGCGCGGCACGGCGATGGCCACGACGCCGCCGTGATGTTCGGTCCGGGCGATGCGCACCAGCTCCTCCGGCGTCACTTCCCGGTAGGGGCGGCGGCCGCGGGCCATCACGGCGCAGATCGGCCCGACCTCTCGCCGCCGGCTGGCGGTATAGAACAGGCGCAGCACGTCATCCGGCCGCGTCGCGAAGGCCGCGATGGCGGCGGCGGGGCCGCAGAGCCGGTCGAGGTCGGAATCCCGCCAGCCGCGTTCCGGCATCTGGCCGCGGCGATCCTCCGGCCCCTGGTTCAGGCGTCCGTCGTAGCTGCCGCCCGTGGCATCGCCTCGTTCTGACCCAGAAATGTGAAACTCTCCTCGCGCACCGCCGCGGCGGCATCATCATATAGGAATGGCAGGAGGGCGTATCACCGCCCGCGCGCCATCGGCCGGGCCTCATGCAGCAAGGCGCGGGAAAACACCACAGCCGGCCACAGGGAGCCAGTCAGCCCATGTTCCATGGGTGACGGCGAAGCGGCGATGCGCGGTGGCGATGATGCTACCCGGCTTCGGACGCCAGCGCCCGCAACTGCGCCAGCAACGGCGCCGGCACCTCCACCCCCTCCACCCCGGCACGGGCGGCGAGGCTGGCGCGGCGGCTGCCGGGCAGGCGCACGCCGGGGTCGCCCTGCATGGCGGCCAGCAGGAATTCCAGCCGCTCGGCGAAACCCTCCGCCCCGCCCAAAGCGCCGGGGTCGATGGCCAGCAGGGCATGGCCGAGGCGGGGGCGGTTGCCTTCCTCGGCGAAGAAGCTGTCGGCCTCGAAGCCGAAGGCGGCGCCGGTCAGGGCGCAGCACAGCAGCTCCACCACCAGCGCCAGCAGCGCGCCCTTGGTGCCGCCCATGGCGAGCATGGCGCCATCCAGCGCCGCCTGGGGATCGGTGGTCGGATTGCCATCGGCGTCCAGCGCCCAGCCGAGCGGGATTTTCTTGCCGGCCTTGGCCGCCAGCATGATCTTGCCGCGCGCCACCTCCGACAGGGCCATGTCGATCACCAGCGGGTCGGCGCCCTGGCGAGGGAAGGCGGCGGCGATGGGGTTGGTGCCCATCAGCGGCCGCTTGCCGCCCGGCACCGGCATGGCGGCCGGCGAATTGGTGAAGGCCAGCGCCACAAATCCCTGCCGCGCCAGCGCCGCCACCGTCAGGCCCATGGCGCCGGCATGGTTGCTGTTGGTGACGCCGATGAAGGCGACGCCCTGCGCCCGCGCGCGCCTGGCGGCCTCCGCCACCGCCAGGTCCAACGCGGGATAGGCGAGGCCGTGCCCGGCATCGATCAGCGCGGTTCCGCCACGCTGCGCCACCACCATGGGCACCGCCGCGCCATCGGCCCGGCCCCCGGCCAGGAAGCCGGCATATTGCGGCACCCGCGACAGGCCATGTCCGCCCTGGCCCTCCGCCTCCGCCGCCACCAGCGCGACGGCGGTCAGCCGGGCCATCTCGGCATTGGCGCCGGCCGCCGAAAGCGCGGCGGCGGCGAGGGTTTGGGCGTCAGCCAGGCTCAGTCGGGGCATCGGGGGTTCATCCGGTGGTTTCACGCATCGGGCTTGATCCCGGCTTCGGTGACAAGGGAGGCCCAGCGATCCGTCTCGCGCCGCACGAACTCCGTGGACCGGGCGCGATCCCAGCCGAGCACCTGAAAGCCCCCCTCCTGCGCGCGCTGGGTGGTGAGGGGGTCGTGGATCGCCGCCTGCACGTCGCGTTCCAGCCGCGCCAGGATGGCCTCCGGCACCGCCGCATTGGTCAGCACGGCGGTCCAGTTGGTGATCTCGAGCTCGGGCAGCCCGGCCTCCCGCACCGTCGGCACCTCCGGCACCAGCGGGTGGCGCTCGGCGCTGGTCACGGCCAGCGCCCGCAGCCGGCCGCCGCGGATCTGCGCCAGGCATTCCGGCAGGTTGGAGACCATCATGTCCAGATTGCCGGCGGCGAGATCGGTGACGGAGGGCGCGCCGCCGCGATAGGGCACATGCACGATCCGCTCGCCGGCCCGGCTCACCCGCCGAAACAGCTCCAGCCCCAGATGCGGCGGCGATCCGGTGCCGGAGGAGCCGACATTCAGCGTCCGCTCCCGCGCCTGCGCCACCAGCGCGGCCAGGTCCCGTGCCGGGTTGCGTTCCGCATTCACCACCACCGCCAGGGGCAGGGAGCCGAGCACCGAGAGCACGGCGAAATCGCGCCGGAAGTCATAGGGCGCATTGGGGAACAGCGTGGCGTTCACCGCATGGGTCAGAGTGATGGCCAACAGCGTATGCCCATCCGGCGGGGATTTGGCGGCGGCGTCGGCGCCGATCAGCGCATTGCCGCCGGCGCGGTTGTCGATGACCACCGGCCGGCCCCAGCCCTCGCCCAGCTTCTGGGCGACCAGGCGCGCCATGATGTCGGTCAGCCCGCCGGGCGGGAAGGGCACGATGTAGCGGCCGTTGCGATCCGGGAAGGCCAGAGCGGGGACCGGCAAGGGCAGCAGGCTGGCGGCGGCGAGGCAGAGCGCCGTGCGGCGTCGGAACATGGAACCTCCCATTGCGTCTTGTCGCGCAAGGGGAGAGTGCCAGGGTGCGTGCCGCGCGCGTAAGGAAAATCAGCCGGCGAGGCGAATGCCCATCTCGCGGATCAACGGCCCCCAACTGGCGCGTTCGGCCGTCAGCATGGCGTCGAACTCCGCCGGGCCGCTGGCCATGGTGCCGATGCCACCCGCCGCGAGACGGGATTGCACCGCCGGTTCCGCCAGCGCCATGGCCAGAGCGGCGGCCAGCCGGTCCACCGCCGGCTGTGGCGTCGCGGCGGGCACCACCAGACCCTGCCAGGCCTCCACCACATAGCCGTCCATTCCCGCCTCCACCGCCGTCGGCACCTCCGGCAAGGCGGGAAAGCGCTGGGCGGAGCCGATGGCCAGGGCGCGCAGCTTGCCCTCGCGCAGCTGGGGCAGGGCGGCGGCGGTGTCGAGCATGGCGAAGCCGATGCGCCCGGCCATCAGGTCGGTCAGCACCGCGCCACCGCCGCGATAGGGAATATGCGTCGCATCGACCGCTCCGGCCTGGCGCAGCAGCCGCGCTCCGGCCAGGTGCTGCGGCGATCCGACGCCTGAGGAGCCATAGCTCAGCCCCGTCAGGCCGCGCAGCCCGGCCAGGTCGCGCAGCGCGCTGTCCGCCGGCACCAGCGCCAGAAGCTGGAACCGCGCCAGCCCGCCGATGGCCCGGAAATCCCGCGCCGGGTCATAGGGCAGGCGGTCATGCAGGAAGGGGTTGAAGACCAGGATGCCGTTGTCGCCCGTGAACAGCGTGTGGCCATCCGGCGCCGCGCGGGCCGCCAATTCGCTGGCCAGCAGCGCGCCGCCGCCGGGCCGGTTCTCCACCACCACCGGCTGGCCCAACGTGCCGGCCATGGATTGCGCCAGCAGCCGGGCGATGAGGTCCGAGCCTCCGCCGGGCGGATAGCCGAGGATCCAGCGCAGCGGCCGTTCCGGCGACCAGGTGGATTGCGCGCCCAGTTGCGCCCGCGCCGCCGTCGCGATCAGCAGGGCAGGGGCGGCGAGCAGCGGGCGGCGTCGGATCATGTCGGTCGCACCTCGATGGCGGCGTGGCAGATTCGGTCATCCTCCGGCGCCCGGTCCAGCGCCGGATGCGCACCGCCCGGGGGCAGCATCGGCAGCGGCCAGACCAGGCGGTGCGGCGTGGTGGCGGCGAAGCCGGCGGCCTGGAAGGCGGCGAGGAATTGCGACAGGCCGAGCTGGTTGCAGTAGAGCCCGGCCCGCGCCACCGCCGGCCCCTCCCAGAACCCCGGCCCGAAGGCCAGGTGGCGCAGCCGGCCGCCGAGATGGTCGTGGAAATCCACCGCATGCAGGCCGACCCCGCCCGGTGCCGCGACGCGCCGCAGCGCCGCCAGCAGCGGGGCGAGATCCGCTTTGCGCACATGTTCCAGCGCGACTTCGGAGAAGGTGAGGTCCACCGACCCCGCCGGCACCTCCGCCAGCCGCGCCGGTCCGCCGACCAGCAGCCGGGCGCCGCAGGCGGCGAGCACATCCTCCCGGCTCGCGCAGGCGGAAAGGTCCGGTGGGGTCAGGCCGGCCGCGCGGGCGGCTTCCGCCGCGGCGCGATAGGGGGCGAGGTCGCGCGGCGCCGCATCCTCCACATCCAGATACCAGATCGGGCCGAGGCCCAGTGCGGCCGCGATCGGCGCGCGCAGCACCATGGCGCCGGGCCCGACCTCCAGAAGCGTGCGTGGCGCGCGGCTCGTGAGGCTGCGGAAGCGTTCCACGCGCCAGCGCAGCGGGTCGACCAGCCGGCCCGGCTCCAGCGCATCGAAGGAATGCCGGCGCAGGCCGAGCCGGCGCCAGGCGGCGGCCGGCACCGGCAGGGCGCCCAGCACCAGCTTCACGCCGAGCTTCAGCCACCAGGGTGCCCGCGCGCCGCTGGCATAGCCGGGGGGGACAGGCGTGTCCCGCGGCGTGTCGGAGATCGCATCGGTCTGGGCTGGCATCTTGGTTCCGCTTGGGTCGCGCGGAGGCTACCGGAAAGCGCCGTGGGGCGGAAACCGGGGGCGGGCGCGATTTACCGGCGAACTGGACCGGTGCGACGGCGTTCCGGATGCGAGCCTAGCCCCCAAGGACCCATCCGCATGCCTGAATTCCCGTCCGCCGCGCATCGCGGCGTCCGTGCCGCTGGGGTCCCGCAAAGCGGCGCGGCCGTCGCCCAGGCGGCGCTGGTCGTCGTCGCGGTCCTGTATTTCGCGCGAGAACTGCTGGTGCCGCTGGCGCTGGCGGTGCTGCTGTCCTTCGTGCTGGCGCCGATCGCCCGGGCGCTGCGGCGCTTCGGCATTCCGCGCGTGGCCGGCGTGCTGGCGGCGGTGCTGTCGGCGGTGGCGGTGATTGGCTTCCTCGGCCTGATCATGGGCCGCCAATTGGCCGAGTTGGCCGGCGATATCCCCATCTATCAATATGAACTGTCCCGCAAATTCGCCTCCCTGAACGCCAGCGGCGGGCTGCTGGAGCGGGCGCAGGAGATGCTGCGCGGCCTGGCGGCGGGGGCGGAGCGTGCCGCACCCTCCGGCCCGCCGATGGTGGGTGGGGAGGCGGTGCGGCCGCTGCCGGTGGAAGTCCGGCTGCCCGATCCGAAGCCCTTTGAACTGCTGCAAAGCGTGCTGGAGCCGCTGCTCTACCCGCTGGCCACCTTCGGCATCGTCGTCGTGCTGGTGATCTTCGTGCTGCTGTACCGTGAGGATCTGCGCGACCGGGTGATCCGGCTGGTTGGCGCTGGCGATCTGCATCGCACCATGGCGGCGATGGATGACGCGGCCTATCGCCTGTCGCGCTTCTTCCTGGCGCAGACCGCAATGAACGCCGCCTATGGCGTCTTCATCACCGTGGCGCTGATGCTGATCGGCGTGCCGCAGCCCATGCTGTGGGGCATTGTCGCCGGGCTGATGCGCTTCGTGCCCTTCGTCGGCACCATCGTCGCCATCGCCTTCCCGCTGCTGCTGGCGCTGGCCGTCGATCCGGGCTGGTCCATTCCGCTAATGGTCCTGGTGCTGTTCGGCATCAGCGAGGCGCTGATGGGCCAGGTCTTCGAACCGCTGGTCTTCGGCCATTCGACCGGCCTGTCCCCGATCGCGGTGATCGCCGCCGCCACCTTCTGGACCTGGCTCTGGGGCCCGATCGGCCTGCTGCTGGCGGTGCCGCTGACGGTCTGCCTGGTGGTGCTGGGGCGCCATGTGGAACGCTTCGAGTTCCTGGAGGTGGCGCTGGGCGACCGGCCACCCTTGGACCCGCCCGAAACCTTCTACCAGCGCGCCTTGGCCGGCGATGCCGATGCGCTGGAGGAGCAGGCGGAGGCCGTGCTGCGGGAGAAGCGCCTGTCCGACTACTACGACACGGTGGCGCTGCCGGCCCTGGCGCTGGCCCAGGGCGACACCCAGCGGGGCAGCTTCGCGCCGGAACGGCTGGCGGCACTGCGCAGTTGCATCGGCACGCTGGTGGAGGATCTGGAGGAGGAGGCGGAGGACGACCTGCCGCCCGATCCGCCGATCGCCGAGCCGGACCACACCGACAACCCCCCCGCCCCGCTGGTGCCGGTGCCGCCGGACAGTCTGGTGCCGCCCGGCTCCGTGATCTGCATGGCCGGCCGCGGCCCCTTCGACACGGCCGCCGCCGGCATGCTGGCGCAGGTGCTGCGCAAGCGCGGCATCGGCGCCGTGGCCGCGCCGGTGGAGCTGGTGCGCGGTGGCGACCTCACCGGCTTCCCACCGGAGGTGGTGCGCCAGGCCTGGCTCTGCACGGTGGAGGGTGGTTCCTCCTCCGCCGCCGCGCGCTACCTGCTGCGCCGCCTGCGCCGCCGTTTCCCGGATGCGAAGGTGGCGGCGATGGTGGTGGGTGGTCAGGAAGGGCGGTTGCCCGAGGCGATGCACAGCGAGGGCGCGGCGGCGGTGGAAGGCCGGGTGGCCGATGTCGCCCGCGCCGCGCTGCGCCTGGCGGCACCGTCTCTGTCGGGCGGCAAATAGGGGGCGGGGCTTCGCGCCCCAGCCCCGTCCGGCCTCAGAAGCCGCGCCAGCCGACCCGCACCAGCACGGCGTGGCTGGTGCCGAGGCCCTCCGCCTCCTCCCGCGCATAGCGGCCATATTGGTAGCCGGCATCGATGGTGAAGTTGTGCGGCAGGTCGGTGCCGATGGAGGCTTCCAAGTAGTTCTCCGTCGGCAGCGCCTCCACGCTGCGCTTCCGCTGGTCGCGCTGCCAGGCCAGCGTGCCGCGCCATTCGCCGATGCGGTGCTGGACGCCCAGCGTGGTGAAGGTGCGGCGTTCGCGGATGCTGGTATCGAGCATCGTCTCGACCTCGTCGCCGGTATCGGGGTCGAAGCCCAGCAGCGTGATCTCGGTGCGCGGCCGCGCGGCGGCGTTGCGGAACTGCACGCCCTCGGCGAAGAACAGCGTGCGCTGGGCGGCGGACCAGCGCTGTTCGTAGCGCAGGCCGACCGTGTAGCCCCATTCGCGGGCCGTGCCGTCATCCCCGGCGCCGCGCGTCAGCACACCCAGGTGGTAGGACAGGCCCGGCGCCCATTCGAAGCCGTCGCCATCCAGCGCCAGCACGGCATTGTCCATCTGCCCGGTATTGCCGGGGCCGCCCTGGGCGCGGGTGTTGCGGTTGAAGCGCTCATAGGCCTCATCGCAGCAGCGCCGGCGCGTCAGGAAGGTGGAGGACAGGAAGGTCCGGTCCAGGGTGAAGATGGCGGCGGAGATGTCGTGCTCGCCGAAGACAGGGTCGGACAGGAAAGTGCGGGTGGCGGCAACCCCCAGGCTGTCCGTGATGGCATTCACCTCATGCGCGCGGATGCGGGTCAGGATGCCCGGAAAATCGTGATGGCCGCGGCCGAAGGGGGCGACGAAGCGGCCGGCCTGGAGCGTGGTGTCCGCATCCGGCTTCCATTCCAGATACAGCGCTTCCATGAAGGCGGACTGGCGGCGGAAGAAGGTGGTGCCGCCATCCGGCGTGCCGCCCAGCGCATCGCCCTCCCCGATCGGTTCGAAGGCCAGCACGCCCTGGATCGAGAAGCCCGGCGCCAGATGCAGCCCGGCGGCGAGTTCGCCATAGAGATAGGTGCTGGTGCCGCGCCGCGCGGCGTCCGATGCGCTGGTGGTGCCCACCGTGTAGAGGCCGATATCGACCTCCTGCGCCAGATGCGGGCGGAAGCCGGTGGCGCTCTCCTGGGCGGCGGCGGCCAGGGGGGCGGCCAGGGGGAAGAAGGCAGCCAGCGCCGCGAGAAGCGGCCTCATGCCGCACCTCGCATCGCCTGGACCAGCAGGCCGACATTGTGCCGGAACATGCCCTCATAGGTGGGCGCGGGGCCATCGGGCTGCGACAGCGCGTCGGCGAACAGCCGGCCGCGCACCCGCACCCCCGCCTCCTCCGCCAGGCGCGTCAGTGTGGAGGGGTTGCCCATGTTTTCCAGGAATACGGCGGTGATGCCTTCCGCCCGGATCTGGCGGATCAGCCTGGCGACCTCCGCCGCGCTGGGCTCGGCCTCGGTGGAAATGCCCTGGGGGGCGAGGAAGGCCACGCCATAGGCGGCGCCGAAATAGCCGAAGGCGTCATGGCTGGTGACCACCTTGCGGCGGGCTTCCGGCACGGCGGCGATCTGCGCCCGCACCCAGCCATCCAGCGCTTCCAGCCGCGCGACATAGGCGGCGGTGCCGGTACGGATCGCCTCCGCCTGGGTGGGCAGGGCGGCTTCCAGCGCGGTGCCGATGGTGCGGGCGTATTGGGCGCCGAAGCGCAGATCCTGCCAGGCATGCGGATCCGGCACCTGGCGCGGCCCGACCGAATGGTTCTGGCGCCGCCCGGCGCCGCCATGGCTGTGGCCGCCATGGTCGTGGCCACCGCCCTCCATCATCCGCGGCGTGATGCCCTGGGTCGCGGTGGCGACGGCGCCGCGATAGCCGGCGGAGCGCGTCATGCGGTCCATCCAGCCGTCGAAGCCGAGGCCGTTGCGCACCACCAGCGTCGCATCGCGCACCGCCTGGGCGTCGGAAGGGCGGGGGGAGAAGCTGTGCGCATCCACATTCGGCCCGGCGATGCTGCGCAGCCGCACTCGGTCGCCCGCGATCTGCGCGACCATGTCGCCGAGGATGGAGAAGGAGGCGACGACCAGCGGAGACTGCGTGCCTTGCGCAATGCCGCGTGTGGCGGCGAGGCCCGGCAGCAACAGGGCGGGTAATGCGAGGAGGGAACGCCGGCGCATGGCGTGAGGACCTTGGAATGTTATATTGTAACTCTATGCGGCAAAGACAGTGCCGGCAAGCCGGGCGCCCTGACGAAGGCGCGGGTCAGCCCCGCCGGAACAACCGCCGCAGCCACCCCCAAAGACCCTCACCCTTGGGCGCGATGCGATGATGCGTCACATGCGGACGGCGGGAGGGCGGCGGCAGGGCGGAGGCGACGGTGTGCCGCCCGGTGTCCTGCGCCTGGATCAGACGCCGTTCCAGCGCCAGGACCTGCGCCACCGCCTCCGGCGGTTGGGACAGCGCCAAAGCCTCCACCGTCGCGCTGGCATCGCCCCAGGCCTCGGCCCGGCGCAGCGCGTCGATCACCCGCACGGTCTGCTCGGCATCCAGCTGCGGGCCGCCGCGCCACAGCGCCACTGCATCCAGCCGCCAGGCACGGGCCATGTCCGGCCGGCCGAGATCATCGGCCACCCAGGCAGCCTGCAACGTGGCCTCGGCCGCCGCATGCAGCGCGCCGGTCTCCTCCAGCACCAGGGCCCAGGCCAGGAAACGGCGGGCGAGGGGGGGCGTGCCGGATTCCGCCAGAAGGGCGCGGAAGGGCGCGGCGCGCACCGCCTCCGCCGCCGCCGGATGGGCGCGGGTGATGTCAGGCGCGGCATAGCCGCAGCCGGGACATTGCTGCAGCCAGCGCACCATGGTGGAGCGCACAGGCTCCCCAGGCCGCAGATCGAGATCCGGCGCCTGTTCGGGCGGCGCGGGGCGGAAGGGTGCATGCCGGCTCTCCGTGCCGCAGACGCCGCAGCGGAGCGCGCTGGCGGTGGCGGAGCGGGATCCGGCCGAAGGGGTCTCGGCCATCTTCCCAAACTAGGGACGAACAGCGCCCGGGCGAAGGGTGCACAGGCCGGATTCCGCATCGAGATGCGCAACAAGGCTTATGGACTCGGGGCGGGTCGGCCCCTTAAAGGGCAAATATGCCCCGCGGCGACCTTTTCCCCGATATCGCCCCCTATGAGACCGGCCTGCTGCCGCTCTCGGCGGGGCACGTCATGTACTGGGAGCAGGTCGGCAATCCGCGCGGCCAGCCGGCCCTGTTCCTGCATGGCGGCCCCGGCGCCGGGGCGGGCGCCATCCACCGTCGCTTCTTCGACCCGCATCACTGGCGCGTGGTGATCTTCGACCAGCGCGGCGCCGGCCGGTCCCGGCCGCTGGGCGAACTGCGGGACAACACGACGCCGCATCTGGTCGAGGATATCGAGGCGCTGCGCCGCTTCCTCGGCATCGAGAAATGGCTGCTCTTCGGCGGGTCCTGGGGCAGCACCCTGGCGCTGGCCTATGCCCAGGCGCATCCGGACCGGGTGGCGGGCTGTGTGCTGCGCGGCGTCTTCCTCGGCCGGGCGAGCGAGGTGGAGTGGTTTCTCTACGGCCTGCGCCGCGTCTTCCCCGATGCCTGGGCCGCCTTCGCCGAACATGTGCCACCCGCCGAGCGCGGCGACCTGCTGACCGCCTATCTCAAGCGGTTGTGTGACCCCGACCCCATGGTGCACGGCCCGGCGGCGCGGGCCTGGAGCCTGTATGAAGGCTCCTGCTCCACCCTGCTGCCGAGCCCGGAGACGGTGGCGAGCTTCGCCCAGGACCGCAGCGCGCTCGGCCTGGCCCGGATCGAGGCACATTATTTCCGCCACGACCTGTTCCTGCCGCCCGGTGGGCTTCTGGGGAACATGGAGAAGATCGCGCATATCCCGGCGGAGATCGTGCAGGGCCGCTACGACATGGTCTGCCCCTGCGACACCGCCTTCGAACTGGCGGCCGCCTGGGGGCGGGCGCGGCTGACGGTGATTCCGGATGCTGGGCATTCGGCGCTGGAGCCGGGGGTGCGGACGGCGCTGGTCAGCGCGGTGGAGCGGTTTCGGCGGCGGGGTTAGAGCATTTTCAAGCCTTGCGGCTTCGCAAGGCGACTCGGAAAATGCGCCAAAACAATGAGCTAGGGCCGTTTCACCGTCTACGCTTCCGGTGAAACGGCTCTAGCGGCCGTACCTACAGATGTCGCGGCAGTTCGTGCAGCCCGGCGATGCTGCGCACGCCGTCCGGCAGCCAGGGCGCGGACTCCGGCACCAACGCCACCACCTGCATCCCCGCCGCCAACGCCGCCTGCACCCCCGGCTCACTGTCCTCCACCACCAGGCAGTGTGCGGGCGCGGTGCCCATGGCGGCGGCGGCGTGCAGGAACAGGCCGGGTTCGGGCTTCCAGGACCCGACCTCATAGGCGCTGAAGATCCGCCCTTCGAAATGCGGCAGCAGGCCGGTGATCGTCAGGCTCAGCTCGGTCTTGGCGCGGGGTGCGTTGGAGGCGACGCAGAAGGGCAGGTGCAGCGCCTCCACCAGCGCCGTCGCGCCCGCCATCTCCCGCAGCCCGGCGCGCAGTGCCTCCGCCGTGCGGTCGCGCAGGCGGTGTTCGAAATCGGCGGCCAGGGGGCGGCCGAGCATCGCGCTGGCCTCCGCCATGGCCAGGGCCAGGCGCTTGCCGCGAAAGGCGTGCAGCGTCTGTTCCGCCGTCATCGCCAGCCCGGCTTCCACCAGCGCCTCGGCGAAGACCACGGCGCCGAGCGTTTCGCTGTCCACCAGCGTGCCGTCGCAATCGAAGATGATGGCCTGGATGGTCATGCGGGAGTCTCCGATGCGGCGCGCGGCAAGCTGCGGAAGCGCGAAGGGCGCGTCAATCCGATCGGCCAGGGAATTGCCGGGCGCCGCCGGTCGCGGTATCGCGCCCGGATGAATGATCGGCCGCATCCCGCCGGCGGAGGTCCGCTGCCCACCTATCGTGCCCGCCTGGCGGAGGGCGCGCTGGCCGCCGACCCGGCCCAGGCGCGGGCGGTGGAGGTGTTGCAGGACCTCTGGCGCCGCACCCAGGGCTACGACCCGCATCCGGAGGAGCCCGAGAAGGGCGGCTTCTTCGCCCGCTTCACCCGCCGCAAGCCGGTGGCGGCGGAGGAGGCACCGGCCGGCACGCCGATGGGCCTTTACCTGGTGGGGGAGGTCGGCCGCGGCAAATCCATGCTGATGGACCTGTTCTTCGAAACGGCGGATGTGGCCCGCAAGCGGCGCATCCACTTCCATCAGTTCATGCAGGACGTGCACCGGCGCATCCATGCCTGGAAGAAGCAGCATGGCGACACGACCGATCCGATCCCGCCGCTGGCCGACGCGCTGACGGCGGAGGCCGCGCTGCTGTGCTTCGACGAATTCCAGGTGCATGACATCGCCGATGCGATGATCCTGGGCCGGCTGTTCCAGGCGCTGTTCGCCCGCGGCACCGTCGTCGTCGCCACCTCCAACACCGCGCCGGCGGATCTGTTCAAGGGCCGGCCCGGGCGTGACGCCTTCCTGCCCTTCATCGGCCTGATCTCCCGCCGGCTGGAGGTGCTGACCCTGGAAGCCGCGCGGGATTACCGGCGCGACCGCGTTCGTGCCCTGCCGACCTGGCATGTGCCGGCGGATGAGCGGGCGACCCGCGCCCTGGATGCCGCCTTCGAGGAATTGACCGGGGAACGGCATGGCCAGCCGGCCCGCCTGAGCCTGCTGGGCCGCAGCCTGGAAGTGCCGCAGGCCGCACGGGGCGTGGCGCGCTTCGATTTCGAGGCGCTCTGCGGCCAGCCGCTTGGCCCGGCCGATTACTTGGCCATCGCGACCCACTTCCACACTCTGGTGCTGGACGGCATCCCGCGCCTGGGGCCGGAGAATTTCGACCGCGCCCGGCGCTTCATCACGCTGGTCGATGCGCTGTATGAACATCGGGTGAAACTTCTGGCCAGTGCTCAGGCGGTTCCGGACCGGCTGCATGAGGAAGGTCATAATGCTGCCATGTTTGCCCGGACGGCGAGCCGGCTGAACGAGATGCAAAGCCAGGATTGGCT
Organism: Roseomonas sp. F4; assembly: GCF_053891155.1. Lineage (NCBI taxonomy): Bacteria > Pseudomonadati > Pseudomonadota > Alphaproteobacteria > Acetobacterales > Roseomonadaceae > Roseomonas > Roseomonas sp. F4. Next base: position 141,887 of record NZ_JBSSHK010000007.1, read on the forward strand.
TGGGTTGCAGCACCTCACGTAACATCCAGAAATGCGCGTTGACAGGCCACGGGTCCGTCAGTCTAGTAACGCGCATGGGAGAGCCCCTGTCGGGGTTCGGGGGATGACACGAGTCTGCTTGGGGCGGGCTCGTGAAGACCGGGGGAATTTTATCGCATGCGGCTGATCCTGCTCGCCCTGCTATCCGTGCTTGTCCTCGCGCCTCAGCCGGCTGATGCCGCCCGACGGGACGATCGAAGCGGAGCGACGGCGAGCAGAACCAACGCCGCGGCCAATCCCGCGACCCGCGCCTCCACCCGCGCCACGCCGCGGACCGCCACCCGCAGCACCGCCGCCCGGCCGAGCCGGACCACGGCCCGCGCCACCACGGCGCGCCGCACCACCACCAGCGCCGCGCGCACGACGACCCGCAGCGCGGCCACCCGCAGCGCCAGCCGCACCACGACGCGGACCGCGACTCGCAGCGCCGCCACCCGCCAGCAGGCAACGCGCAGCCGCACCGCCAACCGGCAGGTGACGGTCCGCACCGCCCGCCAGGGCACCGTGGTGCGCGGCGCCGCCGCCGCCACCATCTCCGGCCGCAGCGCCGGCCGTGGCATCTCGGGCTGGCAGGCAGGCCTGCCGGCAGTGACCATGGCGCAGCGTGATTGCCCGGCCGGCACCTTCGCCACCCTGGCGCGCGGCCATGCCGACATCGTCCGCTGCATGCCGCTCTGACGGCAGCCAGACTGCCGGGCTTCTCGAAGGGCGCCTCACGGCGCCCTTTTTTATGGGCGATTTGACCGGACAACTGTCTTGTCAGGCGGAAAAATCTGGCACCAGACTGGTGGCGGAGGAAACGCCACAATGCAAAGACGTCATCTGCTGGCGGCGGCGGGGGCACTTGCGGCGCCCCGGCTGGCCAGCGCCCAGGCCTGGCCCGCGCGCCCGATCCGCCTGATCATCCCCTATCCGCCCGGCGGCGGCACCGACACGCTCGCCCGGCCCTGGGCGGAGCGGATGCGCCAGAAGCTGGGCCAGCCGCTGGTGGTGGAAAATCGCGGCGGCGCGGCCACCAATATCGGTATGGAGGCGGCTTCCCGCGCGGCGCCGGATGGCTACACCCTGGTCGTCAACGCCGACAACATCGCCTATTTCCCCTTCCTCTACAGCCGCTTGCCCTACCAGCTGCAGCGGGATTTCACCCCCATCGGCTATATGGCGGAAACGCCGCTGGTGGTGGCCGCCAACCCCAATGTGCCGGCGCGCAAGCTGCGGGAGTTCGTCGCGCTGTGCCGCGCCAACCCCGAGAAATACGCCTTCGCCAACCCCTCCATCGGCTCGCCCCATCACATGGGCTTCGAACTTCTGGCGCGGGAGGCTGGCATCAAGCTGGTGCAGGCGGAGTATCGCGGCGGCGGCCCGGCGATGAACGATGTGCTGGCGGGCCACGTCCATCTCGGCGTCTTCAGCCTGGGCTCCGTAACGCAGCATTTCGCCGCCGGCACGCTGCGGCCCCTGGCGGTGCTCTCCACCCGGCGATCCGCCGCGGCGCCCGATGTGCCGACCACCGCCGAGGAAGGCCTGCCCCGCGTGGTAAACGCGCTGCGCTTCCTGTTCTTCGCCCCGGCCAACACGCCGCGGGAGATCGTGGCGGCGCTGGAGGAGGCGAGCCGGGAAAGCCTGGCCGACCCCGCGCTGCGCGACCAGCTCACCCGCGTCGGCTTCGAGATCATCGCAACCGGCCCCGACGAGGCCCGGGCCATGCTCCAGGCCGAGCATGACCGCTGGGCCGAGATCCTTCCCTCCCTCAATCTGAGGCTCGACTGATGGCAACCCGACTCGATATTCCCGGCGATGCCGCCCGGGTGGTGCAGGCTGTGCAGGCCGGCGGGGTGGCGCTGATCCCGATGGATGTCGGCTATGCCGGCATCGGCGGCTGCCAGGACGCCCTGATGCGCTTCTTCCGCGCCAAGGGCCGCGGCGCCCATAAGCGCAACGCCATGCTGGGCAACCTCGACCTGCATGACGAGCTGCACCTGCTGGGCGCCCGCGGCAAGGATATGGTGCGCTGCCTGGTGCAGGATTACGACCTGCCGGTGGCCGTGGTCGCCGGATTCCGGGAGCAGCACCCGCTGCTGCGGGCCCTTGGCGAGGAGGCGCTGGCCGCCAGCACGGATGGCGGCACACTCGCCATGTTGTTGAATGCCGGCAATTTTCTGGGCGAGGTGACGCGCCAGGCGACAGAAGTGAACCAGCCGCTGTTCGGCAGTTCCGCCAACCTGACCGGCACCGGCACCCGCTTCCGCGCCACCGATGTGCAGCCGGAGATCCGGGCGGTGGCGGAGGTGATCGTCGATTACGGGCTGCAGAAATTCCACCGCTACCGCCGCAGCTCCACCATGATCGACTTCCGGACCATGGACGTGGTTCGCATCGGCTCCTGCTACGAGGTGATCGCGGATGTGCTGCAGCGCCATTTCGGCGTGGAGCTGCCGGCCGATCCGGGGCTGGAGGCGTTGCCCTCCGGCCATTTGCGGGAGGCGCAGCGCAGCTACGCGGCCTGAGGCCCCGGCGGGGAGCGTTTTCACCGGGGGCGAGGCCGCGCCCCCGGCAGTCCCGGCAAAAACTGCGCCAAAGGCGCAAAGCCAATGCCTTGCCCGTCTAGCGGGGCGGGAGTAGGAAGCCACGCAGGGCGCGGCCGCAGGGTCGCCGCCCATAAATCCCTGCGAAGTTTCCACGAAGGCAAGGACCGCTGCATGGCCCGCAAGAAGATCGCGCTCATTGGCGCCGGCAACATCGGCGGCACGCTCGCCCATCTCATCGGCCTGAAGGAGCTGGGCGACGTCGTCATGTTCGACGTCTTCCCGGGCGTCGCCGCCGGCAAGGCGCTGGACATCATGCAGTCCGGCCCGGTCGATGGCTTCGACAGCCACATGGTCGGCACGGGCGACTACAGCGCCATCGAGGGTGCGGACGTCGTCATCGTCACCGCCGGCTTCCCGCGCATGCCGGGCATGAGCCGCGACGACCTGCTGACCAAGAATGCCGGCGTGATCGGCCAGGTGGCGGAGGGCATCAAGACCTACGCCCCGAACGCCTTCGTGATCTGCATCACCAACCCGCTCGACGTCATGGTCTGGGTGCTGCAGCAGCGCTCCGGCCTGCCGGCGGAGAAGGTGGTCGGCATGGCCGGCGTGCTGGATTCCAGCCGCTTCCGCCTGTTCCTGGCCCAGGAATTCGGCGTGTCGGTCGAGGATGTGACGGCCTTCGTGCTCGGCGGCCATGGCGACACGATGGTGCCGCTGACCCGCTACTCCACCGTCGCCGGCGTGCCGGTGCCCGACCTGATCAAGATGGGCTGGACGACGCAGGAGAAGATCGACGCGATCGTCGCCCGTACCGCCAATGGCGGCGGCGAGATCGTGAAGCTGCTGGAGCGCGGCTCCGCCTTCTACGCCCCGGCGGCCTCGGCCATCGCGATGGCGGAAAGCTACCTGCTGGACAAGAAGCGCGTCCTGCCCTGCGCCGTGAAGCTGAACGGCGAATATGGCCAGGACGACTTCTATGTCGGTGTGCCGGTCGTCATCGGCGCCGGCGGCGTCGAGAAGATCATGGAAGTCGAGTTCACGGCCGAGGAAAAGGCCGCCTTCGACAAGTCCTGCGACGCGGTGAAGAAGCTGATCGCGGACTTCAAGGCGCTCGGCGTCTGAGACCGCCCGCCGGCGGCCCCAATGCCTTGAAGGCGTTGGGCCGACGGCCTGTCTGACGCCCCTCGGGGCGCCCTGCCTGCCGGAGACATCGGATGAACATCCACGAATACCAGGCCAAGGAATTGCTGCGCCGCTACGGCGTGGCGGTGCTCGAGGGCCATGTGGCCTGGACGGCGGATGAGGCTGTCGAAGCGGCGAAGAAGCTGCCCGGCCCCGTCTATGTCGTGAAGTCCCAGATCCATGCCGGCGGCCGCGGCGCCGGCCGCTTTACCAATGACCCGAACGGCAAGGGCGGCGTCCGCGTCGTCAAGTCGATCGAGGCGGTCAAGGAAGCGGCCGAGGCGATGCTCGGCAATGTCCTGGTCACCAAGCAGACCGGCGAGCAGGGCAAGCTGGTCTCCCGGGTGTTCGTGGAAGATGGCTGCGACATCAAGCGGGAGCTGTATCTCGGCCTGCTGATCGACCGCGAGACCAGCCGCGTCACCGTGATGGCCTCGACCGAGGGCGGCATGGAGATCGAGGAGGTCGCTCACGACCACCCCGAGAAGATCCTGAAGGTCGCCATCGACCCCGCCTCAGGCATCTTCCCCTACCACGCCCGTAAGCTGGCCTTCGGCCTCGGCCTTGAGGGCAAGCAGGTCGCCGCGTTCCAAAAATTCGTGCTGGCGCTGTACGGGGCGTTCCTGGAACTGGACTGCGCCATCGTCGAGATCAACCCGCTGGTCGTGACCGGCAAGGGCGACATCGTCGCGCTGGACGCCAAGGTGTCCTTCGACGAGAGCGCGCTGTTCCGCCACAAGGACCTCGAGGCCCTGCGCGATGACAGCGAGATGGACCCGAAGGAACTCGACGCGGTCAAGAACGACCTGAACTATGTGGCGCTCGATGGCGAGATCGGCTGCATGGTGAACGGCGCCGGCCTGGCGATGGCCACCATGGACATCATCAAGCTGTACGGTTCCTCGCCCGCCAACTTCCTCGACGTCGGCGGCACCGCCAATGCGGCGCGGGTGACAGAGGCCTTCCGGATCATCACCTCCGACGTCAACGTCAAGGCGATCCTGGTGAACATCTTCGGCGGCATCGCCAAGTGCGACATGATCGCCAATGGCATCGTGGAAGCCAGCAAGAACCTGAAGCTGTCGGTGCCGCTGGTGGTGCGGCTCGAGGGCACGAATGTCGACCTCGGCAAGAAGATCCTCGCCGAATCCGGGCTCGCCATCATCGCGGCCGACAACCTCGCGGATGCGGCCCAGAAGGTCGTGGCCGCGGTCAAGGGAGCCTAAGACCATGGCCGTTCTGATCGACGCCAAGACCCGCGTGATGACCCAGGGCTTCACCGGCGCCCAGGGCACCTTCCATGCCAGCCAGGGCATCGCCTATGGCAGCACCTATGTCGGCGGCACGACCCCCGGCAAGGGCGGCACCATGCACCCCGAGCTGAACCTGCCGGTGTTCAACACCGTGGTGGAATGCCGGGACGCGACGGGCGCGAATGCCACCGTCATCTACGTACCCGCCCCCTTCGCGGCGGATGCGATCCTGGAGGCGATCGACGCCGAGATCCCGCTGATCATCTGCATCACGGAGGGCATTCCGGTGCTCGACATGGTGAAGGTGAAGCGGGCGCTGGCCGGCTCCAAGTCGCTGCTGGTCGGGCCGAACTGCCCGGGCGTGATCACGCCGGATGCCTGCAAGATCGGCATCATGCCGGGCCATATCCATCGTCGCGGCTCGGTCGGCATCGTCAGCCGCTCCGGCACCCTGACCTATGAGGCGGTGGCGCAGACCACGGCGGCCGGCCTCGGCCAGTCCAGCTGCGTCGGCATCGGCGGCGACCCGGTCAAGGGCATGGACTTCATCGACGTCCTGAAGCTGTTCCTGGCCGATGACGAGACCCAGTCCATCATCATGATCGGCGAGATCGGCGGCCAATCCGAGGTGATCGGCGCCGAATACCTGGCCGAGCACAATTTCGGACCGGGCAAGCCGAACAAGCCGGTTGTCGGCTTCATCGCCGGCGCCACGGCGCCTCCGGGCCGCCGCATGGGCCATGCCGGCGCGGTGATCTCGGGCGGCAACGACACGGCCGCGGCGAAGATGGAAGCGATGGCCAAGGCCGGCATCATGGTCGCCGACAGCCCCGCCGCTTTGGGGTCGACCATGGTAAAGGCGCTCAAGAAGTAACGTAACGGTCACCAGGGTCGCGTCAGGCTCCTGGCTGGGGGCCTGACGTTGGCGGCCCCGGCGACCTATGTTGTGGCGGCCCGCCGGCAGAAGGCTGGGCGCAACGGAGACGGAAATGGCCGGAGTGGATGTCCTCGCAAGTGCGATGTCGGGCGCGAATGCGACCTACCTCGCCGACCTCTATGCCCGCTGGGCGGAGAAGCCGGACAGCGTCGATCCCTCCTTCGCTGAGCTGTTCGGGGCGCTGAATGACGAGGCGCGGGCTGTGCTGACCGATGCGGTCGGCGCCAGCTGGGCGCCGCGCATCCGGGGCGCCTTCGGGCCGGAACCGGAAGCCCCGGCGCCGAAGAAGGGCGACAAGGCCGCCCCGGCAGCCGCCGCGGGCAATACTGTGGACAAGGCCGCGGCGCAGCGGGCGGTGCTGGATTCGATCCGCGCCCTGATGCTGATCCGCAGCTACCGCGTGCGCGGCCATCTGGAAGCGCAGCTCGATCCGCTCGGCTTGCAGAAGCCGAAGCCGCATCCCGAGCTGGACCCCAAGACCTACGGTTTTGCGGAAGCCGACCTGGATCGGCCGATCTTCCTGGATTTCGTGCTCGGCCGCGAATACGCGACGCTTCGCGAAATCCTGGCCATCTGCCGCGCGAGCTACTGCGGCTCGATCGGCACCGAGTTCATGCACATCCAGGATCCTGAGCAAAAGTCCTGGATTCAGCGGCGGATCGAGGGTGCGCCCTGGGTCAAGGCCTTCGATACCCCCGCCAAGCGCCAGATTTTGCAGCAGCTTACGGAAGCCGAGGGCTTCGAGGCCTTCTGCGCCAAGAAATACGCCACCACCAAGCGCTTCGGTCTGGAGGGTGGTGAATCCACCATCCCGGCCATCCAGTCGGTCATCGAGGTCGCGGCCAGCCAGGGCGTGAACGAGGTGACGATCGGCATGGCCCATCGCGGCCGGCTGAACGTGCTGGTGAATGTCGTGAAGAAGCCCTTCACCGCGGTGTTCAGCGAATTCAAGGGCAGCTCCGCCCATCCGGACGACGTCCAGGGCTCGGGCGACGTGAAGTACCATCTGGGCACCTCGACCGATGTCGAGATCGCCGGCCGGATGGTGCATCTGTCCTTGCAGCCCAACCCCAGCCACCTGGAAGCGGTGGACCCGGTGGTGGTCGGCAAGGTGCGCGCGCGCCAGGACATGGCGGGCGACACCAAGACGCGCCGCAGCGTCATGGGCATCACCCTGCATGGCGACGCCGCCTTCGCGGGCCAGGGCCTGGTGTACGAGACGCTGGCGATGAGCCAGCTCATCGGCTACCGCACCGGCGGCACCATCCACATCGTCACCAACAACCAGATCGGCTTCACCACCGTCCCGGCGCATGCCTATTCTGGGCTGTACTGCACCGACGTGGCGAAGAGCATCCAGGTGCCGATCCTGCATGTGAATGGCGACGACGCCGAAGCGGTGGTGTTCTGCGCCCGCATGGCGGCGGAATTCCGTATGCAGTTCGGCGCCGACTTCGTGCTCGACATCGTCTGCTATCGCCGCCACGGCCATAACGAGACGGACGAGCCGGCCTTCACCCAGCCGCTGATGTACGGCCGCATCCGCGAGATGAAGACCACCCGCACCCTCTATGCCGAGAAGCTGGCCCGCGAGGGCTCGGTCCCGGCTGATGAGTCGAAGGCGGTTCTGGATGCCTTCAACGCCCAGCTGGAGGAAGCCTTCCAGGCCGCCTCCTCCTTCAAGCCGAACAAGGCGGACTGGCTGGAAGGCCATTGGTCCGGCCTGAAGTCGGTCGCGGTGGGCGAGGAAGTCGAGAAGCTGCACGAGACCGCCGTCAGCCTGGAGACGCTGCGCGAGGTCGGCGGCGTGCTGTCCCGCGTCCCGGCGGATTTCGGCGCCAATCCGAAGATCCTGCGCCAGCTCGAAGCCAAGAAGCAGGCGATCGAGACCGGCGAGGGCATCGACTGGGCGACGGGTGAGGCCCTGGCCTTCGGCACCCTGCTGCTGGAAGGCCACCGCGTCCGCCTCTCGGGCGAGGATGTGCAGCGTGGCACCTTCAGCCATCGCCACGCCTATCTGATCGACCAGAAGACCCAGGCGGAATACGTTCCGCTGAACAACCTGCGGGCCGACCAGCCGAAGTTCGAGGCCTTCAACAGCCTTCTGTCCGAATTCGGCGTGCTGGGCTTCGAATACGGCTACACCCTGGCCGACCCGCGCACCCTGGTGCTGTGGGAGGCGCAGTTCGGCGACTTCGCCAATGGCGCCCAGGTCATCATCGACCAGTTCATCGCATCCGCCGAGACCAAGTGGCTGCGCATGTCCGGCCTGGTGATGCTGCTACCGCATGGCTATGAGGGCCAGGGGCCGGAGCATTCCTCCGCGCGCCTTGAGCGCTACCTGCAACTCTGCGCCGAGCGCAACATGCGGGTCGGCAATCTGACGACGCCCGCCAATTACTACCACGCGCTGCGCCGCCAGCTGAAGGCGAACTACCGCAAGCCGCTGGTGCTGATGACGCCGAAGTCGCTGCTGCGGCACAAGCTGGCGGTCTCCTCTCTGGCCGATTTCGGCCCCGGCAGCGCCTTCCAGTACATCATCCCGGAGACCGACGCCCTGGTGGCGGAGGATCAGGTGAAGCGCGTCGTGCTCTGCACCGGCAAGGTCTATTACGACCTGCTGGCGGAGCGGCGGGAGAAGGGCGTGAAGGACGTGGCGATCATCCGCGTCGAACAGCTCTACCCCTTCGCCAAGACGACGCTGGCGAAGGTGCTCGCGCCCTATCGCAACGCCGACGTGGTCTGGTGCCAGGAGGAGCCCGAGAATATGGGCGCCTGGACCTTCATCGACCGCAAGGTCGAAGGCGTGTTGCGCGAGATCGAGATCAAGGCGAAGCGCCCGACCTATGTCGGCCGCATCGAAGCGGCGAGCCCGGCCACGGGCCTTGCCAAGGTTCACCAGCAGCAGCAGGAAACCCTGGTGCGCGAGGCGCTCGGCCTTTGATGAGCGCTCCACAGGGCAGAAGGCAGGACAGATGACCGATATCGTGGTGCCCCCGCTCGGGGAAAGCGTCTCCTCCGCCACTGTGGCGCGGTGGCTGAAGAAGGCCGGCGAAGCCGTGGCGATGGATGAGCCGCTGGTGGAGCTGGAGACCGACAAGGTCACGGTTGAGGTCAATGCCGCCGTTGCCGGCGTGCTGGAAAGCATCAGCGCGGATGAGGGTGCGGAGGTTGAGGCCGGCGCCGTGATCGGCAGCATCGCCGAGGGCGCGGGCGCCAAGCCCGCCTCCACTGGCACGCCGACCGCGCCGAAGCCGGCCGCGGCCGCCCCGGCGCAGCCCAAGACCGAAGCGCCGCAGCCCGCTCCGGGCCCGGTGGCGCGCCCGGCCGAAGGTGCGGCCAATGGTCCTGCCGCCACCAAGGCGATGGCCGATGCCGGCGTGACGCAGGCGCAGGTTGGCGCTGGCACCGGCAAGGATGGCCGCGTGACCAAGGGCGACGTGCTCGCCTTCCTTTCCAAGCCCGCCGCCGCCCCGGCCCCGGCCGCAGCCCCCAAGGCGGCGCGTGCCCCGGGTGCCGGTGAGGAGCGGGTGAAGATGACCCGCCTGCGCCAGACCATCGCGCGCCGGCTGAAGGAAGCCCAGAACACCGCCGCCATGCTGACCACCTTCAACGAGGTGGATATGGGCGCGGCGATGGCGCTGCGCGCCGAATACAAGGACGTCTTCGAGAAGAAGCACGGCGTGAAGCTCGGCTTCATGTCCTTCTTCGTGAAGGCCTGCGTCGCGGCGCTGAAGGAATTCCCGGCGGTGAACGCCGAGATCGACGGCGACGAGATCATCTACAAGCACGCCGTCCATATGGGCATCGCGGTGGGCGGCCCCTCCGGCCTCGTCGTGCCTGTGGTGCGGGATGCGGACCAGATGAGCTTCGCCGAGATCGAGAAGACCATCGGTTCCTACGGCAAGAAGGCGCGTGACGGCGCGCTGAAGCTGGAGGAGCTGACCGGCGGCAGCTTCACCATCACCAATGGCGGCATCTACGGCAGCCTGATGTCCACGCCGATCCTGAACCCGCCGCAGTCCGGCATCCTGGGCATGCACAAGATCCAGGAGCGGCCGATGGCCGTGGGCGGCAAGGTCGAGATCCGGCCGATGATGTACATCGCCTTGAGCTACGACCACCGCATCGTCGACGGCAAGGAAGCGGTCAGCTTCCTGGTGCGCGTGAAGGAAAGCATCGAGGACCCGCGCCGGCTGATGCTGGACCTCTGAGGCACGGCTAAACCCCCCACCCCGGCCCTCACCCGTTTACGGGGGAGGGCCGGGGTGGGGGCCAGCGACCTCCCCTATGCCGAGGCGCCTCATGCTGATCCTCGCCTTCGGCTTCCTCGCCCTCTGCGCCGCCCTCGAATACCGCGCCCGCGGCGAGCCGGCGCTGCGCCCCGAACCCCGCACCGACCGCATCTGGCGCGGCCTTGGCACGCTGGCCGGGCTGATCTCGGCCATCGGACCGCTGGTGGTGATGGCCCGGATCGACGTGGCGCAGGGCGCGGGCGCCTATCTGCTGGGCGCCGCCTTCGCCTTCGCCGGCGGTTTCACGCCGGAACGCTGGTGGGGCATGACCTCCATGGCCGCCGGCGTGTTCGGGCTCGGGCTGCTTGGCGGCGCGCTGCTGCGATAGCGCTACTCGATGGCGCGGAAGCCGGTGGCGCGCACCACCTCCGCCCAGCGTGTCGTCTCCGCCTGCATCATCCGTGCGAAATCCACGCGGCCATTGCCGGCGGGCCGGAAGCCGGTCTCGGCCAGGCGGGCGCGCAGCGGCGGCGCGGTCAGCACGCGCAGCACCCCTTCCTCCAGCGCCGCCAGCACCGGCGCGGGCGTCGCCGCCGGGGCCACCAGGCCGAACCAGGCGTGGAAGGCCAGGCCCGGGCGGCGCAACTCCGTCACCGTGGGGACGTCCGGCAGCAGCGGCGCGCGCGCCGGCCCGGTGACGGCCAGCGCCTTCAGCCGCCCCGCCTGCACATGCGGCGCGACCAGGGCGATGGTGCCGAACATGCCCTGCACATCGCCGCCCAGGATCGCGGCCATGGCGTCGCCGGTGGCGCGGAAATGCACCGCCTCCGCCCGCAGCCCGGCATCCGCGGCCAGCATGGCGGCGCCGAAATGGCCGGGCGTGCCGGCGCCGAAGGTGCCCATGAAGACCTGCGGCCGCGACTTGCCCCAGGCGACGTAGCTGTCGAGATCGGCGACCGGCAGGCTGGCCGGGACCACGAAGGCGAAGTCGATCGCCGCGACCTCCGCCACCGCGGCGAAATCGCGCGCCGGATCGTAGGGCAGGCGCGCATAGGTGCTGGGCGCCATGGCAAGCTGGCCGACCTCCCCGAACAGCAGCGTGGTGCCATCGGGCGCGGCGCGGGCCACCTCCTGCGCCGCGATGGCGCCGGCGGCGCCGGGCTTGTTGTCCACCACCACGCCGGCCGGCCAGGCCTCGCGCAGTGCCTCCGCCAGCAGGCGCCCGACCACATCCGGGCCGCTGCCCGGCGGGAAGCCGAGCACCAGGCGGATCGGCCGTTCGGGCAGGGCGGCGCGGGCGGAGAAGGGCAGCAGGGCGGCGGTGGCCAGCAAGGCGCGGCGCGGCAGGTGCATATGGCGCATGGACGGGTCCTCCTTGATTGTTATGTTGCATAATAAGCAAGACTGGGGACGCATCGGCAATGGAAAGCGCGGCACTGGCTTCCGAATTCGTGGCGCTGGCGGAGGTGGCGGTGGGCCCGCCGGTCTCGCTTGGCGCCGGGCCGCTGGGGGAACGGCGCATCGTGCCGATTCTGGGTGGGCGCATCGAAGGGCCGCGGCTTTCGGGCGAGGTGCTGCCCGGCGGCGCCGACTTCCAGCTCATCCGCCCCGATGGCGTGGCGGAGATCGAGGCGCGCTACACGCTGCGCCTGGCCGATGGCGCGCTGGTGCAGGTGACCAATCGCGGCCTGCGCCATGCGGCGCCGGAGGATATGGCGCGGCTGCTGCGTGGCGAGCCGGTGCCGCCCGGGCGGGTCTATTTCCGCACCGCCCCGGCCTTCGAGACAGCGGCCCCGGCGCATATGTGGCTCACCCGAAGTCTGTTCGTCGGCCTGGGCGAAAGGCGGCCCGAGGCGGTGTTGATCCGGGTCTTCGCGGTTTAACCGTCACCCTCCGCCCGGCGCAGCAGGCCGGTGGCGAGGCTGCGGAAGGCCTGCACGGATTTCGCCAGCACAACAGGCGCGTCCTGCGCCGCGGCGATCCACAGCGCGGCGCTGAGCGCGGCGCCGTTCAGCAGCCGGGCCGCCGCCTCGGCATCCAGGCGCTGGACAATGCCCTGGTCGATCAGCCCCTGGATGGTCTGCGTGGTGGTGCGCAGGCAGGCATTCTGGCTTGGCCAGCCCGACGGGTCGCCGAGCACGGCTGGACCATCCAGCAGCATGATTCGCTGGATTTCCGGCTCCAGCGCCATCTCGATATAGGCCACCGATTCATCGAGCAGCCCCTGCCAGGCATTCGGCGCCCGGTCCCGCACCTCCGCCAGGCGGGTCGCCATCTCGGCGTCGATCTGGTCCACCACCGCCTGAAGCAGCCCGGTTTTGTCGCCAAAGTGGTGGTACAACGCGCCGCGCGTCAGCCCGGCCTCCGCCGTCAGCTCATCCATCGAGGCCGCCGCATAGCCCTGCGTGGCGAAGGCCCTTCGGGCGGCGTGGATCAGCCGGGCGCGCGTTTCCTCCACCATCTGCGCCCGCCGTCGCGCCACCACCGGCACCTCCGCAATTGACATACGCCGCGTATGTCCTCAGTTGGACATACGGCGCGTATATCTTTCGCGCGCCATCACCGCAATGCGGGCCGGTCCCGCCATCTGGATGGAACGACACATGACCACACGCGAAGCGATCTTCCCCGCCGGCCGCCAGGCCCTTTATGAGACCAACCGCTATTCGGCGGCGATCCGCTCCGGCGATCTGCTGTTCGTCTCGGGCCAGGTCGGCAGCCGCGAGGATGGCTCGGCGGAGCCGGACTTCGCCCGTCAGGTCGCCCAGGCCTTCGCCAATCTCGCGGCGGTGCTGAAGGCGGCCGGTTGCGGCTTCCAGGATGTGGTGGATGTCACCACCTTCCACACCGACCCCGAACGTCAGCTGGAGACGGTGGCGGCCGAGCGGCTGAAGGCCTTTGGCGGCCCGCCCTACCCGAACTGGACCGCTGTGGGCGTGACCTGGCTTTCCGGCTATGAGTTCGAGATCAAGGTTATCGCCCGCATCCCCGGTTGAACCGGACGCCTATCGCAGCAGGTTGGCCAGCACGATCTCCCGCCACACGCGCGTGGGCGCCACCCAGGCGTCCGGCGCATTGTAGCGGCTGGCGAAGATCGCCAGCGTCAGCCCCGCCGCCGGCATGATCCAGATCCGCTGTCCGCCATTGCCGAAGCCGCCGAACCAGGGCTGCGGTGGGCCCGCGCCCGGGGCGTCGCGGCCGATGAACCAATGCCGGCCATAATGCAGCCCGTCGCCGGTGGCGATCACCGGCCGCGTCGAGGCGGCGATCCAGTCGCGCGGCACCACCTGCCTGCCCTCCACCGCCCCGCTTTGCCGCACCATCTCGCCAATTCGTGCCAGGTCGCGCAGGGTCAGCCGAAGGCCCGAGGCGGCGGATTCCTCGCCCGCTGCCCGGCCGTGCCATTCGAACTGCGCAATGCCGAGCGGGCCGAACAGCGCCTCCCGCGCATAATTCGGCAGGGACTGGCCGCTGCCGCGCGTGATCAACGCGCCGAGCACCGACGTGGCGCCGCCGCTATAGGTCCAGCGCTGGCCCGGCGGCGTCGCCACCGGCTGTTCCAGCACGTAGCGCAGCCGCGACCGGGCTTGCTCCATCGCGATCTCGCTGTTGAGCGCATTCAGATAGGACCCGCTCTCGTCCCAGCGCAGCCCCATGGTCATGGACAGCGCGTGCTCCACCCGCATCCCGGACCGCGCGGGATCGGCGGTGAGGTCGGCGAATTCGGGGAAGTTCGGATAGAGCGGCGCCTCCGGCGGCGGCACCTGGCCGCGCGACAGCGCGATGCCATAGAGCAGGCCGACGATGCTTTTGGTGACGGAGCGCAGATCGTGCAGCACCTCCGGCCCCATCGCCACCTGGCCGATCGGCCGGCCCCAGGCCTCGTCCGGGCCATCGTCGTAGCGTTCCAGCAGGATGCGCCCGTCCCGCGCCAGCAACACGCCGTGCAGCCCGCGCAGCAGGCCCGACCGGATGCCGAAATCCAGCCGCTCCGCCAGATCAGCCACGAAGCCGCCCTCCGCCGGCGTCGCACGGCCCCACGGGGCCTGGGCGGCGGCGGGCGTGGCGAGGCTGGCGGCGAGCAGCGCGCGGCGGGGCATGGCACGGATCACGTGGCGGACATGCCGCGGGGCCGCAACGGCAGCATCACCGCCGTCAGCCATTCGCTGGGTGGCAGGCCCCGGCAGTCGTTCAGGTAATCCTCCCGCACCGGCTCATCCGCCGGTTCCTCGCCACTGGAAGGCAGCCAGTCGCGGTACAGCCAGGTGTAGGCGCGTTCCAGCTCGGCATAGGGGCCCTTGAACAGCAGCACGGCGAAGCGGTTGGCGGGCAGATCGCGGATCGTCACACCCTCCGACCCTTCCACGCCCTCTGGTACGCCCTCTGGCACCACAATGCCGGCCTCGGCGCGCAGGTCCTTCTCCGCCACGCTGCTGGGGTCGTCATGATACAGGCCAAGGAAGCGGGGCGCCGGACCGACCAGGCCGCGCGCGGCGGCCCAGGCCTTGATGCGGTCGAAGGCGGTGCCGATGGCGTTGTAGGCACCGCGATGCGTCACGCAGGCCAGCCGCAGTGGCGGTTCCTGGCGGATTTCGATCGGGAACATGGCGGGCTCCTCGGGCGGGTGCGGGGGCAGGCGGTGACCGATGCCGCCGGAATCGCGATAGGCGGCGGGCGGGATGCCATAGGCGGCGCGGAAGGCGCGGGTGAAGGCGGCGGCGGAGCCATAGCCGCTGGCCTTGGCCACCGCGGCGACGGACAGCCCGCCGCGCGCCAGCAGCCCGGCGGCACGGGACAGACGCTCCCGCGCCAGGGTCTCGGCCGGCGTTTCGCCGGTGATTTCTCGGTAGATGCGGTGGAAGTGATAGGGGCTGAAGGCAGCCGCCCCCGCCAGCTCCTCCAGCCCCGGATTGCGGGCCGGATCGGCGGCGATCAGGGCGATCGCGCGGGCGATGCGCTTGCCATAATCCCGTTGGGTGAGAAGTTTCGTCGCCATCCGCGAATCCTTTTGCATCTCCATCCTGCCTGATGCCGGCTTGATCGCGCTTGCGATCTTGCCGCGACTTGCACCCTGCGGGACGCGGGCTATGGTCCGCGCAGCATTCGCAGGATCACCTTCATGTCCGAGAGCTTCGACCTTATCGTCATCGGCGCCGGCCCCGGCGGCTATGTCTGCGCCATTCGCGCGGCGCAGCTCGGCATGAAGGTGGCCTGCGTGGAAAAGCGGGCGACACTTGGCGGCACCTGCCTCAATGTCGGTTGCATCCCCTCCAAGGCGCTGCTGCACTCCTCCGAGCATTACGAGGAAACCAAGCACAAGCTGGCCGATCACGGCGTGATCGTGGAAGGCGTGAAGATCGACCTGGCGCGCATGCAGGCGCGCAAGGGCGAGGTCGTCTCCGCCAACGTCAAGGGCGTGGAGTTCCTGTTCAAGAAGAACAAGGTGACCTGGCTGAAGGGCGAGGCGACCATCCCCGCTCCGGGCCAGGTCAGCGTCGCCGGCACCACCTATGCCGCCAAGAACATCGTGATCGCGACGGGCAGCGAGAGCATCCCGCTGCCGGGCGTCGAGGTGGATGAGAAGCAGATCGTCACCTCCACCGGCGGGCTGGAGCTGGAGAAGGTGCCGGGCCACCTTGTCGTCATCGGCGGCGGCTATATCGGGCTCGAGCTTGGCAGCGTCTGGCGCCGGCTTGGCGCCGAGGTGACGGTGGTGGAGTTCCTCGACCGTCTGGTGCCGACCATGGACAGCGAAGTGGGCAAGCAGTTCGAACGGGTCCTCGGCAAGCAGGGCATCAAGACGAAGCTGAAGACCAAGGTCACCGGCGCCAGCAAGGACAAGGACGGCGTGACCCTGACGCTGGAGCCGGCGGCGGGCGGCGCGGCGGAGACGCTGAAGGCCGATGTGGTGCTGGTCGCCATCGGGCGCCGCGCCTTCACCGGCGGGCTCGGCCTGAAGGAAATCGGCGTGGCACTGGATGAGCGCGGCCGCGTCGTGACCGACGCGCATTACGCCACCAATGTCCCCGGCATCTTCGCCATCGGCGACGCGATCGTCGGCCCGATGCTCGCCCATAAGGCGGAGGAGGAGGGCGTGGCCATGGCCGAGATCCTCGCCGGCCAGCATGGCCATGTGAACTACAACGCCATTCCGGGCGTGGTCTACACCTGGCCGGAGGTCGCCAGCATCGGCGAGACCGAGGAGCAGTTGAAGGCCCGCGGCGTCGCCTACAAGGTCGGCAAGTTCCCCTTCACCGCCAATGCCCGCGCCCGCGCCATGGGCGACATCGACGGCTTCGTGAAGATCCTGGCCGACAAGACCACCGACCGTGTGCTCGGCGCGCATATCATGGGCGCCGATGCCGGCACGCTGATCGCCGAGATCGCCGTCGCCATGGAATTCGGTGCCAGCGCCGAGGACGTGGCCCGCACCTGCCACGCCCACCCCTCCCTGAACGAGGCCGTGAAGGAAGCCGCCTTGGCTGTCGACGGCCGCGCTTTGCATATTTAATTGCCCTCAAGCGGCGGGCGGCGGCTCCGCCGCCTTGCCTTCGCGCCGGTGCACTGTTGCGCCCGGCCGCATTGATGGTTTGGGCGCGTGCCGCATTCGCGGCCTCGGCGCGCTGAAGTGCGCGCGCCGCCTTCTCTGCCATTCCAGCCGTAGTCCGATTGGCAAGGTCGCCGGCCCGCCAGGCAACCCGGGAGCGGCAGCCTGATAAAATACCTGGGGTCGAAGAAGGCGCTGCTGGGGGCGATCCTGGGGGCGGTGGGGGCTGCGGCGGGGGAACGGGCCGTTGTGGCGGATCTGTTTTCGGGGTCCGCCCGGGTGGCGCATGCGTTGAAGGCCTCCGGCTGGCGGGTGCTGGCGAATGATGAGTTGCGCTTTGCTGCGACCCTGGCGCGCGGCGTGGTGCAGGCCGATCTGGAGGTCTGGGGGGAGCGGGCGCGCAAGATTCTGGCGGAGCTGTCGCATCTGCCGCCCGACCCCGGCTGGTTCACCGAGACCTATGCCGTCCAGGCCCGCTATCTGCATCCGGTGAACGCCGCGCGGCTGGAGGCGATGCGCCAGGCGATCGCGCGGCTGGAGCCGGAGCCGGAGCTGGAGGCGGTGCTGCTGACCGCCCTGGTGCAGGCGGCGGACCGGGTGGATAACAGCCCCGGCCATCAGATGTCCTTCCTGCGGGAATTGGCGCCGCGCGCCCTGAAGCCGCTGGCGCTGCGCCTGCCGGAATTGCTGCCCCGCCCCGCCGCCGGCCCCTGTCTGGCACTGGGGGAGGATGCGGTGGGGCTGGCCGGTTCCGTCGATTGCGAGGTCGCCTATCTCGACCCGCCCTATGACCAGCACGCCTATCTCGCCAACTACCATCTGTGGGAGACGCTGGTCCGCTGGGATCGGCCGGAGGTCTATGGCCGGGCGCGGAAGCGCCTGGATTGCCGTAGCCATCGCAGCGCCTTCAACACCCGCGCCGGCATCGGCCCGGCCTTTGCCCAGCTTGTGGCGGCGCTGCGGGCGCCGACCCTGATCGTGTCCTTCGGGGCGGAGGGCTTTCTGGACCGCGCGACGCTGGAGCGGATGCTGGCGGGGCGCGGCTTCCTGCAGGTGCTGGAGGTACCGCATCGCCGCTATGCCGGCACGCGGCTCGGCATCCATAACGGCCGGGGGGAGAAGGTCGGCACGCCCGGCCCGGCCGGGACGGTGGAGCGGCTGTATGTCACCAGCCAGCGGCGGCTCGACCTGCCGCGCGGCCAGGATTGGCGGGTGGTGGACTGCGCTACCAGCTGAGCCGGGGGTAGAGCGGCTTCAGCGACAGGTACAGGTCCTTCCAGACCGGGAAGGCGGCGTCGTAGGTGGCGTTCGCCGCCGGGTTCGGCACCACCACGCGCCCGGGCCGGACGAAGCGCGGCATCTGCTGCCAGTCGGGCAGGGCATCGATGCCCATGGCGGCGACATAGGCGGCGCCGAGGCAGGAGCCGGGATGGCCTTCCAGCAGGTGCAACTCCATCCCCAGCACATCCGCCGCCACCTGCATCCAGACGGCGCTGCGCGTGCCGCCGTCGGAGGCGATGAGGCGGGTGACAGGGTAGCCGATCTGCCGCGCCACCTCGACATGGTGGCGGAAGCCGAAGGCCACCGCTTCCAGCGCCGCGCGCCAGATATGGCCCGGCGCGTGATGCAGGCCGAGGCCGACCAGCGTGCCGCGCGCGGCGGGGTCGTGGATCGGCGTCTTCTCCCCGAGGAAATAGGGCAGCAGCAGCAGCCCCGCGGCGCCGGGCGGGGCTTCGGCCGCCAGCGCATCCAGCGCCGCATGGTCGCGGCCGAGCAGGGCGGCGAGCCAGTTCAGCACCGCGCCGCTGCTGGCCATGCAGCCATTCGGCAGGAACAGCCCGGGCGCCAGGTGGTAGTCCAGGAACAGCCGCGCATCGGGGATCGGCCGGTCGGTCGCCAGCAGGATGTCGCCGGCGCCGCCGAACTTGATCAGCGCATCGCCAGGCCGCGCGATGCCGGCGGCGAAGGCGGAGGCGACATGGTCCGCCGCGCCCGCCACCACCGGCGTGCCCGCCGCCAGGCCGGTGAAGGCGGCGGCTTGCGTCGTCACATGGCCCACCACCTCATGCCCCGCGCGCAAAGGCGGCAGTTGGGCGCGGGTGATGCCGGCGAGGGCGATCAGGTCATCGGCCAGTGCATCGGTCGCCAGATCGACGAAGCCCGATTCCAGCGCGCAGTTGCGCTCAAGCGAAGCGACACCTGTCAGGCGGCGAGTGATCTCGTCATAGCTGCCGAGCACGGTGTGGATGCGGGCGAAGATCTCCGGCTCGTGTCGCGCCAGCCAGCGCAGGCGCGGCGCCAGAAGCTGCTGGTTGATGCCATTGCCGGTGCGTACCAGAAATTTTTCGGAATCCACCTCGGCGGCAATCTCGGCGACCTGGGCGCCGCAGCGGCCGTCGGATTGCTGGATGGCACGGCGCATGGGGTGGCCCTCGGCGTCCAGCAGCACCATCGCCGGCACCATGCCGCTGACGCCGATGGCCTGCACATCGCCTGGCGCTACCCCGGATTGCGCCAGCAGCGCGCGGCAGACGGTGGCTGTGTTGCGCCACCATTCCTCCGGGTCTTCCTCCGCCCAGCCGGGATGCGGCGCGTGCAGCGTGGTGGGCGCATCGGCCAGCGCCAACACGCGCCCGCCCGTCTCCACCAAGATGCCGATGGTGGAGGTGGTGCCGATGTCCAGGCCGAGTACGATGCTCATCGAAAGCCGCGGACGTGGTCCATAAAGCGCTTCACGCGTGCGCCATCGACCGGCGCCCAGGTGTCGCCACCCTGCTTGAAATGCGTGCCGACGACGCAGCCATCGGCGGTGGCCAGGATGTCCTGCACCGTGTCAAGCCTTACGCCGGTATTGGCGAAGACCGGTGTGGCGCCGACCGCCTGCTTGGCGCGCTGCAATTCGGAAAGCTGCACACCCTCGCCGGTCATGCCGCCGGAAACGCAGACCACATCGGCGAGGGAGGAGAACACTGCCGATTTCGCCCGGGTCTCGATCGGCCGCGTGTCCATCGGCGCGGCGAATTCCGCATTGATGTTGAACAGCAGCGTCAGGTCCTGGCGCCCGAGCCGTGCCCGTTCCTCCAGCGCCGCCGCCGCATCTGGCGCCCAGAGTCCCATGTCGGAGGCATAGACGCCGGTGAAGATTTCGCGCGCGAAGCTGGCGCCGGTGGCGGCCGCGAGCTGCACGGTGGCGACGGGGTCCCAGAGGTAGTTCACGCCGAAGGGGACCGACAGCTCCGCCTTCAGCTCTCCTACCAGCGCCGCCATGGCCGCGAGGCCGGCGGGCGCGGCCTTGGTGCGATAGGGGCGGTCACCCTCATTGCCGAACATCACGGCGTCGACACCGCCCGCCTGCAAGGCCGCGATGTCGCGCTTCGCCGCATCGCGGATCTTGGCCATGCCGCCGGCGGTGTCGTAGGCGGAGGCGCCGGGCAGGGGCAGGAAATGCACCATCGCCACGATGGGTTTGTTCAGGCTGAGCAGCACGGTAGGGCCTTTCAAGTCGTGTAGACGCCGCCGGTGACGTTCACCGCCTGGCCGGTCATGAAGCGCGCCAGGTCGCTGTGCAGGAAGACGACAACGCGGGAAACGTCCTCCGGCACTTCCAGCCGGCCGAGCGGTGTCAGCGCAATGTATTCGGCGATCACCGCCTCCGGCGTCATGCCGCGCAGCGCCGCCTCCCATTCCACTTCGCGGTCCTGCATGCCGGTCTTCACGAAGCCGGGGCAGACGCAATTGGCGCGGATGCCGCTGGCGGCGACTTCCCGTGCCAGGCCCTGGGTGAAGCCGACCACGGCGAATTTGCTGGCCGAGTAATGCGCCAGCAGCGGCGCGCCGATCTTGGCGGCCAGCGAGGCGGTGTTGACGATGCTGCCCTTGGTGCCGCGCGGCAGCCAGCGCCGCAGCGCCGCGCGGTTGGTCAGGAAGACGCCCTTGGCATTCACATTCATGTTGAAATCCCAGTCCTGCTCAGTGAGGTCCGGGACGCGCCGCATGGTGGAAACGCCGGCATTGGCGCAGAGGCAGTCGATCGGCCCGATCGCTGCCTCCGCCGCATCGAAGGTCGCTTCCGTGGCGGCGGCATCGGTCACGTCCAAAGGCAGGGCCATCGCCGCCGGGCCGATGGCCTGGGCCACCCGCGCCGCGGCGGCACCATCCAGATCGGTCACCGCCACCTGGGCGCCGGCCTCCGCCAGCGCCACGGCGATGGCCGCGCCGATGCCGGTGCCCGCGCCCGTCACCAGCGCGCGGCGACCCTGTAACAAGCCTGAACCCATGCTGGACCTCCGCCACCGATGGCGGGAGGATGCACCAGGCGCGCCCGTTCGGGCACCCCATCGGAGACCGCGGCATGAGCGACACGACCCTGCTGGAGGCGCCCGACGCTCTGACCGAGGCGCGTGGCCTGAGCGCCGAATATGGTGGGGCCTTCGCCAATCACACGCCGATGGTGCTCTGGGCGCAGCGGCAATTGGGCGGCGGGGAGGCGGCGGCACGGCGCTTCCTGTCCAACTACATCCAGGAATTGAAGCTGGGGCCTATGGCGCCGGCGGATGGCGAAATCCGGCGCGAGGACTGGACCGCGCGGCTGGGCGACCGGCGGGCGGAGGCCGCCTATCGGGCCTTCTTCCTGGCGGAGCTGGAACGGCTGGGCGATGCGCGGGCCTTGCAGCGCCTTTATCTGCCCCGGCTGCTGCCCGGCATCGCCGCCTCCGCCCTGCATGCGCTGATGCGCCTGGCCTATGCGACGTTGTCGGAGGAGGAGGCGGAGGTCGCCACGGCGTTGGGGTACTGGGCCACCACCTATCTCCCGCTGGGCGAGGGGATCAGTGCCGCGCCCATCACCGACCGGCCCGCCGGCGTCTTGCTGGAAGTCGGCGCGCAGCCTGCGCTGAAGGCGATGGAATTCGATGACGGGCTGCTGTGGCACGCCATGCGCCGCACCGCCGCCATGCCGGAATTCGCGGCCGTGCATGACTGGCTGGCGGTGGGGCCGGACACGATTCCGAAGATGGCGAAGGACTCCCTGCTGCTCTTCGCCGGCACGCTCGATTTCTGCGCCCTGCATGCGCTGACCGGCACGCATTGGCTGCGCCTGATCCTGCCGGTGCTGGACCCGGCCGACCAGCAGCGCGCCATCCGCTTCTTCTGGCAGGCCATCGCCTCGGTCTATCCCAAGATGGGCTGCCCGCTGCCGCTGGATGAGGCGGCGGCGGAGGCTCTGCGCCGGCTGCCGGTGCCCGACTGGCCGGAGATCACCGCCGCCGCCTGCGCTTCCGACGACGAGCACGACGTCTCGCTCACCTATTCGGCGCTGTGCGAGGAGGCGCATTGGGGCGACCGGCTGTACCGCGTGCTGGCGGCACGGCGGCTGGGGCTGGCGTGACAGATTTGGCGTGACAGATGCAAAATAGGAAACACCCCGCTCATTCTTTCCATTTGTCGCATGAGAGCGCCCGGCGCATTCTGCCGGGCTGAAACGGGCGGCGGCACGATCGCCCGTCGGGAGAACGTGACCATGACCATCTCGCGGCGCGCTGCGCTGGCCCTTCCCTTTCTGACGCTTGCCGCGCCGGGCGCGCGGGCGCAGGAGGCCTGGCCGAGCCGACCGGTGCGCTTCATCGTTTCCTTCACCCCCGGCGGCACCACCGACATCATCGCCCGTCTGGTCGGCGCCTCACTGACCGAGATGTGGGGCCAGTCCGTCGTCATCGAGAATCGGCCCGGTGCCGGCGGCAATATCGGCAGCGAGCATGTCGCCCGCTCCGCGCCCGATGGCTACACGCTGCTGGTGGGCTCGGTCGGGCCGCTGGCCGTGAATCAGTCGCTGGTCAAGAACATGCCCTATGACACGCTGCGCGACTTCGCGCCGGTGACGCTGCTGGCGGGCGTGCCGAACATCCTGGTGGTGCCGGCGGCCTCGCCCATCCGCGACGTGGCGGGGCTGGTGGCGGAGGCGAAGCGCCGGCCCGGCGCGCTCAGCTATGGCTCCACCGGCGTTGGCACCTCCGCGCATCTGTCCGGCGTGATGCTGGACCACATGGCGGGCATCCAGACGCTGCATGTGCCCTATCGCGGCGCCGTCGCGCTGAACGATCTGCTGGCCGGGCGGGTGAACTTCATGTTCGCCACCATCCCCTCCGTCATGGGGCATATCCGCGACGGGCGGCTGCGGCCGCTGGCTGTGTCCTCCGTCGAAAGGTCGCGCTCCAATCCGGATGTGCCGAGCATGGTGGAGTTGGGCTACCGCGAATTCGACGCCTCCTCCTGGTTCGGGATGGTGGCGCCGGCGGGCACGCCGCAGCCCGTCATCGACAAGATCGTCACCGATGTGCATGCCGTGTTGCAGCAGCCACGCATCGCGCAATCCATGATCGAACAGGGCGCCGACCCGGTCGGCAACGGCCCTGATGCCTTCCGCACCTTCCTGGCGCATGAGATCACCCGCTGGCGTGAGATCGTGCGCATCGCGGGTGCCCTGCCTGAGTGACCTGACCGGAGATCAAGCCCATGCCCGACAGTCCCGACCGCTTCATCATCCCCTCGCTCCGCGACCGCGTCTCGCCGGAGGAATGGCAGGCCCGCATCGACCTCGCCGCCTGCTACCGCCTGATCGACCTCTACGGCATGTCCGACATGGCGGCGAACCACATTTCTGTTCGTGTGCCGGGCGAGGACAATGCGTTTCTCATCAACGCCTACGGGATGCTCTATGAGGAGATCACCGCCTCGTCGCTCGTGAAGATCGACGTGAAGGGCAATGTGCTCATGCGCCCGGAATTCCCCAACCAGCTGGGCTACGGCGTGAACCGCGCCGGCTTCGTCATCCACGGCGCGATCCATGAGGCGAGCCACGAGATCGCCTGCGTCATCCACACCCATACCTGGCCGGGCATGGCGGTATCCTCGCTGGAATGCGGGCTGCTGCCGATGAACCAGACCTCCATGCGCTTCGCCAAGATCGGCTACCACGACTATGAAGGCGTGGTGCTGGACCTGGAGATGCAGGAACGCCTGGTGCGCGACCTGGGCGACAACAACGCGCTGATCCTGCGCAATCACGGGCTGCTGACCGTCGGCAAGACGGTGGGCGAGGCCTTCAACGCCATGCACCGGCTGGAACTGTCCTGCCGCGCGCAGCTCGCCGCCCAGGCCACCGGCCAGAAGCTGGTGGAGGTGCCGCAGGCGGTGGTGGACGCCACCTGGAAAAACTACCAGCCCGGCACGCGCCGCCCCTATGGCGTGATGGAATGGCCGGGCCTGCTGCGCAAGCTGGACCGGTTGGACCCCAGCTATCGTGACTGATTTGCGCGTTCTGAAGACGGCGCTCGGTAGCTATGCGGGCACCAAGGCTCTGCTGGAGGGACAAATTCCCTCCAGCAAGCTGCGGCTGGACTTCGAAAAGGTCGCGCCGATCTCGAAGGCCTTCGCGCCGATGGTGCGTTCGGGGAAATTCGAGGTCAGTGAGATGGCGATCGCCACCTTCCTGATGGCCCGCGCCTATGACAAGCCGCTGGTGCTGCTGCCCGTGGTGCTGGTGGAGCGCGCGCAGGAAGCCGCGATGCTCTGCCGCAAGGACGGCCCGATCCAGGGTCCGGCGGATCTCGCCGGCGCGCATATCGCGGTGCGGGCCTATAGCCAGACCACCGGCATGTGGCTGCGCGGCAGCCTGGCCGAATCCTTCGGGGTGAAGGCGAACCAGCAGCGCTGGACCACCTTTGAGGGCGCGCATGTCGCCGAATTCAGCGATCCGCCCTGGGTGACGCGCGCGGCGCCCGATGGGCCGGACCTGCTGGCCATGCTGCGCTCCGGCGCGGCGGATGCGGCGATCTTTGGCAATGACATGCCGGATGCGCCGGATCTGCGGCCGGTCTTCGCCGATGCCCAGGCCGCGGGCGCCGCCTTCAAGGCGAAGCACGGCTTCCTGCCGCTGAACCATCTGGTGGTCATGCGGCGCGATGTGGTGGAGAGCGACCCGTCCCTCGTGCCGGAGCTGCTGCGCATGCTGCGCGAGTCGGGGGCCGCGGTGCGCAGCCGGGCGGAACTGCGCCCGGCTTTGGCGCTGGCCATCGACTATTGCGCCGAACAGGGCCTGCTGCCGCATCGCTTCACGCCGGAGGAGGCCTGGGCGGGCCTGCCGGCGGAGGTGCCGTAGCGACCGATCCGGGCGGGGGGCGGGCGGCTGCCCGCGAAAGGTTGCCGCCCCCGCCCTGTCCGCCTAGTTTCCCGCCACGCGGCAGCACGGTCGGGCCTGGCCGCGGCGCCGCGGCAGGGAGCATCCGAAGCGCAGCATGGCCGACACACATCCCGCCCGCCTCGCCGGCGACCCGAGCATTGATCTCAAGGACCATATCCGCGGCATCCCGGACTTCCCGAAGCCCGGCATCATGTTCCTGGATATCTCCACCTTGCTGCGGCATGGCCCCGCCTGGCGCACCGCCATGGCCCGGCTGGCCGATGTGATCCGCCCGCATCAGCCCACTTTGCTGGCCGGCATCGAAAGCCGCGGCTTCCTGGTGGCGGCGCCCCTGGCTTTGGAGCTCGGCCTGGGCTTCGTCATGCTGCGCAAGCCGCGCAAGCTGCCCGGCCTGACCATCGGCCTGAACTACGCCCTGGAATACGGCACCGACCGCATCGAGATGCAGGCCGATGCGGTGAAGCCGGGCGACCGCGTGGTGGTGCTGGACGATCTTCTGGCCACCGGCGGCACGCTGGCCGCCGGCATTTCCCTGTTGCGTCAGGCCGGCGCGGTGGTGCCCTGCGCGGCGACTCTGATCGAGCTGAGCTTCCTGGGCGGCCGGGCGCGTATCGACGTGCCCTTCGAGTCGCTCATGACCTACGACAGTTGACGTTGGCCTTGCCACGCTTCTGCCCCATTTGGGCGGCTAGCTGCCTGCCATGAAGGCCGGTGGGATGGGAGACAGGGACCCGACCCGGCGAGCAGTGGGCCACGGCATCGTGGCAGCGCTCGCGGCCTTGGCATGTCCGGCGCGCGCCGCGCCGGCCCCCGCCCCTGTCGCGGTCCCCGTGCCGGAAGCCGCGACGCTGCTGGCGGCGGGGCCGGAGGATGGGCTGGGCGCCCGGCTCGCCGCCCGTGCGGCTTCGACCCTGGCCCGCGGCCTGGTGCAGGCGACGGCGCTGCGGGTTTCGGTGCTGGGCGGGCCGGATGGCATCACCGCCGCGAACCGCTTCGCCTCCTCCAGCGCCGGCGATGGCCCGATGCTGCTGCTGTTGCCGGGCCTGGCGGTGCAGGCCCAGCTGGTGGGCGATACCCGGGCGCGGTTCGAGCCGCGCCACTGGCCCGCCATCTGCGGCAATGAGCGTCCGAGCCTGCTCGCCATCCGTCCCGGCCTGCGCCGGGGCGCAACGCTGCGACTGGCCCTGTCCGGGCCGGCATCGCCGGAAGCCGGGGCGCTGCTGGCGCTGGACCTGCTCGGCCGCCCCGCCGCGCCGGTCTTCGGCCTGCCGATCGATCCCGGGCCGAATGCGGGCCTGACCGATTCCGCGATCCGCGAAGGCGCGGCGGATGCGATGGTGCTCTGCGGCACCGGGGCGGTGGCGCGCGCCGCGGCGCTCGGCCTGGTGCCGCTGTTTGCCTTCGACGCCCCCGGCCATGCCCGCGATGCGGCGATGCCGGACGTGCCGGCGCTGGGCGAAGTGCTTGCCGACCCGACACGCCCGGATCTGCTGGAGGCCGTCCGTGCCACCGGCGCCGCCCTGCGCAGCCAGGCCTTGCTCGTGCTGCCGGCGCTGACCTCGGCCAATATCGTGGCGATGTGGCGTGGCGCCGCCCAGAGCTGGGCGGAGGAGGCGCCGGATGTGCCGGAAGCCGGCAGCCGCCGGCTCGGTCCCGGTGCGGCGACGCTGCTGCTCGGCACGCTATGCCCGGGGCCGGAGGCGGCGCTTTCCTATCGGCTGTGGCTGCAGAGCCGGCTGAATTACCGGGCGAGCTGAGCCGAGCGCGTTACTCCTCCTTGCGGGGGCCGCCGAGGCCGATGCGCTCCGCCACTGTCCAGACTGGGCCGACCAGCAGATTGCAGGCCACCGTCCGCACCAGGTGGAAGCCCAGCACCAGCGGCACGGCCAGGTCGAGCGCCTTGGCGGTGATCGTCATCTCCGGCATCCCCCCGGGCGCCATGCCGAGCACGACCGCTGCCGGCGGCAGGCCGGAAATCAGCCCCAGCGCGATCCCGAGCGCCGCCATCAGCGCCGAGAGAAGGATGGTGGACCCCACCGAGGCCAGCGCCAGACGGCGCGAGCTCAGCAGGAAGCGCTTGTTCATCCGTGCGCCCAGCCCGGCGCCCATGCCGATCTGTGCCACGTCGATCATCCAGAGCGGAACGCCGGAGGGCAGCAGTTGGAAGGCCGAGAGCAGGATGACCAGCAGGCAGGGGCCGAGCATCCAGGGATTGGCCAGCTTCAGCATCCGGATCAACAGCGCGACGCCGAGCCCCGCCGCCATCAGCACCGCGAGCCCCGCCAGATCCACCGCCGGGCGTTCCGCGAAAAAGGCGCCGGCCCCGCCCCTTGGCGCCAGCCAGGTGATCAGCGGCGGGAAGATCACCACCACCACCATGACGCGGATGGTCTGCGCCAAGGTGACCGACGGCACCGAAACCCCCGCGCGCTGCGCCAGCACGGCCATGACGATGACGCCGCCGGGCACGGCGGAGAAGTAGCCGGTACGCGCATCGGTCCCCGCCATGCGGGCGAAGGCCCGCGCCACCAGCGCGCCGACGATGATGCTGACCAACGCCGCCAGCACCAGCCAGGGCAGCGCCGTGGCCAGTGCCGCCAGCACCGGGGTGGTGAAGGTCTGGCCGAGGCCGAGGCCGAGAAGCAGCAGGGCCACGGGCCGCACCGGCGGGGCCACCACGGCGCGTTCATGCCAGGCCAGGGCGCCGGTGGCGGCCATGGCACCCAGCATCCAGGGCAGGGGAATGTGCAGAAGCCAGGCGATGGCCCCACCCCCTGAGGCCACGGCGGCGGTGAGGAGGTGGTTGCGGACGGAGGAGGCGGAGGGGGTGCTGATGGTCACTGGGCGCCGTCTTGCTGCACCACACCATCAACCCCCTGATGGGGCTCGGCAACCCCCGGGCGGCCCTTTCGCGGGCGGGCAATGGAAGCCTTCGCGCAATTCATGCTTTCTCAAGGTTCGTCGCATTATATGCAGCATTGCTTCGTTCTTTGAGAGGAATCCCGTGATGCTGAGTGCCACCTCATCCGTCGGCGCCGTGCGTCCCGCGCCCGAGCCGCCACGCGCGCCGCCCATCGCCGAGGCCCGGCCTGCTCCCTTGGCGCCGGCGACGCAGATGCGCATCGAGCCCGCGCTGCAACTGGTGGTGACCGAATTCCGTGAGCCGGACGGCGAGGTGCGGCAGAGCATCCCGACGCCGCGGGAGATCGACGCCTACCGCAACCCGCCACTGCCGGCGCCTGACAAGTCGGCCGATTCCGGGGTCGACGTCACCAGCTGAGGGGCACGGCGCCGGCGGCCTATCCGCCGGCGGTGCCCATCAGGCCTGCCTCTGAGCCTTTCGCGCTGGCGCTGCTGTTAAGCCGCCGCGCTGATGATGCATGGAATTTCCGCGCCGCCGCCACTGTGCAGCCGCCGCGCCGCCGCACGGAACCTCCGCCGGCTTGCCCGCCGTCAGATGTTGAGGGACAGGCTGCTGCCGATCAGGCTGTTGAGCGAGGTGGAGCCGCCGCCGAACAGCGCCAGCACCGGGCTGCTGTTGGTCTGGGCCGGCGCGGCCAGAACCAGATAGCGCTGCGCCATCTTCGCCACCGCCTTCGGATCCTGCAGATCCTCCAGCTTCACGCGCTGCGTCAGCATCGACTTCTGCTGGTCGAATTCCAGCAGGCCAAAACTGTCCGGCAGCCCGAGCGCCCCGCGCACCACCGTCGTCATCGCCTTGTCGGTCATCAGCTCCGAGATGGTGGTGACCTTCGACGCATTGCGGATGAAATACAGCGCTTCCCGCAGGCCGGCGTTGGAATCGCCCATCGCCTTCTCGTAGCGATTGGTCATCGCATCCGCGACAAGCTGGTCCAGCAAAGCGGGGTCGGCGAAGGGGGAGGTCTGTTCCAGCGCCGCCGCCGCCGCTTCCTCCGCCGAGGTGGGCAGGCCGGAGGTGGCGAGCGCGCGGGTCTGGGACGTGCTGAGCGCCGCCCGCTGTTCAACGGAAAGCGCCCGCGCCTGGCTCTGCGACAAGGCGGCAAGCTGTTCGGTGCCCAACGCGGCGAGCTGGCCGGTGGACAGGGCGGCGATCTGCGTCGTCGCCAGCGCGCGCATCTGCGCCACGCCGATCCCACCCATATCCGCCGCATCGATCGCCACGATCTGCCGCGTGGACAGCGATGCGATCTGGGAGGGGCGCAGCGCGGCCACCTGGTCCGCCTCCAGCGCCTTCACATCCACGGCGTCCAGCGCCGCGATGCCGGTCGTGCCGAGCGCCTGCACCTGGCCGGTGCTCAGGGCCCGGACCTGCGCCGTGCCGAGCGCCGTCACCTGTTCGGCCGTCAGCCCGGCGACCTTCGCCAGGGACATGGCCTGCACGGCCGTCGTCGCCAGCGCGGCGACCTGGGTGGTGGTCAGTTCGGAGGTCTCGCGCTGGGCGAAGGCCTTGGCCAGTTCGCGCCAGCGGCGGTCGGTCAGCTTGTTGGCCAGGCTGCCCTCGGCGGCCGGATCCTCGGTCAGGATCTTGCGCAGGATGCCGCGCTTGTCGATCTCGCCTTCCAGCTGGAAGGCCTCCAGCACCACTTGCAGGGTGCGTCGGTCCTTCAGCAGCGACTCCACATCGGTGTGGACGCTGGCGGCTTCCCGGAAGCGCTCCATCGCCGCCGCATTGTCCTTGCGCGCCGCGAAGCGCGCCTGCAGCCCGGCACCTTCGCGCTGCGCCACATTCAGGGCCGTCAGCGCGCCGAGGCCCGGCAGCATCTCAGGCGACCCGACTGGTGAAGGCGGCCATCGGCGAGGCGTTGAGGGTGGAGGGCGGCGGGGCGAGGCCGCGCTGGGCTTCCAGCGCGTCGATCATGTCGCGATGCAGGGCCATCAGCGGCTCCAGGCTGCCGCCGTCATCCAGCCGCAGGTTGGTCTCCCGCTGCGCCCAGAGACCGAGCGAGACAAGGTTGCCGCGCAGCTCCGCCGGCAGCTTGTTGCCGGGCGAGCCGAGGTCGTTGATCAGGATGGACCAGAGCCGATGCGCTTTTTCCAGAGCGATGGCCCGCGCACGCGTGCCGCTGGCCACGGATAACAACCCGTTGACATAGCGAAAGGCGCGCAATTCGATTTCGCGCGGGGAGGCGGTGGCGTTCTGGGTGGCGGCGTAGCGCGCGACGCTCATGGATCCTCCGGCACGGAATGGGGGGTGGGCGCGCCAGCAAGGCCAGCGCGCCCTTCATGGATTAGCGGAACAGGCTCAGCAGCGACTGGCTCTGCTCATTGGCGATGGACAGCGACTGGGTCGCCAGCTGCTGCTTGGTCTGCAGGCTGGTCAGCCGCGCGCTTTCCTCCGCCAGGTCCGCATCGACGAGCGCGCCGAGGCCTTCCTTGATCGAGTCATTCAGCTGCGTGGTGAAGGTCGTCAGGCCATCGACCTGACGGATGTTGGCGCCGAGATTGGCCAGCCGCGTGCCCATCAGGTCGATCGCGCCTTCAACCAGCGCGATCGCCTCATCCTGGCCGGTGCCGGCCGCCGGCGCGGCTTCCACCGTTGCGCCGGTGATGTCGGTGGTCACATCCTGCGAATTGCCGCGGATGTAGAGCTCACCGTCATTGTTCAGGCCGGCATCGAGGCCCGCTTCCTTCATGCGGGTGATCAGTGCCGTCACGCGCGTCAGCGGGCTGTCCGTCGTCTCGAACTGCACGTCATAGACGCGCGTGTTCGGGTCCGGCGTGGTGCCCAGCGCGGCGGAGCCATCGCTGAATTCGAAGACCAGGTCCACGTCTTCCAGCGCCGTGGTCGGGTCGTTGTCCAGGTCGCGCTGCACGGTCACGGTCAGCACTTCACCATTGGCCGGCGCCAGCGTGTCGTCGAAGGTGACGGTACGGGCAGCGGAGGTGACGGACAGGCCGGTCAGGTCGAGGCCAGCGGACGTGCTGTCGGTGCCGACCACCGCGGTGACCGAGCCCTGGATGTCGCGGACGATGTCGACCGAGGTATTGGTCACGCCTTCCACGGTCAGGCCGTTCACCAGCAGGTTCACGCCGTTGAAGGTGGCGGAATTGGCGAAAGCGTCGATGTTCTGGAGCGCGTTGGTGATCTGGTTGTTGATCTGCTCCGCATCCAGGCCCTGCTGCTGGCCCTGCGTCATGGTCTGCTTCAGGCGGCCGAGCTCGTCGGAGATCTGAGTCGCCGCGTCGCGCGCCACGGTCAGCGCGGACTTGCCGAACTTCAAGCTGTCCTTCACCGCCGTCATGCCGTTCAGGTCGGCGCGCATGTTCTGCGCGATGGAGAACACGGCGGGGTCGTCATCGGCCTTGCTGATGCGCAGATTGGTCTCGATCCGCTGCTGGGTCTTGCCC
The DNA here is from genome assembly GCF_053891155.1 of Roseomonas sp. F4. Taxonomy (NCBI): domain Bacteria; kingdom Pseudomonadati; phylum Pseudomonadota; class Alphaproteobacteria; order Acetobacterales; family Roseomonadaceae; genus Roseomonas; species Roseomonas sp. F4. The sequence goes on from NZ_JBSSHK010000007.1 coordinate 173,138, forward strand.
ATGTCCTTGCCGATATTGTTCAGCGAGCGGATCGCCGCCATGGCGGCGGCATTGGTGTTGACGGAGGACATTGTCCCCATCTCCTTCAATCGACGTTCCGCGCGCGGGGGGGCCTTTTGCCTTCCGTTCGCGGGACCGGTGATTCAGTGCCGTCACGGCACCATCTCCGACCGGTCTTGCAGACCCGCGACCGCGAGCCTTCCTGAGCATCCTGACCGCTGTTGGTGAATCCGCGGTAAAGTCCGCGGCCCGCCAACGGCCAAAATGCAAACTAATCGAGATGCGGCCGTTCCGCGGCGGCCTTCGCCGCCACCGCCGCCGCAATCCCCGCCGCGGCCGGCAGCCCGGTCTGGGCATCGAGGCCCAGCACCGTCGCCTCATGCCGCATCACATGCCGCACCAGGCGCAGCGCCTGGTACCATTCATCCTGTTCGGCCAGCGCCAGCGAACGCTCAAGCAGCTGGCGCGCCATGTCGGAGGTCGTCGCCTCCTGGAACTCGGCCACCAGGCGGTGCGCGTCGGCCATCGCCGCCTCACGCTCCTCCTCCGGCCCGACATAGGCGCATTGCAGGGCAAAATAGATCCGACGCGAAGGCGTGTTCGCCCCTTCGGGCGACATCACCTGCTTGCCGAACAGGAATCGCGCCTTTGCAACCAGCTCGACCCGCGTCCTGCTGCGGAAACGCAGCGAGGCGCCATTTACCACCATCAACTCGCCGGCCCGCATCTCGAGCACCAACGTGGACATGCCAGTCTCCCAAATTTTTCGGCAGAATGGCGGGAAAGTGGCCGCCATGCCGTGGCGCCGGCGCATGCCGACCGTCGCGAGTTTTTCGCCACCATGGCCTCTTGCCACAGGCTCGTTCCTTCGAGCTTGCCCGATGCTTCGCGCCGCCACGGCGGATCGCACCACGCCTCTGCATCTTCCCGTATTGGCGTTAACCAGGGTTGAAGGGCGGCAAGGTTGTGGTGATATCACCGGAGATCGTCACCGCAGCAGCGTCGCGAGCGACAGGCGGGACAGCATGCCGGTGACTTCATAGGAGGCTTCCAGCCGGCTTTTCAGCTGGCTCGCCTCCGCCGAGGCCTGCGCCAGGTCCACTTCCTCCAGCGATCCGAGCTGGGTGCGCAGCGCCACCACCGTGTCCTTGTGCCAGTCCTGCGTCCGTTCGATTCGCTGCGAGGCGGCGCCCAGCACGGCCTGTTCATTGGCCACGGCGGTCGCGGCACCGCCGAGCGAGGTGGCCACGTCGTCCATCAGATCGCTCCAGCCACCGCCTTCCTCCGCCATGGCTGGCGTCACCGCGGCCAGCACCGCCAGGTTGCGCATCAGCTCGCGGCCCCAGCTCGCCGTCAGCTCGCCATCCTGGTTGCGGTTGGCGAAGACCCCGATCACCGCGCGCTCCCCGTCCGAGATCTGCACGGCGCGGGCCGGCTCTGTGCTGCCGGCGCCTTCCATGAATGCCGAAAAGGGGGTGCTGGCGGCGTCGGTCGCCGCGGTCACGGTATCGGCGATCACCGTCGCGCCATTGGTCGCGTCCAGGCCAGCGACGGCCGTCGCGATGGCGGTGGCCATCGGGCCAGTGGTGATATCGGCCGCGTTCGGCACGGGGGGCGAGGTCACGTCCGATCCACCGAACAGGTAGTCGCCGCTGTGCTGGGTGTTCAGCAGCGCTGCCACCTCCTCCAGCGCCGCCGCGGCGGTCTTGGCCAGCGCCTCCGCCCCGGTGCCGACCATGGTGCGGGCGCGCAGCGCTTCCGCCCCCAGCTCCGCGGCGATGTTCTGCAGGCGGCTCAGCACGGTCTGTGTCGCTGCGGCGCGGCCCATCGCGCGGTCGGCGGCATTGGAATAGGAATCGCGCCGGCCGACCTCGCCGCTCAGATCGATGCTGCGCCGCGCTTCCGTCCCCAGCCCGCCATAGACCTCCGCCTTCTGGCCGGTGGACACCTGGCGTGAGCTGTTGTCCAGCCGCAGCCGCAGCACCGCCTGGTCCAGCGCGAGATTGCCGATGCTGCCGATGATCGACATGGCCTGATTTCCCTATTTCAGCGAACCGAGGCGAACAGCGCGTCCCACATCGCCTGGATGGTGGAGATGACGCGCGCATTGACGCCATAGGCGGTCTGCAACTGCACCATCGCCGCGACCTCGGCATCGACATCGACGCCGGATCGCTCGGCCATCCGTTCCGACAGCATCTGCTGCAGGCTGCCGGCGCGTTCGGCGGCACCGCTGGCGGCGGCGCGCAGGCCGGTCTGCTCAGCGACCAGCGCCGCGCCGTATTGCGTCAGCGTCGTCAGCCCCGACAGGGGGGAGGACAGCGTTCCATCCGGTCCCAGCCCGCCGGTGGCGAAGCCGGGCTGGGCCACGCCTTCCGCCTGCTGCGCGCCGAAGCTGAAATCCAGCACGCGGTCGAGCAGGGTGGAGAAGCCGGCGGGGCCGCCCGTGGGGTTCGGCGTGAAGTCGCCCGGACCCGTGGGGCTGCCGACCACCGCATGGGTGCCGTCGCGCAGCAATGTCGGGTCCGCCACCACCGCGGCATTCACCCGGATGGCGCCGGCGAAACCGATCATCACGCTGCCGGCATAGGGCTGAGTCGGGTCCGGCACGGTGCCGGCGGTGTCGGTGAACAGGGTCAGCCCCTGCGCATCCATCCGGGAGGCGAGCTGGGAGGCGGCGATGTCCAGCTCCGCCTGAAGCCGCGGCAGCGTGGCGTCGCGCAGCTCCGCCGCCGCGCCCATCCGCCCACCGGTCAGTTGCCGCGTCACGTCGCGGCCATTCAGCATGACACCTGGCAGCGTGCCGCCGCTGCCGTGGAAGGCCTGGGCGCCCATGGTCGCGGGGTCCAGCGAGAAGGGTTTGCTGCCTTCCACCAGCGGCAGCATCGTGCCGCCCCGCGCCACCAGCGTCACCTCCCCGGTGTTGGCGCGGATCACCGTGATGTCGAGCGCGCCGGCGATATCGCCGATCGCCCGGTCACGTTCATCCTCCAGCGCCGCACTGCTGCGCCCGGCCGAGATCTCCTGCTTGATCTGGGTGTTCAGCCGGGCGACGGTGGACAGGTTGGTGTTCAGCGCCGTGACCTCGGCGCGCAGGGTGTCATGCGCGTCCTGCCGCGCCGCGCCGATGGCATCGGACACGTTGTTCAACCGGTCCGTCACCGTCGTCGCCGCCGTCACCACGGCGCTGCGCCGCACCGCATCCGAAGGCGCTTCCCGCAATTCGATGAAGCTGGATTGCAGGTCGGAGAGCAATCCGCCCAGGCTGTCGCCGGCTTCCGGCGAGCCATGGGCCGCCTCGATGCCGCCGAGCAGTTCCGCGCGCAGCCCGGCCGCCGCGGAATCGCCACCGGCGCGCCATTGCGCGGCCTGCACGGCGAGATCCACGTCGCGGGTGGCGATATTGGCGCGCACGCCCTGGCCGTTGCCGGCCACCGTCAGCGAATTGCCTTCCAGGATTTTCCTGGTGTGGCCGACGGTGCCGGCATTGGCGATGTCGTCCGCCGCTCGCGCCATCTGGCGATCGAGCAAGCGCAGCCCGCCGGTGGCGACGGACAGAGCGAGATCCAGCGTCATGGCCGGTCACTCCGGCGGCGGGGCGGCATCGCCTAGCGCTTCATGTTGATCGTGTCCTGCAGCATCTCGTCGCTGGCGGTCACGATGCGGGTGTTGGAGGTATAGGCGCGCTGGGCCAGGATCAGCTTCGAGAATTCAGCCGCGATATCGACGTTGGACCGCTCGAGCGAGCTGGTGACCAGCTTGCCGACGCCGTTCGTCGCCGGGTCCGTTACCCGCGCCTCCCCACTCTCGACCGTGCGCAGGAAGGCCTGGCCGTCCAGGCGCTGGAGCTTGTCGGGATCGTTGAAGGCGACGACGGGGACGCGGGCGACGACACGGGTCTGGCCGTTGTCGTAATTCACCGCGACATCGCCATTCTCCCGCACCGTGACACCGGAATAGGAACCGAGCGGCACGCCGTCCTGGCTGAAGTCGCGCTGGGTGTATTCGGTGCCGGAGAAGCTGGTCAGGCCGCTCGCCACGCCGAAGCCGCCCAGGCCGATGCTGATGTCCTGGGGCCCGAAGCCATAATCCACCTGGAAGCTGAGCGAGGCGGCGTCACCCAGCGCGGTCGGCGCGATCGCCGGGACAGAGGTGCTGCTGAGCGGCGTGATGGCGGAGATGGTGCCAGCCGGCGCGTCCACCACCGGCGGGCCGGCGGCGATCTGCCCGCCGAAGTCGATATCGGTGAAGATGCCATCGGCCGGCGCCAGCGTGTCATTCTCCGGCGTGATGCGCAGCCGCCAGGTGTCGGTATCCAGGCGCCACCAGTCGAGTGTCACCTGCTGCTGGTTGCCGAGCGCGTCGAAGATCTGGATGACGCTGCTGACCGGTTCCTCGGTTGGGGCCCAGGGGGCGGCGGTCGGCACGGTGGCCACGATATCCGCATTCGCCGGCAGGTTGGCAGCCAGGGTCAGCGTGGTGGTTGGCTGCGGGTTGTAGACCAGCTCGCTGATCCGGATCGGCGCCAGGTTGGTGCGGTCCGGCTCCCCGTTCTGCTGGATCTCCCATCCCTGCAAATAGTAGCCGGACGAGTTCACCATGTAGCCGTCGCGATCCATCGAGAAGTCGCCGGCACGGGTGTAGAATTGCCGCTCGTCGAAGACGACGGTCGAGCCCTGGCCACCGCGGGCCTGGGCGACCGAGAAAAAGCCCTGGCCGGCGATGGCGAGCGAGAGGGGGTTTTCACTTTGTGAGACCGTGCCCTGCACCGTATTGGTGTAGTCCGGCCGCGCCTCCACCGAACCTGGCATATGCAGGCGACTGTTGGAGCGGGTGAGCCAGCTGGTGAAATCGGTGTCAACGCGCTTGAAGCCGATGGTCTGGCTGTTGGCGACATTGTCCGAGACATGGCCCAGCGCCCGTGCCTGGGCGGTAAGGCCGCTGATCGCGGTGTTCATCGAGCCGAGCAGCGACATCGGTCTGATCTCCGGAGAGGGACGAAAGGGGTTCGCTCCGGGGTAACGCAACCGCCGTGCCAGCCCCGGACGCGGTCCGGGCCGGCCGGTCCTGCCGGGTGACGGCAGATCCTGCCGGGCCACGCCCCGGGACTGCCGGGTTGCGGGCGGCTGGCGCTGGCATGGCGGTTGCCCAGGGATCGGCGCCAACGGCAGGAGCCGCCCCATCCATGGAGATCCAGACCACCACCCCCGTCAGCCCCGTCTCCGGGGCACGTGGTGCCGCGCCATCGCCGCAGGGCTTCGCGGCGGTGCTGGGCCAGGTGGTGCGCTCGGCTTCCCAGACGGCGGCCCAGACAGGTCCCCAGACAGCGCCCCAGACGAGCGTCGAGGCGGGTGAAGGCGCTGGCGCGGCGGAGGCTGCGGCAATGCCCCTGGCGGAGGGCAGCAGCCCGCCGCTGGCCAGCACTGATGCCGCGCCGACGCCCGTGGCGACTCTCCCCGATGCGGAAGCCGCTCTGACGACCGTTCTCCCGACACTCGCGGAGACACCGGCCGAGGCAACCCGTCTGGTCGACGTGGCGGAGACGACCGGCCCTGACCTGCCGGAGGCGGCAGGCGCTGCCGATATGCCGGAGGCGACCGGCCCCGAAATCCCCGCGCCGTCCATTCCGCTCCAGGAAGCGCCGCCGAACGTCACCCCGGCGCTGGCTGTCCCCGTTCCCACGCCGGCGGCGCCGGTGCCGCAGGGTAACGCCCTGCAAGGCGGGGAACAGCCGGCCACGGGCGCCCAGGCGATCGCCGACATCAGCGATTCGGCGCCGGCCGCGCCAATACCTTCTGCACCGCTTCCCTCCACGCCGGTGCTGGATGCTTCCACCGGCCCTGATCCGAGCGGTCTTACGGCGGAGGGGTCCGCCTTGTCCGAAGCTTCCTCGACCGGACCCTCTTCCACGGGCCTCGCTTCCGGCAGCCCGCCGGCGGCCGGTGTCGCCTCGACCGTGCCTGCTGCGGCTGGCCCGGTTTCGACCGGCCCCGTTTCGGTTGGCCCCGTTCCGTCCAGCACCGCCTCCGACGCCCCGGTCTTCCCTGCCCCCCCGGCGGAAGCAGCCGCGCCGAGTGATCCGGCGACCACGGCCGAGGCACCCATGCCAGGGCCGGTCGGGGCGGTGGCGGGGGCGTCCATGCCGAAGGCTGCCACCCCGACCGCCGCTACGGGCATGCCTGACATGGTTGCGGGCGGACCGCCCCCGGCGCCCCTGGCCGGCGCGCCCGGCGCCCTTCCTTCCCAGCCAGCCGAGACGGCGCCAATCGAGCCGGCGCCGGTGGCGCCGCCGACCGGATTGTCCACGCCGCCGCCTGTGATCGTCGCCGCCGGCATGCAGGCCGCTGTCGCTGCCGAGGCGACTGGCCCTGCTAAGCGGCCGGCCGCGCCGGTCGCATCGGCCAGCCCGTCGCGGACCAACCCTCTCTCCGCCGTCGAGGCCGCCGCGCCTTCCGCCGCGGCGATCCCCCTCGCGGAGCCCTCTCCCGGCACCTTGGAGGCGAGCCTGGCCGATGCGGCCCTTTCCGGGCCGTCAGCCTCGCTGGCGCAGGGGCCCGTGGAGGCCAGCCTGTTGGAAGCCAGCCTGTTGGAAGCCGGTCTGGTGGAAGCCGGGCTGGTGGAGGCCAGTCTGGTGAAGGCCAGCGCCGTGGAGGCGAGCCTGGTGGAGGCCGTGTCGCGCACCCTCCCGGGCGAGGCTTCGCGTGGCGAAGCGCCCGCCAACACCCAGGCCTCCTCCAGCCCTGCCAGCGTGCCCCTGGCGCCGCCCATCGAGCCCCCCGCGCGCATTCCAGCGCCCTTCCGCACGGCCTCCACCGCCCAGGTGGCCTGGCCCGCCCGGCAGGTGGCGCCCTTTGCCGTGGCCCTGGCGCTGGGCCCCGATTCCAGCCTGCGCCTGACGCTCGACCCGGTGGAGCTGGGCCGGGTGGAGGTCGCGATCGACCGCAGCCAGGGCGAGGCGACCATCCGCGTCATGGCCGAGCGCCCCGAGACCCTCGCCTTGCTGCAACGGGATTCGCGAGAGCTGGAGCGGGCGCTGTCCGATGCCGGCTTCGGCGCGCGCGCGCCCACTTTGTCCTTCAGCCTGAGCCAGGGCGGCGCCCAGCAGGGCCAGGCCGAGCCAGGCCAGCGCCAGGCCCCCCAGGGCCGCGCGGCCGCGCCCCCGGTTCAGGACCTGCCTGTCCACGCCCTTCCGGCCCGCCGCGCCTCGGCGCATCGCGGCCTCATCGACCTCGCCGTCTGACGGAGACTCCCCATGAGCGGTTCGATCAACAGCACGACCACCACCAGCACTGCCGCCGCCGCCGGCGCGGCAGCCAGCTCCGCGGCCCGGTTCACCGGCGACTTCGATACCTTCCTGAAGCTGCTGACCACGCAGTTGCAGAACCAGGACCCGACCTCGCCGATGGATGCGGACAAGCTGACCGAGCAGCTGGTGCAATTCTCCACCGTCGAGCAGCAGATCAACACCAACAGCACCCTGCAGCAGCTTCTGACGCTGCAACAGGCCAGCCAGCTTGGCGAGGCCGCGGGCCTGGTCGGCAAGCGTGTCGCGGTGGAGACGGACCGGCTGCCGCTGCAATCGGGCGCGGCGGAGATCAACCTGCCGGCCGCGGGCACCTCGACCCTGGCCCGCATCGAAATCCGCGATGCCGGCGGCAATCTGGTGCGCAGCAGCGATGTCACGCTCGGCACCGCCGCCAGCACCTGGAAATGGGACGGCACCAACAGCCGCGGCGTGAAGCAGGCCGATGGCACCTATCGGGTCAGTGTCAGCGGCCGCACCGCGGACGGCACGGCGGAGACCATGGCCTACACCGTCAACGGCCTGGTCACCGGCGCGGTGCGCGACAATGGTGTGGTCACGCTCCGCATGGGCACGCTGAACGTCGGCTACGACGCGCTGCGCAACCTCACCGGCGGGGTCTGATCTTTTGCGTCAATGCGCGCTCAGACCTTCGGTGCCTTCGCACTTTCGGTCATCGCGCTTCAGCCCGCCTGCAACCGGCGGATTTCCGCGATCATGGCGGCGGTCGCGGCATCGCTGGCGGGGGTGTCGCCCGCCAGCGCCGGCAGGATGCCGCCGGCCAGCTGCTTGCCCAGCTCCACCCCCCATTGGTCGAAGGGGTTGATGCCCCAGAAGGCGCCGAGGCAGGCGACCTTGTGCTCATACAGGGCGACCAGCGCACCGAGGCTGGCCGGGGTCAAAGCGGGCAGCAGGATGGAGGTGCTGGGGCGGTTGCCGGGGAAGGTGCGGTGCGGCGCCAGCCGGTCGATCTCGGCCTGGTCCAGCCCGCCGCGCGCCATCTCGGCGCGCGCCTCCGCCTCCGTCCGCCCGCGGGCCAGGGCTTCGGCCTGGGCCAGGACATTGGCCAGCAGGATGCGATGGCTGCCGGCATGGGCATGGTCGGGCCGCGCCACCAGCACGAAATCCACCGGCACCGGGGTGCTGCCCTGGTGGATGAGCTGAAGGAAGGAATGCTGCGCATTGGTACCCGGCTCCCCGAACACCACCGGCCCGGTCGCATGCGCCACCGGCTGCCCCTCCAACGTCACCCGCTTGCCGAGGCTTTCCATCTCCAACTGCTGGAGATGCGCGGCGAAGCGCGACAGGCGCTCGTCATAGGGCAGCACGGCGCGGGAAGGGTAGCCCAGGAAATTCACATGCCAGACCTCGGTCGCGGCCAGCAGCAGCGGCAGGTTCTCGGCCGGCGGCGCGGCCAGGAAATGGTCGTCCATCGCCCGCGCCCCGGCCAGCAGCCCGGCGAAGACCTCGATGCCGCAAGCCAATGCGATGGAAAGCCCCACCGCCGACCACAGGCTGAACCGCCCGCCGACCCATTCCTCGAAGCCGAAAACCCGCTCCGGCGCGATGCCGAAGGCAGCGGTGGCCGGCAGGTTGGTGGACAGCGCCGCCAGGTGCTTCGCCGCCGCCGCCTCACCCAGCCCCTGCGCCAACCAGCCGCGCACCAGATGCGCGTTGGTCATCGTCTCCTGCGTCGTGAAGGTCTTGGAGGCCACCAGCACCAAAGTGCGGCGCGGGTCGAGCGTGGGGCGCAGCGCCTCCCACGCATGGGCATCGACATTGGCCAGGTAATGCGCGCGCATCGGCATGCCGTGCCGCCACAGCGCCCGGGTCACCATGGCCGGGCCGAGGTCGGAGCCGCCGATGCCGACATTCACCACATCGGTGAAGCGGTCGCCGCCGGCGCCGCGGATGCTGCCGTCATGCACCCCGCGCACGAAGCCCGCCATGGCATCCAGCGTGCCGCGCACGGTGGCGGAGGCATCCTGCCCGTCGGTGCGATAGCCGCCGGCCGGCGCGCGCAGCGCCATGTGCAGGGCGGCGCGGCCTTCCGTGGCGTTCACCTTCTCCCCGGCCGCCATGGCGTCGCGGAAGCGCGTCACGCCGCGCGCCTCGGCCAGGGCCAGCAGCGCGGCCAGCACCGGCTCGGTGAGCGAGGTGCGGGACAGGTCGAGCAGCAGGCCTGCGGCGCGGAAGCCGAAGCGGCGGGCGCGGTCCGGGTCGGCATCCAGCAGCGGGCGGATCTCCGCCGCGCCCTTCTGCCCGGCCAACCCCGCCACCACATCCCAGGCTGCTGCGTCCGAATCCGTCATGCCTGTCGTCCTTACGCTGGTTCCGGCAGGTGCGGATATCGCCGGCCGGCGATATCCCGGTGAAACATCCCCTGCTTATGGTCGGGGCTCCGGTAGGCTGGGCACCCGCCAGGTGGGCGGCAGGATAGCGGTGGGCGGGGGCGGTGCGAAGGGTGGGTAGGGGCGTGGGGGCAGGGGTGGCGGATCGGGTGGAAGGCGAGGGGCGCGCGGGATGGTGGCTGCCGCTGAGCCTGGCCGCCTTCACGCTGATCGCCGCCGGCCTGTTCCTGGTGGCCAGCCTGACCGATCGCCACGCCACGCTGGAGCGGGGCCGGGAGCAGGCGGCCCATGCGGCCGCCCTGCTGGCGCGGCAGGCCGGCCAGGTGCTGCGCATCGCCGAACTGACCACGGCGGGCGTCGCGCAGCTTGTCGAGGGCCGTGAACTCGCGGAGCTGAACGGCCCGGCGGCGCGGGCCCTGGCCCAGCTGGCTGTCGGGGCGCCGGAGGTCCAGGCCATCTGGGTGACGGATGCGGCCGGCCGGTTGGTGACCAGCACGCTGGGTGGCGCGACGGGGCTGGCGCTGGCCGACCAGCCCTATTTCGCGCCGCTGCGCGATGGCGCCGCCACTCATCTGTCCGGACTGCTCCACGATGGGCCGATCGAGAGGCCCTATATCGCCTGGGGCCGTGCCCTGCGCGGGCCGGAGGGCGAGTTCCGCGGCACCGTGCTCGCCGGCATCACCGTCGCCGAACTGGTCAGGGCGGCGGCGGCATTGCCGGAACAGGGCACGATCCTGCAACTCGACCGCGCCGACGGCACGCTGATGATGCGCTGGCCGCCATCGGCCAGCGACGCCTCGCTGCCGGGCCCGGCGCAGGATGCCGCCAGGGACTGGCTGCTGGCCCGGCACAGCGCCGCCGGCCTGTCGGTGATCGCCTCCGTCGCGCTCGACCCGGGTCCCTTGCTGGCGCCCTTCTGGTGGCGGTTGGTGCAGCGGGGCCTGGTCTTCGGCGGGGCCTTCGCGATCGCCGCCTTTCTGGCCGTCGCCGCATGGCGCGACCAGCGCCGGCAGGCGCTGGCGCTGCGGGCGGCGGAGACCCGCGGCGCCGCCCTGGCCGGCGCGCTGGTGGAGCGGGAGGAACTGCTCGCCTCGGTGCAGGAGGGGGAGGCAAGGCTGCGACTGGCCGAGCAGGCCGGGCGGATCGGGCTGTGGGACTGGGACCTGCGGGAAGGCCGGCTGGCCCTGATCGGGGAGGTCTTTGGCGACTGGGGCCTGCGCACCCGCCGCCGCATCACCGCCCGGACGGCGCTGCGTGGCGTGCGGGCGGAGGACCGGCTGGGCCTGGCCGCGGCGCTGACCGCCGCGGTGCGCGGCGAGGCGCCGCTGGAGGCCGAATTCCGCCTGGCCCCCAGCCGGAGCCAGACCCAGCCGGAACGCTGGATCGCGGTGCGGGCGGAGGTGCGGCGCGGCGTCGATGGCCAGCCCCGCCGCATGCTGGGCATCGCGCTCGATGTCACCGATCGCCGGCAGAAGGCGGTGGCGCTGGCGGAGGCCAATGCCACGCTGGAACGCCGGGTGGCGGAACGCACCGGGGCGCTGGCCGATGCCAATGCCCGGCTGCGGGAAGGGGAGGCGCGGTTCCGCGGCATCTTCGACGCGACCTTCCAGTTCATCGGCCTGCTTTCCCCCGACGGCACGCTGCTGGAGGCGAATGACGCCATGCTGCGCCTGGCCGATGCGCCGGCGGAGGAGGTGATCGGCCGCCCCTATTGGGACGCGCCCTGGTGGCCGGAAGAGGCCGGCCTTCGCGCCGCCGTGCGCGACGCCGTCACCCAGGCCGCCGCCGGCCATTTCGTCCGCCGCGAACTGGCGATGCGCGGCCGGGACGGTGCCACCCTGGCCATCGACTTCTCGGTCAAGCCGGTGCGCGACGAGGATGGCATCGTCTCCCTCCTCGTGCCGGAAGCGCGCGATGTCTCCTCCCTCAAGGCCGCTCAGGCGCAGTTGCTGGAGGCGCAGAAGATGGAGGTGCTGGGCCGGCTGACCGGCGGCGTGGCGCATGACTTCAACAACCTGCTGATGACCGTGCTGGGCAATCTGGCGCTGGCGCGGAAGCGGATGGGGGAGGCGGGGTCGCCCCAGCTGCTGCGCCACCTGGATGCCGCGGCGCTGGGGGCGGAGCGCGGCGCGCAACTGACCCAGCGGCTGCTGGCCTTCGCCCGGCGGCAAGATCTGAAGCCCTGCGCCGTCGATCTCACCGATCTGCTGGCCGGGCTGGGCGACCTGCTGAGCCGTTCCGCCGGGCCGCAGGTGCATGTCGCCGTGCTCGCCCCGCCTGGCCTGCCCCCGGCGCTGGTCGATCCGCACGCGCTGGAACTGGCACTGATGAACCTGGTGGTGAATGCGCGGGACGCGATGGCGGAGGGCGGGCGCATCGCGGTGCGGCTGGATGCGCAGTCGGCCCCTTCGGCGGAGGCGCCGGCGGCGCTGGCCCCTGGCGCGTATCTGCGCATCGCCGTCACCGATACCGGCCATGGCATGGATGCCGCCACCCTGGCCCGCGCCGTCGAACCCTTCTTCTCCACCAAGGGGCCGGGGCAGGGGACCGGGCTTGGCCTTTCCATGGTGCATGGGCTGGCGTTGCAATCCGGCGGCGCGTTGCAGATCGCCAGCCACCCCGGCCAGGGCACCACGGCGACGCTGTGGCTGCCGGTGTCCAGCGAGGCGCCGCCGACGGCCGAGACGGCGGCGGAATCCGAGGCACCGCGTGGCAGCGGGGTGGTGCTGCTGGTGGATGACGAACCGCTGGTGCTGGAAAGCTCCGCCGCCCTGCTGTCCGACCTGGGCTATGAGGTGCGGACCGCCGAATCCGCCGCCGCCGCGCTGGCGATGTTGCGTGACGGGCCGCTGCCGGTGGCGGTGGTCACTGACCATGCCATGCCCGGCATGACCGGCGCCGCGCTGGTCGCGAGGCTGGCGCGGGAAAATCCAGGCCTGCCGGTTATCCTCGCCACCGGCCATGCCGGCCCCTGGCCGGAGGGGGACGGCCCGCCCCGGCTGGCCAAGCCCTATACCCAGGCGCAGCTTGGCCGGGCCCTGGCGGCGATTCTGGAGCGGGCCGAAACGGGCCCTTGACCCGGACCTTGGGGCCGCCCGGATAAGACGGGCGGTCCATGTCATGAGGTGCCGCGTGAGCCTGTCCGAACGAGTCCTGAACCCCGCCGAGGCCGCGCGCCGGCTCGGCGTCTCCGCCAAGGCGCTACGGCTGTATGAGCAGCGCGGCTTGGTGCGACCCGCGCGTTCTGCCGCCGGCTGGCGCGCCTATGGCCCCGCCGAGATGGCCCGCGCGGCGGAGGTGGTGGCGCTGCGCGGCCTCGGGCTGAGCCTGGCGCAGGTGGCGCGGGTGCTGGGTGGCGATCCCGGCGCGCTGGCGCCCGCGCTGGCCGCGCATCAGGCGGCACTGGAAGCGCGCATCCGGGCGTTGGCCGGAACGGTGGCGGCGGTGGGCGGGCTGCGCGCCGGGCTGGCGCAAGGGCGGGTGCCATCCACCGGGGAGGTGGCGGCGCTGCTGGCCCCCGCTGGCGCGCCGATCCGCTTCGACCTGCCCTGGCCCTGGGGCGGCGAGCCCTTTGAACTGCCCGCGCCACAGCCGCTGACCTGGATCATCGGCCCGCTCGGCAGCGGCAAGACAAGGCTGGCGCTGCGGCTGGCGGAGGCGGTGCCGGGCGCCGTCTTCCTGGGGCTGGATCGTCATTGCGCCGAGGCCGATCCGGCGCGGGTCGCGGCCTGCCTCGCCTGGCTGGTCGAGGAAGGCGCCACGGAGTCACCCGCGCTGCTGGCCCTGCTGGCGGCGCTGGCGGCGGAGGGGCCGGCCGCGCTGGTCGTGGACATGGTGGAGCAGGGGCTGGACGAGGCGACGCAACTCGCCTTGGCCGCCCATCTGCGCCGCACAGCGCGCGCCGACCGGCCGTTGTTCCTGATGACCCGGTCCAGCGCCATGCTGGATCTGGAGGCGGTGGGACCGGGGGAGGCCATTCTTCTTTGCCCCGCCAATCACAGTCCGCCGCGCGAGGTCTTGGCCTGCCCGGGCGCGGCTGGCTACGAGGCGGTCGCAACCTGCCTCGCCCCGCCGGAGGTGCGGGCGCGGACGGAAGGGGTGATCGCCTGGCAGCCGCGGCCGTGAGGGGACTGGCGGTGGTCGCCGTTTACTGTGGCGCGGTCTTTTGGGGCGGGCGGGAGAATTACGGCGCGGAAGCGCTGATGACGGTCATCGGCGCTGATGCGGAGGAAACGGTGATGGACCCGGATGAAAGGGTAATGGACCCGGATCCAAGGGTCACGAAGTCAGCTGAGACCGCCATGCCCCCGGAGATCGGGCCGATTGTACGGGTTAATACCACGGACCGGGCGCTGCCATCATCCTGCTGAGATGCGAAACTCTGGCGTTGGCCGGCAGAATCGAAATTGATGGTCAGGCTGGTATAGTCCTGAATATTTTCGGGATCGAAGGTCGTCTCGATGGATGTCCTATCATCATAATAGGCGCGCTGCGAAAGAATGGCGCCGGCGGCATTGTAGTTGGTCGTCATGGAGTAGGACGAATACTGGTTCATATTGTCATAGTCGGTGTAGGATGAGGACTGGTCGTCTTTAATCACGGTCACGCTGTCGATACGGCCCAATGCGTCATAGCAAAACGTCGTCGACCAGACTATTGTCAAGCTGCGTGTGTCGTAGTACGTTTCGATCTTGGCCCAATTGTCATAAATGGCCGTTTCCTGGATGACGCGCCCCGATGAATCGTAGCGGGTGGTCAGGCTGGCGGATTCGTAGACGCCCTCATTGTCGTAATCGACGTGAAGCACGTCACCACTACTGAAGAAGGTGGTGTCGTAATCGATTCGGCCCAGCGAATCATGGCCGACGACGCGGGAGAGGCCGTCCGCATAGCTCCAGACTTCCGGCATTTGGGTATCCTGGATCGACGATCCCGAAACGAATAGGCCCGGCCGGAGCGTGCCGCAAGCCAAGAGATGCCCTCTCCACCCGCAGGGGGGAGAGAGCTATTCCCCTCGAAGCCCCGCTAAGAGGCCGTTTGAGAATGCCGGCGGCTGAGGGTTCGCAAGGGATTTTTCGTTCCGGGAAGGCGCGGGGCGCAGCCGATGCTGATTGCATCGGCAAGCCGCGCAACGCTCCCGGAGCGGAAAAGCCCCGCGAAACCGACCCGCCGGTGTTCTCAAACGGTCTCTAAAGCCCCGCCGGTTGCCCCGCCACGGCCACCGCCAGCCCATCCGGCTTCAGCAGCCGTGCCGCGACGGCCGCCGTGCCGTCCCGGGTCAAGGCGCGCAGCCGCTCATCGCGGCGGTCCAGCCAGTCGATCGGGCGCTGGTTGCGCTGCATGGCCAGCAGGGTCGCCGCGATGCGGCGCGTGTCGGTGAATTGCAGCGGCAGGTTGCCGGTCAGGAAGGCCACCGCATCCTCCAGCTCCGCCGCCTGCGGCCCCGCCGCCGCCATGCGCGCCCATTCGGCGCGGGTCACCTCCAGCGTCTCCGCCACCCGCGCATTGTCGGTGGCGGAGGAACCGACCACCACACTCTGCCCGAACAGTGTGTCGAGCCCCGCGCCGATGCCATAGGCCAGCCCACGCTGCACCCGCACCGCCTCCATGAGGCGGGAGGTGAAGCCACCGCCGGCCAGGATGCGCAGCACCACCTGGAAGGCTTCCCAATCCGGGTCGTTGATCGGCATGCCCGCCTGGCCGAACTGAATCGCCGATTGCGGCGCCGGAACCTGCAAGACGACCGGCGCGAAGGCGGTGAAGGCCGGCAGCGGCGGGGCGGAGGCCGGGGCATCCGCCGGCAGCCCCTCGAACAGCGCCGGCAGCAGGGCCGAAAGCTGCGCGGCCGTGATCGCGCCGCTGGCCGCCACCAGCACCCCGCCGGCCCGGATCTGCCGGGCCAGCGCGTCGCGGATCGCCTGTTCCGGCAGGTCGGTCAGCGTCTCCACAGTGCCGGAGGTCGGGCGGCCGGCGGGATGGTCGGGGAAGGCGGCGGCCCAGAAGGCGCGGCCGACCTGGCCACGCGGCGTTTCCAGCGCGGCGCGGGCGCCGGCCACCGCGCGGCCCCGGACGCGGGCCATTGCCTCCGCCTCAAGGCGCGGCGCGCGCATGGCCAGATTGGCCAGGCGCACCGCCTCCGGCAGCGCCGGCAGCAAGGCGCGCAGCGAGCCCTCAAACCCGTCGCGCTGGGCGGAGAAGCCCAGGCCGATGGCGGAATCGCGGAGGGCATCGGCGAAGCCCACCATGTCGAGATCGCCGGCGCCCTCGGTCAGCAGCGCCGCGCCCATGGCCAGCGCCCCGCCATGCTCCGGCGCATCCAGCGCCGCGCCGCCGCCCCAGCCCCAGGCGAGGGAGACAACCGGTACGGAATGGTCCTCGATCAGCCAGGCGGTCAGCCCGCCCGGGGCGGTAACCTGCTGGATGGCGACGGAAAAGGTGCTGGTCATGCCGGCACCTCCGCCGGAGCCGCGACCCCTTCGGGCAGCAGCCACCCGCTGGCCGAAGGCGCTCGGCCGAGTACCGCCGCGGCGGCCGCCGCCACCTGGTCCCGCGTCACCGCGCGCAGGCGTCGCGGCCAGTATTCCACCGATTCCAGCGGCATCCCGATGGCCAGCGCGCCGCCGATCATGCGCGGGGCCGCGCCGAGGCCATCGAGGGCCAGCAGCGCGCCGGCCGACATCTGCCGGATGCTGCGCGCCACCTCGGCCTCGGTCGGGCCACCCGCATCCAGCAGGCGCTTCACCTCGGCCATCATGGCCTGCTCCACCCGCTCCGGCGCCACATCGCGGCGCGGGGTGGCGGCGATGTCGAAATCGCCCCAGCTTGCCGTGTCGCCGTCGTAGCTGGAGCCCACCGCGAGGGCGAGCCCGCCCTCCACCAGGGCGCGATGCAGGCGGGAGCCCTGGCCGCCGCCCAGCAGATGGCGCAGCACTTCCAGCGCATCGGCGTGTTCGGTGGCGCCGGCGGTCTGCGTCGGCGCCTGCCAGGACCGCAGGAAGGTCGCCTCTCCACGCAGCCTCGGGTCGTTCTTCACCAGCCGGGGGATGGGGGCGGCGGCCGGCGGTGGGGCGCGGTCGCGCGGCACGGCGGGGCCGGCGGGCACCTGGCCCCATTGCTCGGCGATCTGGTCCCAGAAGGACTCGCCGCTGACGGCGCCGGCCACCACCAGCACGGCATTGCCGGGGGCGTAGCGGGCGCGGAAGAAGGTCATCAGATCGGCATGGCGGATCGCGCGGATTTCCTCCTCCCAGCCGATGATGGGGCGGCCGTGCCAATGCTGGCGGCCCCACATCGCGGCGGCGAATTCCTCATAGAACAGCGCGCGGGGGGAAGATCCGGTGCGCTGGCTGCGCTCCTCCAGGATCACCTGGCGCTCCGACTCCATTTCCGATTCCGGGATCAGGGCGGAGGCGAAGCGGTCCGATTCCATCATCGCCACCAGGCCGAGACGGCTGGCTTCCACATGCTGGAAGTAGCCGGTCACGTCGCGGGAGGTGAAGGCGTTGTCATTGCCCCCCTCCCGCGCCACGCGGCGGGAGAACTCGCCCGATTCGACGCGGCGGCTGCCCTTGAACAGCATGTGTTCCAGATAGTGCGCGATGCCGGACAGGCCCGGCGGGTCCTCTCCCCCGCCCGCCGCCACATAGGCGTATTGGGCGATGACCGGGGCGCGACGCTGTTCGACATGCGCCACGCGCAGCCCGTTCGGCAGGGTGCGCAGCGTGGCGCCGAACAGCGGCCGGTCGGCCAGGTCGGCGGTGGGGGAAACGGGTGGCATCTGGGCGAGCACCTCAGGGATGGTGCCCGCTGCGGCGGCAGCAGCGGCAACCTGAAGGGCGGCGCGGCGGGTCAAGGTCGTCATGTCTCCTACATGGGCCTCTTCCGGCGCTTGGCAAAGCACCCAGACCGGTTTCCATCGCGCTGCCTCGACGTGGCGGGGTGGGGGGTGATAACCGCCGCGCGGCAGACAGGCGGAACCACCATGGACCGAGAAGCGCAAGGCGGCTGGGGCGCGACGGGCCTGGTGGCGCTTCTGTCCATGCTGCCGGCGCTGCTGGCGCTGCTCGTCTTCGGCCTGTTCCAGACCCCCGACAGCCCGACCTACCTGACCTATGCCGAGGCCCTGCGCGCCGGACCGCTGCCGGAGGGGGCGGCGCTGCTGCGGCAGGGGCCGGCGCCGGCGACGCTGTTCCGCACGCCGGGCTACCCGGCGCTGCTGGCGCTTTTGCAGACCCTGGCGCCTCAATCCTGGCCCGGCTGGCTGGTGGCGGTGCAGATGGCGGCGCAGGCGGGGCTGGCCGCGTTAGCGCATCGCACGGCGCGGGCGCTGGGCCTGGGGGCGGGGCTCGCCGTGGTGGCGGCGCTGCTGCCGGCCAGCGGCCACGCCATGCTGGCGCAGATCTCGGTGATGACGGATGCCATCCACGGCGCGCTCGCCGGCGGCGCGGCACTGCTGCTGCTCTGGGGCGCGCTGCGCCGGCGGGGGCTGTGGCCGGTGCTGCTGGCCGGGGTGATGCTGGCCTTGGCGACCTTCGTACGAGAGGCGACGGCCTATCTCGCCTTGGCCTATCTGCCCGCCGCGGCCATCGCCGCCGGGCGCGGCGCCACCGGCTTCCACCGGGGCCGCGCGCTGCTGGGCATGGGACTGCTGCTGGCGCCGGTGCTGCTGGTGGCGGGCGCGCTGCTGGCCGAGAATCAACGGCGCAGCGGCGCCGCGGTGCTGTCCACCAGCCGGCAGATCGTCATGGTGCAGGCGGTGCTGCCGCTGCTGGCGCGCGGCGTGCCGGTCTATGACGGCGACGACCTGTTCGACCGCCTGGCGCGGGAGACGGTGGGCCGCGACGGCTATGTCGGCATCGACTCGCTGAACCAGCGCCTGTTCGAGGCCGGGCTGAGCGCGCCGGAGATCGCCGCCTTGGCCAGCGACCGCTACGCCCGCGCCTGGCGCCGCCATCCGGGGGAGATGCTGCGCGCCATGGTGGTGCGGCTGCCCGCAAAGATGTTCGGGCTGGGCTTCATGCCGGTGGATATGGTGGCGGAGCTGCACCGCCAGGCCGGCGCACCCCGCCCCTGGTTCGGGCGGCCGGATGCGCTGTGGCGGGATGGTTCGCCGCGGGCGCTGCTGCTGCTGGCGGCGCTGCTGGCCAGCCGCGCGATCGGCTTCGCGCTGGCGGGCGCGGCGCTGCTGGCGCCGCTGATCCTGGCCCGCGCCAGGGACTCGCGGGCCTGGCCGGTGCTCGGCGCCTGGCTTGTGGTGGGCGGCTATTTCGGCGTCCACCTGCCGGTGCATCTGGAACAGCGCTACCTGCTGCCGATCGTGCCGCTGGTGGCGCTGCTGGGCCTGACCATGTGGCACATGGCGATGAGCTGGCGATCCCGCGCGGGCTGATATCAGATCCTGCCGATCGCAACCCGCCAGCGCAGGGCGCCGCTTATGCGGCGCCCTGAGATGACATCCGCGTTATCAACCCTGGCCGAGCGCCCAGAGCAGCACGCCCTTCTGCGCATGCAGGCGGTTCTCCGCCTCGTCGAAGACGACGCTTTGCGGGCCATCCATCACCGCTTCGGTGATCTCCTCCCCGCGATGCGCCGGCAGGCAGTGCATGACGATGGCATCCGACGCAGCATGCTTCAGCAGCGCGTCGTTCACCTGATAGGGCGCCAGCAGGTTGTGGCGGCTGAGCTTCTGTTCGGAGGTCTCGTCCGACATCGACACCCAGGTGTCGGTCACCACGCAACGCGCCCCGGCCACGGCGGCATGCGGGTCCGTGGTCAGTTCGATCCTCGCCCCCTCCGCCCGCGCCCAGGCGATCAGCTCGGCCGGCGGCGCCAGTTCGGGCGGGGTGGCCAGCCGCAGCGTGAAGCCGAAGCGGGCGGCGGCCTGGATGAAGCTCTGGGCGACGTTGTTGCCGTCACCGGTCCAGGCCACGACCTGCCCGGCGATCGGGCCGCGATGCTCCTCGAAGGTCATGATATCCGCCATCAACTGGCAGGGATGGGAGACATCGGTCAGGCCGTTGATGACCGGGACCGTGGCGTGTTCCGCCAGCTCCCGGATTTTCGCGACGTTGTCGGTGCGCAGCATGATGGCGTCGACATAGCGGGACAACACGCGGGCGGTATCCGCCGGCGTCTCCCCACGGCCAAGCTGCATGTCCCTCGACGACAAAACGATGGCATCGCCGCCGAGCTGGCGGATACCGACCTCGAAGCTGACGCGGGTGCGGGTGGAGGGCTTCTCGAAGATCAGCGCCACGGATTTGCCGGCCAGCGGCTTGCCGGCCACCTGGCCGCGCTTGGCCTGCACGCCGAGGTCCAGCATGCGGCGCAGGGTCGCCGCATCCAGGTCCATCAATTCCAGGAAATGCCGGGGGGAGGGGCTGCCCCCTCCCACCACGCTTTTCAGCGCCGCACTCATTTCGCCGCGACCTGCATTGCCCCTGGGGCCGCGCTCGGCGTCATGCGCAGGCAGGCACGGTCGAGCAGGCGCAGCGCCTCCTCCACCTCCGCCGCGGAGATGATCAGCGGCGGGGCGAGGCGCAGCACATTCATGCCGGCGGCGACCGTCAGCAGGCCCTCGACCACGGCGGCGGCCTGCATCTCGCCATTGTTGACCTCCGGCCGCAGCTTCAGGCCCAGCAAAAGCCCGGCGCCCTGCACACCTTCGATCACGGCCGGGTGCTTGGCCGCCAGATCCAGCAGGCCGCGCCACAGCAGGCGCGCCACGGCATCCACCTGATCCAGGAAGCCGGGGGCCAGCACGACGTCCAGCACCGCATTGCCGGCCGCGGTCGCCAGCGGGCCGCCGCCATAGGTGGTGCCATGGGTGCCGGGCTTGAGGTACTGGGCCACCTTCTCCTTCGCCAGGATCGCACCCAGCGGGAAGCCGCCGCCGATGCCCTTGGCGGAGGACATCACATCGGGCTCGATCCCCGCCCATTGATGCGCCCAGAGCTTGCCCGATCGGCCCATGCCGGTCTGGACCTCATCGAGGGCCAGCAGCAGGCCGAATTCGTCGCAGACGGCGCGGAGTTCGCGCAGGAAGCGGAGATCCGCCGGGCGCACACCGCCCTCGCCCTGGATCGGCTCGATCATGATGCCGGCGGTCTGCGGCCCGATGGCGTCGCGCACGGCGTTCATATTGCCGAAGGGCACATGGTCAAAACCCTGCACCGGCGGGCCGAAGCCGGCCAGGTACTTGGCATTGCCGGTGGCGGACAGCATCGCCAGGGTGCGGCCGTGGAAGGCGCCCTCGAAGCAGATCATGTGGAAGCGCTCGGGGTGACCGGTCTCCGCATGATATTTGCGGACAGCCTTCACCATGCCTTCGTTCGCCTCGGCGCCCGAATTGCAGAAGAAGACGCTGTCGGCGAAGGAGGCCGCGACATGCCGTGCGGCCAGTTCCTCGGCCTGCGGCACGCGGTACAGGTTCGAGACGTGCATCACCTTGGCGGCCTGTTCCGCGATCACCTTGGTCAGGTGCGGATGGCCGTGGCCGAGGCTGCTGGTCGCGATGCCCGCGCCGAAATCGAGGAATCGTCGCCCATCCGACGTCCACAGCCAGGCGCCCTCGCCCCGCTCGAAAGCGAGGTCGGCACGGTTGTAGGTCGGCATCAGGGCGGGGATCACGCGATCCATCCTCCGTCACGCCGTGCGGCCCGGCGCCATTCGCCAAGGCGAGCACGGAAGCCAGGAAAGCTGCACGATTTTGACCTTGCGGTCAAAGCCGGCAGGTATCGGTGAACGCATGCCGCGCATGCGAAAACGGCCGGGACAAAGTCCCGGCCGTCTCCATCAGTCCTATCCGGCAGAAATTACTGCCGCACACCGCCGCTGTTCTGCGGATAGGCGCCGGAGGTGTTGGACCCGGTGGCGCGGTCATAGGCCCGCTCCGCCGCCGTGCCCGGCGGGTTGACCGCCGTGCCGTCAGACTGGCGCGGATAGGCGCCCGAGGTGTTGGTGCCGGCGGCCCGGTCCAGCGCGCGCTCCGCGGCCGTGCCGGTCGGGTTGTTGCCGGTGCCGTCCGGGCTGGTCCGCGGGCTGCCCGTGGCGCTGTCATAGGCGCGCTGGGTGGCGGTGGAGGGCGGGTTGCCCGCCACACCGTCCCGGGGACCCTGCTGGGTGCAGGCCACGATCGGCACGAGGGCCGCAAGCACGAAAAGCGACTTCTTCATTGGAATACAGTCCTCGTCCGAATGTTCAGATCAGCCGCGACGCGCGGTGTTGTCGTAGGAGAAGGCCGGCAGGCTCTCCAGGCTGTCCTTGGTGGCGCCGCGCAGCACCCAGCGGTTGCGCTCGGCGTCGTGGGTCAGGCGCTCATAGGGAATGGCGACCAGCTTGGCGCCGATGCCCAGGAAGCCGCCCACCGAGATGATCGCGACCGGCTGGCCACCCTGCGGCGGCACAATCAGGTCATCGATCTCGCCGATGCTATTGTTTTCCTCGTTGTAGATGTTCGAACCGACCAGCTGGCTGGCGCGGCGGCCCTGGTTCAGGCTCATGCTGTCCACGGACATGCCGGGCGTGGTGGCGCCGGTCGCGCTGGCCGCCGGGGCATTGCGGTTCGCCGTGTTCGGCGTGGTGGCGCGATCGACCGCGCGGCCGGCGGCGGTGCCGGGCGGGTTGTTGCCGGTGCCGTCCGCATCGGTGCGGTTGCCGGTGACGCCGTCCAGGGCGCGCTGGGTGGCGGTGGAGGGCGGGTTGCCCGGCGTGCCATCGGCCGGGGCCTGGGCGGTCATGCCGCCGCGCGCGTCATTCGGAACCGCCGCCGTCTGGCCGAAGGCCAGGGCCGGCGCGATGGCGATGGCCGCCGCAGTCGTCATTTGCAGGAAGCTCTTCGTCGTCAGCATCGGGCTGTCTCCTCTTCGACTTGTGGCCGGTCCGCACCGCGGTCCGTGCCTGCCCTCCACAACGGCGCTTGGGTCAGAAGGTTGCGCGGCCGTCGTCGTTTCCATCTCGCCGCGGTTGCGACCGGTTTGCGGACGGGTTTGCGGTGGCCGCGATGGCGGCGCGGGACTGCCCTGCCGGCGAAGCGGTCGCCAGCGCCGCCCCGGCCGTGGCAGAATGATCGGGATGTCACCGCAACGAAGGCGCGCCGCGCCGCCCGGACCGGACCGCGCGCCGCGCCCGCCAGGACCTCCCCCTGCCGCGGGAAGGCTGCGGGAGGCCGCGCTGGCGCATCTCGCGCGCTTCGCCGCCACCGAGGCCGGGCTGCGCCGGGTGCTGCAACGCAAGGTTGATCGCTGGGCCCGCGCGGCGGAGGCCTTTGGCATGACCGACCTCGGCGCCGCCATCGCCGCCGGCAAGCAGGCGGCGGCGGAAGTCGCCCGCGACCTGGCGGCCGCCGGCACGGTGGATGACGCCGCCTTCGCCGAGAGCCGCGCCCGCCGCCTGCTGCGCACCGGCAGGTCCCGCCGCGCCGCTTTGGCGCATCTGGCCCAGAAGGGCGTGGATGCCGAAACCGCCGCGGCCGCCCTGCCGGCGGGGGAGGGGACGGAGCTGGATGCCGCCCTCGCTCTGTGTCGCCGCCGCCGCTTCGGCCCCTTCGCCCAGACGGAGGCCTCGCCCGAGGCGCATCGCAAGGCGCTCGCCACCCTGGCCCGTGCCGGCTTCGACCGCACCACGGCGGAGGCTGCGCTGCGCATGGAGGTGGAGGCCGCCGAGGCGCGCTTTTTCGCCTTCCGGCAAGGCTGAGGGCGTGTCCGCCTCCAACCCGAAGCCCAGCCGCGTCGTCTTCACCCGGACCGGGGTGCGGCGCGGCTTCCTGGTCAGCATGCCGCTCTGGGTCGGCATGCTGCCCTTCGGGATCGTGATCGGCCTGCTCTCCGCCGCCAAGGGGCTGAGCTTCGCCGAGACGATGCTGATGACCACCATCGTCTTCGCCGGCGCCGCCCAGCTTGTCGCCCTGGAACTCTGGACCGACCCGGCGCCGATCCTGGCGGCGACCATCGCCACGCTGGTGGTGAATATCCGCATGGCGCCGATGGGCGCGGCGCTGGCCCCCTGGCTCGACCGACTGCGGGGCTGGAAGCTGTGGGGCACGCTGGCCACCCTGGTGGACCATTCCTTCGCCCTGGCCATCGCGGAACAGCGGGCCGGCGGCCGGGATGCGGGCTATCTGCTGGGTATCGGCCTGGGCATCTGGGTGTCCTGGGTGGCCTGCGTCGCGGCGGGGCATCTGGGCGGCGGGATGCTGCAATTGCCGCCCGGCCATCCGCTGTTCTTCGCCTCCGTTGCCGCCTTCCTGTCCATCCTGGTGCCGCTGTGGCGCGGGGCGCGGCTGGACCTGCTGCCCTGGCTGGTGGCGGGGCTGGTGGCCGTGGCCGCGCATCGCGCGGCGCTGCCGGTGCCGATGCCGCTGCTGGCCGGCACATTTGCTGGCGCCACGCTGGGCGCCTGGCTGGAGATCCGCAGCCGAGGTATTCGATGGAAGTAAGGCTGGACGTGCTGCTGGCCATCCTCGGCATGGCGCTGGTCACCTATGCCAGCCGGGCCGGCGGCTATGCGGTGCTGCGGGCGGTGCGGCCGCCGGATTTCGTGCAGGTGCTGCTGCGCCACCTGCCGGGCTGCCTCTTCGTCGCCTATGTCGCGCCGCCACTGCTGGCCGGGGGCTGGCCCGCCTGGATCGGGGCGCTGGTGGTGGTGCTGGTGCAGATCGCCAGCCGGAACCTCGGCATCGCCATCCTGGCCGGGGTAGGCAGCGTCTGGGGGCTGCATTGGGCGCTGCCGGTGCTGGGGCTGCCGCCTTGACCCGCACCCAGCCGCATCCGCATATAAGCGGCATGTTCCGCGGGATTTTCGGCCTCCGAATTATCCGCCCGGCCCGCTGAGGGCCGGGTTCCCCTCGCACGCCGTTCCCCGATCCGGGCCCCGCCGGGCCATATGAGACCCTTATCCATGACCGATGCCCCCTCCGAGGCCCCCGCGCGCGACTATCGCGGCACCGTCTTCCTGCCGAAGACCGACTTCCCCATGCGCGGCGACCTGCCGAAGCGTGAGCCCGGCTGGCTGGCGCGGTGGGAGGCGATGGGCCTGCGGGAGAAGCTGCGGGCGCAAAGCGCGGGCCGGCCGACCTTCGTCCTGCATGACGGCCCGCCCTATGCGAATGGCAATCTGCATATCGGCCACGCGCTGAACAAGATTCTCAAGGACGTCATCAACCGCGCCGCGCAGATGTCCGGCTTCGATGCCGACTACGTGCCGGGCTGGGACTGCCACGGCCTGCCGATCGAATGGAAGATCGAGGAACAGTACCGCGCCAAGGGCCGCGACAAGGATGCGGTGCCGATCCTGGATTTTCGGGCCGAATGCCGCGACTACGCGACCCATTGGCTCGGCGTGCAGAGCGAGGAATTCCGGCGGCTCGGCGTGCTCGGCGACTGGGCCGGGCGCTATGCGACCATGGACTTCTCCAGCGAGGCCGCCATCGCCGGCGAGATCGGCAAGTTCCTGATGAACGGGTCGCTGTATCGCGGCCTGCGCCCCGTCATGTGGAGCCCGGTCGAGAAGACCGCGCTGGCCGAGGCGGAGATCGAATACCATGACCATGTCTCGCCGACGCTTTGGGCGCGCTTCCGGCTGAAAAGCGCGGGGGCCGAGGACCTGGTCGGCGCCTCCGTCGTCATCTGGACCACCACGCCCTGGACCATCCCGGGCAACCGCGCCGTCGCCTATGGGCCGGAGATCGACTACGCGCTGGTGCATGTCGAAGGCGTGGCGGAGGGCAGCGCCCTGGTGCCGGGCGAGTTTTTGCTCGTTGCCCTGCCGCTGCTGCCGCAGTTTGAGAAGGATGCGGGGCTCGGTGCGCATAGCGTCAAGCGCCTGCTGAAGGGCGCGGAGCTGGAAGGCGCCATCGCGGCGCATCCGCTGGCCGGCTGGGACGGCGCCAAGGGCGGCTACGGTTTCGCGGTGCCGCTGCTGCCGGGCGATTTCGTGACGACCGAGGCGGGCACAGGTTTCGTGCATATCGCCCCGGGCCATGGCGAGGATGACTTCAACCTCGGCAAGGCCAATGGGCTTCCGGTGCCGGAAACGGTGGGCGACGACGGCACCTTCACCCTCCACGCGCCGGGCTTCACCGGCCAGCATGTCTTCAAGGCGCATGACGCGGTCTATGCGGCCTGCGAGGCGATGGGCACGCTGGTGGCGAAGTCCAAGCTGACGCACAGCTACCCGCATAGCTGGCGGTCGAAGAAGCCGGTGATTTTCCGGGCCACGCCGCAGTGGTTCATCGCCATGGATGATGCCAACGCCATCCGCGAGAAATCGCTGGCCGCGATCGCCGCCACGCATTTCGTGCCGGATATCGGCCGCAACCGCATCGGCGGCATGGTCGCCGTCCGCCCCGACTGGTGCATCAGCCGCCAGCGCGCCTGGGGCGTGCCGATCCCGGTCTTCGTCGCGAAGCAGTCGGGCGAGCCGCTGCGGGACCCGGCGGTGATGGACCGCATCATCGCCGCCTTCCGCGAGGAGGGCGCCGATGCCTGGTACAAGCCCGGCGCCGCGCAGCGCTTCCTGGGCGCGGATCGCGATGCGGAGCACTTCGAGCAGGTGATGGACATCGTCGATGTCTGGTTCGAATCCGGCTCCACCCACGCCTTCGTCCTGACGCCAGAGCGCGGCCTGCCCTTCCCGGCGGATCTGTATCTGGAAGGCTCCGACCAGCATCGCGGCTGGTTCCACTCGTCCCTGTTGGAATCGGTGGGCTCCCGCGGCGTCGCGCCGTTCAAGGCGATCCTGACGCATGGCTTCGTGCTCGATGAGCAGGGCCGCAAGATGTCGAAGTCGCTGGGCAACGTGGTCGCGCCGCAGGATGTGGTGAAGGATTACGGCGCCGATATCCTGCGGCTCTGGGTGATGAACACCGACGTCACCGAGGACCAGCGGATCGGCAAGGAAATCCTGAAGCAGCAGGCGGAGCTCTACCGCCGCATCCGCAACACCCTGCGCTGGCTGCTGGGCAATCTGCACGGCTTCTCCGAGGAGGAGATCGTGCCGCATGCGGAGCTGCCGGAGCTGGAGCGCTGGGTGCTGCACCGGCTGTCGGAGCTGGATGCGCGGCTGCGCCAGGCGGTGGCGAACCATGACTGGAGCGGCGTCTTCCCGGAAATCCACGCCTTCTGCGCGACCGACCTCTCGGCCTTCTACTTCGACGTCCGCAAGGACTCGCTCTATTGCGATGCGCCCGAAAGCCTGCGGCGCCGGGCCGCCCGCACGGTGATCGACCAGTTGCATCGCTGCCTGACCGTCTGGCTGGCGCCGGTGCTGGTTTCGACGGCGGAGGAGGCCTGGCTGGCGCGGTTCCCGGATGAGGCGGGCAGCGTGCACTTGCAGGACTGGCCGGTGATTCCGGCGGAATGGCAGGATGCGGCGCTGGCGGCGAAGTGGGCGGCCCTGCGCGGCCATCGCCGCGGAGTCACCGCCGCCATCGAGGATCTGCGCCGCGCCGGCACCATCGGCGCCTCGCTCCAGGCGCGGGTCGCCATGACCCTGCCGGCCGGCGATCCCGCCGCCGCCCTGACGGCGGAGCATTGGGCGGAGGTGCTCATCGTCTCCCAGGTCGCGCTGGCGGAAGGCGAGGCGGCGACGGTGGTGGAGGTCGCGCCCGGCCAGAAATGCGACCGCTGCTGGCGGGTGCTGACCGAGGTCGGTCTTTCGGCTGCGCATCCCAGCCTTTGCCGCCGTTGCGAAGCGGTGGTGGGGTGATGGCGCGCCTGCAGGACAAGGGCCACACGCCATGATGCGCCTCGGCCTCACCCTGGCCCTGGCGGTCCTCGCCATCGACCAGCTGTCCAAGTGGTACATGCTCTACGTGCTGGACCTGCCCAGCATCGGCCATATCCCGCTGGTCGCCCTTGGCCCCTTCGGCTTCGACCTCACCATGGTCTGGAATCGCGGCGTCACCTTCGGAATGCTGGCCGGCGACGGCCCCTGGTCGCAGGCGGTGCTGGGGCTGCTGGCCCTGGCCATCGCGGGCTTCCTGCTGCGCTGGATGGCCCGCGCGGAGAACCGGCTGACGGCCCTGGCGCTCGGCGCGGTGGTCGGCGGGGCCATTGGCAATGTCATCGACCGCTTCCGCTTCGGGGCCGTGGCCGACTTTTTCGATGCCCATGCCTGGGGCTGGCATTGGTATGTGTTCAATCCGGCCGACGCCGCCATTGTGCTCGGCGTCGTTGCGTTGATCGGCGATGCCTTGTTCCGGCCATCGCCCAAGGCTAAGGGTTCCATGCCATGACCCAGCTCCGCACGATCCTGCTCGGCCTGCCTCTCCTCGCGGTGCTCGCGGGGTGCAGCGGCGACACCGCCCGCTCCCTCGGTTTCACCCGGGACCCGCCGGATGAATTCCAGGTGACGACCCGCGCGCCGCTTTCGGTGCCGCCGCGGCTGTCGGAGCTTCCGCCGCCGACCCCGGGCGCGCCGCGCCCGCAGGATCAGCGGCCTTCCGCCGCCGCCATCCTTGGTGCCACCTCCACCGCCGCCGCCACCGCGGCCCCCTCCGGCGCCGAGCGCGCCCTGCTGGCTCAGGCCGGCCAGCCGGTGCCCGACAGCATCCGCGACCGGGTGGATGCCGAGAGCCTGCGCATGGACCGCCCGGATCGGGGCGTGGTCGATCGCCTGATGTTCTGGCGCGACAGCACGCCATCCGCCGGCGTCGCCGTCGATCCGCAGCGGGAGGCCCAGCGCCTGCGCGAGAATGCCGCCCTTGGCCGCGACTCGACGGAGGGTGTGACCCCCGTGGCCCAGCCCGCGCGACGCGGCCTGTTCAACTGGTTCTGATCCGCCGGACGCGCTGACCGCCCCACGGGTGGTCGGCGCCGCGTGGCGTTCCTATCTGATGCTGATCCTGGCCGGGACGCCGCCTGTGGCGTGCCCGGCCTGTCGCCGTTGTCGGGCCCACCGGCAGCGATCCCTTTGTCGTCGCGCAAGGCGCCTCGCCCCCCGAATTCGGGGTGGCATCCGGGCCGCGCTCATGCATGGTTCCACCCGTGACCGATCCAACCCAGCCTTCCGACACCCCCGCCTTCCTGAATCATGAGCGCCCGCCGGTGCCCGACCTGGTGGTGCCGCGCGGCGTGCTGCCCTTCCATCTGGAGGATCGGCCGGTGCGCGGCCGGCTGGTGAAGCTGGGCGCCCTGGCCGATGCGCTGCTGGGCCGCCATGCCCAGCATCCGGCCGTGCTGCGCCTGCTGGGGGAGGCGCTGGCACTGACCGCCGCCTTGGCCACGGCCTTGAAATTCAAGGGCTCCTTCAGCCTTCAGGCCAAGGGCGACGGGCCGGTGACCCTGCTGCTGGTGGACTGCACCGATGGCGGCGCGCTGCGCGGCACCGCCAAGGTGGATGTGCCGCGGCTGGAGGCGCTGCTGGCCACCCATCCCCAGCCCAGCGCCGCGATGTTGCTCGGCAAGGGCTACTTCGCCTTCACCTGCGACCAGGGCGACGACATGGAGCGCTACCAGGGCATCGTCGCCATCGAGGGCGAGACCCTGGCGGAGATGACCGACACCTACTTCCAGACCTCCGAGCAATTGCGCACGGAGGTCCGCCTGGCCTGCGGCCGCAGCCTGGCTGGCTGGCGCGCCACCGCCCTGGTGATCGAGCGCGTGGCCGCCCAGGGTGGCATTCCGGGCGACCAGACGGAGGAGGAGCAGGACGATGCCTGGCGTACCGCCCAGGCTCTGGTCGGCACGCTGAAGGCCGAGGAGATGCTGGACGATGCGCTGCCGGCGGAGCGGCTGCTGCACCGGCTGTTCCATGCCGAGGGCCTGGCGACCGACCGGCCGCGTGCCCTGTCCTATGGCTGCCGCTGCTCCCGCGCCCGGCTGGCCACGGTGCTGGAGAACTTCACCCCGGACGACCTGGACCACATGGCGGAAACCGGCGCCATCACCATGACCTGCGACTTCTGCGCGGTGGAATTCCGCTTCGAGCGCGATGAGGTGGGGGGCAAGGCGGGGCGGGCCTGAGCTTCGCGCTGGACCGACGCGCCGCGCTGCATTACCGGAACAGCGCGCCGCAGGGAGATCACGCCATGCCGACACGCCGCCAGATCCTGAGGGCCTCGATGGCCCTGCCGCTGATGGCCGCCGGCTGTGCGACCGGGGAGGACAGGCCCCCCCCGCTGCGGCCCCTGGTCAGCGGTTATCGCCACCTGACCCGGCTGCGGCTCAACGTGCTGGAGATCGAGCAGGCGGAGCCGCTGCCCGGCACGGTGCAGGTCATCCTGCCCGCGCCGATGCGGCCGGATGTGGAGCTGCGCCGCATGGCGGAGCAGCGGCTGGTGCCGATCGGCACAACGGGCAAGGCCCGTTTCCTCATCACCAATGCCCGTTTCACCCGCCAGACCCTGGCCACCCAGGGCGGGCTGAGCGGCTTCTTCGCCGGCGAGCCCGGCGAACGCCTGGCCTGCGAACTGGCCTGCCGGGTGGAGATCATC
Source organism: Roseomonas sp. F4 (assembly GCF_053891155.1). Classification (NCBI taxonomy): domain Bacteria; kingdom Pseudomonadati; phylum Pseudomonadota; class Alphaproteobacteria; order Acetobacterales; family Roseomonadaceae; genus Roseomonas; species Roseomonas sp. F4. The sequence goes on from NZ_JBSSHK010000007.1 coordinate 203,223, forward strand.
TCCGGCGAGGGCACCCGCGTCGCCTTCGTCGAGTCGCAGGTGCAGCGGCAGCAGACCGTGGCCGACGGCGCCAGCGCCAGCACCCGCCTCCAGGCCGCCGAGGATCTGGTGCGGCAGTCCATGGACGACATGAACGTGGAATTCGAATTCCAGCTCCGCCGCACGCTGCGCGCCTGGCTGGCGGAGGGCGCGACCCCCACCGCCCCGGCGCCCGTGCCGGTGGAGCGTGAGGATCTGCCGGGCGGGGCACCCCGCCCATGACCGTTACCTTCAGCAATCCCCCGGGCGTGCACACCCCGGGCGCGCGCTACATGCACGCCGCGCTGGTGGAAGGCGCGCAGCGCCGGCTGGTGATTTCGGGGCAGATCGGCGTGGCGCCGGATGGCACCATCCTGCCCGCCGGCCCGGCGCAGATCGGCCAGGCGCTGGCCAATCTCGCGGCGGTGCTGGCGGCGCATGGCATGGGGCCGGCGAATCTGGTGAAGCTTGGCGTTTTCCTGACCGACCGGGCGCTGATCCCGGTCTGGCGGACGGAGCGGGACCGGGTGCTGGGGCCGATCGCGCCGTGCAGCACCCTGCTGATCGTCGCCGGCCTGGCCGATCCGCGCTTCGTCTTCGAGGTGGAGGCGGAAGCGGTCGCCTGAAGCAACCCTTGCCGGGGCAGGAAAGGCGCCCTGTTATGGATCAGGAAGCGCAACAAGGAAGCCCCGCATGGCCTGGCCCGACCCGAACCGCCCCGGCGAGCCTGCCGACCCGTCCCGCCCCTGGCATTGGGTGGCGCGGGCCGAGGATCGCAGCCAGGCGCCGCTGCCGATCGGCTGGAACGGCGCGCTGCGAAACTGGATGGTCTGGGATGGCAGCGCCGTGACGGCGGATGAGGCGGCGCGCCGCTTCACCTATCTCGGCCCCTGCCTGACGCCCGCCGAGACGGCGCAGGCCCTGGCCGCCGCCGGGCCCCTGGCGCCGGAGGAGCCCCGCGGCCTGGCGGCGCTGGCGGCCTCCGCCACTCCGCCACCGCCGCCCGCCATGGTGTTCCGCAAGGACGCGGTGCGGAACCATCTTCTGATCTTCGCGGGCACCCTGTTCGGCACGCTGTTCCTGGCGGAGTGGATTCTCGGCGTGCGGTAGGGGACTTAACCGGCGTTTTGCGGCCGAACCCCGGCGGCACGGGCCGCATTGCCCCATTTCTGCAGCTCGGCCTGGACGAAGCTGCGCGTCTCATCGGGGTTGGAGGTCACGACCTCCGCGCCCAATTGCCGGTGGCGGGCCACCACCTCGGGGCGCGTCACCGCAGCCGTGATCTCCCGGTGCAGCCGGTCCAGCACCGGCCCGGGCAGGTTGGCCGGACCCATCACCATGCCCCAGGTGGAGGCCTCGAACCCCGCCACGCTTTCGCCCAGCGTCGGCACATCGGGCAGTTGTGGTGCGCGGGCGGCGCCGGTGGTGGCCAGCGCCTTCAGCGTTCCGGCCTGGATATGCGGCAGCGCGGCGGGAACGGTGTCGAACATGATGTCGACCCGGCCCGCGATCAGGTCCGGATGCGCCTGGGTGGAGCCGCGATAGGGCACATAGGTCATCTCGATTCCGGTCCGCTGGCCGAACAGCACCGGCGCCAGCCGCACCACGCCGCCCGTGCCGGCGAAGGTCACATGGCCGGCCGGGTTGGCCTTGGCATGCGCCACCAGCTCCAGCGGGGTGGAGGGGGCGAAGCTGCGCGCGGCGCAGAGCACCAGCGGGGTCTTCGTGGTCAGGCTGATGAAGGTGAAGTCCCGCATCGTGTCATAGGGCAGCCGGTAGAAGGCGTCGTTCACCGGATGGCCGACGGAGACGAGGGCCAGCGTATGCCCATCGGCGGGCGCGCGCGCCACGACCTCCGTCCCGATGACGCCATCGGCGCCGGCGCGGTTTTCCACCGGCACCGCGACACCCATGGCCGCCGCCATCGGGTCGGCGATCAGTCGCGCGGTGATGTCTGAGACGCCGCCCGGCGTATAGGGCACGACGATACGCACGGGGCGGGTGGGCCAAGTCTCGGTCCGAGTCCCCTGGGCGCGTGCCAACTGGTTGCCGAGCAGAAGGGCGGGCGCGGCCATCAGGGCCGCGCGGCGGGTTGTCCTCATGGAATTTCCTCCATCCGGTCTGACGCCGGTGCCGCCATGCTGGACCCGGCGGCGACGGAGGGGAAGGTCGTTTCGCTGCGGCGAACTTCCGCGCCGGCCTGCTAGACCGCCTTGGGCCGCGCGCCCAGCAGATGGGCGATGGCATAGGTCAGGTCAGCGCGGTTCAGCGTGTAGAAATGGAACTCGTCCACGCCATTGGCCTGCAACAGCCGCACCTGCTCCGCCGCCACCACGGCGGCGACCATGCGGCGGCTGTCGACATCTTCCTCCAGCCCCTCGAACAGCTTGCCCATCCAGGCGGGGACGGAGGCGCCGCACATGGCGGAGAATTTCTTCACCTGTCCGAAATTCGACACGGGCAGAATGCCCGGCACGATCGGCACGCTGATGCCGGCCGCGGCGCAGCGGTCGATGAAGCGGAGATAGACATCGGTGTCGAAGAAATACTGGGTGATCGCCCGCGTCGCCCCGGCATCGATCTTCCGCTTCAGGAAATCGAGATCGGCCGCTGCCGAGGCCGCCGCCGGATGAGTTTCCGGATAGGCGCCCACCGAAATATCGAAATCGCCGATCCGGCGCAGGCCGCGCACCAGATCCTCCGCCTGGGCGTAGCCGCCCGGATGCGGGGTGTATTCGCTGGCGCCCGCCGGCGGGTCGCCGCGCAGCGCCACGATGTGGCGCACCCCCGCGGCCAGGTAGTCCCGCGCCACCTCATCCACCTCGTCTCGGGTGGCGCCGACGCAAGTCAGATGCGCGGCGGGGGTCAGGGAGGTCTCCTTGGCCAGCCGCGCGACCGTCTCATGCGTGCGGCTGCGCGTGGTGCCGCCGGCGCCATAGGTGACGGAGACAAAGCGCGGCCCCAGGGGCTCCAGCCGCCGGATCGCGGCCCAGAGCGCGGTCTCCAGCGCCTCATTCTTCGGCGGGAAGAACTCGAAGGACAGCTTCGGCGCTGGCATTTCGGTGGGCACGGGCAGGCCGGCGACGCGGGGGCCGGTCAACCAACGCTGCAGGGTGCCAGGCAGGGCCATGTCCATGGGGCGGGTTCTCTCAGGGGCCGGCGCGCAACACCGGACATCTCGGTTCGTAACTTCGTCGGCACCACCGTTCCGCTGGTGCTTCCTACAGCATATAAGTGGGTGTGCGCGTCCCAGGAAGGCCCGGGCCGCGAAGCTCGGGCTTTGCCCGGTCGCCCGCCACCGGAGGTCGCAACTTGATCGCTCGCCGTGTCACCCAAGCTGCCGCCGGCCTGCCGAGGGCCTCGCGCGTTTCCTCGATCCTCGCCCTGAGCCTGCTGCTGGGCCTCGGTGCCTGCGCCACCCGGCCGGATCCTTCGGATTCGGAAGCGGTCGCAGAATTCCGCGCGAACAACGACCCGCTGGAGCCGCTGAACCGCGGCGCCTATTTCGTGCATGACGGCATCGATACCCTGGTGCTGCGCCCGGCCGCGGAAATTTATCGCGTCTTCCTGCCGCCGGAAGTCCGCACCGCCATCCGCAACGTGCTGGCCAATCTGCGCACCCCGGTGATCCTGGCCAACGACCTGTTGCAGGGCGAGACCCAGCGCGCGGCCACCACCACGGGCCGCTTCCTGGTGAACACCACGGTCGGCATCGGCGGCATCTTCGACCGCGCCACCGATTTCGGCCTGATCGGCCATACCGAGGATTTCGGCCAGACACTGGCCGTCTGGGGCGCGCCGGAAGGCCCCTATCTGTTCATTCCCGTGCTCGGCCCGTCCAGCCCCCGCGATGTGGTGGGCTTCGCCGGCGACGTGGCGATGAACCCGCTGACCTATACGGGCAGCTCCGAGACCTGGGAGGCGATCAATATCACTCGCACCGCCACAACGGCGGTGGATACGCGCGAAGCCCTGATTGAACCGATCGACCAGGTGCGCGCTAGCTCCCTTGACCCCTATGCCACCATCCGCAGCGCCTATCGGCAACGCCGGGTGGTGGAGATCCGCAACGAACCGACCGGTGCCGCAGCGACCTCCGACCTCGGCATCGGATCCGGCATCCAGGGACTGCGGCGCTAAAGCGCCGCGGCCCGAGAAGGATACCCTTGCCCATGACCGTCACCGCCCGCCGCACCCTGATCCTTGGCACATTGGGGGGCTCCCTGGGCCTTGCCGGCCTGACCGGCCGTGCCAGCGCGCAACAGATGGACATCAGCCGCGCCAGCACCTTCATCCAGTCCACCGGCCAGGAACTCGTCGCCGCGATCAACGCGGCCGGCCCGGTGCCGCAGCGGCGTGACCGGGTGGGCGCCATCCTGCGCCGGGCGGTGGATGTGGAAGGCGTCGGCCGCTTCATCCTCGGTCGCTGGTGGCGCACGGCCAATGCGCAACAGCAGCAGGAATATCTGCGGCTGTTCGAGGAAGTGCTGATCCGCAACCTCTCCTCCCGCTTCGGCGAATATCAGGGCCTGACCTTCACCCTGGGCCGCAGCCAGGCGCGGACCGAGGAAGACGTTCTGGTCAGCACCATCGTCGAACGCGCCGGCAGCCCCGCCTTCGGGCTCGACTGGCGGGTGGCGGAAGTCGATGGCCAGCCGAAGATCGTGGACGTGATCGCCGAGGGCACCAGCCTGCGCCTGACCACGCGCAGCGAATACAGCAGCGTGATCACCCGCAACGGCAACAATGTGCAGGCGCTGCTCGGTGCCATGCGCCAGCAGATCACCCAGCTCGCCGCCCGCGAAGGCACCTGACCACCCCCATGACCGACCCCGCCGAGCCGACCGTCCTCCTCCGGCAGGAGGGGGCGGCCGGCACCCTTCTGCTGAACCGGCCGCGCGCGCTGAACGCGCTCGACCTCGGCATGATCGCCGCGCTGGACACCGCCATCGCCCAGTTGCGGGACGACCCGGCGGTGCGGCTCGTCATCCTGGAAGGGGCCGGCGGCAAGGCCTTCTGCGCCGGCGGCGATGTGCGCCGCATCCGCGAACTGGCCCTGGCCGGCGACACCGCCGGCGTCCACGCCTTCTTCGCCGGCGAATACGCAGTGAATGCCGCCATCGCGACATTCGAAAAGCCCTGGATCAGCCTGATCGATGGCGTCTGCATGGGCGGCGGCATCGGTGTCTCCGTCCATGCCAGCCACCGTCTGGTCACCGAACACGCCCTGCTCGCCATGCCTGAAACCGCCATCGCGCTGTTTCCCGACGTCGGCACCTCCTACGTGCTGCCCCGCCTGCCTTCCGGCACCCCCGGCGCGATCGGCCGCTGGCTGGCCCTGACCGGCGCCCGGCTGCGCGGTGCGGAAGCCGTCGAAGCCGGCCTCGCTACCCACTTCGTCCCCCGCGACCGCCTGCCCGCCCTTCGCGCCGCCCTTCTGGAAGGCGACGCCGGCGCCATCGACCGCTTCGCCGAAGCCGTCCCGCCCGGCACCTTCGCCGCCCAGCGCCCCGCCATCGACCGCTGCTTCGGCCCCACCACCCTGCCCGCCATCCAGGCCGCCCTCGCCGCCGAAAACACCGACTGGTCCCGCGCCCAGGCCGCCATACTGGCCAAAATGTCGCCGACCAGCCTCGCCGTGACCCTGGAACTGCTGCGCCGCGGCGCCACCCAGGACCTAACCGCCTGTCTCGCCACCGAACTGGCCCTGACCGACCCCGTCACCCAACACCCCGACTTCGCCGAAGGCGTCCGCGCCGTCCTGGTCGATAAGGACAACACCCCCCACTGGGCCCCACCCCCGACCGACCTCGGGGGCTTTTTCAGCCGGGATGGTGGGTGAAGGGCGGCGCGGGTGATTTGCAGGGGGCGCTGCCCCCTGCACCCCCGCCAAAGGGACAGTGGTCCCTTTGGAAACCCATTTAAGGGGTAGGCAAGAGGAGGGGCGCCGAGCGACCGTTGGTCCCGGTACGCCCGCCTTGCCCCTCCTCTTGCCTACCCCTTAATCCGAGGGTTCGAAGGGGCCACTGCCCCTTCGCGGGAGGGTGCAGGGAGGGCGGAGCCCTCCTTGCAAACAACCCGTGCGCACCCTTTACCCCACTCTCCCGCTGAAAAGGTCTCCGGTTCGATGTCGCGTGATGTGTATGCCCAGCGTCAGGCGCGGCGGGCGGATCCGTTGGAGACTCTTTGGATGGAGGGGTTGCCGGAGGAGGTGGTGCCGGCGTTTGAGGCTGCTTTGCAGCGGGTGTGTCCTTCGGTTGCGATTTTTCGGGATGAGGTGACGGACACCTGGCGGGTGGAGGGGGTTCGGCCTTGTGGTCAGGGGGAGGAGGAGTTGGCGGGTGCGCTGGCTTTGGCGTCCCTGGTTTCGGGCGGGTTTGAGCCGGTGTTGCAGGCGGCGCCGGTGGAGGCGGAGGGGTGGTTGGCCCGGACTGTGGCGGCGTTTGGCGAGCAGGAGATTGGCGGCGCCTACTTGGTGCGACCGACGCATTTGCCGGAGCGCCGGATTTATGGGCGGGAGGTGTTGAAGCTTGATGCCGGGATTGCCTTCGGCTCGGGCGAGCATGGTTCGACCAGGGGGTGCCTGGTGGCTTTCGCGGCGGTGGCGCGAGGGGGGCGGGCCAAGCGGTTGCGGCGGCTGCTGGATCTCGGCACGGGGTCGGGGATTCTGGCCATGGCGGCGGCGAAGCGGCTGCGGCGGCCGGTGCTGGCCACGGATATCGAGCCGTGGAGTGTCCGGGTGGCGGAGGAGAATGCCCGGATGAATGGCGTGGGCCGCTTGGTGCGGGCGCGGCTGGCCGATGGCTGGCGCGACCGGCGTGTGCGGGCGGGGCGGCCCTACGATCTGGTGTTCGCGAATATTCTCGCGCGGCCGCTGTGTTCGATGGCGAAGGATTTGTCGGTGGGGCTGGCGCCGGGCGGCACGGCCATTCTGGCTGGGCTGTTGGGGACGCAGGTCCGCATGGTGCTGGCGGCGCATCGTCGGCGCGGGATGGTGCTGGAGCGCCGTTTGCCCCAGGGCGCCTGGGCCACGCTGGTGTTGCGCCGGCGCTGAAGCGTGACGACCTAAGGTCTGAATCACGCGTCTCAACCAGACATGCATCGAGGCCGGCCCCGGGAGGGACCGGCCTCGTGCTTCCGCAAACCGCGCCGCCGCTTGGGCGGCGCGGGCGGGTAACGGGTCAGGCCGCGGCGGCGGGCTTCAGGCCGTTCTGGGCCGGCGCCTGATTGGCGTTGGCGGCGGCCGGCGCGGGCATGCGGAAGCCGGTCTCCTGCTTGGCCGGCAGGCGGAAGTCGGGGTCGAAGACGTGCGAGATTTCGCCGCGGGTCAGGCCGATATCGGCCAGTTCGCGGTCGGTCAGGCTGCGCAGATCCTCATAGGTACGGTAGCGGGTGGGCCAGCTCCGCAGCGTGGTGCCGAGGAAGCTGAGGCCGCGGCCGATCGCGGAGAAGAAGCGCAGCACGCCATTGGCGATGGCGGCGTCACGGGCGCGCATCGCCTCGTGGCGGATCATTTCGATCTGCAGAGCGGTGCGGTCGTGGTTGACGATGGTGAACAGCGTGCCCTGTTCCTGGCTGTGGCGGGGGTTCATGATGACCTCTGTTGAGCGGCGTGGCGGCTTGGGTCGTGCTTGGCCCCGGCCACCGCGCTTCGCAGGTGCAACATAGGGGCGGATGGGTCACAGGTGATGCGTTCAAGCCACAGCCAAGGCATGCGCTCTACGCATGAAACACGGCGGACATATGTTTCGTTGTTAGGGCTTCGGTCATAACCGTGTCGGATCTTTCCTCCCCGACCGACCGCCTGAGCGCATTGCGCGCCGAAATCGCCCGGCAGGGGCTCGACGGCGTCCTGGTGCCGCGCGCCGATGCCTTCCTCGGCGAATATGTGCCGCCCTCCGCCGAGCGCCTGGCCTGGCTCACCGGCTTCACCGGCAGCGCAGGGCTGGCCCTGGTGCTGCGTGACCGGGCGGTGCTGTTCGTCGATGGCCGCTACACCACCCAGGCGGCGGCGGAATCGCCGCTTTGGGAGCGTCGCCATCTGGTGGAACAGCCGCCGGCCGCCTTCCTGAAGGCGGAAGCGCCAGGCGCGCGCATCGGCTACGATCCCTGGCTGCATCCCCAGGCGGCGCTGGACCGGCTGGCGGAGTCCGGCGCGGTGCTGGTGCCGCTGGCCGCCAATCCCGTCGATGCCGTCTGGTCCGACCGCCCTGCGCCGCCCGCAACGCCCGCCTTGGTGCATCCGCCCGAATGCGCCGGCCTGGCCTCGGCGGAGAAGCGCGCCGCGGCGGCGGCGGAGCTGCGGGAGGCGGGGCAGGATGCGGTGGTGCTGGCCGATGCGCATTCCGTCGCCTGGCTGCTGAATATCCGCGGCAGCGACCTCACCCATACGCCGCTGGCCCTGGCGGTGGCGCTGCTGCATGCCAATGCCCGGGTCGATCTGTTCCTCGACCCGGCGCGGGCCGATGCGGCGCTGCGGGCGCATCTCGGAAATGCCGTGGCGCTGCACCCGCCGGCTGCGCTGGAGGCGGCGCTGCAACACTTCGCCGGGCGGCGCGTGCGGCTGGATGTGGAGGTGACGCCCGCCTGGTTCGGCCAGCGCCTTCAGGCCGCGGGGGCGGAGGTGGTGCCGGGCGCGGATCCCTGCCGCTTGCCGCGCGCCTGCAAGAATGCGGTGGAACAGACTGGCGCCCGCGCGGCGCATCGGCGCGATGCCGTCGCCTTGTGCCGTTTCCTGGCCTGGTTCGCCGAGGCCGCGCCGGCGGGTGGCCAGACGGAGCTTTCGGTGGCCGCCAAGCTGCTGGCGCTGCGCGCGGCGTCACCGGAATTCGTGGCGGAAAGCTTTCCCGCCATCAGCGGCGCCGGAGAGCATGGCGCGGTCATCCATTATCGCGCGACGGCGCACAGCGACCGGCCGGTGCGGCCTGACGAATGCTACCTGATCGACAGCGGCGCACAGTACCGGGACGGCACCACGGATGTCACCCGCACTCTGTGGACCGGGCCGGGCGAGCCGCCGGAGGAATTGGCGGCGCGCTACACCATGGTGCTGCAGGGCCATCTGGCGCTGTCCGCGCAGCGCTTTCCGGAAGGCGTGGCCGGGCCGCATCTGGATGCGCTGGCGCGGCGCGGGCTGTGGCTGGCGGGGCTGGATTACGACCATGGCACCGGCCATGGCGTCGGCAGTTTCCTGTCGGTGCATGAGGGGCCGGCCGGCATCAGCCGCGCGGCGCGGCCGGTGCCGCTGAAGCCCGGCATGATCCTGTCCAACGAACCCGGCTTCTACCTGCCCGGCGCCTATGGCATCCGCATCGAGAACCTGCTGCTGGTGACCCCGGCGCCGGAACTGCCCGGCCAGGTGAAGCCTTTCCTCTGCTTCGAGACGCTGACCTTCGCCCCCTATGACCGACGGCTGATCCAGCTCGCCCGGCTCTGCGCGGCGGAGCGGGCGCAGGTGGATGCCTATCACGCCGAGGTGCTGGCCCGGATCGGCCCGCTGCTGCCGGCGCCGGAGGCCGCCTGGCTGGCGGCGGCCTGCGCCCCGTTGGGAGAGTAGCGCCTACTCCCCGGCCGCGGTGCCGTCCCGGCGCGGATCGGCGGCACCTTCCAGCCGGCCGTCGGGCATGCGGCGGATCACCTGAAGGCCGGTGTTCATCACCGCCGCGCGGGGTGCATGGCCCAGCGCGGTCAGGGCCGGGGCCAGGGCCTCGAGCGGCGTGCCCCGTTCCAACTCCACCGTGCCGGTCTGCGCGCCGATGCGCGGGCGGGCGGTGGCGCGTTCGGCATCGGCGCCGAAGGCCAGAACCTCGATCACCGCGGCGGCCACCGCATCCGGAATCCGCGCGCCACCGCCCGCGCCCAGAACCAGCTCGGGCCGTCCATCGGCGCCAAAGACCATGGTCGGCGCCATGGTGGTCACCGGCCGCTTGCCGGGGGCGAGGCGGTTCTGCGCCGGGCGCTCCGCCGTGCCGGGATTGGTGGCGAAGTTGGTCATGCCATTGTTCAGCGTGACGCCCATCGCCAGCAGCTCGGCGCCGAAATTCAGGTTGTTGGTGGTGGTGAAGGAGATGGCATTGCCCGCAGCATCGAGGATGACGACCTGCGTCGTCGCCGCTTCCGCCATCGGGTCGCTGGCAGCGGGCAGGGCGCCATGGCGCTGCGGCGGGTCGCCGGCCGCGACCTCCGCCATGGCGCGATCCGGCGCGGCCAGGGCGGCGCGCTGGTCGAGATAGGCGCGGTCCAGCAGGCCGGGCAGGGGGTTGGCCACCTGATCCGGATCGCCGATCCAGCGCCGGCGATCGGCGGCGGCCAGCCGGCTCGCCTCCAAGAAGATATGGGCGGCCTCCGCGCTGTCCCACCCGGCGCGGGCGATGCCGAGGCGCTCGGCGATGGCGAGCGTCTGCAACACCGCGACGCCGCCGGAAGACGGCGGGGCGGCGGTGCAGATGCGGCGCGCCAGCACTTCGGCGCAGAGCGGGTCGCGCTCCACGGCGCGGTAGCCGCGCAGATCCTCCAGCGTCAGCCAGCCGGGCGCGGGCTCCACCGCCACGGCTTCGACCGCCGCCTGGCCGAGCGCGCCGCCATAGAGCGCGGCCGGACCCTCGCTGGCCAGCAGGCGCAACGCCCGGGCCTGGTCGGGATTGCGGAAGGGCGCGCCGGCCGCCAGCGGTTCGCCGGCCGCGTCAAAGTACAGTGCGCGGATGGCCGGCACGCGCCGCAGCTCCACCGCGCGGTTGCGGATCACCTGGTGGAGGTAGGGCGGCAGGGCAAAGCCCTCCTCCGCCAGCCGGATCGCTGGGGCGAAGAGCTCCGCCCAGGGCAGGCGCCCATGCGCCGCATGCGCCAGGGCCAGCGCCGCGATGGCGCCCGGCACGGCGACCGACCGACCCGAGCGGGCGACGGTGGCCGGGCCGATGCCGCCGGCGGTCAGCCGGTCCGCACTCGCCGCCGGGGCGCTGGCGATGCCTTCGTAATAGCGGAGCCGCCCGGCCGCCTGGTCCCAGACCAACAGGAAGGCGCCGCCGAGCAAGCCGCTGGCATGCGGTTCGGCGACAGAAAGCGCCGCCTGCGCCGCCACCGCCGCATCCACCGCGCTGCCGCCGGCACGCAGCATGGCCAGCGCCGCTTCCGTCGCATGCGGGCTGGCGGTCGCCGCCATCTGCCGCGTGGTTCGCAGCGGCTCCGCGGCAAGGGGCGTGGCGAGGAGCAGGAAGGCGAGCAGCAGGCGGCGCATGGCAGGACCTCGGACTTCATCGCTTAAGGCGGGCCGAGGCCGCGAATGCGGCCCGCGGCCTATGCCGCGTAGCCAAGGCCACGGATGTGGCCGCCGGCGCATGAGGGCAGACATGCGTCAGCATGTCTGCAAGGCAAAGCTCAGTTCCTTCTGGGCAGGACTTCCTTGTTGACGATCACATCCGGGTCCAGCGTGCCGGCGAAGCAGGCCAGGGCGGCGGCGGCGGAATCCAGCGCCATGCGTCGAAGCCCCTCCGCCGTGCTGGCGGCGACATGCGGCGTCATGATGAGATTGGGTGCGGAGAGCAGGCTGATCGGCGTTTCCACCGGCTCCTCCTCGAACACATCGATACCGGCGGCGGAAAGGTGGCCGGCGCGGAGCGCGGCTTCCAGGGCGTTCTGGTCCAGCACCGTGCCGCGCGCCGTGTTCACCAGCACCGCGCCCGGCTTCATCCGCGCGATGAAGGCGGCATCGGCCAGGTTGCGCGTTTCGGCGGAGGAGGGGACGTGCAGCGTCACGATATCCGCCCGCCCGGCCGCTTCCGCCGCATCATCCACCGGCTCGAAGCCCAGGCCGCGGATGCTGCCCTTGGCGACATTGGGGTCACGCACCAGCACATGCATGCCGAAGGCGGCGCAGAGTTTGGACACCCGCGTGCCGATGCGGCCAAAGCCCATCACCAGCACGGTCTTGCCCTGAAGGTCGAAGGTCGGAAGGTTGGCCTGGGCGCCCCAGACCGGGGTCGGCTGGTGCATATTGGCGTTGAAGGCCGGCAGCTTGCGGGCGCAGGCCAGCATCATCATCAGCGCATGTTCCGCGACGGAGACGGCATTGGCCTCCGGCGTGATGGCCAGCGGGATGCCGCGTTCGGTCAGTGCCGGGACATCGACGATGTCGTAGCCGACGCCGTGGCGGACCAGGATCTTCAGATTGGGGCAGTTCGCCAGGAAGGCGCGGTCGATGCGGATGGTGCGCACGATCAGCGCATCCGCCTTGGGCAGGTTGGCGGCCATCGACTCCGGCGAGAGGTCCATCAGCACCTCCACCGTGACGCCCGGCGTCGCCCGCATCTTTGCGATGGCTTCCTCGTGGATTGGGCGGACGCAGATCACATGCGGCATGTTCGGGCCTTCACAGCTGATGATGGGCGGCGGGGCCGAGCACGGCCTCGCGGAAACGCGCCTGGAGGATCGCGCCATCGCGCGGCGGCAGCACCAGCGGCAGATTGCCCGGCGCGATCTTTGTCACCGCGAAGATGGGGCCCGTGCCGGCGTGGATTTCAGCGCGCAGCGCGGGCACCTGTTCGAGGGTGGTCAGCGTGCGGGCATTGGCAAGACCGGCGCCGCGCGCCATGGCGGCGAGGTCCACGCCATGCCGCGTCGCCGTCTCCTGGTTTCCGGTCTCGCTGTAATGCTCATTGTCGAGCACGACGATGGACAGGTTCTTCGGCTTCTTGACGGCGATGGTGGCCATCGCGCCGAGGGCCATCAGCATCTCGCCATCGCCCGTGATGACCAGCACCTTGGCGGATGGCTGCGCCAAAGCGAGGCCCAGCCCCATCATCGCTGCGCCGCCCATGCCGCCCCACAGGGGCAGATTGCGTGGCGTGTCGCCGATGGCGGTGATGTCCCAGGCGGAGGCGCCGAGGCCCGCGATCACCAGCAGCTCGCCGCGATCTTCCAGCAAGGCGCGCACCACATCGCGCCGGTTCGGATAATCGGTCATGCGCCTCAATCCTTCCCGAAGGTTTTGGCACCGATCAGGCGCTGGCCGATCAGGGTCGCCGCCGGGCGAAAGGTGTTGAAGGCGAGGCGCAGCGTGGCATCCACCGTCTGCGCCACATCTTCCGCGCGGTCAGCGCGATGGACGATGGTGCCCATCGCCTCCAGCACCGGCTGCGTCGCCTGGCCCATCGCCACCTGCGCCGGATTGAACTCGGCAAAGTCGCCACGCATGGTAATGATCATCGGCAGTGGCGTGCGGTGGATGTGCGACAGCGACAGCATGTTGATGCAATTGCCGACGCCGGAGGACTGCATCAGCAGCACGGCCTTGGCGCCGCCGAGCCAAGCGCCGCAGACCATCGCGACGCCCTCCTCCTCGGTGGTCAGGGTGACCACGGTCATCTCATTGTCGGCGAGGCAGCGCTTGATCAGCCGGCTATGGCCGGCATCGGGGACGAGGGCGACCTGGGTGATGCCATTGGCCTTCAGGGTGTCGTAGATCCTGTCCGGCCAATCGGCGTCCGCTTCCGGGCGCATCTCCAGCTTGTCGCGGTCCATTCCGTCCCTCCTGATTTGTGGCATCCTCCCCCTGTGCGGGCTGGCTGGCAACCCGCCGGGCGGGCTCATGGGGGAGGGTGGCATGGGGTTTTCCGCGACGGTCGGCGGCACGCGCCACAGCTTCGCCGACCTGCGGCAGTTGTTGGCCTGCGCCACGCCCTTCCGGTCCGGCGATGCCCTGGCGGGGGTGGCCGCCGAAAGCGCGGCGCAGCGCGTGGCGGCACAGCGCGCCCTGGCCGACCTGCCCTTGGCGCACTTCCTGTCGGAATCCGTGGTGCCCTATGAGGCGGATGAGGTCACGCGGCTGATCCTGGACAGCCACGGCGCCGCCGCCTTCGCGCCCGTTTCGCACCTCACGGTCGGTGGCTTCCGGGACTGGCTGCTGGGGGAGGCGGATAGCAGCGCGCTCACCGCGCTCGCTCCCGGCCTGACGCCCGAAATGGTGGCGGCCCTGTCCAAGATTTGCCGGTTGCAGGATCTGGTGGCGATCGCGGCCAAATGCCGCGTCGTGACGAAATTCCGCAACACGCTCGGCCTGCCCGGCACGCTCTCCATCCGCCTGCAGCCGAACGACCCGGTGGATGATCCGAAGGGCATCGCGGCGCAGGTGCTGGATGGGCTGCTGCTCGGCGCCGGGGATGCGGTGATCGGCGTCAATCCGGCGACGGACAATGTCGAGAACCTGTGCCGCGTGCTCGGCCTGCTGGATGCGGTGCGCGACCGCTACGCCATCCCGACCCAAAGCTGCGTGCTGGCGCATGTCACCACCACTTTGCTCGCCATGCAGCGCGGTGCGCCGGTGGACCTGGTGTTCCAGTCGATCGGCGGCACGCAGGCCTTGAACGAAAGCTTTGGCGTCTCGCTGTCCCTGCTGGCGGAGGCGCATGAGGCCGCGCTGGCGCTGAAACGCGGCACGCTGGGCGACAACTGCATGTATTTCGAGACCGGCCAGGGCAGCGCGCTCTCGGCCGATGCGCATCACGGCGTGGACCAGCAGACACTGGAATGCCGCGCCTATGCCGTGGCGCGCCGTTTTCGCCCCCTGCTGGTGAATTCGGTGGTCGGCTTCATCGGCCCCGAATATCTGTTTGACGGCAAGCAGATCACCCGCGCGGGTCTTGAGGACCATATGTGCGGCAAGCTGCTCGGCCTGCCGATGGGGGTGGATGTTTGCTACACCAACCATGCCGAGGCGGATCAGGACGACATGGATGCGCTGCTGACGCTGCTCGGCGTAGCGGGCGTGACCTATGTGATGGGCGTGGCGGGGGCGGACGACACCATGCTCGCCTACCAGTCCACCTCCTTCCATGACGGGCTTTATGTCCGCGCCGCACTGGGCAAGACGCCGGCGCCGGAATTTCTCGCATGGCTGGAGTGGATGGGGCTTGCCGATCGCACGCCGGATCGCCTGCCCATGGCGGTGGCGGGGCTGTTGTGAGCGCGCCCGTCCTCTGGCGCGACCTGCGGCGCTATACGGCGGCACGCGTTGGCCTCGGCCGCGTTGGCAACGGGCTGCCGACCGCGGCGCATCTCGATTTCCAGGAGGCGCATGCCCAGGCGCGCGATGCCGTCTGGTCCGTGCTGGACGTGCCGGCCTTGCAGGCGGCGCTGGGGGCGGAGGTGGTGGCGAGCGCGGCGCCGGATCGCCGGACCTACCTGCTGCGCCCCGATCTCGGCCGGCGGCTGGCCGAAGGTGTGTCGCTGCCCGCGCGGCCGGGCTGCTTCGCCATCGTGGTGGCGGACGGCCTCTGCGCCACCGGCGTGCAGGCCCAGGCGCCGGCGCTGGTCGCGGCACTGACCACGGGGCTGCGCAAGGCCGGCTGGGAGGTGGCGCCACCGGTCATCGCCACCCAAGCGCGCGTCGCCATCGGGGACGAGATTGGCCAGGCGCTGGGTGCCGCCATGGTGGCGGTGCTGATCGGGGAACGCCCCGGCCTTTCGGCCCTGGACAGCATGGGTATCTATCTGACCCACGCGCCGCGCCCGGGCCGCCGCGATGCGGAGCGCAACTGCATCAGCAATATCCGCCCCGGCGGGTTGTCACCGGCGGAGGCCGCCGCGAAACTTCTCTGGCTGGTCGCAGCCGCGCGCCAGCTTGGCCTGACCGGCGTCGCGCTGAAGGATGAACAGCCGGCCGTGTCGCTGTTGCAGGGCTGAGTCACGCGGGCGGCAGATGCACCGCCAGCCACAGCGCATCCGCGCTGGTCGTCACCACGCGATGCCGGCAGCCCGCCGGCAGCACCGCCCAATCCCCCGCCACCAGGCCGCGCTCGCCATCCGCGAAGCCCAGCGTGGCGCTGCCGCGCGCCAGCAGCACGAATTCCGTGCCCGGCTGGTCGTACCAGAAACCCTCCGGGCTGGCGGCGCGGTGGGAGGCGATGCGCTCCACCACCACCCCGCCTTCCGCCAGCAATGTGGCGAAGCTCTCGGCGCCCTCGGCCGGAGCTTCGCCGTCGAGGAGGGTGCCGAAGCGCGTGGTCACGCCACCAGCGCGGATTCCACCGCCTGCGCTACGGCGAAGAGCTTCGCGTCACCGCCATGCTCGCCCATCAATTGGAAGCCGACCGGCGCCTCCCCCGGCCTGTGGCAGGGCAGGCTGATGGCGCAGCGGTCGAGGAAATTGCCGACGGCGGTGTTGCGCAGCAGCAGCAGGTTGATACGGCCATATTCCGCCTCGTCCTCGACCGCGGAAATCGCGGGCGGCACCAGCGGGCAGGTGGGGGACACCACGGCGTCATACCCGGCCGTGCGCGCCGCAAAACCGGCGATGATCCGCGCCCGGTCCTTGCCGAGCTGGATGTAGTCGGCTGCCGACATCTGCCCGCCGCGCAGGATGCGCGAGAGAATCCGCTGGTCATAGGCATCGCGCTGCCGCTCGATCAGCCCGCGATGCCAGGCAAAAGCCTCGCTGGCCGCGTAGCCGCCGGTGGCATTGGCCTTCGGGATCTCCGCGAGTTCGGGCACCGTCAGCAACTCCACCCGCGCCCCCGCCGCCGAGAGTTTTTCCAATGCGGCCTCGAAGGCTATGGTGACCTGCGGGTCCCAGTTCTCCGTCACATAGCCTTGCAGCACGCCGAGCCGTAGTCCGGCGACGCCTTGGGCCGGGGCAGGGGTCCATGCGTCCTCACCGGCCATCAGGCTGTCCAGCACCGCACAGCAGGCGACCGACCTGGCCAGCGGTCCCAGACTGTCGAGGGTGAAGGACAGCGGCAGCGTGCCCGTCAGCGGCACCCGCTTCGCGGTTGGCTTCCAGCCCACGATGCCGCACAGCGCCGCAGGAATCCGGCAGGACCCGCCGGTGTCGGAGCCGAGCCCCGCAAACCCCATCCCATCCGCCACCGCCACCCCGGCGCCGGAGGAGGAACCGCCGGGAAGCCGCCCCGTCGCCCGGTCCCAGGGGCTGCGCGGCGTGCCGAAATGCGGATTATGGCCCAGGCCGGAAAAGGCGAATTCCACCATATTGGTGCGGCCCAGCACGACGAAGCCGGCGCGTTGCAGCCTGGCCACCGAAGGCGCAGTGGCGGTGGCCGGCGCCACATCGGCCAGGGCCTTCGACCCGCCGCGGGTCGGCTGGCCGGCCTCGTCATACAGGTCCTTCACGCTGATCGGGATGCCGGCCCAGGGACTCGGCGCGCGGCCCGCGGCGCGCAGCGCGTCCATGGCGCTGGCGGCGGCGCGGGCGGAGTCGGCATGCACGGTCAGGAAGGCGCGCGCGCCCTCTCCCCCCGGCTGCGCGATGCGGGCCAGCGCGGCCTCGGTCAAGGCGCGGGCGGTGGTGGTGCCGGCGGCCAGGGCGGCGGCGGCTTCGGCGAGGGTGGCAGGCGACATATCGGGGGCGCTTCCGGCAGGGATGCCGGATGCTGCGCAGGACAGCGCCGCTCCGCAAGCCGGAGTCCTGTGAGCGGCGCTTCGGGGCTCAGCCGGGTTGCGGCATGGTCGAGCGGTCATTCGCCGGTGGTGTTGTCACCACCAGCTCCAGCGCGCCAGGATAGGCCAGGAAGCCCAGAAGGGCGGCGGGCAGCAGCAGCACCCCGCCCGCCTCGGCCCCCCGCATCGGGTCGTTGGGGTCCATGCGTACCTCCTGCAAGCACAGCAGCGCGGCAGGCCTTCCCTGGTTCCTTCACAACCCTCCCGGGGGTGAATTGACAAGGCGGCGCCCGCCAGTCGTATGATGTCGTATAACTCGTCATCCGAAGGTGGCGGGACCAAGGAGAGGACCCAATGAAAGCGATGCGCGCGATCCGCGCCGTGGCCCTGGCGGCCGCGGCCCTGTTGCCCTGGGCAGCCAGCCCGGCGGCCGCCCAGGAATGGCGCGGCTGGAACATCCATGCCGCCGACTATCCCAATGGCCAGGGCCTGGACCGCTTCGGCCAGTTGGTGATGCAACGCACCAACAACCGCATCCGCATGCGCACCTATCACTCCGCGCAGCTCGGCCAGCAGGATGAAGCGATCCAGCAGATGCGGCTGGGCTCCATCGACTTCGCCAATTTCAACCTGTCGCCCTTCAACAACCTGGCGCCGTCCACCAATGTGGTGACGCTGCCCTTCCTGTTCCGCAACGTGGCCCATACCCATGCCGCGATCGACGGCGTGGCCGGGGAGGAGATTGCCAAGGACCTGGAGGCGATCGGCATCATCGCGCTCGCCTGGTATGATGGCGGCGCGCGCAGCATGTACACCATCCGTCCGGTGCGCACACCGGCGGATCTGCGCGGCATGAAGATCCGTGTGCAGACCAGCGACCTGTGGATCGACCTGGTGCGCGCCCTCGGCGCCAACCCGACCCCGCTGCCCTTCGGCGAGGTTTTCACCAGCCTGCAATCCGGCGTGATCGACGGGGCGGAGAACAACTTCCCCTCCTACGAAAGCACGCGGCATTTCGAAGTGGCGCGCTTCTACTCCACCACCGAGCATTCCAACGTGCCGGAAGTGCTGGCCGTGTCGCGCCAGCGCTGGCAGCGTCTGAATGAGCAGGAGCGGACCATCGTGCGCGACGCGGCGCGCGAAAGCGCCACCCATCAGCGCCAGCTCTGGGCGGAGCGCGAGCGTGTGTCGCGCCAGCGCGTCGAGGCGGCGGGCGCCACGGTGATCGAGA
This sequence comes from Roseomonas sp. F4, assembly GCF_053891155.1. Taxonomy (NCBI): domain Bacteria; kingdom Pseudomonadati; phylum Pseudomonadota; class Alphaproteobacteria; order Acetobacterales; family Roseomonadaceae; genus Roseomonas; species Roseomonas sp. F4. The sequence goes on from NZ_JBSSHK010000007.1 coordinate 221,857, forward strand.
TCACCGATCGCACACCCTGGTCGTCGCTGATGGAGCCGGTCTACGCGAAATACGCGGCGACGCCGCGCCTGGCCGCCATGGTGCAGGCGATTCGCGCCCTGCCTTGATCGGATGAGGGGTGGCCTGCGGGCCACCCTTTTTTTGTCCCGCCGGCCTTCAACGCTCCCCAGGAATGCACTCCGCCATGGCGATGTTTTCCCGCGTGCTCGACATCTTCTGCCACATCGTCGTCATGGTCGCCGGCATCGCGCTGGTCGGACTGGTGCTGATGATGGGGTGGATGGTGTTTGGGCGCTACATCCTCAACGATACCCCGACCTGGATCGAGCGCGCCGCGACTCTCTCCATTCTGTGCATTGCTCTGCCTGTCGCGGCGGTGGGCGTGCGGGAACGCTTCCATCTTTCGGTGCTCGGCTTCCGCGAGACCCTGCCGATGCAGGCGCAGCGCTGGATCGCCGTGGGCTGCGACACGACCGTCGGCGTCTTCGGCTTCGCCATGATGGTCTATTCGCAGGAACTCGTGGACATGGTCTGGAACTTCAAGATTCCGCTTCTCGGCATCAGCCAGGGCTGGACCTATGTGCCGCTGCAGGTCTGCGGCGGGCTGGTGACCCTTTTCGCCCTCGAACAGGTGCTGCGCGACATCCTGAACAAGGACGGCCCCGAACAGCGCGGCGTGGCCGCGGCCTTCCTGGAGTAACAGCGCGTGGAACTCGGCCTTCTCCTGATCTTCGGAATCTTCTTCCTCGGCGTCGTCGCCGGCGTGCCGGTGGCCTTCGTGCTCGGCATCGCCGCCCTGGTCGGCTTTCTCTACGAGGGCATCAATCCCGCCGTCGCCTTCCAGCAGATGGCCTCGGGCATGAGCATCTTCGCGCTGCTGGCGATCCCCTTCTTCATCTTCGCCGGGGAACTGATGCTGCATGGCGGCATCGCGCGGCGGCTTGTGGCGCTGGCCTCCGCCGCCGTGGGCTGGATGCGCGGTGGGCTTGGCATGGTCGATGTCTCCACCTCCATGCTGTTCGGCGGCATCTCGGGCTCGGCGGTCGCGGATACCTCCGCCACCGGCGTCATCCTGATCCCGGCGATGAAGGCCAAGGGCTATGGCGTGGACTATGCGGTGTCACTGACCGTGACATCCTCCATCGCCGGCATCCTGATCCCACCCAGCCACAACATGATCCTGTACAGCCTGGCGGCGGGCGGCGGCATTTCGGTCACCGCGCTGTTCATCGCCGGCATCGTGCCGGGGCTGATGATGTGCGGCTTCCTGGCCATCGCGGCCTATGTCATGGCGGTGCGCCGTGGCTATCCGTCGGAGCCCTGGGCCGGCTTCCGCAACCTGTTCTGGCGCTTCGTCGATGCGCTGCCGGGCCTGTTCACCGCCTTCATCATCCTGGGTGGCGTGCTGTCCGGTGTCTTCACGGTGACGGAAAGCGCCGCCTTCGGCACGCTCTGGGCGCTGCTGGTGACGGTGCTGGTCTATCGCAGCCTGAGCTGGGGCGATTTCAAGATCGCCGTGGCGGCCAGCGTGCGCACTTCCGCCGTGGTGTTCCTGCTGGTCGGCACCGCCACCGCCTTCGCCTATCTGCTGGCGCTGTACCGGCTGCCGGATCTGCTGACGGAGGGGATGCTGGCGATCAGCTCCAATCCCGTCGTCATCATGCTGATGATCAATGTCTGCCTGCTGCTGCTCGGCTGCGTCATGGATATGGCGGCGCTGATCCTGATCACCACGCCGATCTTCCTGCCGGTGGTGGTGGCGATCGGTGTCGATCCCGTGCAGTTCGGGATGGTGATGATGATGAACCTCGGCCTGGGCCTGACCACGCCCCCGGTCGGTGCCGTGCTCTTCGTCGGCTGCGCCATCGGCAAGATCCCGATCGAGGCGGTGATGCGGACGATCTGGCCCTTCTACGGCGCCATCGCTTTGGCGCTGATGCTCACCACCTACTGGCCCGCCGTGTCGCTGACGCTGCCGCGGCTGTTACTGGGCTACGAGGGCTGAGCGGCATGTTCAGCCTTGCCGCCGACCTTCGCACGGAGGTCGGCGAGAGCCCCGTCTGGGACGCCGCGCGCGGCGTGCTCTGGATGGTCGACATCCTGGCACCCTGCGTCATCCGCTTCGATCCGACGATGGGCGTCACCCGTCGCTACCCGATGCCGGAGCCCTGTGGCAGCCTCGCTTTGTGCCGGTCCGGCACGCTGCTGGTGGCGCAGCGCGCCAGCCTGCTGCGGCTGGACCCTGACAGCGGCGCGCTGACACCCTTCGCCAGCTTTCCGGAGGAGCCGGCGCATAATCGCCTGAATGACGGCAAGGTTGGCCCGGATGGTTGCTTCTGGATCGGCAGCATGGATGACCGTCCGGAAAAGCACCCCACCGGCAGCCTGTGGCGAGTCACGCCCGATGGCCGCGTGGAGCGGCGGCGCGACGGGCTGGTGGTGTCCAATGGCCTCGCCTGGGGGGCGGATGGGCGGGTCATGTGGCATTCCGACAGCCGCCGCACGGTCCTCGACATCGCCGATTTCGACCCCGCGACCGGCGCCACCGGCCCCTGGCGGCGGGTGCGGGAGCTGGATGCGGCGACCGGCCGGCCCGATGGCGCGGCCTGCGACGCGCAGGGCCATTACTGGTCCGCCGGAGTCTCCGCCGGCTGCATCAATGTCATCGCCCCCAGCGGCGAGATCATCCGCAAGATCGACTTCCCCGTACCCGCCCCCACCATGCCCTGTTTCGCCGGGCCGGACCTGACCACGCTCTTCGTCACCAGCCTGCGCGCCGGCCAAAGTGCCGAGACGCTCGCGGCCCATCCGACGCTGGGCGGGTTGTTCCGCGCCGAGGGTCTGGGCCAGGGTGCCGCCATCACGCTTTTCGCCGACTGAGGAATTTTGGCATGTCCGATACCAAGCCCATCCTGCTGACCGGTGCCTCCGGCAATCTCGGCCGCATGCTGACGAAGGAGCTGTCGGCCGCCGGCTTCACCCTGCGCCTGACCGACATCATGCCCTTCCCGGACGAGCTGCCGAAGGGCGCGACTTTCGTGAAGGCCAATCTGACCGAATCGCTCGCCGTCGTCCGTCAGGCGGAGGGCTGCGGTACCATCCTGCATTTCGGCGGCGTCTCGGTGGAAAAGCCCTTTGAGGAAGTGGCCGGCCCCAACCTGCACGGGCTGTATCATATCTATGAGGCCGCCCGCCTGTTCGGCGCCCGCGTGGTCTTTGCCAGTTCCAATCACTCGATTGGCTTCCACGAAAGGCCGCAGGGCAACCAGGGTAAACTGGATGCGGACTGCGCCTTCCGGCCCGATGGCTATTACGGGCTGTCGAAAGTCTATGGCGAGCTGATGGGCCGCATGTACTGGGACAAGCACGGGGTGGAGAACGTCAATATCCGCATCGGCTCCTGCTTCCCGAAGCCGATCAACAAGCGGATGCTGGCGACCTGGCTGTCCTATCCGGACTTGGCGCGCCTCATCACGCGGACGGTCCTGGCCGAGAAGGTCGGGCACTGCGTGGTATGGGGCGCCTCCAAGAACCCCGACAGTTTCTGGGGCGCGGACCATCGCGACCGGCTGGGCTGGGAACCGCAGGACACTGCCGAGGATTTCCGCACCGAGGTCGGGCACATCGTCTCAGACGATCCGGTGGAGGAGCGCTACCAGGGCGGCGGCTACACCTCGATCGAATATTCCCGCAAGGACGGTTTTTCGCCGCGCGACCAGTTCGACCTGGACTGAAAGTCGCGCCTGGCTGGGCGCGGTGTCGGATCTGCTGACGGCGTCACCGGTCGCGGCGACGATCGGCCCTGGGCGATATGGACACCGCCTGGGGACCCTGCTTGGCTAGGCAGCGGGGCCTTCCCCCATCGGCTGGCGGCAGACAGAGACGGCGCCTGAGCGAGGCGCACAAGGGCAAGATATGATCCGCATCGCTTCCGGTGACTGGGACGCCACCATCCTGGTCAGCCAGGGCGCGGCGATCGGCGCCCTGTCCTGGCGCGGCCGGAACATCGTGGAGCCGGTGCCGGAAGGTGAAAGCCCCAATCGCGGGCTGCACAGCGCCTTCCTGATGGCGCCCTGGACCAACCGCCTGGCGGATGGGCGCATCACGGTCGGTGGCCAGGATTATGTCATGCCGATCAACCGCCCGCTGGAAGGCCATGCGCTGCACGGTTTCGTCCGCGAACGGGTCTGGCAGGTGGAGGCCCAGGCGCCGGACTGCGCGGAACTGTCCTGCCTGCTGGACCACCCGCCCTTCCGCTGCGCCGCCACGCTGCGGGTTGCCCTGGCGGCGGAGGGGCTCAGCCTGTCCCTCGCTTTGACCAATACCGGCGATGCGCCAACCCCGATGGGCATCGGCTGGCACCCCTTCTTCACCCGCCCGCCCGGCACCCGGCTGCGCTTCGCGGCGACCACCATCTTCGGCCGGGATGCCCGCAACCTGGCCGTCGCGCCGCGCCCCTCCGCCGGCCTGCAGGGCGATGAGGCAGTGCTGGAAGGGCTCGACACGCATTTCGCCGGCTGGGATGGCGTGGCGGAGATTACCCGCTCCGGCGGCCCCGACCTGCGGTTGGAAGCGACCGGCGACTGGGCCTGCAACCTGCAAATCTATGCCCCGCGCGGCATTCCGGTGCTCTGTGTCGAGCCGGTGAGTCATGTCCCGGATGTGGTGAACCGCCCGGCGCTGGCGCGGCATGGCGCGATGCATCTACTGGCGCCGGGGCAGGCGCTGCACGGCACGGCAAGCCTGCATCTGTTGTAGCCCCCCTCCCCAAGCGCCGCGCGGCCGGGCAAGACTTGCGACATGCACAGCGCGATCATCCTCGGCGGCGGAATCATGGGCCTCTCGGCCGCCTGGGCGCTCGACCGCGCCGGCTGGGCGGTGCGGGTGGTGGATCAGGACGAGCTGCCCAATGCGCGCGGCAGTTCGGTGGATGACCACCGGCTGATCCGCCACGCCTATGGCGCCGCCGCCGGCTATATGCGGATGATCGACCCCGCCTATGCCGCCTGGGCGACCCTGTTCGCGGAGGTCGGGGAGGTGCTGCATGTGCCGACCGGCGTGCTGGCCCTGTCCAACGCCCCTGGCGGCTGGCTGGCGGAGAGCCGCGCGGCGCTGAGCGGCGACGGCCACGCGCCGGAGGATCTGCCCGCCGAGGCCGTGGCGGCGCGCTACCCCTTCCTCGCCCCGGATGGCATTGCCAGCGCCTTCCACATGCCGGCGGGCGGCGTGCTGCTGGCGCGGCGGATCATCGAGGCCCTGCTGCGGCGCCTCGCCACCCGCGGCATCACCCCCCTGCGTGGCCGCGCCACAACGGTGGACCCGGCCCGGGGCGCGGTGACGCTGGAGGATGGCACCACGCTTCAGGCCGATCTGCTGGTCGCCGCCGCCGGCCCCTGGGCGCCCCGCCTGCTGCCGGGGCTTGCCACAAGAGTGCGGCCGACCCGACAAATCATCGTCCGCCTCGCCCCGCCGCCCGAACACATGGCCGGCTGGCAGGCGGCGCCGATGCTGCTGGACTTGGCGGAGGATGGCGGCTTCTACGCCGTGCCGCCCGTCGCCGGCACGCCGCTGAAGATCGGCGACCACCGCTTCGCCCCCACCGGCGACCCCGAAGCGCCGAGGGAGGCGACGGCGGCGGAGGCCGAGACCATCCTCGCCTTCGCCCGGCACCGCATCCGCGACCTCGATTCCTACCGGGTGCTCTCCGCCGCCGCCTGCTATTACGATGTGGAAGCGGAGGAACGATTCGTGGTGGAGCGGCTTGGCGATCGCGCCTTTGTCCTGTCCGGTTTTTCGGGCCATGGCTTCAAATTCGGCCCGCTGCTCGGCCTGGCCCTGGCGCGCGCCGCCGCTGACCCGGCGCTGGCCGCCGCCCTGCCTGGTTGGGCAGCCGGTGCCACGCCGCCGCCGCCCGGCCTGCTGACGGGGGTGTCGGCATGAGCGCAGCGGATGACCTGATCCTCGGCCTGACCAAGGTGGTCGGCCTGCCCGGCATCACCGAAGCCGCCGGCGCGCCCCTGGCCGAGTCCGACATTGCCGCCCTGGTCGAGGAAGCCGCGCGCTTCTGCACCGAAAAACTGGCCCCCGGCTGGCAGCAGGCCGACCGCCACGGCGCCCGCTACGCCATTGGCACCGTCACCTGCCCGCCCCACTATACGCCCCTGATGCAGGACTGGATCGCCAGCGGCTGGCAGGGCGTGGCGGCGCCGGAAGCCCATGGCGGGCAGGGGCTTCCGCATGCGCTCTGGGTCGCGGTGACGGAACTGGCCTCGGCCGCCGACATGGCGTTCTTCCTCGGCCCGGTGCTGACCGCCGGCGCCATCGACCTGCTGGTGGGCCATGCCACGCCCGATCAGGCGGAGCGCTGGCTGCCCAAGCTGGTCTCTGGCGCCTGGACCGGCACCATGTGCCTCACCGAGCCCCAGGCCGGCTCCGACCTGTCCGCGCTGCGCTGCCGCGCCGAACCGGTGGGTGAGGGCCGCTACGCCCTGCACGGCCAGAAAATCTACATCACCTGGGGCGAGCACGACCTCACGGAGAACATCCTGCACCTGGTCCTGGCGCGCCTGCCCGGTGCGCCGGAAGGCTCGCGCGGCATTTCGCTCTTCGCCGCGCCGAAGCTGCTGGCGGACGGCCAGCGCAACGCGCTGCGCTGCGGCGGCATCGAGCACAAGCTGGGCATCCACGCCTCGCCCACCTGCATCATGCTGTTCGATGGGGCGGAGGCGGAGTTGGTGGGCGAGCCCGGCCGTGGCCTCAACGCCATGTTCGCCATGATGAACGCCGCGCGCCTCGCCGTCGGCGTGCAGGGCGTGGGGCAGGGGGCGCGCGCTTTGGCCCTGGCAGAGGCCTATGCCGCGCAGCGCAGCCAGAACGGCCGGGTCATCGCCGATCATCCGGACGTCGCCCGCATGCTGGCGGAAATGCGCGCCACGACGCTCGCCGGGCGCCTTCTGGCGCTGGAAGCCGCCGCCGCGCTGGACCGCCACCACCTGTTGGGAGACGAAGCCGGCGCCACCCGCCTCGCTTTGCTCACCCCCATCGTCAAAGCCTGGTGCACCGACCGTGGCGTCGAAAATGCCAGCCTCGGCATCCAGGTGCATGGTGGCATGGGCTTTGTCGAGGACAGCGGCGCCGCCCAGGTGCTGCGGGATGCCCGCATCGCGCCGATCTACGAGGGCACCAACGGCATCCAGGCCATCGACCTTCTGGTCCGCAAGCTGGCCCGCGACGAGGGCGCCGCCATGCGCGGCCTGCTGGCGGAGGTCGCCGCCAGCGACCCGCGCCTCGCCCCCGCAACGGCCCGCCTCTCCGCCGCCACCGACCTCATGCTGGAGCTTCAGGCGCGGGATGCCGATGCGGCGCAGTCCCTCGCGGCGGCCTATCTCGACGCCTGCGGCTGGCTGCTGGGCGGCTGGATGCTGGCCCGCGCCGCCGCCGCCTCCCCGGATCACGCCAGCCTGGCGCAGTTCTACCTCGCCCGGCTGCTGCCCCGCGCCGAGGCGCGATGCCTGGAAATCGAAGGCGGGGCACGGCTTTCCGTGCCATCCGCCCATTAACCCGCTTTTTAATCCCTTGCAGGTTTTCGAGGCAGCCGCATCTGCTGACCCACTGATATGACCGCGCCCCTGTCCTCCCCCGCCCTTCACCGGGCCCGCCCGAAGGTTGCCATCATTGGCGCCGGACCGGGTGGGCTTGCCGCTGCCATGCTGCTCGCCGCCTCCGGCGCCCGCGTGACGGTTCACGAAAAAGATGACGTGGTGGGCGGGCGCACCCGTACCTTGACCACGCCGGAGGGCTACCGCTTCGACCTCGGCCCCACCTTCTTCCTCTATCCCCGCATCCTGAAAGAGATCTTCGCCCGCTGCGGCGCCGATCTGGACCAGGAAATCGACATGCGGCGGCTGGAGCCACAATACCGGCTGCTGTTCGAACAGGGCGGCGACGTCACCCAACTGGACGCCAGCGCCAATCTCGACCGCATGGAAGCGGAAATCGCCCGCATCTCGCCCGGCGATGCCAAGGGCCTGCGCCCCTTCATGGCGGAAAACCGCGCCAAGCTGGAAGCCTTCCGCCCCGTCCTGGAACGCGCCTTCTCCACCGCGGCCGACATGATCCGCCCGGACATGATCAAGGCGCTGCCCCTGATGAGGCCCTGGTCCACCGTGGACCGCGACCTTGCACGCCACTTCAAGGATCCGCGCGTCCGCCTGGCCTTCTCCTTCCAGACCAAATACCTCGGGATGAGCCCGTTCAAATGCCCGGCGCTGTTCACCATCCTGTCCTTCCTGGAATATGAACACGGCGTCTTCCACCCGATCGGCGGCTGCGGCACCGTCTCCGACGCCATGGCCCGCGTCGCCGAACGCCTGGGCGCCGAAATCCGCCTGAACTCCCCGGTGGACCGCATCGCCTTCGAAGGCCGCCGCGCCACAGGCGTCGAAGTGGGCGGGCACCTGCACAGCGCCGACGCCGTGGTAGTCAATGCCGACTTCGCCCACGCCATCCCGAAGCTGATCCCGAACCACCTCCGCAAGAACTGGTCCGACAAGAAGATCAGCAAGGCGCGCTATTCCTGCTCCACCTTCATGCTCTACCTCGGCCTCGACCGGACCCTGCCCGGCGTCGCCCACCACAACGTCATCCTCTCCGAGCAGTACCGCCAGAACATCGGCCAGATCGAATCCGGGGAAATCCCGGAGATCCCCTCCCTCTACGTCCAGCACGCCGGCGCCACCGACCCCACCATGGCCCCCGAAGGCCACTCCGCCCTCTACGTCCTGGTCCCGGTCCCGAACCTGATCGTGCAACCCGGCTGGGAAGCCCAATGCGCGCGCTTCCGCGACGTGGCGCTGGACCGGCTGAAAGTCCTCGGCCTCGGCGACCTGCGCCCCCACATCAAATACGAACGCATCGTCGCCCCCCAGGACTGGGAAAACGACTTCGCCGTGGGCTACGGCGCCACCTTCAACCTCTCCCACGAACTGCCGCAAATGCTGCTGTTCCGCCCCGGCAACCGCTTCCGCGACGTCGAAGGCGTCTACCTCGTCGGCGGCGGCACACACCCCGGCAGCGGACTGCCCGTGATCTACGAAGGCGCCCGCATCACCACCAACCTGATGGCCAATGACCTCGGCCTCGCCGCCACCCCCAGCCGCCCGACCGCCACCAGCGGCTTCCAGGCGGCCACCCCCGTGGCGGCGGAGCCTTAGTCAGCTTCTCGCGGGTGGCTTTGCGGGGGGCGCTGCCTCCTGCACCCCCGCCAAAGGGACAGTGGTCCCTTTGGAATCCCGTTAAGGGGTGGAAGGGGCCACTGCCCCTTCGCAGGAGGGGTGCGGGGAGGGCAGCGCCCTCCCTGCGAACCACCCGCGAAAACTTGCTAGACTACGACGACACGGAGGAACGCACGCATGGCAGACCGGGTGGTGGTGGTGGGGGGTGGCCTCGGCGGCCTGGCGGCGGCGTGTGTGGCGGCGGCGCGCGGGCATCGGGTGACGTTGCTGGACAAGAATCCCTGGTTGGGGGGGAAGGCGGCGGTTCTCACCTTGGATGCGCCGGATGGGTCGGGGTCGTTCCGCTTTGACATGGGGCCGACGATTTTGACGGTGCCGCGGGTGTTGCGGCGGATTTTTGCGGAGGCGGGGCGGGATCAGGCGAAGGAGTTGCCGCTGATTCGGCTGGATCCGCAGTGGCGCTGCTTCTTTGAGGATGGCACGCGGATCGACTTGATGGCGGATGTCGCCACCATGCAGGCCGAGATCGAGAAGTTCGCGCCGGGTCGGGGCCTGGGCGAGGGGTATCGGAAATTCCAGGAGGAGAGCCGGCATCTGCATGGGGTGTCGGAGAAGTTCTTCTTCTGGCGGCCGGTCGAGGGGGTGACGGACACCATCGACATGAAGGCGAATCTCAACCCGAACACCTTGCGGGATGTGTTGTCGCTGAAGATGGGCCAGACGGCGGCCAAGGTCATTCGCGGCCATGTGCCGGATGAGCGGCTGGCGCAGATGCTGGACCATTACTGCCAGTATATCGGGTCCTCGCCCTATTTGGCGCCGGCGGTGGTGTGTTCGATCGGCGACATGCAGGCGAGCGAGGGCGTCTGGTACCCGGTGGGTGGCACCCGCGCCGTGGCGGAAGGACTCGCAAAACTGGCGGGCGAGCTGGGCGTGGAGCTGCGCACCAGTGCGGAGGTCACCGGCTTCGACATCGAGAATGGCGCCATCAAGGGCGTGCGGGTCGGCAGCGAGACGATCGCCTGCGATGCGGTGATCTCCAACATGGACGCGATCCGCACCTATAAGGAGCTGGTCGGCGGCGAGCCGGGCCGGAAATACGCCAAGAAGAACTTCGAGCCGGCATGCTCCGGCGTGGTGCTCTATCTCGGTCTGAACAAGCGCTACGACCACCTGGCGCATCATGACTTCGTCTTCTCCCGCGATGCGGAGGAGGAGTTCGATGCGATCTACAAGAAGGGTGAGCCGGCGCCGGACCCCACGGCCTATCTGGCCGCGACGTCGTGCAGCGACGACACCACGGCGCCGGAGGGCGGGGAGGCGCTGTATGTGCTGGTCCACACGCCCTATCTGCGGCCGCATCACGACTGGTCGAAGATGTTTCCGAAGTACCGGCAGACCATCCTGGACAAGCTGAAGCGCACGGCGGGGCTGGAGGATATCGAGGAGCGGATCGTGGTCGAAGGCCAGCTCACCCCGGTGGATATCCATGAGCGCTACCGGGTGCTGGATGGCGCGATCTATGGCCTGGCCAGCCATGGCAGTTTCACGGGTGCCTTCAAGCCGGGCAATCGGTCGAAGCTGGTGAAGGGCCTGTACCTGTGTGGCGGAGCCGCGCATCCGGGGCCGGGCATGCCGATGGTGATGATGTCCGGCTGGATCGCGGCGGATGCGCTGGATCGCGACCGTGGCGGGCGCGGCATGTCGGACTCGGCGCGGGAGGCTGGGCGGCGCGAGGCGGAACGCGCTGTCGCGGCCGAATAGCCATGCCATGAACGCCATGCCGCCGAGGCCCGGCGAGGCGGGAGACAACCCCGTCGCGCTCTATGACCCGCGCCGCATGGCGTTCTTCCACTACATGTTCACCCGCTTCTTCCGCACCCATATGCGGGCGGCGCGGGTGGCGAATTGGGGGCAGCCGCAAGACTACGGCGCGCGGCCGCTGGTGATCTTCGCCAACCATCCAGGCTGGTGGGACGGCGTCGCCTTCATGCTGCTGTCGAACCGGCTGTTCCCGGGGCGGCGCATGTTCATTCCGATGGATGCCGCGGCGCTGGCGCGCTACCGCTTCATGACCCGCATCGGCGTCTTCGGGGTGGAAAATGGCAGCCCGCGCGGCGCCGTCGCCTTCCTACGCACCGCGCGCCGGGTGCTGGCGGCGCCGGATCGCATGCTGTGGATGAATGCGCCGGGCCGGTTCAGCGATGTGCGGGAACGCCCGGTGCCGATCGCCCCCGGCATGTCCCGCCTGCCGGAGATGGCGCCGGATGCGCTCTTCGTGCCGCTGGCGCTGGACTATCCCTTCTGGACCGAGCGCAAGGCGGAGATGCTCTGCGCCTTCGGCCCGCCGATCGAGGCCGCGACCCTGGCCGCGCTGACGCGGGAGCAGCGGCTGGCCGCCTTGTCCGTCGCGCTGGCGGCCACGATGGACCGCCTGGCGGAGGACGCCATCGCCCGCGATCCGGCCCGTTTCACCACCCTGTTGCGGGGGCCGGAGGGGATGGGCGGAATCTATCAGCTCTGGCGGCGCTTGCTTTCCGTCATGAAGGGCCAATCATTCGATCCACGACATGACCCAGGGGGAGGGGCGGGCTAGGCGATGGATATCGACTTCACCTGGGCTTGGATTGCCCTCGCGCTTGCCATGTTCCCTGCCAGCATGGGGGTGGTGAACCTGTTCCTGGTGCGCCCGCCGCGGGGCACGCCGCCGGAGGGTACGCTGGTCTCCATCCTGATCCCGGCGCGGAACGAGGCGGCGAATATCGCCGCCTGCCTCGATGCCGTGCTCGCCTCGCGTGGCGTGGCGGTGGAGGTGGTGGTGATGGATGACGGCTCCACCGACGCCACCCCCGCCATCGTCGCCGATTACGCGACGCGGGATTCGCGGGTGCGGCTGGAGGCGGCGCCGCCTCTGCCGCCGGGCTGGACCGGCAAGGTGCATGCCTGCGCCCGGTTGGCGGCGGCCGCCCAGGGCACGCATTTCCTGTTCATCGACGCCGACGTGCGGCTGGCGCCCGATGCGGCCGCGCAGATGGCCGGCCATGCCGCGCGCACCGGCACGGCAATGGTCACCGGCGTGCCGCGCCAGGTCATCGGCTCGCTGGGCGAGGCGGCGACGGTGCCGATGATCAATTTTCTCCTGTTCTGCTACCTGCCGGGTGGCGGCCGGGCCTTCACGCGGCGGCCCGGCATGGCGGCGGCCTGCGGCCAGCTTCTGCTGGTGGAGCGGGAGGGGTATTTCGCGGCCGGCGGGCATGAAGGCGTGCGTGGCGTGCTGCATGATGGTCTCGCCTTGGCGCGACGCATGCGGGAGCACGGGCTGGCGACCGAGATCGTCGAGGGCCATGGCCTCGCCACCTGCCGCATGTATGCGAATTTCCGCGACAGCTGGGCCGGCTTCATCAAGAACGCGCGGGAAGGCATGGCCACGCCGGTGGGGCTGCCGATCTGGACCGTCATGCTCGCCGGCGCGCATCTCTGGCCGTTCTTCTTCCTGCCGCGACCGGCGGCGCTGCTGGCGCTGGCCCTGGGCTTTGCCCTGCGCGCGGCGGTGACGCTGCGGGTGCGGGAGCCCTGGTGGACCATTCCGCTGCACCCGCTGACGGTCGCCGTGGCGCTGGCGATTCAGTGGACGGCGCTGGTGCGCGGGTTGTTGGGGCGGCCGGCGGGGTGGAAGGGCCGTGCTTATCCGGGTACGGCCTAACCGATGGATCATGCCGGCATCGCCGCCAACCCGCCGAGCCGGAATGAAACGACGGAAAACTTCCCCGTCGCCTCTCGCCTGCTGCCGGCAACGCTGCGGCCCAAGGTGCTGGCCTTCTATCGCTTCGCCCGGATGGCCGATGACATCGCCGATGCGCCGGGGCTGAGCCCGGAGGAGAAGCTGGCGCGGCTGGATCATATGGAGCGCCTGCTGGACGATCCGGCCGGCCCCCTGGCTGCGGTCGGCACGGCGGAAGCGCGGACCCTTCTGTCCGCCTTCCGGCAGGATGCAGTGCAGGGCCGTTACCCGGACTGGGCGGCGCTGGAGGATTATTGCGCCCGCTCCGCCGCCCCCGTCGGCCGGCTGCTGCTGCGTCTGCATGACGAGAGGCAGGCGGAGGCGCCCCGCGCGGCGGATGCGCTCTGCGCCGGTTTGCAGATCTTGAACCACCTGCAGGACCTGGCGCCCGACCGCGCGGCGATGAACCGCATCTACCTGCCCGAGCCCTGGATGGCGCTGGCGGGCGGCGAGGCCGCCTTCTTCGACCCGGCCAACCCGGCCCGCCGTGCCGTGCTGGATGCGGCGCTGGACCGGGTGGAGGCGCTGCTGGAACAGGCGGCGCCGCTGCCGCGCCTGCTTACCTCCCGCCTTCGCTTGCAGGCGGCGGTGACGTTGGATCTCGGCTGGCGGCTGCTGGCGAAGCTGCGGGCGGCGGACCCGATTGCCGGGCGGGTGGCGCTCGGGCGCGCGGATTTCGGGGCCGCCTTCGCCGGGCTGGCGCGCGGACCGCGCAGCGATGCCGCCGTGGTGCGCGACCGGGTGGGGCGGGCCGGCAGCAGTTTTGGGCGCGGCATGGCGGTGCTGAAGGGGCAGCGCCGTCGCGGCCTCTATGCCGTCTATGGCTTCTGCCGCGCGGTGGACGACATCGCCGATGGCGCAATGCCGGAAGGCGAGAAGCGCCGGCTGCTGGCCCAATGGCGCCAGAAACTCACCGCCCCGGATTGCGCCCTCTCCGCCGAGCTCGCCTGGGCGCGCGAAGCCTTCGCGCTGCCTCTGGCGGAATGCGAGGCCATGATCGACGGCATGGAGACGGATGCCACCCCCGGCCTGCGCCTGCCGGATGAGGCGGCGCTCGACACCTATTGCCGCCGCGTCGCCGGCAGCGTCGGCGCCATGGCGGTGCGCATCTTTGGCGCGCCGGGGGCGCAGAAATTCGGGCTCGCGCTCGGCCGCACGCTCCAGCTGGTGAACATCCTGCGCGATGTGGACGAGGATGCGGCGATCGACCGTGTCTATGTCCCCGCCAGCCTGCTGACGCGACACGGCGTGAAACAGGACAGCGCGGAAGCGGTCGTGACGCATCCCGGCTTCGTGTCATGCTGTGCCGAACTTTCGGCCCGCGCGACGGAAGGTTTTGCGCGTGCGGAGCGGGAGCTCGGGGAGCATGACAGGCGGGCGATGAAACCGGCGCGCATCATGATGTGGGGCTATCGCCGGCTGCTCGACCGCATGCTCGCCCGTGGTTTCGCGCCGCCGCGCGCACGTCCGCGCCTGACCAGGGCGGAGAAGCTGCGCATGGCCTGGCTGGCGCTGCGGCCATGAGTGATCCCGGCATGGTGCATGTGGTGGGCGCCGGCGTCTCCGGCCTCGCCGCCGCCCTGTCCCTGGTGCGGGAGGGGCGGCGCGTCACCCTGCATGAGGGCTCCCCGGTCGCTGGCGGCCGCGCCCGCGCCTTGCCGGATGGCACTGACAACGGCACCCATGCGCTGCTCGGCGCCAACCGCGCCGCGCTGCGCTTCCTGGAACGGATCGGGGCGCGGGAGGGCTGGGTGGAGCCGGAGCCCGCCGGCCTGCCGGTGCTGGATCTGGAAAGCCATGTGGCGCGGCGGGTGGCGCTGTCTCCGCTCGGCTGGGGCGATTCCCGCAAGCGGCCGGAGGGGGTGACGCTCGGCAGCCTTCTGGCCCTGCTGCGGCTGGCCCTGCCCGGCGCTGATCGCAGCGTGGCCAGCGCCTTCGCCGCCCATCCGGTGCTGTTGCGCGCGCTGGTCGAGCCGCTGACCGTCGCGGCGCTGAACACGCCCGTGGAGGAAGCCTCCGCCCGGCTGCTGGGCGCCGTGCTGCGGCGCCTCGGCGGGCGCGGCGCGGCGCGGTTGCTGGTGGCGCGCAACGGGCTGGGGCCGGATCTGGTGGCGCCGGCGCTCGCCACCCTTGCTTGCCACGGTGCCTGGCTGCGCTGCGGCGAAAGGCTGCGCGGCCTGGTGCGGGCGGGGGGGCGCGTCCATTCGCTGGAATTCGCCGAGATGACCCTGCCGATCGGCCCCGCTGACGCGGTGGTGCTGGCCCTGCCGCCCTGGGAGGTGGCGCGGCTGCTGCCCGGCATTCCGGTGCCGCAGCGCCATGCGCCGATCCTCAATGTGCACTTCGCCCGGGTGGCGGAAGGGCCGCTGCGCTTCATCGGGCTGCTGGGCGGGCTGGCGCAATGGGTGCTGGTGCGGCCGGATGGCATCTCCGTCACCGTCAGCGCGGCGGATGCCGAGGTGGCGCTGACCGATGCAGAAGCTGCCGCGCGGATCTGGCCGGAGGTGCGGGAGGCCGCGCTGCGCTTTGGCCTGCCCGGTGACTGGCCGGTCACCCCGCCCCCTGCGCGCGCCGTGCGCGAACGCCGCGCCACGCCACGCCACGGGCTGAATCCGCCCGCCGCCCCGCCGCGCCAGCCTTTGCCCAACCTGGCCCTGGCCGGGGACTGGACCGTGCCGGCCCTGCCCGCGACGCTGGAGGCGGCCGTGCGGTCGGGGGAGGCCGCCGCCGCGGCCCTGGCCCGCGCGCCGCGCCAGTCGGTGGCGGCTTGACCCCTGCGGCGGCGCTGGCGCGGCTGCGCGCGGCGCAGGACCGGGATGGCCGGCCGAGCCTTGCGCTTCGGCGGGACCTGCTCGACCGGCTGGCTAAGACGTTGCTGGCACGGGCGGAGGACCTCGCCGCGGCGCTGGATGCGGATTACGAGGGACGCTCGCGGCTGGAGACGCTGCTGGCCGATGTGCTCTGCACCGTCGATGCCGCGCGTTATTCACGCCGTCACCTGAAACGCTGGGCCAAGCCGCGCCACGTCGCCGTGCCCTATCCCTTCTGGCCGGCCCGGGCCTGGGAGGAGCCGGTGCCGAAGGGCGTCATCGGCATCATGGCGCCCTGGAACTACCCGGTGCAGCTTGCCTTGATCCCGGTGGTGGACGCCATCGCCGCCGGCAACCGGGTTGCGGTGAAGCCGAGCGAGGCGGTGCCGCGCACGGCGGCGCTGATCGCGGAGGTGCTGGAGGCCGCGCTCGGCCCCGACATGGCGGCGACGGTGCAGGGCGGGCCGTTAGTGGCGGCGGATTTCGCGGCGCAGCCCTGGGACCATCTGATGTTCACCGGCGGCACCGAAACCGGCCGCAAGGTGGCCCTGGCCGCCGCCCGCAACCTGGTGCCGCTGACGCTGGAACTCGGCGGCAAATGCCCGGCGGTCGTGCTGCCGGGCGCCGATCTGGCGGTGGCGGCGAAGGACATCCTGGCCGGCAAGGCCGTGAATGCCGGGCAGACCTGCATCGCGCCGGACACGGTGCTTTTGATTGGCCACACGCCGGAGGCCTTTGCCCAGGCCTGCCGCGCCAGCGGCATCGCTCTGCCGGAATCGGGCCTTGCCAGCGCGGCTCAGGCGGCGCGGCTCGATCGCCTGAGCGAAGGGGTGGTGCTGGACCGGCTCGGGCCGGATGGGCCGGGTCGGCAGCGCGCTTTGGCGCTCGCGCAACCCGGCGGTGATTCGCCTCTGACGCGGGAGGAAATTTTCGGTCCGGTTCTGGCTGTACAACCTATGCGCGATCTACCGGCCGCCATCGCCTGGATCCGTGACCGACCAAATCCCCTGGCGATCTATACCTTTGGCGCCAGCCATGCGGAACGTGCATCGCTCGCGGCGGCGACATCCTCCGGTGCGGTGATCAGTGACCGTGCTGTGGAGTATGCGGCCTTCCCGGCGCTGGGATTTGGAGGGGTAGGGGGGTCAGGATTTGGACGATATCATGGAAAAGCGGGATTTCTCGAATTTTCCGTAATGCGTTCACATGTTCGACATGGACGCTGGAGTCTTTCGCGTCTCTTTGATCTTCCAAGAAAAAGATTCGCTCAGCGGTTGATCGCCACACTGGTAAAGGGCCGTTAAGGATGGCAAAGTTGTTTTATGAACGCATCAGGCGATCTCCTTCGCGACCTACACACGCAGAGGCTGCTGTTGCGTCTGCCGCGTCCTGATGATGCGAAGGCACTGTCTGGCCTGATGGGGCCGGAGATCAGTGCCCGGCTTGCCTCCTGGCCCGTGCACCTGACCCCCGCCGCCGCCGCGCGCCGGTTGAGCGAGGCCCGCGCCGCGGCCCTGGCCGGCTTGGCCTTGCCGCTGGTCATCACCCGCCGCGCGAATGCGGAGGTGCTGGGCTGGATCAGCGCAGCACGTTCGGAACGGGACCACAATCGGGCCGTGCTGACCTACTGGCTCGGCAACCATGCTCATGGCGAAGGTGTGATGCGGGAGGCCGCGCCGGCCGCCCTGGCCGCCGCTTTCGACCACCTCGACGTGGTCGAGGTGCGGGCTGCGGTGCAGGTGGACAACCTTGCCTCCCGCGCCGTGCTGCGCGGCCTCGGCATGCGGCCCTTCGGCCTTGGGCACATCTGGTGCGCGGCCCGGGGGCGGGAGGAGCAATGCGAGTGGTGGGCCGTGTCGCGCCCGCTCGACAGGACGCAAAGCGTGGCGCAGGCGCCCGAACAACTGGGGCTGATCCCGCCGGAGCTGGCCGAGCGTGCCGAGGGCCGGGCCGAGAACACACTCTCCCTCGGATAGATTCGGCCGCGAGGCGTGGCGGGCTTGCGTGAAACAGCGCCGCTTGCGATGCAGACAACCGCTCTGGGCCCGTAGCTCAATGGTCAGAGCGGGCCGCTCATAACGGCTTGGTTGCAGGTTCGAGTCCTGCCGGGCCCATTCCGGCCGAGCGCCTCACACACTGCATCGTGTGGCACCGCGGGCTGTCCCCGCCGTGGCCGTCGTGACCTAACGGTCGCTCCACCATGCCCAAAGGGCCTTTGCCCGCGTTGCCAGACCTGTTCCTGCCGCCCCGTCTCCGCCATTGGCGCGCCTTGATTTGCCGCATCCGGCGGGAGTACCGGCAGGGCCATGGCCGGGCGCTGTCGCTGTTCCGACCACGCCGCTTCACCGAGAAGATGCAGTGGCGGAAGCTGTTCGACCTCGATCCGCGTCATGTCATCCTGTCCGACAGGCTCGCCGTGCGGGAGTTCATCGCCGAGAGGGTGGGGGCGGAGTCGCTTGTGCCGCTGCTCTGGTCCGGCGCCAGCCCGGGCGCCCTGCCGATCGAGACGCTGACGCCACCCTATGCGGTGAAAAGCAGCCATGGCCCCGGCCATTGCCTGATCGTGCCGCGCGGTGGCGTGGCGGATGCGGCGGCGATCCGCGCCCAGGCGACAGCATGGCTGGATGACCGCCATGGCAGCCTGGTGACGGAGCCCGCCTATCTCGGCATACCGCGCCGGCTATTGGTGGAACGGCTGCTGGAACTGCCCGCTGGCGGCGCGCCACCGGAGCACAAGGTCTTCGTCTTTGGCGGCCGCGCGACGGTGATCCTGACCGTGACGGCGAACCAACCGCCCGCGCGACGCGCCTTGGCCTTCCACACGCCGGATTGGCGGCCGCTGCATTGGAAGGTGGAGGGCGAGGCGGTGCGGCGCGCGCCGCTGCCCCGTCCCGCCCGGCTGGCGGAGATCCTGGCCCTGTCCGAGCGCCTGGCCGACGGCTTCGACCATATGCGGGTGGACCTGCATGACGGCCCGGACCGCCTGCGGGTCGGCGCGCTGACCGCCTATAGCTGGTCCGGCATCATGCGCATGGACCCGGATGAGGCCGACCTGATTCTCGGCGAGGCCTGGGCGCTGCGCGGCCCCCTGGCGCGGGCGCTCTGGACCATGCTGCGCCGGCGCCATCCGGTGGCGTGAGGCTCACGCCTCCTTGTAGCGATACCCCAGCCCGTACAGCGTCTCGATCTGGGCGAAGTCGTCGTCCACCTGCCGGAACTTCTTGCGCACGCGCTTCACATGGCTGTCGATGGTGCGGTCATCGACATAGATGTTCTCGCCATAGGCGCCGTCGATCAGCTGGTCGCGGTTCTTCACCATGCCGGGGCGGACGGCCAACGCCTTCACCAGCAGGAATTCGGTGACGGTCAGCTGCACCTGTTTTCCCTTCCACATGCAGGTGTGCTTGGTCTCATCCAACACCAGGTCGCCGCGGGCGATGATGCCGCCGGCGGGGGTGCCGCTGCCCTCGGCGCGGCCGGCCTCGTTGCGGCGCAGCAGGGCGCGGATGCGTTCCAGCAGCAGGCGCTGGCTGAAGGGTTTCGTGATGTAGTCGTCGGCGCCGAGCCGCAGACCCATCAGCTCATCGAGTTCGTCATCCTTGCTGGTCAGGAAGATCACCGGCATGGCGCTGCGCTGGCGCAGCCGCTGCAGCAGTTCCATCCCATCCATCCGCGGCATCTTGACGTCGAGCACCGCGAGATCCGCCGGCCGGGCCATCAGCCCCTGCAAGGCGCTTTCACCGTCGGTATAGGTGCGCACGATGAAGCCTTCCTGCTCCAGGGTCATGGAGACGCTGGTCAGGATGTTGCGGTCGTCATCCACCAGGGCGATGGTGTGCGGCACAGTTCGGAACTCCTCGGGCGGCGATATCGGCGCCGTGACCTGTGTAACGGTCAATTGTGGCAAAGCCGGGTCAGGCGCGAAGGTGGCGACGACAATGGTGGATATCGATCACGGTTTTGCGGCCCGCAAGCTTCTTCGCGCCGCATCCTCCGCCACTTTGGCCACCGTGACGGAGGGCCAGCCCTTTGCCAGTCTGGTGACCTATGCGGTGCTGCCGGACCTGACCATCCTGCTGCTGCTGTCCGACCTGTCCGAACACACCCGCCATCTGAAGGCCGAGCCGCGCTGCGCCCTGCTGGTGCAGGGAGTGGCGGAGGAGGTCAATCCGCAGACCGCGCCACGCCTCAGCGTGACCGGGCTGGCGGAGCTTGCGCCGCCGGAGCTGAAGACGCGCTTCCTGGCGCGGCACCCCTATGCCGCGCTCTATGCCGATTTCGGCGACTTCCGACTGTGGCAGATTCGCCCCGCCGCCGGTCTGCTGGTGGCGGGATTCGCCCGCGCCACACGGCTGCGCCAGGCGGAACTGCGGCCCGATCCGGCCGCCGTGGCGGCGCTGGCGGCGGCCGAGTCGGGTATTCTCGATCATGTGAACGCCGACCACGCCGATGCGCTGGTCGCCATCGCCACCGGCCTTCTGGGCCGTCAAGCAGGCGAATGGCGCATGACCGGCGTCGATCCGGATGGATGTGACCTCGCTGCGGGCGATTGCACCGCCTATCTGCCCTGGACCGCGCCAGTCTCCGATTCCACGGGCGTCCGGATGGGTCTGGTCCAGGCGACGCGGGAAGGGCGGGCGCGACTGGCTTTGTAAAGTAACCAACTGGTTCGCATTGCTTGAGACAGCTTACGCGCCCTAATTTCGCCGCGCTGGGCGGCCCATATGGGGCGCGTAGTGTGGCAGGCGCGTCTGGTGCCCGCTGCGCCCTATTGGAGGCTTTCGATGACGTCCACCCAATCCGCCCTGTCCGGGACCGGCGTCGCCGGCTCGGCGACCGTCCATGCCAACCTGACCGCCGCGGGCCTCTACGCCCATGCGCTGCGGCGGGGTGAGGGGCGGCTGTCGGCGGATGGCGCCTTCATGGCGGTGACCGGCCAGCACACCGGCCGCTCCGTCCAGGACAAGTTCGTGGTGGACGATCCGGAAGTGCATGACGCCGTCTGGTGGGGCAAGGTCAACCGCCCGCTGCCGGTCGACAAGTTCAAGGCCTTCACGACCAAGGTCCGCGGCTGGCTCGGCGAGAAGCCGGAACTGTTCACCCAGGACCTCTATGCCGGCGCCGACCCCGCGCACCGCATCAAGGTGCGGCTGGTGACGACGAACGCCTGGCACGCGCTGTTCGCGCGCAACATGTTCATCCGCCCGGACCGCGCGGAGCTCGCCGATTTCAAGCCGGACTACACCATTCTGCACGCGCCGGAATATGAGGCCGACCCGGCCGTCGATGGCTGCCGCACCAGCACGCTGATCGCGCTGTCCTTCGCCGCGCGCACCATCTGCATCGCCGGCACCAGCTATGCGGGCGAGATCAAGAAGTCGATCTTCACCGTGATGAACTGGATCCTGCCGGATCGCGGCGTGCTGCCGATGCACTGCTCCGCGAACCTCGGCAAGGATGGCGACACGGCGCTGTTCTTCGGTCTGTCCGGCACCGGCAAGACCACGCTCTCCTCCGACCCCGAGCGCCAGCTCATCGGCGATGACGAGCATGGCTGGTCCGACACGGGCGTCTTCAACTTCGAAGGCGGCTGCTACGCCAAGGTCATCAAGCTGAGCCGCGAGGCCGAGCCGCAGATCTGGGACGCGTCCCACCGTTTCGGCGCGGTGCTGGAGAACGTGGTCGGCGACGACTACGGCAGCCTCGACCTCGACGACAACGGCCTGACCGAGAACACCCGCTCCTGCTACCCGATCGAGTTCATCCCGAACACGGTCGCGGGCGGCCAGGCGGGCAAGCCGAAGAACGTGGTGATGCTGACGGCGGATGCCTTCGGCGTGCTGCCGCCGATCGCCAAGCTGACGGCGGCGCAGGCCATGTACCACTTCCTGTCCGGCTATACGGCGCGCGTCGCCGGCACCGAAAAGGGCCTGGGCAAGGAGCCGCAGGCCACCTTCTCCACCTGCTTCGGCGCCCCCTTCCTGCCGCGCCACCCGGAAGTCTATGGCAAGATGCTGGCGGAGCGGATCGCCAAGGACGGCGCCGAGGTGTGGCTGGTGAACACCGGCTGGACCGGCGGCGCCTATGGCACCGGCAAGCGCATGTCCATCCAGCACACCCGCGCGCTGCTGCGCGCCGCGCTGGATGGCAGCCTGGCCAAGGTGGAGTTCGAGACCGATCCCTTCTTCGGCCTGTCCATCCCGAAGGCGGTCCCGGGCATCCCGAGCGACGTGCTGAACCCGCGCAACAGCTGGGCCGACAAGGCCGCCTACGACAAGCAGGCCAAGCAGCTGGTCTCCCTGTTCGAGCAGAACTTCGAGACCTTTGCCGGCGCCGTCAGCGACGATGTGAAGGCGGCGGCGATCCGCGCGGCGGCCTGATTTCGGCAGGGCGCCGGCCTTGGCCGGCGCCCTGGCCTGTATGGGCTATGCATCCGGAGGCCGGGCGGCTCTATGCTGTCTGGCTGAACCGCCGGAGCTGCCCAATGCCCTATGGCGAGAACGATCCGGGCCGATCCCTGCCCGAGGCCCCGCCGCCCGCACGCAATGTGCTCGGTGGCGTGCTGCTGCCCTGTTCGGTGGCCCCGCTGACCGGCTTCTTCCGCGATGGCTGCTGCAACACCGGCCCGCAGGATCGCGGGCTGCATGTGGTCTGCGTCGAGGTGACGGCGGCCTTCCTCGATTTCAGCCGCCAGCGCGGCAACGACCTCTCCACGCCCCGTCCCGAATACGGCTTTCCCGGATTAAGCCCCGGCGACCGCTGGTGCCTCTGTGCCGCGCGGTGGGAGGAGGCGCGGCGGGTTGGCCTCGCCCCGGCCGTGTTGCTGGAGGCGACGCATGAGGCGGCGCTGACCGTGGTGCGCCTGCCGGATTTGCGCGACCACGCCCTGGACCCCGTCTGACCAACCGCGCGAGACTGCCCCCCAACCAAGGGGGAAAAGCGCGATGAAGCAGGCGCATGTCCAGAAATTCGACCTGACCGGGCGCGTCGCCCTCATCACCGGGGCGTCCCGCGGCCTCGGCGCCGCCATGGCGCGCGGGCTGGCGGAAGCCGGGGCGGAGGTGATCCTGAACGGCCGCGACCCGGCGGCGCTGGAGGCGATGGCGGAGGCGCTGCGGGCCGATGGCCTCGCCTGCCGGATCAGCGCCTTCGACGTGACCGATGGCCCGGCGGTGGAGGCGGCGGTGGCCGGCCTCGGCCCGATCGACATCCTTCTCCACAATGCCGGCAACCAGCACCGCGCGCCGATCGAGGAGACGACGGAGGAAGGCTGGCACAGCGTGATCGACACGCATCTGACCGCCCTGTGGCGGCTGTCCCGCCTGATCGTGCCGGGGATGAAGGAACGCCGCCGCGGCAAGGTGATCGCCACCGGCAGCCTGGCCAGCGATCTCGGCCGCGCCACCATCACGCCCTATGCCTCCGCCAAGGGCGGGCTGAAGATGTTCATCCGGGCGCTGGCGGTGGAACTCGGGCCGTGGAACATCCAGTGCAATGCCATCGGCCCGGGCTGGTTCGACACGGAGATGAACAAGCCGCTGCTGGCCAATCCGGAATGGCTGGCGATGGTGCAGCGGCGTTGCCCGGCCGGGCGCTATGCGCAGCCGGAGGAGATTGCCGGCACGGCGGTGTTCCTGGCTTCGCCGGCGTCGGACTTCATCTCGGGGCAGTTGATCTTCGTGGATGGCGGCGTCACGGCGAGCATGAGCTGAGGAGCCGAACCTCCTCCGGCACCGCCGCGATGCCGCGCGCGCGCAGCCAGGCGGCGGCGCGCGGATCGGCGGTCCAGACACAAAGCGGCACGGCCAGGATCATCCCGGCCGTGAAGGGCAGGGCCAGCAGCAGCGCGGGCCAGGAGATGCTGGCGAAGGTGGTGGTCAGCAGCAGGCCGATCACCGTATGCGGCCAGAGCAGCCGCATCGCATCACCCCAGGCCACGCCGCGATCGGCGCGGTTCTGGGGCAGCCAGCCAGGGCGGGCGCCGAAGGGCAGCAGGGCCAGGAAGATCGCCTTGTTCAGGATCGACAGCGGCTCGAACAGCTGGGTGAACAGCAGCTCCGCTAGCGCGCCACGGGCGAAGGCGGCGCGGCCGCCATAGGTCTTGGCGACATCGCGCTGGATCAGCACCTGGGCATAGCCCGCCAGCTTTGGCGCGAAATAGCAAAGACAATGCGCCAGGATGGCGAGCGCCAACGCCCCCATCGGCGTCGCCGCGCCACCGCCACCAACCCCATTCGCCGCCGCCAGCAGCAGCGTCAGGACATAGAGCGGCGCGCCCAGAAACAGCAGGATGGCTTGCAGCAATTGCAGCCGCCCCAGCCAGGTCATCCCCGGCAGGCGGAACAGCCAGAAATACTGCATGTTGCCGGCGCCCCAGCGCTCGTCGCGGCGCAGGAATTCCGGCAAAGCAGGGGGGTTGGCTTCCTGGCTGCCATCCTCCGCCGGCAGACAGCGCACCGCCCAGCCGGCGGATTGCAGCCGCACCGATTCCACCATGTCGTGGCTCAGGATTCGGCTGCCATCCGGCAGCGCCTCCAGCTTCGCATGATCGCGGAAGGGGGCAACGCGGAGGATGGCGTTGTGGCCCCAATAGGGGCCGGCATCCATCTGCCACCAGGCCTGGCCGGTGGCCCAGCTGCGCATGCCGGCGCGCATGCCGAACTGGAACAGGCGGGGGAAGGCGGCGGTGGCGGGACGGCCGACGATAAGCTGCTGCACGATGCCGAGTCGGGGGTCCGCCTCCATCACCGCGACCAGCCGCAGCACCGACCGCGGGCTCATCACGCTGTCGGCGTCCAGCGTCAGGAAGAAGGCCTCGTCGGTCAAATGATGGTCGAGGGCGTCCATCACATTGCCTGCCTTGTAGCCGGTATTGTCGGCGCGGCGGCGGTAGCGGGCGTTCGGATGTCGCGCCAGGAAGTCGGCGACCGCCGATTCCTCCGCCGCCACCGCCGCCGGGTCCTGGGTGTCGGAGAGCAGCCACAGGCGGAACCGGTCGCCGGCGCCGGCCGCCTCCAGGCCCAGCAGCAATTCGGCCAGCGGCGGCAGCACCGCGCCCATCTCCTCATTCCGCAGGCAGACCAACAGGGCCGTCACGGCCTCTGGCGGGCCGGGGCGTGCCTGGGCCAGGGCCGGCAGCACGGCGGCGGGCGGGTCCGCGGCGCGCAGCAGGATCACCAGGCCGACCAGGGCATTGGCGGCAGAAAGTGCCGTCCAGGGCGTGGTCAGCAGCACGCAGGCCAGGATCGCCGCTTCCAGCGCGCCGATTCCGCCGGGCGCCAGAACCCGCCAGACCAGCACCAGCAGCAACGCGGCCAGCGCCGCCACCAGCAGGGCGAAAAGCGATCGGCGGAGCAGGGGGGATTCATGGGTCACCTGCTCCCCATGACGCCGGAAGATGGCGCGGTTACGGCGAGAGCGGCACGCCCGCCAGCGCCAGCCACAGCGCCGTCACGGATAGCCCCGACCAGCCCGCCGCCACCACGCCCACCGGCCAGCTGCCGGTGCGGGTCAGCAGCCAGAAGCCGGGCACCAGCTGCATCGCGTGGATGGCGAGGAAATGCGCCACCCGCAGATCGCCGCCATCGCGTGACCAGAAGAAGGGCGGGAAGCCCGGCGTGCCGCTGCCGCCGACCAGCGCGCTGCCGGCGCCGCCCATGGCGAAGCCGGTGACGCCGCCCAGCACCCCGGCCACCACCAGCCCCAGCCCGACCGCCAGCCGCCAGGGCCGTGGCTGCGCCGCATCGCCGCGCGCCAGCACCAGCAGCCCGAGCAGCGCCGCCAGCGCCACCAGCACTGTGGCGCCCAGCCCCATCAGCGTGAACATGACCTGTCCGAAAGGGTCGTCGGCAAAGTGGCTCGGCAGGCCGGCGGCCGCGCGGAAGCTGATCCAGCCCTGTTCGAACAGGGAGGCCGCCAGCGTCCCCCACAGCACCAGCCCGGCCAGCGCACCCCGCCGCGCCGCCGGGGCCAGCACCCCCCAGGCCCAGGCCAGGGTCCAGAACCAGGGGATGAAGGAGGCGGCGAATTTCGCCGGCTTGGTCCAGACGGAGACGCCGTGGATCTGCCGCGGATCCACCGCCATGGCGGCCAGGCTCAGCAGCAGGCAGAGGAGCGCCACCCAGCCGGCCCAGGCCAGCACAGGCTGCCGCCGATGCAGCTCCGCGACCAGCGCCCTCATCGCCGCAAGCCGCGCAGGCCGAGGAACAGCAGCAGCCCCGCCGGCCCGGCCAGGAAGGTCGGCGGCAGGCAGAGGCGGACCAGCCAGGGGTTCATCCCCTCCGCCGCGCCGCGCCGGCAGATCCAGGCGCCGAGGAACAGGTCGAAGGCCAGGTAATGCACCCAGCCGGCCAGCAGCAGGCCGGGCGTGCGGAACAGCGCCGCCACCTCCGCCAGCGACCCGAAGCCGCCTTCCGCCCCGCCCCAATGGGCTGCCAACAGCACGGTGTAGAGCGCGGCGAGCACGGCCGGGATGGCCAGACCGGCCAGCAGCCAATTCGCCCATCGCCGTCGCGGCGCCACCAGCAAGGCGAGCCATCCGGCCATCGCGAGGCTTCCGGCAACGGAGAAAATGGTTTCGAGCGACATGCGGGCCTCGAACTTGACAATGGTCAGTCTCTCGCAGGGTGATCTGACCATTGTCAAGTTGAATCGCGCGGCGCAGAGTCGCGCCATGTCCGTCACCCCCAAAGCCCGCGGCCGCCACCATCACGGCGACCTCCGCCGCGCCCTGCTGGATGCCGTGGCCGAGATTGTGCGGGAGGCGGGGCCGGAGGCCGTGTCCCTGCGCGAATGCGCCCGCCGCGCCGGCGTGTCCCACTCGGCCGCCACGCCCCATTTCGGCGACAAGCGCGGGCTGATGACGGCCTTTGCCACCGAGAAGTCGCTGCGCCTGCGTGCCGCCATGGAAGCCGCCCTGGCCGCGCTGCCGGCCAGCGCCAGCCCGGTGGAGCGGCTGGCGGCGACGGGGCGCGGCTACATGGCCTTCGCCCGCGACAACCCCGCGCATTTCCGGCTGATGTTCCGCACCGACCTGATCGATCCCGAGGACCCCGCCTGGGGCGATGCCGCCCGCCGTGCGCGGGAGCCGCTGGACGCGGCGATGCGCGCGGTGGCGCCCGGCGTCGACGATCGCGCCCTGCGCGCCCGCATCGCCCTGGCCTGGGCGGGGGTGCATGGCTTCTGCACCCTGCGCGCGGAGGCACCGCGCAGCGACCTCTGGCATCCCGAACCCCGCGGGGCGGAGGCGGCGGAGGATGTGCTGGCCTTGCTGGTGGCGGCCTGCCTGCCCCGGGCCTGAGCGGGGAAACATCCGGCTTGCCGGGCGTTGCCAGGGGAACCGATCCGGAACCGCTTACATGCCCCAATCCCGCCCCATGCTGCTGCCGCGCCTGATCGCCGTACTGCTTCTTCTGTTCGGACTTGGACTGGCTGGCGGTGGCGCGTGGCTGGCGCTGCTCGGCGGGTCCTGGTTCTACCTGCCGGCGGGCCTGGCGCTGCTGGCCAGCGGCGTGCTGCTGTGGCGGGGGGGGGGGGCG
>NZ_JBSSHK010000008.1:0-78354 GCF_053891155.1 Roseomonas sp. F4
CCCCCCCCCCCCCCCCCCCCCCCCCCCGCGACGCATTTGTGGCTCAGCGTGGCGACATCGTCTCCCGCCCCAGCCCGCCCTCGCGGCCGGAGGTCCAGAGGCCGGCCAGGCTGCCATCCGGCTGCACCTCATACAGCGCGCTGCCCAGCACCCCGGCCTGGATGTAGGCCACCGACAGCACGCGGCCATTGTCCACGCCGACGCCCTCGATCGTCTCCCCGGCCACGCGCCAGGTGACCCGCCAGGTCTGCGGCCCGGTCGGGGTGATCTGCGCGGCGCCGCTGTAGCGGCTGCCATCCGCGCCGCTGCCCTCCACCACATAGGCCCCGGCCCGCTGTGCCGCGGCGGGGCTGGCGAGAAGCGGCAGCGCGACCAGCGCGGCGGCGGTGAGGAGATGGCGCATGACGTTTCCTTTCTTCGTTGCGACGCCATCATGGCATGGATCGACAAAGCGGTCTCCGATCCGCTTGCCCCCCTTGCGCGCCAGGGCCATCTTCCAGCCGCACGCCGCCGAGGAACGTCATGATCGCCCTGCCGCCGCCGAAGCCGGACATCCTGGCCCGCCGCGATGAGATCGTGGCCGCCCTGATCGCCATGCTGCCCGCCGATGCCGTGATCCATGAGGCGCTGCGCATGCGGCCCTATGAGACCGATGGCCTGTCGGCCTACCGCCAGATGCCATTGGCGGTGGTGCTGCCCAGCACGACCGAACAGGTGGCGGCCATCATGCGCTACTGCCACGACAATGGCGTGCGCGTGGTGCCGCGCGGCGCCGGCACCAGCCTCTCGGGCGGCGCCCTGCCGCTGGAGGATGCGGTTGTGATCGGCATGATGCGGATGAACCGCATCCTGGAAATCGACTTTGGTGATCGCCTGGCTGTGGTGGAGGCCGGCGTCACCAATCTCGGCATCACCAAGGCGGTGGAGCATGAGGGCTTCTTCTACGCCCCCGACCCCTCCAGCCAGCTCGCCTGCATGATCGGCGGCAATGTCGGGATGAATTCCGGCGGCGCCCATTGCCTGAAATACGGCGTCACCGCCAACAACCTGCTTGGCTTGAGGATGGTGACGCCGCAGGGCGACATCATCGACCTCGGCGGCGACCATCTGGACGCGGCCGGCTATGACTGGCTCGGCCTGATGACGGGCAGCGAGGGCATGCTTGGCATCGTCACGGAAGTCACGGTCCGCATCCTGCGCGGCCCGGAAGGCGCGCGCGCCATGCTGGCCGCCTTCAAGGGCACGGAGATCGCCGGCGCGGCGGTGGATGCCATCATCGGCTCCGGCATCATCCCCGTGGCGCTGGAATTCATGGACAAGCCCTGCATCCATGCCTGCGAGGCCTTCGCCCATGCCGGCTATCCGCTCGACGCCGAGGCGATGCTGATCATCGAGGTGGAGGGCAGCGTCGCGGAGCAGGATTCGCTGCTCGACCGGATCAAGGAAATCTGCAACCGCTTCGACCCGATCAGCCTGAAGGTCGCCACCAGCGCCGAGGAATCGATGGCGATCTGGAAGGGCCGCAAGGGCGCCTTCGGGGCGGTGGGCCGCATCTCGCCCGACTATCTCTGCATGGACGGCACCATCCCGACCGGGGAACTGCCCTTCGTGCTGAAGCGCATCGGCGAGATGAGTGTGCAATACGGGTTGCAGGTGGCGAATGTGTTCCATGCCGGTGACGGCAATCTGCACCCGCTCATCATGTTCGACGCCAACGATCCCTCCAGCTTCCACAAGGCGGAGCAGTTTGGCGCCGATATCCTGAAGCTCTGTGTGGAGGTCGGCGGCTGCCTCACCGGCGAGCATGGCGTGGGCGTGGAAAAACGCGACCTGATGCATGTGCAATTCGCCCCGCATGAGCTGGACCAGCAGCGCGCCATCAAGACCGCCTTCGACCCTGCCTGGCTGCTGAACCCGCACAAGGTCTTTCCGCTGCTGGATGCGGCGTGAGCCCCCGCGCATGACGGACCTGATCGCCCCGTCGGATGAGGCCGGCGTCGCCGCCGCGGTGCGCGAGGCCGGTGCCACCGGGGCGCCGCTGTCCATCGAGGGGCATGGCAGCAAGCGCGGGCTGCTGCGGCCCGTGCAGGCGGCGCGCGGCCTGACCACGCGCGGGCTGACCGGCATCACCCTCTACAAGCCGACCGAACTGGTACTCTCCGCTCGTGCCGGCACGCCGCTGCCGGAGATCGAGGCGGCGCTGGCCGAGCATGGCCAGATGCTGGCGCCCGAACCGCCGGATACGCGGGCCATCTTCGGCGCCGAACTGCCGGCGACGATTGGCGGCATCGTCGCCACCAACCTCTCCGGCCCGCGCCGCATCACCTCTGGCGCGATCCGGGACCATCTGCTCGGCATCCGCTTCGTCAACGGGGTGGGGGAGGTGGTGCGCAATGGCGGGCGGGTGCTGAAGAACGTCACCGGCCTCGACCTCTGCAAGCTACTGGCGGGCAGCCATGGCACGCTGGGCGTGCTGACCGAGGTGACCATCAAGGTCCTGCCGGCGGCCCGCGCCAGCGCGACCCTCGCCATCGCCGTGCCGGACCTGGCCGCCGGGGTGCGGGCGCTGTCGGCCGGCCTCACCAGCCCCTTCGGCATCACCGGCGCCGCACTGCGCCTGGACGCCGCCGGGCCTGTCGCCCTGCTACGGCTGGAGGATTTTCCGGATTTCGTGGCCTATCGCGCCGGCCGGCTGCGAGACGATCTGGCGGCGTTGGGCGACGTCACGCTGATCGAGGATTCGGCGGCGATCTGGTGCGACATTCGCGACGCCGTGCCTTTGGCGGCGATGCCGGAGGATGCCATCTGGCGCATCTCTGTCCGCCCCAGCGCCGCGCCCGCCGTGGCGGCCGCGCTGCAAGCGGCCTTTGGCGCAAGGCTGCTGCTGGATTGGGGCGGTGGCCTGATCTGGGTCGCCGGCCCGGCGACGGAGGCCGCCCATGCGACGGTGATGACCGCCGCCGCCGCCGCGCGCGGCAGCTTCACCCTGTTCCGTGCCCCCGCGCCGATGCGCGCCGCGGTCCCGGTGCTGCCCGAGGAAGCGCCCGCTCTGGCCGCCATCGGCGCCCAGGTGAAGGCGGCGCTCGACCCCCTCGGCCTGTTCAACCCCGGCCGCATGAGGTCCAGCCTTTGAGTATTCCTCGCATCGCCATCCTCGGCCTGCATCTGGAGGTCAACGCCTTCTCGCCCCCCACCACAAGGCGGGACTTTGAGCAGCAGAGCTGGGCGGAAGGGGAGGCGATCACCGTGGCCGCGCGCAGCCCGGTCAGCGCCCTGCCGGCCGAAATCCCGGGCTTCTACGCCCGCATGGATGCGACCGGAGATTGGGAGCCGGTGCCGCTGATTCTCATCACCGCCCCACCCGGCGGCATCATGGCGACCGGCATTTTTCCCGAATTCTTGCAGATCGTCGAAGCGGGTCTGGCCGAGGCCGGGCGGATCGATGCCGTCTATGTCGCCAGCCACGGCGCCAGCCGCGCGACGGAGGAAGCCGATACCGACGGCGCCATCCTGCAATTGCTGCGTGACCTGCTGGGGCCGGATGTGCCGATCGTCGGCACGCTCGACCTGCACTGCAACGTCTCCGACCGCCAGATCGAACTGGCCGACCTGCTGATCGCCTATCGCACCAACCCCCATGTCGATATGCGCGAACGCGCGGCGGAAGCCGCCGACGCCATCCGCCGCATCCTGGAGACCGGGGAGCGACCGGAAACGCACTTCCTGCGCCTGCCGCTGACACCCCCCACCGTCACCCTGCTGACGGCGGAGGATTCGCCCTATTCCGAGGCGATTCGGGCAGGGGTCACGGCGCGGCAGGAGGATCCGAACCTGATCGGCGCCTCCGTCACCGGCGGCTTCGTCTATACCGATATCGCCAAATGCGGCCTCTGCGTCTGGGCCTCCGCCCGGCCAGGCCATGTCGGCCAGGCGGTGGACCTGGCGGAGAAGCTGGCCAACGACATCTGGCAGCGGCGGGAGGAGCTGACCCGGACGCTGACACCGATCGAGGATGCGGTGGCCCAGGCTGTGGCGGCCGGCGACGGGCCGGCGCTGCCGAGGTTGATCCTGGCCGATGTGGCGGACAATCCCGGTGGTGGCGGCGGTGGCAACACCACGGCGCTGCTGGCGGCGCTGCATGAGGCGCACGCGCGCGGCGTGGTCTTCGGCATCCTGGTCGACCCGGTGCTAGCCGCCGCCGCCCATGCGGCTGGGCAGGGGGCGCGCTTCGAGGCCGTGGCCAATGCCACCCCCGCCACCTTTGCCGAAACCTTTCGGGCCATGGCCACCGTGCGCGCCCTGTCGGATGGCAACGGCGTGGGCCGGCGCGGCAGCCTGGCGGGCCGCGCCTTTTCCATCGGCCCCGCGGCGCTGTTGGAGCTGGAGGAGAGCGGCATCCTGCTGGCGGTCGGATCGCTGCGCCGCCAACTGCTCGACCCGGCGATGCTGGAAATCCTCGGCGTGGATGTGGAGGCGGCGCGGACCATCGTGGTGAAGTCGCGCGGCCATTTCCGCGCCGGCTTCGACATCTACGCAACGCCCGACCGAATCCTGGAAGTGGATGCCCCCGGGTTGGTCAGCCCGGTGCTGTCCCGCTTCGTCTTCGAGGGCCTGCCGCGCCCGGTCTATCCGCTGGATGCGGAGGCGAGCTGGGGCTGAGGCCTCACGACGCTTCCGCCGCGCATCGGCGCTCTTTATGTTCGGCTTCGGCGGGGGATCATCATGCAGACCAGCTTTACCGAGGCGCAGCTCCGTGACCCCGATACGGCGGAAAGCAACCGCATCCTCCGCACCTGCGTCCATTGCGGCTTCTGCACCGCCACCTGCCCGACCTTCCTGCTGCTGGGCGATGAGCTCGACAGCCCCCGGGGCCGCATCTACCTCATCAAGGACATGCTGGAGAACGACCGGCCGGCGACGCCGGAGGTGGTCAAGCATGTCGATCGCTGCCTCTCCTGCCTGTCCTGCATGACCACCTGCCCCTCCGGCGTGAACTACATGCATCTGGTGGACCATGCCCGGCGGCATATCGAGGAGACCTATCAGCGCCCGCCCGCCGAACGCCTTTTGCGCCGGCTGCTCTCCGCGCTGCTGCCCTATCCGGGGCGCTTCCGGCTGGCCCTGATCGGCGCCTCCCTGGGCCGCCATTTTTCGCGATTTGTGCCGGGCGGTTCCATGGCGGCGCAGCGGCTGCGGGCGATGCTGAAGCTGGCGCCGGCCCATGTGCCGGGGCCGAGTGCCATGGACCGGCCGGGTGTCTTCAAGGCGGAGGGTGCGCGGCGCGGCCGGGTCGCGCTGCTGACAGGCTGTGCCCAGCGTGTCCTGGCGCCGTCCATCAACGACGCCACCATCCGCCTGCTGACGCGCATGGGGCTGGAGGTGGTGGTGCCCCGCGCCCAGGGCTGCTGCGGCGCGCTGGACCATCATATGGGCCATCACGACCCCGCCATGCGCCTGGCTCGCGCCAACATCGCCGCCTGGGGGGCGGAGCTGGCGGGGGAGGGGCTGGATGCGGTGGTGATCAACACCTCCGGCTGCGGCACCACGGTGAAGGATTACGGCTTCATGTTCCGGACGGAGCCGGAGGCCGAGGCCGCCGCCCAGCTCTCCGCCTTGGCGATGGATATCTCCGAGGTGCTGGTCAAATTCGGCTATGCGCCGAGCCGGGAAAAGCCCGGCCTGACGGTCGCCTACCACGCCGCCTGCTCCCTCCAGCACGGCCAGAAGGTCACCGCCGCGCCGAAGGACCTGCTGAAGCGCGCCGGCTTCACGGTGAAGGAGCCGGCCGAGAGCCATATCTGCTGCGGCAGCGCCGGCACCTACAATCTGATGCAGCCGGAAATCGCCGGGCAGTTGCGCGACCGCAAGCTGGCCAATCTGGACCGCACCGGAGCGGATCTGATCGCCGCCGGCAATATCGGCTGCCTGACGCAGCTTTCGGGTGGCGACCGGCCGACGGTGCATACGGTGGAACTGCTGGACTGGATGGCCGGAGGGCCTGAACCGGCGGCGATCGCGCCGGTCCGCGCCCGGCGGCGAGGGGCAGAAGTCCTGTAGCTTGCGATAAATTCAGATTTCTCTACAGCATCCCGGCACCTTCGCTCCCGAAGGACTTTGGATGCTCAGGGAAACGACCACCAGAATGCACCGCAGGACCTTGCTCGCCGCCGGCCTCGCCGCACCCGCCTTCCTCCGCAGCGCCCAGGCCCAACCCGCCTGGCCGGCCCGGCCCATCGCGCTGGTGGTGCCCTTCACCGCCGGCGGCTCGACCGACATCGCCGCCCGCTTCCTGGCCGAGGGCATGGCGGCCCGCCTTGGCAGTGGCGTCCGCATCGTCGTGGAGAACCGGGCCGGCGCCGGGGGTTCGCTGGGGGCCGATCATGTGCGGCGCCAGGCGCCGGATGGCTACAATCTGCTGATCGGCACCGCCTCCTCCCACGCCACCAATCCGGCGGCGCTGCCGGCCACCACGCCCTATGACCCGGTGGAGGACTTCACGCCCGTGGCCATTGTCGGTGGTGGACCGATGGTGATTGTCGCCGCGGGCCGCTCGCCCTACCGGACCATCCAGGACCTGCTGGCGGAGCTGAAGGAAAAGCCGGGGGCGCTGTCCTTCGCCACCTCCGGCGCCGGCGGCATCGGCCATCTGACCGGCGAATTCCTGCTGTCCCGCGCCGGGCGCCTCCGGGCGGAGCACATCCCCTATCGCGGCGGTGCGCAGGTGATGACGGCGATGGCCTCGGGCGATGTGCAGTTCTCGGTGGAGGTGCTGGCCTCCGCCGCGCCGCATCTGCGCGACGGCACCTCCCGCGGCCTGGCCGTGACCATCCCGCAGCGGCACCCGCTGATGCCCGAAATCCCGACCCTGGCGGAAAGCGGGCTGGCGGATTTCGATGTCACCACCTGGAACGTGCTGCTGGCGCCGAAGGGCCTGCCGCCCGAGATCCTGGAGCGGCTGAACGCCGCGGCGAATGACGTCCTGGCCGATCCCGCGGTGCGCCAGCGCCTGGCCGGCGCTGGTGTCGATGCCGCCGCGCGGAGCACGCCGGAGCAGACCCGCGCCTTCCTGGCGGCGGAACTCGCCAAGTTCCGCGGCATCGTTCAGGAAGCCGGGATCGCGCTCGGCCGATAGGCCGGGATGGTCACGCTGGCCGATAGGTCTTGCGTGGGAGGGTGGGGATGCCGGAGGCTGGGCGGATGACACGTCTCGCCGCACTGCTTCTGCTTCTCGCCACCCCCGTCTGGGCCCAGGCCCCGGCACCCACCCCGCGCCAGGGTCCTGCGGCGGCGCGACAGGCGGAGCTGGACCGGCTGTTCGAGGCGCTGCAATCCGCCCCCGACCAGGGCGGCGGCCAGATGGTGGAATCGCGCATCCGCGCCGTCTGGGCGCAGGCCGTCTCGCCTGCCGCCGGGCTGCTTCTGCGCCGGGGGCTGCGCAACCTGCAGGCCAATGAGGCGGCGGAGGCGCTGGAGGATTTCGACGCCGCCCTGGTGCTGGAACCGGAGGCGGCCGATGCCTGGCTGGCCCGCGCCAGCGCCTATGCCCGGCTCGGCGACCGCCCGGCGGCGGCGCGGGATCTGCAACAGGCGCTGCGGCTGGAACCTCGGCACTTTGGCGCCCTGCTGCAATTGTCCGAATTGCAGGAGGAAGCCGGCGACGGCCGTGGGGCGCTGCGCAGCCTGGATGCGGCGCTGGCGCTGCATCCGCAGATGCCGGGCGGTGCCCTACGCCGGCGGGAATTGGCGCGGCAGGTGGAAGGCGACGCGCTGTAGCGCAACGGCCGGATGGCGTGTCGGTGACCCCATGGGCGAAAAGCGAGGTCGAGGAGTAACCTGCCATGCCCGAAGCCCCGATGATCGACCCGCTGGACGCGCCGCGCTGGCAAGCCGTGCTGGGGCGTGTGGCGCAGCCGGATTGCGGTGATTTCCGCTATGCCGTCACCACCCAGGGCGTGTTCTGCCGCCCGGGCTGCCCGGCCCGCCCGCCACTGCGCCGCAACACCCGATTCTTCGCCGATGCCGCGCAGGCCGAGGCCGCCGGCTTCCGCCCCTGCAAGCGCTGCGATCCGAAGGGCGAGCGCGCCCGGATGCAGGCCGAGGCCGTCGCCGCCGCCTGCGCGCTGATCGAGGCGGCGGAGACCATCCCCAGCCTCGAAACCCTGGCCGCCCGCGCCGGCTATGCCCGCCACCATTTCCTGCGCCTGTTCCGCGACATCACCGGCGTGACCCCGCGCAGCTATGCGGAGGGCGTGCGCGGCCGCAGGTTGCAGGCCGCGCTGGCCGCCGGCGACCGGGTGGCGGAGGCGGTGGCAGGCGCAGGCTTCGGCAGCGAGAGCCGGGTCTATGAGGACACCGCGCGGCATCTCGGCATGACCCCCGGCGCCGCCCGGCGCGGTGGGGCGGGAGAGGTGATCCGCATCGCCCATGCCGACAGCGCCATGGGTCCCCTGCTGGTCGGCGCCACGGAGGCCGGCATCTGCTTCATCGGCTTCGCCGAACCCCCCGAGGCGCTGGAGGGCGATCTGCGCGCCCGCTTCCCCCGCGCGCGGGTCGAGCCGGCGCCGGAGGATCTGGCGGGGGAGGTCCGCCAGGTGGTGGCCTTCCTGGCGGAACCGGCCGCTGCCCTGGCCCTGCCGCTCGACCTGCGCGGCACCGCCTTCCAGCGCCGGGTGTGGGAGGCGCTGACGCGGATTCCGCTGGGCGAGACCCGCACCTATTCCGGCTTGGCGGCGGAGATGGGCATGCCCGCCGCGACCCGCGCCGTGGCCCGCGCCTGCGCCCGCAATCCTGTGTCCCTGGTGGTGCCCTGCCACCGCGTGGTTGGCGCCAGCGGCGACCTGACCGGCTATCGCTGGGGCGTCCCGCGCAAGGCGGCGCTGCTGGCGGGAGAAAAGCGCGCGCGCGGACGATAGGCTCCCTCCCCCGCACAGCGGGGGAGGGCTGGGGTGGGGGCTTCTACCCGCGGACCCGAATTACTGTGGCGCCGGCGCCGGAGCCGGTGGCACAGCCTGCGGCGCGGCGGGCGGTGTCGCGCCCGGTGGCGTGGCGGCCGGCGGCGTCGCACCCGGCGCCGCGGCGCGCGGCACCAGCCGCTCCGTGCCCTTGGCATTGGCGCCGACAATGGTCCACTCGCCGTCCAGGCTGCCATCCGCGTTCAGCGTGTAGATGCCGAGCCCCGGCCGCTGTTGCAGCCCATAGGCCACGGCCGCGGTGCGGCCGGAGACGAAGCCCACGCCCTCCACCGTCTCATTGCCGATTCGCCAGCGGATGGCGAAGGAGCTGAGGCCGGCCGTCTGGATCTGCGCCAGCCCCGCATAGGTGCTGCCGTCCAGATTGGTGCCGGTCACGTCATAGAGCCCGGCGCGCTGCGCCTGGGCGGGGCTGGCGAATGGCAGGGCCGCCAGCAGCGGCAGGGCGAAGGCAAGGCGGCGGAAGGTCATCGGGCTG
This sequence comes from Roseomonas sp. F4, assembly GCF_053891155.1. NCBI lineage: Bacteria > Pseudomonadati > Pseudomonadota > Alphaproteobacteria > Acetobacterales > Roseomonadaceae > Roseomonas > Roseomonas sp. F4. Next base: position 9,448 of record NZ_JBSSHK010000008.1, read on the forward strand.
CTCCGGCGAAGGGAGGCGCACCAAACGCGGGCGCGGCCCCCAGGTCAACCGCCCGCCATCACTTCACGATGGCGACCCGCAGCGCATTGGTGGTGCCCGGCGTGCCGAAGGGAACGCCCGCGGTCACCACCACCTCATCGCCCGACTTGGCGAAGCCCTCATGGCTGGCGGCGCGGATCGCCTTGGCCACCATGTCGGTCATGGAGTGCAATTCCACCGTCGTCACCGGATGCACGCCCCAGACCACGGCCATGCGCCGCGCCGTTTGCAGGCTGGCGGTCAGGCCGAGGATCGGGCAGCTCGGCCGTTCCCGTGCGACGCGCAGCGTGGTGGAGCCGGTGGAGGTGAAGGTGGCGATCGCCTCCGCCTCGATGGTCTGGGCCACCTGGCGCGCGGCGGCGGCGATGGCGCTGGCGGAGTTGCGCTCCGGCGCCGGACGGTTGGCATCCGTCAGCTTGCGCCAGTCCGGATCCTCCTCCACCCGGGCGATGATGCGGTCCATGATGTTCACCGCCTCGAAGGGATACTGCCCGGCAGCGGTCTCGGCGGAGAGCATGACGCAATCGGCGCCGTCGAAGACCGCGGTCGCCACGTCCTGCGCCTCGGCCCGCGTCGGCGCGGGGGCGGTGATCATGCTTTCCAGCATCTGGGTGGCGACGACCACCGGCTTGCCCAGCAGCTTGGCGGCGCGGACGATGCGCTTCTGGATCAGCGGCACCTCCTCCGGCGGGCATTCGACGCCGAGGTCGCCGCGGGCCACCATGACGCAATCGGCCTCCGCCAGGATGGCATCGAGATTCTCGACCGCCTGCGGCTTTTCCATCTTCACCATGATCCAGGCGCGGCCGGCGGCGATGGCCTTGGCCTCCACCACATCCTCCGCCCGCTGGACGAAGGAAAGGCCGATGTACTCGACGCCCTGTTCCAGAACGAAATCGAGGTCGGCGCGGTCCTTTTCCGTCAGCGCCGGGATCGGCAGTTCCACATCGGGCACGTTGACGCCCTTGCGGTCCGAGAGCGGGCCGCCGACCACCACCTGGGTCTCCAGATGGTCTTCCCGCTTATGGGTTACGCGCAGCCGCAGCTTGCCGTCATCCAGCAGCAGCGTGGTGCCGATGCCGGCGGCGGCGATGATCTCGGGATGCGGCAATTGCACGCGGCGGACATCGCCGGGGGTCGGCGATAGGTCGAGACGGAAGCTCTGCCCGGTCTGCAACTGCACCCGCCCGGCCTGGAACTTGCCGACGCGCAGCTTCGGCCCCTGCACATCGGCCAGGATACCGATGGGGCGGCCGACCTTTTCCTCGATCGCGCGGATCGTGGCGATGCGGGCGGCGTGGTCCTCATGGGTGCCATGGCTGAAATTCAGCCGGAACACATCGGCGCCGGCCCGGAACAGCCGCTCGATCACCTCGGGCGAGGAGGAGGACGGGCCGAGGGTGGCGATGATCTTGGTACGCCGGCGGCGCCGCAGCGGGACCCGGTTGGGCATGGGGCGGGCGAATCCTTCGCGGCGGGGGGTCTCGGGGGGTTCTGGCACATCCGGGCGGACGGCGACGGGGGGCACGCCGAGCGCGCGCGCCACCTCCGCCACTCTATCCTCTGGCACTCGTCGCCATTGCGAGACGGCGGCAGTGGAGATGCCGAGAGCGGTTGCGATACGGGTGACGGCGCCGCGCTGGGTCAGCAGGGCTTCGAGGGTGGGGTCGCGCATGCAGCTAAGTTAGTCAATCTAAGCGAACGGCGCCAGATCTGATTTTGCGACTTAATTTACCTAAGTTTTACCGCCTAATCGGCTGCTGAATAGCGCAGCGCGACATTCTTGCCACAGGGGTGCCGGAAATTTCTCGCCGATGACACCTTTCCCAGGGAACTCGCGTTCATCTGCGCAGGACGCTGCGGCCGGACACTCCACCCCCGGCGCGAAGGGCCGGTCCGGCCAGGAGATACCACTATGAACTTCCGCAAGACCTTGCTCGCCACCACCATGCTGCTCGTACCCTTTGCCGCCGCCCAGGCGCAGCCGGTGAGCGGCGTGTATATCGGCGCTGGCGCCGGCGTGAACTGGCTGCAGGATGCCAATATCAATGCGACCGGCGGGCTGGCCGATGAACTGCGCGCGCGTGGCAACACGACCGGTGGCGATGTCTCCTTCGACATGGGCTGGGTTGGCGTCGTCAGCCTCGGCTACGGCTTCGGCAACGGCCTGCGCACCGAGATCGAGGGCAGCTACCGCGAGAATGAAGTCGACACCATCAGCGGCTTCCGCGGCGCCGGCCAGGTCCGCGCTTCCGGCACCGCCCGCAGCTACGGCGTGATGGCCAATGCACTCTATGACTTCGACCTGGGTGGCAACATCGGTGGCATGGCGCTGGTGCCGTATGTCGGCGTCGGTGCCGGCTACATCTGGCGCGAATTCGACGGCGTCCGCGCCAATGTGCTCGGCGGCAGCGTGAACAGCGATGGCACCGATGGCCGCTTCGCCTATCAGGCGATCGTCGGCGCCGCCATGCCGCTGACCAATGTCGCCCCGGGCCTGTCCCTGACCGCCGAATACCGCTTCCTCGGCACGATGGAGCATGATGTCGACACGAGCAGCAGCAGCTCCTCCTTCACCGTGGCGCGCACCGGCACCAAGTCGGAGAACTACAACCACTCCATCCTGATCGGTCTGCGCTACGCCTTCGGCCAGACCAGCCCGGCCCCGGTGGTTGCCCCGGCCCCCGCCCCGATGCCCGCCGCCGCCCCGGCGCCGGCCCGCACCTACCTGGTGTTCTTCGACTTCGATCGCGCCGACCTGACCGACCGCGCCCGCCAGATCATCGGCGATGCGGCGCAGAGCGCGACCAGCCAGGGCGTGACGCGCCTTGAAGTGGCCGGCCACGCCGACCGTTCGGGCACGCCGCAGTACAACCAGCGCCTGTCCGAGCGCCGTGCGGCCGCCGTGGCCTCCGAGCTGGAGCGCCGTGGCATTCAGCGCAGCCAGATCACCGTCCAGGCCTTCGGCGAGAGCCGCCCGCTGGTCCCGACCGCCGACGGCGTGCGCGAGCCGCAGAACCGCCGCGTGGAAATCGTCCTGCGCTGAGCGTGACTGGGGAGGGGCTTCGGCCCCTCCCTCCCTTTTTCATGACGCCACCATGCCAACCAGCCAGATCCAGGCGGCCATCCAGGCCACGGTCGTGGCAATGCCCAGCAGCACGGTGCGAAAGGCGATGGAGCGGCTGAAGCCGGCCTCCTGCCCCGGATGCGGCGGCAACAGAATCGGCGCCCCGAGATAGGCCAGGATCACCATGTGGATCATGGCGGGGAATGCGAGAAGACTTCCCAGCGACGGCAGAGACACCGCGATCCATAGGGTGATGGGCGCGTAAAGCGTCAGCTTGAGCGCGGCGTCACCATCCGGAATGGCGAGGTAGCGCGCGGCGCTGCGCAGGATCATGCCGCGTTGCAGGAAGAGCCAGATGGCCGTGCTGACAGCACCGCCTATGGCGATGAGCAGGGCGCCGCCACGGGTCGTGACCCTTGTGCCGATCTGCACCAAGGTGCCATCCGGCCGCTGCATCATGAACGGCTCCACCTGTTGCGCCGGCAGCAATGGCTCACCCCCCAGCGCCGCGTAGATACCGATCACCAGCCAGGGCAGCAGCACCAGCGGCAGGGCGCGGGCCAGGCTTGGCGCAGGCTCCGCCGCGATCGCGGCCCAGGTTTCGCGTGGCGACAGCAGCAGGCCGCGCAGTCTTGGCCAGAACCGCATGACAGTGTTCCCTTTCGGAGGTGACGTCAGGTGCTGATGCCTGGCGCAGGCATCTGGCGCAGGGCGAAAAGGGTCCAGGCGAAAAGCGCGACGGCATAGATCGCGAATTGCAACACCACCATCGCGAGAGCGATCAGCGGGCCCCGGAAGGCGGCGGCCCGCCCCCAGCGCCGTTCCTCGCCGGGCGAGGGTGGCATCAGGATCGGCGCGCCGATGGCGAGCATCGCCATGGCGTGCAGACCCGCCAGCAGCATCAGCCAGCTCTGCCCAAGCGGCAGCAGGAACAGCGCGATCCACATGGCGAAAGGGGCATGCACCGCCAGCTTCTGCGCCGCCGCCGCATCCTGCACCCCGCCATACAGTGCCGCCCGGCGGCGGAGCGATCGCCGCAGCAGCACCACGCCCAGCAGCATCAGCAGTGTATAGGTGACCGCCGTTGGCGCTGGCCCGATCTGGACCGAGGCGGAATAGGCGGCGCCTTGCAGCCCCAGGCCGGATCCGGCGCCGCGCTCCGGAGTCACGGTGTACCAGTCATCCGACCGCGTCATCGCCACGGCCAGGTTGACCAGGCAGGCCCCCGCCGCCAGCGGCAGCAGGCTGCGCGCCAGGCTCGGCACCGGCTCCGCCGCGATGGCCACCCAGGTTTGGCGCGGTGACAACAGCAGGCCGCGCAGCCGCGCCAGGAAGGTCATCCGGCCGATCCCATTCGATTCGGGAATGAGTCTCGCAGCGCGGCGTGACGCGGTCGAGTGATGGTCAGGCGACCAGCACGGCCCGCAGGTCGTTCACATTGGTCAGGGTCGGCCCGGTCACGAGCAGATCGCCCAGCTTCGCGAACAGGCTGTAGCTGTCATGCCGCCCCAGCACCGCGCGCGGGTCCATCCCGTCAGCGCGGGCGCGGGCCAGGGTGTCGGGGGTGATGAGGGCGCCGGCATTGTCCTCCGACCCGTCGATGCCATCGGTATCGCCCATCAGCGCCCAGATGCCAGGGGCACCGGCCAGGGCCACCGCGCATCCCAGCAGGGATTCGCTGTTGCGGCCGCCCCTTCCGCCACCTTCCGGACCGATGGTCACCGTGGTCTCCCCGCCCGAGAGCAGCAAGCAGGGGGCGGGCAGGGGGTGCCCATGGGCGCCGGCGGACAGCGCGATGCCGGCCATGGTCTTGCCGAGTTCCCGCGCCTCACCCTCCAGCGCATCGCCCAGGATCAACGGCGCCAGCCCGAAGCCGCGCGCGGCCTGGGCGGCGGCCTCCAGCGCCATGCGGGGGGTGGCGATGAAGCGGTAGTCCACCTCGCCCAGGCGCGGATCGCCCGGCTTCGGGGTTTCCTCCGCCGCCTTCTCCAGATGCGCCGTCACCGCCGCCGGCAGTTCCATGCGGTAATGTGCGACTAGGGCGCGGGCTTCCGCAAAGCTGGTCGGGTCCGGCACGGTGGGACCGGAGGCGATGGCGGCCGGGTCGTCCCCCGGCACGTCGGAGATCGCCAGCGTCACCACCCGCGCCGGCGCCGCCGCCAGGGCCAGCCGCCCGCCGGAAAAGGCTGAGAGGTGGCGGCGGATGCAGTTCATCTCATTGATCGTGGCGCCGGAGGCGAGCAGCGCCCGGTTCACCGCCATCAGATCGTGCAGGGTCAGCCCCGGCGCCGGCAGGGTGGTCAGCGCGGAGCCGCCGCCCGAGACCAGGAACAGCACCAGGTCGCGTTCCGTCAGGCCGCCAACCGCCGCAAGGATGCGTTCGGCCGCCGCCGCGCCGGCGGCATCCGGCACGGGGTGGGAGGCCTCCAGCACCTCGATGCGCTTCGTCGGATGGCCGTGGCCGTAGCGGGTGACGACAAGGCCCGAAAGCGGCACCTGCGGCCAGGCATCCTCGACCGCCGCGGCCATCACGGCGGCGGATTTGCCGGCGCCCACCACCACCACGCGGCCGCCTTCCGGGGGTTCCGGCAGGTGTCGGGCCAGCACGATGCGCGGATCGGCGCTCGCCACGGCCGCCTTGAAGATCATCTCCAGCGCCGTTCGCGCCGCCGCATCGGTCCAGGCCATACGCATCCCCCAATTCAGGCCCAGTATGGCGAAGCGCGGCGGGATGGACCATCTACCAGGCCCAGCTTGCAGGAGAATGCCGATGACCGATCCCGATCAGCAGACCCAGCTCGAAGCCGCCGCCTTCCGCCGTTTGGTGCAGCATCTGCGGGAGCGGAGCGATGTGCAGAATATCGACCTGATGAACCTGGCCGGCTTCTGCCGGAATTGCCTGTCCCGCTGGTACCGGGAGGCCGCGGCCGAGCGCGGCACCACCATCACCGATCCGGAGGCGCGGGAGATCGTCTACGGCATGCCGTACAAGGAGTGGCAGGCGCTGCATCAGAAGGAAGCGACGCCGGAGCAGAAGGCGAAGCTGGCCGCCAGCAACCCGGGGCACTGAGGGAAGAAGGTCGGGGAGGGAAGCATTCCATCCCCGAACCCCTCCTTTGCTTTTCAGGACCTTTTGCGACCTGCTTCGGAACGCAGCCGACTCGACGCAGGGTGCGGGTGAACGGCGACAGTGCGCGGCGCTGGCGGTCCATGGGTCTAGTAGGGGAACGCACCTTAGCCTGGGCAGAGCGATGCCGGCGCCTCGAACGCGACCATCAGGCTACAACGACTTCCGCCGCTGGCTTTTTCGTCCTGGCCGCCGGTATCGTCCTGCTCAGGCGACTTGCCCGGCCCTGCTGTAGACCCTGTCGTGTTGACAGCGGATCCGGCTGAGCCTGCTGATCACCGATATCGAGGCCCCGCAACTCCATGAGCAATGGCCAACGTCGCCTTGGCCTGGCGCGCGCAGGAATGGCCGCCGCAATGCTGGCTGCGCTCTGTGCTTCAGCGCCCGCATCGTCCTGGCTGTTTCTCGTGTTCTTTGAGGACGACACAACCGATCTGCATCCTCGGTCACTGTTCGTGATCCAGGAAGCCGTCAGGTATGGGCAGCGCGTGGGCTGGGAGTGCGCGCGTGTCGTCGGCGCGTCTGATCGAGCTGGTGCCTCCGAGCGGAGGCAGGTTATCAGTCGCCTGCGTGCGGAGGCTGTTGCGAGAGAATTGGTGCGGTTCGGCGCTCCAGCGGAGTGCGTCATCGTCGAAGCCTGCGGCGATCGCTTTCCCATGGTCCCGACGGCAGAGGGCGTTGCGGAAGTCCAGAATCGCCAGGTGGAGATCATCCATTATTCGCGGGATGAAGGCCCTCAACGTAGCCTTCGGCCCGGCCCGAACTGCCCTTGGGAAAGGCTCCCCGGTTCGACTGCATTGACACCTTCCCAACGATGATCAGCGCCGAGCAGACTCGGTTACGAAGCAGTCTTTTGGTTCGACTTCGAACCAAAATCCCCACAAGTAGATGAGGGGTCTGGGGAGAATACTTTCTCCCCGGCCTTCCTTCCTTCCCCGTTCCGCCGGTTTGCGCCACCCCCGCCCCGGCGCTATACGCCGCGCCTCAAACTTGTGCCCGGAGGCCTTCGATGAGTGATTTCGACGCGCAGGAGGCCCAGGCCAGCCGCGACCGCCAGGAGAAGGACCCGGACCCCGAGGTGGGCGGCATTGCCGTCGACCGGCTGCGGTCCATCATCGAGCGGGTCGAGCGGCTGGAGGAGGAGCGCAAGGCGCTCGCCGGCGATATCAAGGACATCTTCTCCGAGGCGAAGTCGGCCGGCTTCGACGTGAAGGTGATCAAGCAGATCATCTCGCTGCGGAAGAAGGAGCCGGCCGAGGTAGAGGAGCAGGAGACGCTGCTCGATCTGTACCGCCGCGCCTTGGGGATGTAGGCAGAAGCCGTCCAGCGAAAGAGGCGGCGCGATGTTCTACGAACCGAAGCACGGCAAGCAGGGGCACGGCCTGCCCTTCGACCCGATCAAGGCCATCGTCGCGCCGCGCCCCATCGGCTGGATCTCCAGCCTGGATGCGGCCGGGCGCCCCAATCTGGCGCCCTACAGCTTCTTCAACCTGGTCAAGGGCGCCCCGCCGATCGTCGTCTTCGGCAGCGAGGGGCTGAAGCACTCCGCCGCCAATGCCTTTGAGACGCGGGAATTCGTCTTCAACCTGGTCACGCGGCCGCTGTTCGACGCCATGAATGCGTCCTCCGCCGCGCTCGCGGCCGGGGAGAATGAGTTCAAGGCGGCGGGGCTGACCATGGCGCCCTGCAACTTCGTCAAGGCGCCGCGCGTCGCCGAAAGCCCGGCCAGCTTCGAATGCAAGGTGTTGCAGGCGATGGAGCTGAACGACCTCGACGGCAATCCGACCGATGGCTTCCTGGTGCTGGGCCAGGTCGTCGGCATCCATATCGACGAACGCTACATCGTCGATGGCCGCTTCGATGCGGTGGCCGCCCAGACCATCGCCCGCTGCGGCTACCGCGACTACAGCCAGGTGACCGAGATGTTCGAGGCGCTGCGGCCGACCGATGGCGGCGCCTTCACGCCGACGACAAGCGACCGGACATGAAGACCGCGATCATCACGGCGGCCGGCCGCGGCATCGGCGCCGCCGTCGCGCGGCGGCTCTCCGCCGATGGTTTCCGGGTTGCGGTCATGTCGCCCTCCGGCAATGCGGAAAAGCTGGCCGCGGAGTTGCCGGATGCGCTGGGCGTCACCGGCTCCGTCACCGAACCCGCCGACCTGCAAAGGCTGGTCGACGGCACGCTGCAGAAATTCGGGCGGATCGACGCGCTGGTGAACAATGCCGGCCATCCGCCCAAGGCGCCGCTGTTCGATTTGACGGATGCGCAGTGGCATGCCGGCTTCGACATGGTGATGCTCTCGGCCATCCGGGCGCTGCGGCTGGTGCTGCCGGGGATGAAGGCGGCGGGCACGGGGGCGGTGGTGAACCTGTCCTCCTATGCGGCGCTGGAGCCGGAATCGGATTTCCCGGCGACCACGCTGCGCGCCGCGCTCGGCGCCTGGACCAAGCTGGCGGCGGATGAGCTGGCACCGGCCGGCATCCGGGTGAACGCCGTGCTGCCGGGCTTCGTCGATAGCCTGCCGGAGAAAGAGGCCCGCCGCGCCCGCATTCCGATGGGGCGCTATGCGCGGGCGGAGGAGATCGCGGCCGCGGTGGCCTGGCTGGTCTCGCCCGAGGCCTCCTATGTGACCGGGCAGAGCCTGCGGGTGGATGGCGGGCTAACGCGGCACGTGTGACCGGGTGCGCGGCTCAGCCGCGCTTCGCCAGCCCCTCCACCGCCGCGGCGTGCCGTTCCAGCACCACGCGGCGCTTCACCTTCATGGTCGGCGTCAGCAGGCCGTTCTCCACCGTGAAGGGCTCGACCATCGTGCTCGCGCGGATGCGCTCGATGTTGGAGAGCTTGCCGTTTACCCGGGCGATCGCGGCCTGCACCTTCTCCGCCGCGCCATCGGCGGGGACCACCAAAGCGACTATCGAGGGGCGGCCCTCGCCGGCGACCACGGCCTGGGCGATCTCGGGTTCCGCCATCAGCAGGCCCTCCAGCTTGGCGGGGCTGACCATGTCGCCGCCGAGGGTCTTGATGAAGTCGCGCTTGCGGTCGGTGATGCGGATATAGCCATCCACCATCTCGCCCACATCGCCGGTGTGCAGCCAGCCATCGATCACCGCGCGGGCGGTGCTCTCCGGGTCGTTCCAATAGCCGTCCATCACCAGGTCGCCGCGCACGCAAAGCTCGCCATCCTCGCCGAAGCGCGTCTGCACCCCCGGTAAAGGCGGGCCGACGGTGGTGCGGCGGTTTTCCCAGGGCGGGTTCACGCTGATGACCGGGCCGGCCTCGGTCTGGCCATAGCCCTGGATCACCGGCAGGCCGAAGGCCAGGAAGAAGCCCGAAAGGTCCGGGTCCAGCCGCGCCCCGCCGGAGACCAGCGCCAGCAGCTTGCCGCCGAAACGCTCCCGGATCTTGGCGCCGACCACACGGTCCAGCACAGCATGCTGGGCGCGCTCAAGCAGTGAAAGCCGCCCGTCGAGCCGCTTCAGCCCCAGGGCCAGGGCGCGGCGAAACAACGTCGCCTTGAAGCCCCCATCCTTCTCCACCTGCGCCTCGATGCGGCCACGCAGTACCTCGAACAGCCGGGGGACGGCGGTGATGACGGTGGGCTGCACTTCCTTCAGCTCGGCCGCCAGCCGGTCGGCGCCGCGGGAATAGACCACCTCCAGCCCCAGCGAGGGCAGCAGGAAGCCGCCCACCGTGTGCTCATAGCTGTGCGACAGCGGCAGGAAGGAGAGGTAGGGCGTGCCATCCAGATGCAGGCGGGTGGCGATGCGGGCCACACCCTCCCGGTTCGCCAGCATGGCGCGATGCGGCAGCATCACCCCCTTGGGCAGGCCCCCGGTGCCGCTGGTATAGACGAGGCAGGCCAGCCGGCCGGGCGGAATTTCCTCCGCCTCCGCCGCCAGCATGTCGACATCGGCCGGGGCCGCCACCGCGGCGGCCCAGTCCAGGCAGCCCTCCGCCGGCTCCAGGCAGATCATCCGCTCCAGCGTCAGCCCGGCCTCGGCAGCCGCCTGCGCCACCCGCTCCGCCAGCTTGGCGGTCGAGACGATGACGGAGGTGGCGCCGCTGTCGCGCAAAATATGCGCGTGGTCGGACACGGTGTTGGTGGTGTAGGTCGGCACGGTGACGGCGCCGATCGACATGATGGCGGTATCGGCGATGGGGAATTCCGGCCGGTTCTCGGACACCAGAAGCACCCGGTCACCCGGCATGACCCCTTCCGCCCGCAGGAAGGCGGCGACGGAGGCCACCTGCTGCGCGAAATCCGCCCAGCTTGTGCGCCGCCAGGCGCCGCCCTGCCAGTGTCGCAGCATGGGCCGGGCACCCCAGCCGCGGGCCAGATCCAGCATCATATGCGGCAGGCTGGTCCAGCCGCCTGGCTTGGCGCTTCGCATTCCCTAGGTCGTCTCCCGGCTCCGGACGGCATGATGCCATGCTCGCCCACCCGGGACCAAATGGGGGCGCCGGGGTGGTGGGGGGAGGGGTATCAGGCGGCGCGCAGTTCCACCATGAAGCGCGAGACCTCCGCGCGCAGCTTCTCCGCCTGACGTGACAATTCGCTGGAGGCGGCGCGCACCTCCCCGGCCGCATGGCCGGTGCGTTCCGCATCCGCATTGACGCCGTTGGCATGGTCGGCGGCGGCGGCGGTGCCGCGGGCGGCTTCCGACACCGCCTGGTTGATCGCCTGCGTCGCCTCCGCCTGCTGGCCGGCGGTCTCGGCCACCTGGCTGGTGGCTTCGCCCACCGCGGCGATGATGCGGGCGATGTCGGAGATCGCGGTCACGGTGCGGCTGGTCTCGGCCTGCATGGCGTTGATCTGGCCGCTGATCTCATCCGTCGCCTTGGCGGTCTGCGCCGCCAGCGCCTTCACCTCGCCGGCGACCACGGCGAAGCCCTTGCCGGCCTCGCCCGCGCGGGCGGCCTCGATGGTGGCGTTCAAGGCGAGAAGGTTGGTCTGGCCGGCGATGGCGGTGATCATCTGCACCACGGCGCCGATCCGGTCGGCGGCGTCCGACAGGCCACGGACGGTGCGATCGGCCTCCTGCGCCGCGCCGGTGGCGGCGCGGGCCTGATCGGCGCCATGGCGGATCTGCTGCGTCACCGCGTTGAAGGACGCCGCGAGTTCCTCCGCCGCGCCGGCCACCGTCTCGACGCTGCCATTGGCGCGGGAAGCCGCATCGGCCACCGCGGCGGCATGGGCGCTGCCATCGGCGGCGATGCCGGCCATGCTGTGGGCGGTCGCATCCAGCTGCGTGGAGGCGGCGGCCACCGCTTCCAGCATATTGCCGGCCTGGTCCTCGAACTGCCGCAGCAGCGCGTCCACCCGTTCAACCCGCGCCAGCCGCTGCGCCTGTTCCCGCGCCCGCGCCTCCGTCTCCGCCACCCGTTCCAGGGAGCCGGCGCGGAGTGTCTCCACCGCCTCCGCCATCTCGCCCAGTTCGTCGCTGCGGCCACGGCCCGGCACGGCGAGGGTCAGGTCGCCGGCGGCGATGCCGCCGACACTGGCGGTCAGCGCGCGGATCGGGCCGACCAGCCGTCGCAGCAGCAGCGCGGCGCCGCCAAGGGCCGCCGCGAAGCAGAGCCCGGCCAGGCCCAGCGCCAGGGCCAGCCCGGTCTGCGCCTCCGTGATGCTGCGGTCGGCGCTGGCCGCCGCCTCATCCAGCGCGGCGTCGCGGAGGGCGAGGATTTCGGCCTGGGCCGGGCGCGACCAGATGCGGAAATCGGCGAAGTTGGTGGTCCAGGCGGTATCCGGCGCGGTCAGGCGCAGGCGGGCGGTTTCCACCTGCTTGCGCCAATGAGGCTCATTGCGCGCCACGAAGCTCTGCTGCTGCCCGGCCAGCGCGGCCTCCAGCGCCGTCGAGGAGGTGCTGGCCGCCAGCAGCCGCCGTACGGAGGTCCAGGCCTGATCCACGCCTGCGGTCAGCGCTTCCGCGGTTTGCACCGCCTGCGGCGTCACCGCCGCGCCGCTGAGCCAGGTCGAGATCAGCGAGTTGCGGCGCCCGGCCTGGTCGCGCATGTCCATGACGGTGGAGGAGGCCTCGATCAGCAGCGCCAGTTCCGGCGCGGTGCGGGCGACATCGCGTGCGGCGGCGGCGGAAACGCCCAGAAGCGTCGCTACCGCGGAATTGCGGGCGGCGGTGCCTGCCGCGGGCAGGGCGGCATCACGCCGGTCCGGCGCCAGCGCCAGCGCCTGGTCCACCCGGCTACGGAAGGTGGCGAGCTGCTCCGCAACCCGGCTCACGGCCGCCGCATCCAGCCCGGCACGGGCGGCGCTTTCAGTGCTGGCCTGCAGCAGCCGGATGGTGGCGGCCGCGTCGCCGGCGACCTGGGCGCGATTCGGATTGGCCTCGCGCAGCACGCTGCTGTAGCCGCCAACCTCCACCGCCACCGCGCTAACCGCGCGTTGCGCATCACTCGCCGCCTGCAAGGCCGCCACCGCCTGGGTGGTGCGCCCCAGATCCCGCGCCGCGCCCGCCGCGAGCCAGAGCGAGGCGGCCAGCCCCGGTATAGCAACCAGGCAGAAGCCCAGGATGAACATGGTGCGGATGCGCATGGAAATTCCCTTGAGCGGTGGCGTCGGGCAGGGATCGCGCCCCTGGCGCGCCGATTTCGGCTGCGTCGGCCCCCAGGATAGCGGCGGAAGATTGCCAAAACCGAACCAGGCGCGTTCGCCCGCGGAGGATTGCTGTGGTGCCGGTTGGCCTCGCGCCCGGCGGGGCTATATGCAGGGGCGTGACCCAGAACAGCGCTCCCAACCCCGCCCCCGATTCGGCGCCCGTCGCCGCCCAGCCGCTTCCGGCCTGGGACCTGTCCGACCTCTATGCGGCGACGGACGATCCGCGGCTGACCGCCGATCTCGACCGCGCCGAAGCGGAGGCCAGGGCCTTCGAGGCCAGCCATGCCGGCCGCCTCGCCAGCCTGTCCGGCGATTCGCTGGCCAATGGCATCGCGACCTATGAGCGGATCGAGGAGGTGCTGGGCCGCGCCATGTCCTATGCCCAGCTCGTCTTCTCCGGCGATGCGCAATCGGCGGAGAACGGCCGCTTCTACCAGACCGTGCAGGAACGGGTGACGGCGATCAGCAGCCACCTGCTGTTCCTGACGCTGGAGATCAACCGGCTGGAGGATGCGGCGCTGGCGCCGAAGCTGCGCGAATCCGCCGCGCTGCGTCGCTGGCAGCCCTGGCTGCGTGACCTGCGCGTGTTCCGCCCGCACCAGCTCTCGGATGAGCTGGAAAAGCTGCTGCATGAGAAGGAGGTGACCGGCCGTTCCGCCTGGAACCGCCTGTTCGACGAAACCATCGCCGGCATGCGGGTGATGGTGGGCGGGGAGGAACTGACCGTCTCCGCCGCGCTGAACAATCTCTCCTCCAGCGACCGGGCGGCGCGCGCCGCCGCGGCGAAGGGGGTCTCGGCGGCCTTCGGCGAGCGGGTGCGGCTGTTCTCCCTGATCACCAATACCTTGGCCAAGGACAAGGAGATCATCGACGGCTGGCGCCACTACAAGCGCCCGACCTCCTCCCGCAACCGGGCCAATATGGTTGAGGATGAGGTGGTGGATGCGCTGGTTTCCGCCGTCTGGACCAGCCTGCCGCGGCTTTCCCACCGCTATTACGCGATGAAGGCGAAGTGGCTGGGGCTGGAGAAGCTGCAGCATTGGGACCGCAACGCCCCGCTGCCGGATGACACGGACACCACCATCCCCTGGCCGGATGCCGTGGCCCGCGTGCGTGCCGCCTATGGCGCCTTCAGCCCGGAGCTGGAGCGCATCGCCGCGCCCTTCTTCGACAAGCCCTGGATTGACGCGGCGCTACGCCCCGGCAAGGCCAGCGGCGCCTTCGCCCACCCGACGGTGCCCTCCGCCCACCCCTATCTGCTGCTGAACTATCACGGCAAGGCGCGGGACGTGATGACGCTGGCGCATGAGCTGGGGCATGGCGTGCATCAGGTGCTGGCGGCGCAGCAGGGCTATCTGATGTCCTCCACGCCGCTGACCCTGGCCGAGACCGCCAGTGTCTTTGGCGAGATGCTGACCTTCCGGGCCGTGCTGGATGCCGAGACCGACCCGAAGAAGCGGCGCATGCTGCTGGCCGGCAAGGTGGAGGACATGCTCAACACCGTCGTCCGCCAGATCGCCTTCTATCGCTTCGAGACGCTGCTGCATGACGAGCGCCGCAAGGGTGAGCTTTCGCATGAGCGGATCGGCGAGATCTGGATGCGGATTCAGACCGAGAGCCTCGGCCCGGCCTTCGACTTCACGCCCGACTATAGCGTGTACTGGGCCTATATCCCGCACTTCGTGCACACGCCCTTCTACGTCTATGCCTATGCCTTCGGGGATTGCCTGGTGAATGCGCTCTATGGCGTGTTCCGGGACGGGCATCCGCGCTTCCAGGAGAAGTACCTGGAGATGCTGCGCGCCGGCGGCACCAAGCGGCACCAGGAATTGCTGGCGCCCTTCGGCCTCGACGCCTCCGACCCGGCCTTCTGGAACAAGGGGCTGGACGTGATTTCAGGCTTTATCGACGAGTTGGAAAAGGCCACCTGAACCCATGGCCGAGGATCAGAAGGGCTCCACCCTGTTTGGCGAGATGCGCCGCATGGTCCGCACCTCCGGCGCCGTCGGCGGCATCGCCGCGCGGGTGGCCGGGGAACGCTTCCTCGGCCTGAAGACGGACAAGGCCGCGCATGCGGAGGGTCTGAAGCAGATCCTGGGCGGGCTGAAGGGTCCGCTGATGAAGGTGGCGCAGTTCCTGTCCACGGTGCCGGATGCGCTGCCGGAGGAATACGCCCAGGAACTGGCGACGCTGCAGTCCAACGCCCCGCCGATGGGGTGGGCCTTCGTGCGCCGCCGCATGCAGGGCGAGCTGGGCCCCGCCTGGCAATCCCGCTTCACCTCCTTCACGCAGGAGGCGGTGGCCGCCGCGAGCCTCGGCCAGGTGCATCGCGGCACCCTGCCGGATGGGCGGGAGGTGGCCTGCAAGCTGCAATATCCGGACATGCCCAGCATCGTCGAAGCCGATCTGCGGCAGTTGAAGATGGCGCTGAGCCTGTACCAGCGCATGGACAGCACCCTCGACAATGCCGAGGCCTATACTGAGCTCTCCGCCCGGCTGCGGGAGGAGCTGGATTACGAGCGTGAGGCCAGCCACATGCGCCTCTACGGCGCGATCCTGGCCGGCACCCCCGGCGTCACCGTGCCGACCGCGGTGCCGGAGCTGACCACCAAGCGCCTGTTGACCATGAGCTGGCTGGAAGGTCGCCCCATTCTCCGCCGGCTGGAGGAAGACCCGCCGGAGGAGGAGCGCAATGCCTATGCCCGCGCCCTGTTCCGCGCCTGGTACGTGCCGTTCTACCGCTACGGCGTGATCCATGGCGACCCGCATCTGGGCAACTACCAAGTACGCCCGGATGCCGAGGTGGGCTTTGGCGTGAACCTGCTGGATTTCGGTGTTATCCGCATCTTCCCGGCCAGCTTCGTCACCGGCGTGGTGATGCTGTATGAGGCGGTGCGCGACGACGACCGCGAGAAGGCGGCCCATGCCTATGGCATCTGGGGCTTCCGCAACCTCTCCAAGGAAACGATGGAGGTGCTCAACCTCTGGGCGCGCTTCCTGTATGAGCCGCTGGTCGAGGACAAGGTGCGCCCCATCACCCCCTCCGACGATCCGAGCTATGGGCGGAAGATCGCGCAGACGGTGCATCAGGGGCTGAAGCGGACCGGTGGGGTGAAGATCCCCCGCGAATTCCCGCTGATGGACCGCGCCGCGATCGGCCTCGGCAGCGTCTTCTTCCGCCTGAAGGCCCAGGCCAATTGGCACCGGCTGTTCATGGAACTGGTCGAGGACTTCACCGAGGAAGCGGTGGCGGAACGCCAGCGTGCGGCCGTGCTGGCGGCCGGGGTGCCGGACAGCCTGGTGGGCTGACCCACCGCGGACCTCCCGAATGGTTGACCCGGATCGCGCTCTGCCGCAAAGGTCCGGGTAAATCAACGGAGGAGTCCGCCGCCATGCGCCGCCGCCACCTGCTTGCCGCCGCCCTCGCCACGCCCGCATTGCCGCGTCTCGCCGCGGCCCAGGCGGCGGTCACCATGCGGCTGTCGCATCAGTTTCCGCCCTCCCACCACAATGCCCGGGTGATCGCCGCCTTCGCCGAGGATGTGAAGGCGCGCAGCAATGGCCAGGTGGATGTGCAGGTCTTCCCGGCGGAACAGCTTGCCAAGGCCGGCGAGAATTTTCCGGGCGTGGCGCGCGGGGCCTTTGAGGCCGCGGCGGCCGTGAATTTCCAGTGGGGCACCACTATCCCGGAGATGAACGCGCCGACGCTGCCCTATCTGTTCACCGATATCGCCCGCATCCGCCGCTTCCCAGGCAGTGACGCCGCGAAGTTCCTGGAAGGGCTGCTCGAGCGCCGGGCCGTGCGCAACCTGATGTGGCTCTACACCACGCGGCAGAGCATCTTCACCTCCAACCGCAAGCCCATCATCAACCTGGCCGACTTCCAGGGCCTGAAGATCCGCGGGCTGAACGCGCTGACCGACCATGCGCTGTCCGCCGTCGGCGCCGCGCCTTCCGCCATGCCGGGGCCGGAAGTGTCCCAGGCCTTGCAGTCCGGCGTGCTGGATGCCGGGCTGACCGACATCTCCGCCGCCGTGTCGCGCCGCTACTACGAGATCCAGAAGTTCGGCACCGTCGCGCCGTACTTCTCCGTCATGAGCCATGTCTATGTGAATCCGCGCTGGTGGAACGGGCTGAACGCCACCCATCGCACCGCTATCGAGGCCGCCGCCCGCAAGGCGGAACAGGACCAGATGCAGATCA
Organism: Roseomonas sp. F4; assembly: GCF_053891155.1. Lineage (NCBI taxonomy): Bacteria > Pseudomonadati > Pseudomonadota > Alphaproteobacteria > Acetobacterales > Roseomonadaceae > Roseomonas > Roseomonas sp. F4. The sequence goes on from NZ_JBSSHK010000008.1 coordinate 26,500, forward strand.
CGGAAGACACCGCGACGGCCGCGCTGGTCACACTGCGCGAACGCGGCATGACGGTGCATGAGCAGACGCCTGCCGAGACCGCGACCTGGCAGGCGGCGATGCAGCCGCCCGTCATCACCGCCTTCAACCGCATGGCGCCGGAGGGCGGCCCGCGCGCCGTCGAGCTGCTGCGCGCGATCCCCGCCGCCTGATGCGCGGGCTGGAGCGCGCCGTCGCGCTGGTGGCGCGCTTCGCCGGTGCCTTGGGTGGGGTGCTGACCGTGCTTTGCGTGGTGCTGGTCGGCTATGCGGTGGGCATGCGCTACCTGCTCGGCCAGCCGGTGCCCTGGACCGATAAGGTGGCGGGCTGGCTGGTGGTGGGCGTGGTGATGCTGGCCTCCGCCGAGGCGCAGCGCCGCTTCGAGCACATCGGCGTGGATATCGCTCGCAAGCGCGTCGGCCCAAGGCTGGCGCGGGTGGTGCATCTGGTGGGCACGCTCTCCGTCGTCGCGGTTGCCGCGGTGCTGCTGGATGCGGGGATCGAGATGGTCTCCTTCAGCCGCATGGTCGGCATGATGACGGATCTGGAAGGTGTCCCGGCCTGGTGGGTGCAGGCGCTGCTGCCGGTGGGCGCCGCCTTGCTGATGCTGGTCGCCACCTGCCAGTCCCTTCTGCTGCTGCTGGGGCATGATCCGGCCTATCTGCCGGACGACAAGGACGAGATCCCGCGCGACTCGCTCGCCCAGGCCGAGTAACCCCACGGAGTACGAGGCGCGTGACCTTCTTTCTGCTGCTCGGCGCGCTGATCGCCCTGCTCTGGCTCGGCATGCCGATGTTCGCGGCGCTGTTCGTGCTGCCGCTGGCCGTGCTGTTCCTGGTCGAGGGCGCCGTGCCGGCCCTGGGCGAGATGGTGATCGGCAAGCTCGATGGCTATCTGCTGGTCGCCATCCCGCTGTTCATGCTGATGGCGCATGTGATGGTGCGCGGGAAGGTGGTGGACGACCTCTACAACGCCGCCTTCGCCCTGCTGCGCAATGTGCGCGGCGGCGTCGGCATCGCCACGGTCGCCGCCTGCACCATCTTCGCCGCGATCAGCGGCAGCTCCGTCGCCACGGCGCTGACCATCGGCAAGATCGCGATCCCGCAGATGCTGCGCTACGGCATGTCCCGCAAGGGCGCCTTCGGTGTGGTGGCGGGCGGTGGCACGCTCGGCATCCTGATCCCGCCCTCCGCGCCCATGGTGCTCTATGCCTATGTGACCGAGACCTCGGTCGCGGCGCTGTTCCTGGCGGGGCTGATCCCCGGCCTGCTGATGGCGGTGATGTTCGCCGTCTATTGCTTCATCACCGAGGGCCGCGCAGTGGTGCCCAAGGATGAGCCACCGTCGGAATCGGTGCATCTGGCCCTGGCCCGGGCGGGCTGGTCGCTGTCGCTGCCGATCTTCGTGCTGGGCGGCATCTATCTCGGCGTCTTCACCGCCACCGAGGCAGCCGGCACCGGCACGCTCTATGCCTTGTTCATTGCCGCGCTGATCTACCGGACGCTGAGCTGGCGCGACATGGTGCATGGGGTGCAGGAGGCGACGCGCACCTCCGCCATGCTGCTGCTGATCATCGCCGGCGCGGCGATCTATGGCTACATGCTGACGAAGCTGCGCATTCCGCAGGAGCTGACACAGCTGGTGGGCGATCTTGGCCTGGGCCGCACCGGCTTCCTGATCGCGATGATGGTGTTGCTGTTCATCCTCGGTCTGGTGCTGGAGAGCTTCTCCATCATCCTGCTGACCATGCCGGCCATTCTGCCGCTGCTCGACACACTCGGCATCGACAAGGTCTGGTACGGCATTCTGCTGACGCTCAGCCTGGAGATGGCGCTGATCTCGCCGCCGGTGGCGCTGAACCTGGTGGTCATCAAGGCGATCACGGGCGCGCCGCTGGATGAGGTGAACCGCTCGATCCTGCCCTATATGCTGATGCTGGCCTTCGGCACGCTGATGCTGATCGCCTTCCCGGACATCGCGCTGTGGCTGCCGCGCGTATCGGGCTATGGCGGGTAGACTTAGGCTACGCAGCGCCGCCCCGGGGGAAGGCGGCGCCGCGCGACCCGCCGCTGAAGGCGGCGGGCATATGCTTTGTCAGGCCGCGACGGCTTGGACGCCCCCCGCCATCGCATCCTCGGCGTCCAGCGTCGCGGCGGTGGCATGCACCACGGCGGCGATGCGCACGGCGGCCTGCACCTGTTCCTTGCTCAGCCCGCCATGCAGCACGATCTTCTCGTGGCTTTCCATGCACATGCCGCAGCCATTGATGGCGGAGACGGCGAGCGACCACAGCTCGAAATCCACCTTCTCCACGCCCGGCTTGGCCATGACGTTCATGCGCAGCTTCGCCGGCATGGTCGCGTAGTCGCCGCCCACCAGGTGGGTGAAACGGTAATAGACGTTGTTCATGCCCATGATCGCGGCGGCGGCCTTGGCGGCGGTCAGCGCCTCCGGCGAAAGCTGCGGGCCGAATTCGGCGATCATCGCGGCGGTCAGCTCGGCATTGCGGCTGGCGATGGCGGAGGCGACGAAGGTGCCGGCGCGCTGCTGCTGGTTCAGCACCGGCTCCGCGGCCAGGGAGCCGAGGTTTAGCTTCAGGTCCTTGGCGTATTCGGGCAGCCGGCCACGGATGGATTCGAGGGACATGGGGAGGGACCTCATCAAAGGGGGGCACCACGGCCGCCGAAGGCGGGGCAGGGGCAGGAGGGATTCAAAAGGGGGGCCAAAGCCCCCCTCTCACGCTCTGGGGCGACCCAGACAGCGTCGCACCCCGGGGCACTCGCCCCGGGACCTACGGCTGGATCAGGCCGCCTTCTCGAACAGCGCCTGCGGGTTCAGGACGTCCTTGCCCTTCTCCCAGTTGCAGGGGCACAGCTCGTCGGTCTGCAACGCGTCGAGCACGCGCAGCACTTCCTGCGGGTTGCGGCCGACGTTCAGGCCGTTCACGGCGGCCCACTGGATCGTGCCCTCCGGGTCCACGATGAAGGTCGCGCGCAGCGGCACGCCCTCATTCTTGTCGAGGATGCCGAGCGCCTCGGAAAGCTCGCGCTTGGTGTCGGCGAGCATCGGGATCTCGAGGTTGCGGATATCCTCGTTGTAGACGCGCCAGTTCAGGTGCACGAACTCGCTGTCGGTCGAGGCGCCGTAGAGCACGGTGTCACGGTCGGAGAATTCGGTGTTCAGCTTGCCGAAGGCGGCGATCTCGGTCGGGCAGATGAAGGTGAAGTCCTTCGGCCAGAAGAACACGACCTTCCACTTGCCAGCGTCGGTAGTCTCCGTGATCTCGGTGAAGGACTTGCCCGGGCCCATCAGGCCCTCCTTGCCGCCCTTGACGGCGGTGAGCTTGAAGGCCGGGAACTTGTCGCCAACGGTCAGCATGCGGTTCTCTCCTGGGGAGGTTTCGCGGATCTCGTCACGGCCTACGCCGCCACGGGGCTCATATGGCGCAGTGCAGCATGATGTGCCAATGAATAGTTTTCCAGCTTTTCATCGGTTCTGTCGATCATGCTCCTCCCCAGTCCGCAACAGCTCCGCTACCTGGTGGCGCTGGCAGACCACGGCCATTTCGGCCGTGCGGCGGCGGCCTGCGCGGTCACCCAATCGACGCTTTCGGCCGGCTTGATCGCGCTGGAACGGCAATTGGCCGCGGCGCTGCTGGAACGCGGCACGGCGGTGAAGCGGCCGGTCTTCACGCCGCTGGGCCTGGAGCTGGTGGCCCGCGCGCGCACGGCGCTGTCGGCGCTGGAGGCGGTGGCGGAGACGGCAGCCACGGCGCGGGACCCGCTTTCGGGTCCGCTGCGCCTGGGCGTCATCCCCACCATCGGTCCCTTCCTGCTGCCCCGCCTGATGCCGGCCCTGCGCCAGGCCTATCCCCGCCTGCGCCTATGGCTGCGGGAGGATCTGACCGATCGGCTGGTGGCGGGGCTGGAGTCCGGGAAGCTGGACCTGCTGCTGCTGGCCCTGCCCGCGGCCGGCACGATGGAGACCCTGCCCCTGGCGGAGGATGAATTCCGCGTCGCCCTGCCGCGCGGCCACCACCTGGCCAGTCGCGAGGCGGTGCCGGTCTCGGCCCTGTCCGGTGAGCGGCTGCTGCTGCTGGAGGACGGCCACTGCCTGCGCGGCCATGCCGAGGCCGCCTGCGGCCTGCCCCGCGGTCTGTCCGCCATCGCCGAGGAGGGATTTTCCGCCACCAGCCTGCACACCCTTGTGCAGATGGTCGCCGGCGGGCTCGGCATCACCCTGCTGCCGCAGCTGGCCATCAGCGGCGGAGTGCTGGGCGACGCCCCGGTCGAGGTCCGCCGGCTGGAGGGGGCGGCTGCCCCCGGCCGCATGCTGGCCCTGGCCTGGCGCCCCCGCAGCCCCCGCGCCGCTGAATTCGCGGGCCTGGCGCCAACGGTGGCGGCGGCGCTGGCGTGAAGCGCGGGGGACATTCCGCCGGGACGCTGGCCGGGGTATAGTCGGCGTGCCGGCGGCAAGGATGGGTGGCCGAGTGGTTTAAGGCAGCGGTCTTGAAAACCGCCGTGGGTTCACGCCCACCGTGGGTTCGAATCCCACCCTATCCGCCAGCCTCGGCCAGCACCCCCCGCTCACACCCGCCGCACGTTGATCGGCAGCGCCATGCCCTTCTGCGGTGTCGAAATGTCCTTCCGCCAGGCGCTGTCGACGAAATACTGGCCGAGCGGGATGAAGGGCACGTCCTGCCAGAACTGCGCCTGCAAACGGCGGGCAATGCCCTTCTGGGCGTCGAGGTCCGGCGCTTCCAGCCATTCGTCGCGCAGCGCCTCCAGCGCCGGGCTGGTGGGCCAGCCGAACCAGGCCTGGCGGCCATTGGCGCGCAGCAGCGGGTGAACGCCGGGATTCGCCAGATCGACGCCGCCGAACAGCACGATCAGCGCATTCCAGCCGCCCTGGCCCGGCGGTTCCATCCGGCCGCGCCGCTGCAACACCGTGCCCCAGTCGCTGGTGGCGCTTTCGGCGTTGAGGCCGGAGCGTTTCAGCGCATCGGTCAGCACCGTGGTCATGGTGTTGTTGTTCACCACGTCGGTGGGGTGCAGCACCGTCACCGGCTGGTTGGCATATCCGGCTTCCCGCAGCGCCGCACGTGCCGCGTCGAAGCTGCGCGGGCTGGTCAAGGCGGTGATGCCCTCGTCATTGGCCAGGGGCGAGGATCGCGGGAAGGGGCCCATGCCGTCCGCCCAAAGCGCCCGGTCGGTGCCCATGATGGAGGCCATGAAATCGGCCTGGTTGATCGAATGCAGCAGCGCGCGCCGCACCCGCACATCGTCGAAGGGCGGGTGCAGGTGGTTGAAGCGGAGGTTCGCCATCAACCCGCCGAAATCCACCCGATCCACCGTGATGTCGCGGTTGCGCGCCAGCACTGGGCGCAGGTCCGGCGCCACCTGCTCATACCAGTCGATCTCGCCGGCCTGGATGGCGGCCGCCGCGGTGCCGGCATCCGGCATGACGTTGAACACCACCCGCTCGAAATGCGCGATCTTGGCACCGCCCAGCAGGCTCGGCGGGTTCGGATTCGGCACGTATTCGGCGAATTTCTGATAGACCACCCGGGCACCGGACAGGCGCTCGCTGGCGACGAAGCGATAGGGGCCGCTGCCGACCACCTCGGTGAAGGGGCGCGTCGGGTCCACCGTGGCGAAGCGCTCAGGGAAGATGAAGCAGGGGTAGGAGGAGGGCTTGCCCAGGGCCTCCAGCATCGGGCCGAACTTCTGCGTCAGGCGGATCTCGAAGCGGCGCTCATCCAGCGCGGTCATGCTTTCCGTGCGGGCGCGCAGCGTCTGGCCCAGCGTGTCCCGTGCCGACCAGCGGGCGATGGAGGCGATGGCATCCTGCGCGCGGATCGGCTCCAGGTCATGGAACTTGATCCCCGGGCGCAGGGTGAAGACCCAGCGCAGCCCGTCATCCTCCACCACATGCCCCTCGCACAGCTGCGGGCGCATGACGAAGTTGGTGTCGGGGCCGTAGAGCGTGTCCCAGCACATATGGCCGTGGTTGCGCACGCCGTAGCTGGTGGTGTTCAGCGGGTCGAGCGTCGTGACATCCGCCTGCGGAATGAAGCGCAGGGTGTGCGCGGCCGTGCCCTGGGTCAAAGCGGGTGCGGGCAGGCCGAATTTGAGGGTCCCGGCGGCGGCCAGTCCGGCCATCAGGCTGCGGCGATACATGGGTCTCTCCGGCAAGGAAGTTGTGCCGCCAGCATGGGGCTGGCTGCGACCGGGACGCAACTGGCCTTGAACAGCCCGGCCGGCGCGGCCAGATGGGCGCTCAGGTCCGGGCCCCTCTGGCGCAGCCGCGCGATGTCGGACCTCCCATCGCGGAGGTTGCAGCGCATGACCACCATCGACCCCGGCCAGGGTCCTGGCCAATGATCGGCGATCTGATCGCCTGGTTCGTCCTGGCCTTCCTCGTGAACCCCCTGACCGCGGAGGTGCAGTCCCGCCTGGCGGAGGCCAATGCCCCGCCGGCGGTGGTGGCCCAGGTGGCGGTCTGCGGCGCCTCGGCCGCGCCGGCGCTGCTGCGGCGCGCCACGGAGGACCCCTGGTGGGCGATCCGGACGGGCATCGGCAGCTGGATCGGCACGGTGCAGCCCGACGCCGTGCTGGCGGAGGCGGCGCCCGGCTGCGGGCCGGCGATGCAGGCGGCGCGGCCCTATCTGCTGCGAAGCTGAGCAGTTGGCGGCCCGCAGCCGCCAAAACCTGTCCCCGACCCGGTTGCAAGCCGGGCGAAGCGGCGCGCATGATCCGCGCCGCAGACATAATGGGGAGGCCCTCGATGGCCATGATGATTCCGCGCCGCAGCGCGCTGCTGCTGGGCGCCGCCGCGCTTTCCGCACCCTTCGTGCGCACGGCCCAGGCGCAACAGACCTTTGAATGGGTTGCCGGCTCCGTTGGCGGCGGCTGGTACACCATGGCCGCCGGCCTTTCCTCCCTGATCGGGGAGGAGAACCCGAATATCCGCATCCGTGTGGTGCCCGGCGGTGGGCTGGCGAATTCCACCCGCGTGAACAACGGCCAGTCGCAGCTCGGCTGGGGCATCGATGCCTTCACCGCCGCGGCCGCGCGGGGCGAGGAGCCCTATACCGCCAAGCATGAGCGCCTGCGCAGCCTCGGCACCGGCTACAGCCCGACCGAGCACAACCTGGTCCGCGCCGTCGGCACCGGGCCGGAGGGGATGCGGGAGATCCTGACCCAGCGCGGGCTGAAGATCGCATGCCCGCAGCGGTCGTCGACCGACGAAATGACGCTGCAGCGCATCCTGCGCTTCCTTGGCACCAGCCCGGACAAGATCCGCAGCGACGGCGGCCGCTACCTAAACGGCAGCTACGCCGATATCGCCGCCGCCTATGCCGATGGCCAGGTGGACTACCTGTACTGCGCGCTGGCCAAGCCCGCCGCGATCCTCACCGAGATCGGCCAGGGCCGCCGCGCCTCCCAGCTCGTCGGCTTCCCGGACGATGTCCGCAAGCACCTGGCGGATACCTACGCCTATGCCGAGGGCACGCTGCCGGCGGCCACCTATCCGCAGCTGCAGTCGCGCGACCTGATGGTGACCACTATGGACAGCGTGATCCTGGCGCATGAGACGGTGCCGGATGATGTCGCCTATGGCATCACCAAGACCCTCATCAAGAACCGCGGCACGCGCCTGACGCAGATCCATGCCTCCATGGGCGCCTTCGATCCGGCGGTGGCCTGGAAGTACAATGGCGTTCCCTTGCACCCCGGCGCGGCGCGGGCCTTCCGCGAAGCCGGCGTGATGCCGGCCTGATCGGTGGCGGGGCCGGCGCAGAAGCATGCGTGAACTCGCCGGCCCACTGAAGTGGGTCTGTTGGGCCTGGGCCGCCGCGGCTGCGGCGGTCCACCTGTATTTCGGCGGCACGGGGTTCCCCGAGCCGATTCAGATGCGCGGCTTTCACCTGCTGGTGTTCACGCCGCTGCTGTTCCTGCTGTACCCGGCCTTTGCCAAATCCTCGCCAAAGGACCGGCCCTCGATCCTTGACTGGATCTGGGCCGTCGCCTCCGCTTTGCCGCATGCCTGGGTGATGTGGAACTGGATGGCGGTCGCCGACCGCATGGAATATGTCGACCCCTTCACCACGCCGATGATGGTGCTGGGCATCATCGCTATCGTGACGCTGTTGGAAGCGACGCGCCGTGCGGTGGAACCTGGCCTCGCCTGGATGGTGCTGGGCTGCCTCGCCTATATGCAGTGGGGCTATCTGCTGCCCGGCGTTCTGAATGCCCGGCCCTTCACCCTGGCGGAGATTGTTGAATCCGCCTGGCTGGTGCCGACCGCGGGCGGCATCTACGGGCCGCTGACCGGGATCGTCGCCACCACCATCGCCGTCTTCATCCTGTTCGGCAGCTTCATGCAGGCCAGTGGCACGGGGCGGCTGTTCTCCAACCTCGGCGCGGCGCTCGCCGGGCGCTACACCGGCGGGCCGGCCAAGGTCGCGGTCATCACCTCGGGCCTGTTCGGCACGATGAGCGGCTCCTCCGTCTCCAATGTCATCACCACCGGCGCCATGACCATCCCGCTGATGATCAAGGTCGGCTACAAGCGCAGCGTCGCGGGCGGTATCGAAAGCGCCGCCAGCGTGGGCGGCGCGCTGATGCCCCCCGTGATGGGGGCGGCCGCCTTCGTCATGGCCGAGATCACCAACATCCCCTATGGCGAGATCCTGATCGCCGCCGCCATCGGCGCGGTGCTGTATTATTTCGCCATTCTCGCCGCCGTGCATTTCGAGGCGAAGAAGCTCGGCCTGACCGCCATGCCGCTGAAGGACATCCCGGCCTGGCGGGAGGTTCTGGCCGATGTGCATCTGGTGCTGCCCATCGTCGTGCTGGTCTGGCTGATGACCGAACGCTGGTCCGGCAATTTCGCCGCCTTCTGCGCCACGGTCGCCATGGTGCTGACGGCGATGATCATCCAGCGCACGCGCATGTCGCCACGCCAGATCGTGGAAGCGTTGGCCCAGGCGGGGCTGACCATGGCACCGCTGGCGGTTTCCATCGCCGGGGCGGGCATCGTCGTCTCCGCACTGACGGCAACCGGCATGGTCGTGGCCTTCGGCGGCATCATCAAGGGGCTGGCCGGGGGCAACCTGGCCTTGCTGCTGGTGCTGCTGGCGACCACGGTCCTGGTGCTCGGCCTCGGCGTGCCGACGACGCCCAGCTACATCATCGCCGCCGCCATCGGCGTGCCGCAGGTGCTGGAACTGGGCGCACCGCTGGGCGTGGACATGCTGGCGGCGCATCTGTTCATTTTCTACTTCGCAGTCATCGCGGATGCGACGCCACCCGTTGCCGCCGCCGCCTTCGCCGCCGCGGCCATCGCCAAATCCAGCCCTACCATCACCAGCATCCATGCCACCCGCTTCGGCATCGCCGGCTTCACCGTGGGTTTCGCCTTCATCTATGACCCGGCGATCATGTTCCGTGGTTCGGCGCTGGACATCTTCCTCGCCACCTCGATCCAGGTCGGGGCGCTGACGCTGATCACGGCCTCCTATGCCGGCTATCTGATGGCACCGACCGGAGTGGCGATCCGGATCGGCATGGCAGTGGCCGGATTGGTCGCGGCCTTCGGTCATGTGTTCGATGACACGACTCGATTCCTGCTGGCTTTCGGCGTGCTTGGCGCCGTGGCGGCATGGCAAATGGCGACGGCACGAACCGCGCGCCGCATGGAGGAACACCAAAGATGATGACCAGGACCTTCGCCGCGGCGGGCTTGCTGCTGTCGCTCGCGCTGCCCGCGCTGGCGCAGAGCGTGGCGGCGCCGGGACCGACGCTGCAGGCGGTGCGCGCCCGTGGCACGGTGTTGTGCGGCGGCCATCCCGGTGCGCCTGGCCTGGGTGTGATGGACAGCCGCGGCGTCTATACCGGCCTCGATGCCGATACCTGCCGTGCCGTCGCCGCCGCCGTGCTCGGGGATGCCGGCACCGCGCGCTGGACCATCCTCAACTCCGCCTCCCGCATGACGGCGCTGCAATCGGGCCAGATCGACCTGCTGCCGCGCAGCACCACCTGGACGCAGAGCCGCGACACCGCCAATGGCCTGAACTTCACCGCCGTGAACTTCTACGACGGCCAGGGCTTCCTGGTGCGTCGCAGCCTGGGCGTGACGCGCGGCACGCAGCTGGACGGCGCCAGCTTCTGCGTCACCTCCGGCACCACCAGTGAGCTGAACCTGGCCGACTGGGCACGCTCCAACAACATCCGCGTCCGCCCCGTCGTCTTCGAGCAGAATGACGAGACGCGCATCGCCTACCAGTCCAACCGCTGCGACGTCTTCACCACCGACGCCTCGCAGCTGGCCGGTGCGCGTTCGGCCATGCAGAATCCGCGCGACCACGTGATCCTGCCCGATCGCATCTCGAAGGAGCCGTTGGCCGTCGCCGTGCGGCAGGGCGATGACCAGTGGTTCGATATCGTCCGCTGGACGATCTACGCGCTGATCGAGGCGGAGGAACTCGGCATCACCCAGGCCAATCTGGACGAGATGCTCTCCAGCCCGCGCCCCGATGTGCGCCGCCTGCTGGGCGTCACCGGCGACCACGGCCCCTTCATGGGGCTCGATCGCCGCTGGGCCTACAACGCCATCAAGGCGGTGGGCAATTACGGCGAGATCTTCGCCCGCCACCTGGGCGAGAACACGCCGATCGGCCTCGACCGCGGGCAGAACGACCTCTGGACCCGTGGTGGCCTGATGTACGCGCCGCCGATCCGCTAACCCCGGCGCATGCCGGTGGGGTAGAGCCGGCCATCCGGCTCCGCCCGCATCGCCTCCAGCACGAAGCCGCGCGGCATCTCGACCAGCTCGTGCAGCGGCGCGGCGTCCCGCGCCGCGTCCCAGGCGGCGGCCAGCGGACGGCCCTCGCAGCCCTCCGTGCCCAGACCCAGCAGGTGCAGCACGGTGGGGGCGATGTCGGTCAGGTCGGCCGGCGCCTGCGCCACCGCGCCACGCCGGAACGGGCCGCCCTGCATCACCAGCACCGTCGCCAGCTCCGCCCGGTGCAGCCCGCCATGCATGCCGCCACCCTCCGGCACATCCGGTGCATCGAAGGGCGCATGGCCCGGCAGGCCCCATTCATCGGCCTCCGCGGAACCGGCAAAGGTCGCCACAAGATCGGCGCTGCGACGATGCCCGCTGCCCAGCACCGACAGCGCCATGGCCTGGCCCGCCGGCAGAATCCCCGGATCGCGCGCCAGCAGCGGCCCCGCCCAGCTCTGCGTCGCCAGGAAATCCGCCACTTGCGGCGCCAACGCCTGATCCCGGAACCAGAGGCCCGGCGCGGCCGCCGGCGCCACCACCACATCCACATCCGGCGCCATGCCGGTGCCCGCCCGGAAGCCCGCGCGCCGCAGCTCCGCCGCCAGCGACAACTTGCCGCGCCCGGTCACATGGCCATGGTCGGACAGCACCACGATGCCGATCTCCGCCGCATCCGGCTGCGCATCCCGCCAGGCCACCACCTGGCCCACCACGGCATCCGCCGCCGTCAGCCCAGCCTTCGCCTCAGGCGACAACAACCCGCCCCAGTGAAAGGCGATATCCGGCTCCGACAGCCACAGCAGCGCCACGTCGGGTTTCAGCTTCGTCAGCACATGCTCCAGCAGCACCCGCCCCGCATGCGCCACGCGCCCGAGATTCGGCACGGCATGGGCCGGAGTCTCGCCCAGCGCCTCCCGCACCTCCGCCGCCGTCGCGCCTTCGGTATCCTCGACATTCCAGCGAAAACTGCCCAGCCGCTCCGCCGCCGGATGCAGCAGCCGCGCCGCCCCCGCCGTGCCCGCGCTGACCAGCGCAAAACTGCGCCCGGCCGCCGCCAGCCTCTCCCCCAGGCTCAACCGCTCCAGCGGGCTCTCCGCCCCCTTCGCCATGGCCAGCACATCCGCCACCAGCTTCGTCCGCAACAGCCGATCCGGTGCCACCCCCGCATCAAACAAGGTATTGGCCACCATCCCATGCCCACCCGGACGGCACCCGGTGATCAAGGAGGGCGTCGCCACCCGCGTCTCACTCGGAAACACACTCCGCGCATTCCCAAACCGCGTCCCCGCCGCGACCAACCCTGCCAAATGCGGCGTTGCGGTCGCCGACACCATGTCCGGCCTCAACCCATCCAAGGCCACCAGCACGAAACGCGACATCGACACGGACTCCTATGGTTGAGGAAGGTGGTGCGGGTGATTGCAGGGGGACGCTGTCCCCCTGCACCCCCTGCCAAAGGGACAGTGGTCCCTTTGGGATCCCGGTAAGGGGTAGGCGAGAGGAGGGGCAGGAAGCTACCGCTTGTCCCAACGCGCCCGCTGCGCCCCTCCTCTCGCCTACCCCTCATCCATGGGTTCGAAGGGGCCACTGCCCCTTCGCGGGAGGGGTGCGGGGAGGGCAGCGCCCCCCCTGCAAGCAACCAGCGCCCACCCTCCTCACCGCAGGGTCGGGTCGAGGCGGTCGCGGAGCCAGTCGCCGAGGAGGGAGACGGACAGGGTGGTCAGGATGATGGTGAAGGCGGGGGCGAGCAGGATCCAGGGGGCGCGGGTCAGGTATTCGCGGCCGTAGCCGACCATGGAGCCGAGGGAGGTGGCGGGGGGTTGCACGCCGAGGCCGAGGAAGGAGAGGCCGGATTCCAGCAGGATGATTTCCGGGAAGGCGAGGGTCATGGAGACGATGAGGGTGGAGGCGATGTTGGGCAGCACGTGGCGGCCGTAGATCCGCCAGGGGGAGGCGCCGAGCTGGCGCACGGCGGCAGCGTAGCCCTGGCCGTTGGCTGAGATCGCCAGGCCGCGGGCGATGCGGGCGTAGCGTTCCCAGGCGTGGAAGCCGAGCAGACAGATGAACAGCAGCATGGAGTTGCCGAAGAAAGCGAGGACCGACAGCGCCAGGATCAGGAAGGGCAGGCTGGCGGAGAAGTCGACCAGCGCGAGCACCACCTGTTCCACGAAGCCGCGGAAGTGCGCGGCGAGGAAGCCGAGGGTGGTTCCGACGACGGCGCCGATAATGGTGGCGCCGAAGGCGATCAGCAGGCTCATGCGGATCGAGTAGATCAGGCGGGCCAGCACGTCGCGGCCGAGCTCGTCGGTACCGAGCGGGTGCAGCCAGGTGCCGCCCATGCCGATAGGGGGCGAGAGGCGGTTGCGCAGGTCGAGCGCCGTGTAGGCGTAGGGGCTGATGACATCGGCCAGCAGCGCGGTGGCCAGCATGGCGGCCAGCCACAGCAGGCCGAAGATCACCATCGGCGGCGGCAGCGGCCGCGCCTTGCGGGGCGCCGTGGTGGGAAGGGCGATGGGGGCGGTGATATCGGACATGGTTCAGGCCGCCGCGCGCTTGGGTTGGTTGCGAAGCCGGGGGTCGAGCAGGCCGTAGAGCAGGTCCACCACAAGATTGGCGGTGACCATGGTGGCCGCGACCAGCAGCAGGATGCATTGCACGACGGCGAGGTCGCGGTTGGCGACGGCGACGACGAGCAGGCGCCCGACGCCGGGCCAGGAGAAGACGCTTTCGACGACGACGGCGCCGGCGATCAGGCTGCCGACCATGAAGCCCACGATGGTGACGGTGGGGATGGCGGCGTTGGGCAGCGCATGGCCCCAGACCACGGCGCGCCACGGCACGCCCTTGGCGGAGGCGGTACGGATATAGGGCTGGCCGAGCACTTCCAGCATGGCGCTGCGGGTGAAGCGCGCCAGCACGGCGGCGCCGCCGACGCCCATGGTGATGATGGGCAGGATGGCGTGACGCCAGCTTTCCTGCCCGCCGGAGGGCAGCCAGCCGAGCTGAACGGCGAAGACCAGCACCAGCAACAGGCCCAGCACGAAGGACGGCACGGTGAAGCCGGCGACGGCCAGCAGCATCACGGCGCGGTCGATGAAGGAATTGCGGTGCAGCGCGGCGGTGATGCCGGCCGGGATGCCGAGACCGAGCTTGATGATCAGCGCCGGGATGGTGAGAGCGAGGGTGGCCGGAATGCGCTCCGTCACCAGCACGATGGCATCGCGCCCGTCGCGCATGGAGCGGCCCAGGTCGCCCTGCACGATGGCGCCGAAGTAGTGGAAATATTGCAGCCAGACGGGTTGATCGAGACCCCAGGCGGTACGGAAGGCGTCAACCGCCTCTGGCGGTGCGTCGGCGCCCATGATGATCTGCGCGGGGTCGCCGGAAAGGCGCAGCACGATGAAGGCGAAGGTCACCACCATGATGATGGTGACGGCGGCGCGCAGCAGGCGGCTGGCGAAAAATCGCATCATGTCAGGCGGCCTTCTGCAGATTGCCAGGCGCGATCTCGCCCTGCGCCACGTGGCAGGCGACCATGCGGCCATCGGCGGGGCGCGGCTTCAGCACGGGAGTTTCGCGCGCGCAAAGCGCGGAGGCGAAGGCGCAGCGCGGATGAAAGGCGCAGCCGGAGGGACGGTCCGCGGGGTTCGGCGGATCGCCCTGCAGCACGATGCCGCGGCCGATCTTGCCGGGATGGGGAATGGCGGAGACGAGAGCCTGGGCATAGGGGTGCGCCGGATCGTGCAGCACCTCATCCGGCTCGCCTTCCTCGACGATGCGGCCGAGATACATCACGGCCACGCGGTGGCTCACCTGGCGCACCGCGCGCAGATCGTGGCTGATGAATAGAATGCCGAGGCCGAGGCGGGATTGCAGTTCCACCAGCAGGTTCATCACCTGCGCCTGGATCGAGACATCCAGCGCGCTGATCGGCTCGTCGCAGACCAGCATGGCGGGGTTGGTGGCGAGCGCGCGGGCCAGCACGGCGCGCTGCCGCTGGCCGCCCGAGAGTTCGTGCGGATAACGCTCCGCCTGGTCCGGCCGCAGGCCGACGCCGCGCAGCAGTTCGGCGACACGCTCCTTGCGCTCCGCTGGCGTGCCGACATTGTGGATCTCCAGCGGCTCCGACACCTGCGCGCCGATCGGCAGGCGGCGATCCAGCGCGCCCAGCGGGTCCTGGAACACCATCTGCATGCGCGCGCGCAGCTTGCGCCATTCCTGGGTGTTGGGCGCCGGCATCGGGCGACCCTCGAAGGCGACGCTGCCGTTATCCGGCTGCTCCAGGCCCAGCACGAGGCGGCCGGTGGTGGATTTGCCGCAGCCTGATTCACCGACCAGACCCAGCGTGCGCCCACGTTCCAGCGTGAGGGAGACGCCGTCCACGGCGCGCACCTCCACCGACTTGCCCATCACGCCGCGCCGCATCGCATAGCGGCGCGTGATGTCCTGCGCGACCAGCAGTTCCCCATCCTTCCTCATGCGTAGACAGTCTCCGGATGCGGGGCGGGGAGGGTGGCGCGGATGCAGGCGGCGCGGTGGTTGCGCGACAGGCTGACCTGTTCCGGCACATGGGAATCGCAGGCCGAGACATGCATGGCGCAGCGCGGCGCGAAGGCGCAGCCGGGCGGCATCGCCCAGGGTTCCGGCACGCTACCGGGAATGGCGGAAAGCGGGCGGCGCGGGCCATGCAGCGGCGGCAGCGCACCGAGCAGGCCGCGGGTATAGGGATGCGCCGGCGCCTCGAACAGCCGCGCGGTCGGCACCTGTTCGACGATGCGCCCGGCATACATCACGCAGACCCGCTCGCAGCTATCGGCAACCACGCCGAGATCGTGCGAGATCAGCACCAACGCCATGCCCGTCTCCTTCCGCAACTCCTGCAGCAGGGTCAGGATCTGCGCCTGGATGGTGACATCGAGCGCGGTGGTGGGCTCATCCGCCACCAGCAGTTCGGGACGGCCGGCGAGCGCGATGGCGATCATCACGCGCTGGTTCTGCCCGCCCGAAAGCTCATGCGGCCAGGCATCCAGCCGACGCGCGGCGTCGGGGATGCCGACCTGGTCCAGCAGGCGCTTCGCCTCGGCACGCGCCTGCGCACCATCCATGCCGCGATGCAGGCGCAAGGCTTCCGTAATCTGCTTGCCGATGCGATGCACGGGGTTGAGGCTGCTCGCCGGGTCCTGGAAGATCATGGCGATGCGGCCGCCGCGCACGCGGTCCAGCACCTGCGGCCGCGCGGGCAGCAGTTCCTCGCCCTCCAACCGCACGCTGCCGGTGATGCTGGCGCGGCCCGGCAGAAGGCCCAGCGCGGCGAGCCAGGTGACGGATTTGCCGCAGCCGGATTCACCAACCAAGCCGACGGATTCACCGGGCGCGACATCGAGGTCGATGCCGCGCAGGGCGGGCTGCCCGTCGAAGCTGACGCGCAGGCCCTTGATGGCCACCAGAGGCGCGCTCATGCGCGCCAGTTCCGGCTGCGGAAGTCCATGGTGAAGGACTGCGCCGCGTTCCAGGCGATATCGCGCCGCTTCGCGGTGAGGTTCACCGACTGGTGCAGCACGGTGTAGGCGGGGTCCTCACGCTCCGCGATTTCCAGCATGCGGCGGAAGGCGATGCGGCGGCGGGGGCGGTCGGTGCTGGTCTCCAGCTCGCCGGACAGGCGGCCGAATTCCTCGTTGCGCCATTCGCCGATCTGCCATTGCTGGCCTTCCGGCCCGTGCTGCGCAGTGATGGAGGCGGTGGGGTCGTTGAAGCTGGCGCTGTTCGACCAGTCGCGCACGCCGCGGCTTCCTTCGCGCGACAGCACCTGCGGGAAATTCTCCCGCATCTCGATCTGCACGTTCAGACCGACCTGCCGCCAGCCTTCCACCAGGATCTGCGCGGTGGAGGTCTGGTTGGTGTAGTAGTTGTTCAGCAGGCGATAGGGGATTGCCTCGCCGCGGTAGCTCGCCTGGCGCAGCAGGCGGCGGGCCTCCGCCAGGTCGTATTTCGGCGCTTCCCAATCCTGATGGAACATCTCGCCATAGAAGGGGAATTGCAGCCCCTTCGGCACCGGCGCGCGGCCGTCCCACAGCGCGGCGGTGATGGCGTCGCGGTCAATGCTGTGGGTGAAGGCGCGGCGCACCAGCGGGTTCGCCAGCACCGGGTGGTTCTTGTCGAACACCGTCAGGCGGTGGTTCATGATCGGGCCGCCGACCACCTGGTGGCGCGGATTGCGTTCCACCGTCGCGATCTGGTCGGGCGGCATGTCGCAGGCGAAATCCGCCTCGCCGGACAGCAGCATGTTGATGCGGGACGAAACCTCCGGCACCTCCATGAAGCGCAGCCGGCGGATCGGCGGGCGGCCGCCCCAGTAGTCGTCGAAGGCTTCCAGGATCAGCGACTGGTCGGGGCGGAACTCGGTGATCTGATAGGGGCCGGTGCCGATCGGCTTCCGCGCCCAGTCGAGCCAGGAGGAGGATGCCTCAAAGGCGGCGCGGGACAGGATCATGCCGACATTGCGGCTGATGCGACCTTCCAGCGTGACGTCCGGCACCGTGTTGACGAAACGCACGGTGTGGGCGTTGACGATCTCGATGCGCTCGAAGGCCGGATAGGTACGGCGCGACACGGCCAAGACCTCGGGCGGAGGCGTGCGGCCCTGTGCTTGGCCAGGGATCACCGCGAACAGGTTGCGTGCCTGCTCCACCGTCATGCCCCAGCCCATGCGTTCCGCGCTGAAGGAAAAGGCGACGTCTTCCGCCGTCATCACGCGGCCATCGTGGAATCGCACGCCCTGGCGAAGGGAGAGCTCCACCGTGCGGTCATCGATGCGGCGCCAGGATTCGGCCAGCGCGGGCTTCAGGCCGAGATCGCCGGTCCAATCCTGCTCGATCAGCGTCTCGGCATAGCTGTGCCAGGTGCGCGTGCCGACATTGGACTGTTCGCGCAGCGTCTCCAGCGTGTTGGTATTGGCGATCTTCTGCACGGCGATGGTGACAGTGGGGCGCTGATCCGACTGTGCGATCGCGAAACGCGGCAGGATGAGCGGCGTGGCACCGGCGGCCAGAAGGCCGCGGCGGGTGAGGGTGGTCATGGTCAAGCTCCCCAATTCGTCGCGCGAAAATCCATGGTGAAAGACTGCGCGGCGCGCCAAGCGATGTCGCGACGCTTGGCCGTGAAATTCCCGTTCCGATGCAGAACGGTGTAGGCAGGATCATCACGCTCGATGATCTGCAGCATCTGCGCCCAGACCTGGCGGCGACGCGGACGGTCCGTGCTGGCTTGCAACTCGGCAGCCAGCGCGCCGAAGCCTTCGTTGCGCCATTCACCGCGCACCCAGGGTGCGCCGCCGCGGCCGTAGTTCGGCACCATCTGCGCGACCGGGTCGGGCAGGGAGGAGGATTGCGACCAGTCGCGAATGCCAGGCTGCGTCGCGCGGCCGGTGATCTGGCCCCAATTCTCCATCATCTGCAGCTGAACGTTCACACCGGCGGCGCGCCAGCCCTCGACCAGGATCTGCGCGGTCGCGGTCTGGTTGGTGTAGTAGTTGTTCAGGCAGCGATAGGGGATCGGCTCGCCGCGGTAGTTCGCCTCGCGCAGCAGGCGGCGTGCCTCGGCCAGGTCGAAGGCTGGCACCTGCCAGTCCGCCACCAGCATGTCGTCGTAGAAATCCCATTGCAGGCCCCGCGGCACATCGACGCGACCCGACCACAACGCTTCCACGATCGACCGGCGGTCGATGCTATGCGTCAGGGCACGGCGCACCAGCGGATTGGCGAGTACGGGATGCTGCTGGTCGAAGCAGATGATGCGGGTGTTGTTGATCGGCCCGCCGGCGACCTCGAAGCGCGGATTGCGTTCGATCTGCAGGATCTGATCTGGCGGAATGTCGCAGGCGAAATCCACCTCGCCCGAGAGCAGCGCGTTGATGCGGGAGGAGACTTCCGGCACCTGCACGAAGCGCAGCCGGCGGATCGGCGGGCGGCCCTGCCAATGCTGGTCGAACGCTTCCAGCACCAGCGCCTGATCCGGGCGGTAATCGGCCACGAAATAGGGGCCGGTGCCCACGGGCTTGCGCGCCCAGTCCTGCCAGCTCGGCGCGGTCTCGAATGCGCGACGATTGGCGATGACGGCGGAGGTGCGCGCCATCTGGCCTTCCAGCGTCAGGTCCGGCGTGCGGTTGACGAGGCGCACCGTGCGCGCATCCACCACTTCCATCCGCTCGAAGCCCGGAAAGATGCGTCGCGCGGTCTGCGCCGCGCCGGCGGGCGGTGCCTTTGCGCCTTCCGGGCCGCCGCCCCACATGCGTTCCGGGCCGAAGGAGAAGGCGACTTCCTCCGCCGTCAGCGGATCACCATTGTGGAAGCGCACGCCGTCGCGCAGCCGAAACTCCACCACGCGGTCATCGATGCGGCGCCAGGACGTGGCGAGGCCCCGCTTCATCGACATGTCGCCGATCCAGTCGGTATCGACCAGCGGTTCCACGTAGTTGCGGAAGATGCGCGTGCCGACATTGGACTGCTCGGCCAGCATCTCCAGCATGTTGGAGGTGGTGATTTCCTGCACCGCCACGGTGATGACCGGGCGCCTGTCCGCCTGCGCCAGGGCCGGCGCCGCCAGCGTGGCGGGCAGGCCGGCGGCGAGTTTCAGCGCGGAGCGACGGGTGATGCTCATCGATCAAACCCCCCAATTCTGGCGGCGGAAATCCATCACGAAGGACTTTGCGGGGCGCCATGCGATGTTGCGCCGCTTCGCGGTGAAGTTCGCGGTCTGGTGGATGACGTTCACCACCGGGTCCTCGCGTTCCATGATCCGCAGCATGCGCGCCCAGATCGCGGCGCGGCGCGTGCGGTCCGTGGAGGTTTCCAGCTCCGGCACCAGCGCGTTGAATTCCGCATTGCGCCACAACCCGCCGCGGTTCAGCGAGCCCTGCGGGCCATAGGTGGTCGGGATGAAGGAGACCGGGTCGTTGAAGAAGGCGGTGACGGAATGCTCGAACATGCCGCGCCCCGGCCCCGCGGCCAGGACCTGCGCCCAGTTCTCCACCATCTGCACCTGCACGTTCAGACCCGCGGCGCGCCACATCTCGACCTGCACCTGACCGGTCGAGACCTGGTTGGTGTAGTAGTTGTTCAGCATGCGATAGGGGATCGGCTCGCCGCGGTAATTCGCCTCCCGCAGCAGGCGTCGCGCCTCGGCCAGGTCGTAGGCGGGCGGCGCCCAGTTGGGCGCCATCATCTCGCCGAAGAAGGGGAATTGCAGCCCGGCCGGCACTTCGGTGCGCCCGGCCCAGAGGCTGTCGACGATCGCCTTGCGATCCACCGCATGGGTCAGCGCGCGGCGTACCAGCGGATTGGCGAGCACCGGATGCGTCGTGTCGAAATGCGTCACGCGGTGATTGGTGATGACGCCGCCGACGACTTCGAAGCGAGCATCGCGCTCGATCGTGGTGATCTGGTCCGGAGTGATGTCACAGGCAAAATCATATTCGCCGGCGAAGAGCCCGTTGATGCGGGAGGACAGCTCCGGCACTTCCAGGAAACGGATCTGGCGGATCGGTGGGCGGCCGCCCCAGTAGTCGTCGAAGGCGTCCAGCACCAGGCGATTGTCGATGCGCCATTCGCTGACGCGGTAGGGGCCGGTGCCGACCGGCATCTGGAAGAACGGCCCCCAGCCACCTGCGCGTGCAAAAGCCTCGCCGGGAACGATGCTGCCGGCGCGATGCGAGAGGCGCCCTTCCAGCGTCACGTCGCCGGTGCGGTTCACCCAGCGCAGGCGATGCGGACCGAGCACCTCGACCTTCTCAAAGCCCGGGAAAGTGCCGCGCGCGCCGGCCACCACATCGGTGGGCGGTGCGGCCGGGCCGGTGAGGCCCTCGCGGCCGAACATGCGTTCCGGGCCGAAGCTGAAGGCGACATGTTCGGCGGTGAGCCGCGTGCCGTCATGGAAACGCACATCGTCGCGGAGTTCGATCTCGACGGTGCGGTCATCGACACGGTGCCAACTGCGTGCGAGGCCAGGGCGCAGCGAAAGGTCGCCGGTCCAGTCCGTGTCGATCAGCGGTTCCTTGAACAGGTTGTACCAGCGCGTGCCGACATTGCTGGCCTCGCGCAGAATATCCAGCGTGCCGTTATTGGCGATCTTCTGCACGGCTATGGTGATGACAGGCCGCTGGTCGCTCTGTGCGATGGCGAAGCGCGGCAGGGTGGCTGCCGCCGCGCCAATCGGCGCGGCGGCCAGCAGGGCGCGGCGGCGGAGCATTGCTCAGCCCCCCCAGTTGCCGCGGCGGAAATCCATGGCGAAGGCGGGGCTTGCCTTCCAGGTGATGTCGCGGCGCTTCGCGGTGAAGGTCGCATTCTGGTGGATGACGGTGTAGGCGGGGTCCTCGCGCTCCGCGATCTCCAGCATGCGGCGGAAAGCGGCGCGGCGGCGGGCGCGGTCGGTGCCGGTCTCCAGCTCCACTGCCAGGCGGTTCAGCTCCTCATTGGTGTATTCGCCAACCTGCTGCTGCTGGCCGTTCGGGCCGTGCTGGTTCACGAGCGAGGAAACCGGGTCGTTGAAGGGCGCGCTGTTGGACCAGTCGCGCACGGCGCGCGTCGGGCTGCGTTCCAGGATCTGCGACCAGTTCTCCTTCATCTCGATCTGCACGTTCAGGCCGACCTGGCGCCACATCTCCACCAGCACCTGCGCGGTCGCATTCTGGTTGGTGTAGTAGTTGTTCAGCAGGCGATAGGGGATCGGCTCGCCGCGGTAGTTCGCCTCACGCAAAAGGCGGCGCGCCAGCGCCGGGTCGAAGGCGGGCACGGACCAGTCGGCGTGGAACATCTGGTCGTAATACGGCCACTGCAGGCCCTTCGGCACTTCCGTGCGTCCGGCCCAGAGGCTGTCCACGATCGCCTGGCGGTCCATCGCATGCGTCATCGCGCGGCGCACGCGTGCGTCGCGCAGCGCCGGGAAGTTCTTGTCGAAGCAGATCAGGCGATGGTTGAGGATCGTGCCGCCCTGCACCTCAAAGCCGCGGTTGCGCTCGATGCTCTCGATCTGGTCGGGCGGGATGTCGCAGGCGAACTGGTACTCGCCGGAGAGCAGGCCGTTGATGCGGGAGGAGACTTCCGGCACCTCGACGAAGCGGATCTGCCGCAGCGGCGGCCGGCCGCCCCAATAGGCGTCATGCGCCACCAGGGTGAGGGAGACGTCGGGGCGGAACTCGGCGACCATATAGGGGCCGGTGGTGATGGGCTTGCGCGCCCAGTCGAGCCAGGTGGAGGCTTCCTCCCAACCGCGGCGGCTCATGATCTCACTGCCGAAGCGGCTGATGCGGCCTTCCAGCGTTACGTCCGGCGTCGCGTTGTGGAAGCGCACCGTGTACTTGTCGACCGCCTCCACACGCTCCAGCGCGGGCCAGGACCGGCGCGCCACGGCGGGCACCTCCGGCGGCAATTCCTTGCCCGGGCGCGGCGCGGGCATGCCCTCGCCGATCGGGATGGTGCGGCCCTGGGCGCTGGCCAGCGTGGTGCCGAACATGCGCTCGCGGGAGAAGGAGAACACCACGTCCTCCGCCGTCATCTCGTCGCCATTGTGGAAGCGCACGCCGGGACGCAGCTTTAGCTCCACCACCTGGTCGGAGAGACGGGTCCATTCCGTGGCCAGCCCCGGCACGGCGCCGAGCTCACCCAGCCAGTCGCGGCCGATCAGCCCTTCCCAGAGCGAGGAGAAGAACACGCGCTCGCCCACATTGGACTGCTCGCGCAGTACATCGAGCGTGTTGCTGTTCACCACCTTCTGCACGGCGATGGTGATGGAGGGGCGGTTGTCGCTTTGCGCGATGGCGAAGCGCGGCAGCGCCAGCGTGGCGGGCGCGGCGAGCAGCAGGCGGCGGGAGATCTGCATCGGGGCGGCTCCTTATTCGGCGGCGGCGCGCGTGGGCTGCGTGGCGGGCGCCGGGCGACGCTCCTCCAGCCCCTGCGGCGTGGCGCGGAAATGGGTGAGGGTGCGTTCGGCATGGCGCAGGCGCAGGGACAAGGCGCGCTGGGCGTAGTCCTTCACGCGTTCGGCGTAGTCCGGGTCCTCGGCGCGGTTCTCGAACTGGTTCGGGTCGCGCCTCAGGTCGAAGAACAGCGGCGGCAGTGCGGCGAAGTGGACGTATTTGTAGTCGGCATCCTGCACGACACAGAGGCTGGACGTATCCATCGTCAGCCCCAGCGCGGTCTCGGGCTGCGAGTAGTGGATGTCGCGGAAATCGTATTCGTAGTGATGCAGGTCGCGCCAATCCGCCGGCTTCTCTCCCGCTAGCACCGGCAGCAGCGAGCGCCCGTCGCAGGCGCGCGGCACCTGGCCGCCGAGGATGTCGAGGATGGTCGGCATCACGTCCACGCTTTCCGTCAGCGTGTCGTCGATCAGCCCGGGCTGTGCGCCGGCGCCCTTCACCACCAGCGGAATGCGGAAGCTCTCGTCGAAATAGCCGAGCTTGCCGAGCAGCCAATGGTCGCCCAGCTGCTCGCCATGGTCGGAAGTGAAGATGATGGTCGTGTCATCCCACTGCCCGGTCTGTTCGAGATAGGCGAAGACGCGGCCGAGCGCGTCGTCGATCTCGGTCATCAAACCGCAGTAGCTGGCACGCATCTGGCGGATGCTGGCCTCATCCAGCCCGGCGCCGGCGCCCTGGCCGCCGCGGAAGAAGGACGCCTGGCCGATGGCGCGCAGGTAGTGGCGCAGCAGCGGATGCTGCTCGGCTTCTTCTTCCCAGCGTGGCGCGCGCACGGGGGCCGGCATGTCGGCCGGGTCGTACATGGTGTTGTAGGGCGCGGGCGCGATGAAGGGCGGGTGCGGGCGGTAGTAGCCGAGGTGCAGGAACCAGGGCTTGTCGCCCTTACCCTTCAGATAGGTCAGTGCCTTCTCGGTGAAGAAGGTGGTGTCCGACAGTTCCTTCGGGATGCGGGAGGGGCGGTTGGTCGCACCCGGCACGGCGTCCTCGCCCTCGGGCAGCCAGATGTCCTCGCGCTTCGCCGGCAGCTCATAGCCCTGATGGGCGAGCCAGCCGAAATAGCCGTCCATGTTCGGCTCGAAGGCGCCGACGCTGCGAAAGCCGTCCATCAGGTCGCCGAGCGTGGTGAAGCGCGGATCCTTCGGGCCGGTGCTGCGCGGGTCGGGCGTGGTGGTGGTGTAGCCGATCAGCGCGGGGTCGTAGCCGATCAGGCGAAGCTGCTTGCCGAGATTGGTGTGGCGCGCATCCAGCGGCACCGTGTTCTGCACGGCGCGGTGGTTCATCAGATACAGACCGGTCAGCAGGCTGGCCCGCGCCGGGCCGCAGGGGACGGTGTTCGTTACGTGGTTGCGGAAGGTCACGCCCTCGCGGCACAGCCGGTCCAGGTTCGGCGTGCGGAGAAAATCCGCGCCGAGGGCGGGCACGAAGTCCGCCCGCCACTGGTCGACTACGATGAGAAGTACGTTTTTCCGCTTGGCCATGCTGCGCCGCTCCATACGATGGGGCGGGGCTTAGCCGGGGAGTGGCGTCCGTCTTGTGACGGCTGTGCTTAGTCTTTGTGACAGAAGCCCGGGTCGTGGCGCTCGCAGAACTGCTCCGCGGACAAGCGGCGTATGTCATCCAGTCCAGCGGCCAGCTTGTCGCGCGACCAATCCCACCAGGCGATGCGTTGCAGGCTGTCCTGAACGGCCTGGGGGAAGCGGAAGCGCAGAATCCGCGCCGGATTCCCGACGGCGATGGCGAAGGGCGGAATGTCCTTCGTCACCACCGCGCCGGCACCGATGGCCGCGCCGGTGCCGATGGTCACGCCCGGCAGCACCACCACGCCATGGCCGATCCAGACATCATGGCCGAGGGTCACGTGATGCTCCCGCCGCCAGTCGAAGAAGCCGGCCTCATCCTCACCGAGGCCATAGGCACTGGCGCGATAGGTGACGTGGCTGAGGGCCACGCGATGCAGTGGGTGGTTGCCGGGATTGATCCGCGTATGGCTGGCGATGGAACAGAATTTTCCCACCGTCGTGTAGATGATCTGGCTGTCCTGCACGACGTAGGAATAGTCGCCGAAGGTGGTCTCCGCGACGGTCGTGCGCGCGCCCACTTCTGTATAGATGCCGAATTCACTGTCCCGCACCCGGGCAGTGGGGTGGATGCAGGGCTGAAGGCCGAGTTGCTTGCGGGCGGAATCCGGGTCGCTATGGATGGGTGTGTCGTTCATGCGCGTATCAGCCTCAATCGCAGCCGGCGGCTGCACCAGTCGATGACGCCGACCGTTGCCAGAATCAGCAGGACGATGAAAGCGGCCTGGTCCCAGTTGTTGATTCGGATTCGGTCGGACAAAGCGAGCCCGATGCCACCGGCGCCGACGACGCCAAGAATGGTGGCGGAACGGGTGTTGGATTCGAAGGTGTAGAGAACCTGCGCCAGCATCACCGGTGCGGCCTGCGGCAGCAATCCGAAACGAATGGCCTGCAGGCGGGACCCACCGGCCGCGCGCACGCCTTCCACCTGCCGACGCTCCGCCGCTTCGATCGCCTCGGCGAACATTTTGGACAGAACGCCGATATCGGGCAGAGCGAGCGCCAGGATGCCGGCGAAGGGTCCCATGCCGACGGCGGAAACGAAGATCAGCGCCCAGACCAGGCTGTCCACGGCGCGCAGGGAGTCATAGCCGCGGCGGATGGTGAAGCGCGCCAGCGCATGGCTCACCACATTGCCGGCACCGAGGAAGGACAGCGGCAAAGCCACCACGGCCGCGAGCAGCGTGCCCAGGAGGGCCATGGCCAGCGTCTCCGCCAGCGCGCGCAGCAGATCCACCAGCGCCCCGCCGGGGGATGGCGGCCACATAAGCGCCACCAGCCAGCCAAGCTTCTGCATGCCTTCCAGAAGCCGCTGCGGCGAGGCGTCCACGCGCCAAAGCCCGAGCAGTAGCAACAGGAATCCACCCGCGAAGATCAGCGCCGTGGGCGGCGCGCCACGCAGGGCCCTCATGTCGCGCCCAGTGCCTCGGCGCCGATCACGCGATGACGCAGCCGCTCGCAGAGCAGGTCGATCGTCGTCACGGCCAGAAGGATCAGCAACAGGATGGCGGAGATGTCGGGATAGGAGAATTGGCGCACGGACAGGTACAGTTCCTCCCCGATGCCGCCGGCGCCGACGATGCCGAGCACGGAGGCCTCCCGCACATTGATCTCGAAGCGCATCAGGCCGAAGGACAGCATGCCCGGCAGGGATTGCGGCAGCACGCCGTAGCGCATGGCCTGCACCCAGCCGCCGCCCGTGGCGCGCACCGCATCGACCGGGCCGAGCTCGGCATTCTCATGCACCTCGGCGAAAAGCTTCCCGAGCGCGCCCATGGTATGCAGCGCGATGGCCAGAACGCCGGCCAGCGGGCCCAGGCCGAAGGCGTAGACGAAGATCAGCGCGAAGACGAGCGTGGGCACGGTGCGTGCCAGTTCCAGCAGCCGCCGCGTTACGCTGACGGACCAGGCGGGCGCCAGGGTGCTGGCGGCGGGGAAGGAGAGCAGCAGCGCGGCCGCCGCACCCAACACTGTGCCAGTATAGCCGATCAGCACCGTGTCCAGCAGCAGCCCGATCCACAGATCAAGCCCCCACATCCATTCGGCCAGATCGGCGCCGAGTGATTCGGCCCGCAGCACGGGGATGGTGCGCCAGACATAGTCCAGCGCCATCGGAATGCCCGCGGCCAGCCTCGGCAGGCTGACCTCTCCCACCCGCGCGGCCAGGACGACCAGGACCAGGAAGGCGGTGAGCCAGGCGGCGCGGGCCAGGCGGTTGCGGCCGTTCGCCTGCCGCCAGGCCCGGTCCGCCGCCGCGACCGAGGCGCTCACGAGCGGCGCTGGCGCCGTTGCTGGAGATTTTCCTCCACCACCGCGATCACGTCGAGGTAGTCGGCATGCGTGGTTTCCACGACGCCCATGGCGCCGGAGGAGGCGACGCGAAAGGCCTCGGGGTCGCGTTCCGGCATGGCGAAGACCGCCGCGGCCCAGTCACGGCGCAGATCCTCGGGAAGGTCGCCGCGCATCACCCAGGGGGAGTTCGGGATCAGCGGGCTGGTCCAGATGATGCGGGTGGTGCCGGGCTGGATCATGCCCTTCTCCTCCATCCGCTGGATATTGCCACGCTGCTCGTTGGACCAGAAGGTGGCGCCGGCGTCATAGGTGCCGTTCAGCACGGCGATGACGCTCTGCTCATGGCTGCCGGAAAAGCCGGTGCGACTGAAAAAGCTGTTGGGCTCAATCCCCTGCTTGCGCAGGAAATAGGCCGGGAAGGCGAAGCCGGAGGTGGAGTTGGGATCGGCGAAGGCGAAGGACTTGCCGCGCAGATCCTCGATCCGCTGGTAGGGGCTGTCCGCCTTGACGAAGGCGACGCTGTGATAGCCGGTGCCACCCTCCGTATCCCGGTCGCGCCCGAAGGCGATGATGCGCTCGCCCATCACGCGGCGGGCCAGGGCGTAGGTGGCCGGTCCGAAACGGGCGAATTCCACGTTGCTGCTGCGCAGCGCCTCCACCACCACGGCATAGTCGGTGGCGCGGAAGACCCGCAGCGACACGCCCAGCGTGCGCTGGATATAGTCCTGGAACGGCTGCTGCCGGGCGATCGCGTCACGTTCGTTCTCGGCGGAGGAGATACCGAGGCGCAATTCGCGGTAGTTCGCCCGCCAGCCGGATTGCGCCCGCGCCACGGCGGGCACGGCAAGCATCGCGGTCGCGGCAAGCAGGCTTCGACGCTGCATCATGGCTGTTCTCCAGGCTCAGGCCGCCGCCCGTTCAGCGGGCGCGCAGCAGTTCCGGCACGCGCAGCAGGATCATCTCGTTGTCGTCGGCGCGCAGCAGATGGCGGCCGGCGCTGAAGGGCAGGTTGTTGTCGTTGCCGACGATGATGTGGTCGGCATCCACCATCGCCACGTCCTCGATGGTGAAGAAGGGGAAGGTGAAGCGGTCGCGCGGCGCATCCGCCGGCAGGTCGCCACGCTGGCGGGCCAGGCCCTCGCTGTCGCGGATCGCCATCAGGTCGATATGCCCGATCTTGCGCACGAAACCCTCCGCATCGGCGGCGCCGAGGTCGATCAGATAGACGCGCTTGAAGCGGGCGGGGCTCGGGAAGCAGGGGGCGGTGGCGGTCGGGCGCACACCCTCGGCGCAGGCCAGGCCGGGATCGCCCTCGCCATTGTCGCGCTCGATCACCAGCGCGCGGCGGTCGTCGATGAAGTTGAAGTCGCCGATCGCCGTGGCGCCCGGCTCCAGCCGATAGCGCAGGCTGCGGCCGGTCCAGGCGCCGCGCGGGATGGAGAATTCCAGCAGGCGCAGGAAGGCGCCCTCCGGCTCGGCCGAGCCGGCCGCGAAAAGCGGCTGCTCCAGCAGGCCCCACAGCGTCTGGCCATCCGGCGTCAGCGCCATGCCCTCATAGCCGCCGGAGCGGCGCACGCGGTGGCCGGCGCCGGCGGTGGGGCTGGCGGGCACCTGGATGTCGGGATTGTCGGGGCTGCGCAAAACCTGGCCATCCAGCTGCGTCGGCACCACGCGGGTCACATGCCCCTGCCGCGTGACATGCAGCAGGAAGGGGCCGAATTCCTCGCCGAGCCAGAAGCCATCGGCCACCGGCTGGATGCTCTCCGGGTCGAAATCCGCGCCGGTCAAGTAGCGCGTCGCGCTGCCTTCCTGGGCGATGCGGAAGGGCACCCGGCGGTCAGGGTCGGAGAGGAACACCGTCTCCAGCAGCGCGACCTGGCCGGTGGCGAAGTCCGGCCGCACCTTGTGCAGCATCAGCATGGCGTCAGGGCTGGTCACCCGGCTGCCGAAGCCATTGTCGGTCAGCACCCAGTAGCTGCCGGCCTCGCCCTCGACCGGCTTGATGCCGGAAAAGCCCTGCACCGGCTGGCCGATGAAGGGGAAGGAGATGCCGGTGCGGCGGTTGCCATGCACGGCGCCGGTATTGCCGGCGAAGCTGCCGGGGCGGTCCGTGCGCTGGTTGCCGGGGCCGGCGAAGCGGCCGGAAACCAGCAGGTCGCGCGGCGCATCGGCCGGCGGCACCGCCATGGTGAAGGCGGGCAGAATCGCCTGGCCGGCGAGTTGTGCCTCGAACCGCTGATCGGCGGTGGCGGCGGCGGAAACGCCGAGGGTGAGCGCGGCGGTCAGGATCAGGTGGCGCATGGTTGGGGCTCCGAGCCGTGCGGAGCCCCGCCTTTAGCCACCGGCCGTGACATACGCTTGACGGTGCGGTGACAGTGTCACGATGGCCCACTGCCCGGGGGAGCAGGCCTACCAGGTCGTCCGGATGAGCGGCGCCATGGTCCGAAAACGACCCCCTGCGACAAGCTGATTGTTATGCGATACAACAATTACGTCCGACGCCGCTTGGCAGATTCAATGGCGGTGGCACATGGACGGCACGGGCAGGGGAGAGAAGCATCATGCGCACCCAGATCGGCATCATCGGCGCGGGCCCGGCAGGGCTGCTGCTCTCCCACCTGCTGCATCTGGCGGGGATCGACAGCGTGGTGCTGGAGGCGCGGTCGCGATCCTACGTCGAGGAGCGGGTCCGCGCCGGGCTGCTGGAACAGGGCAGCGTGGATACGCTGACCGAAGCCGGCGTGGCGGACCGCCTGCACCGCCAGGGTCTGGCGCATCACGGCATCGAACTGCGCTTCGACGGCGTGGGCCATCGCATCCCGCTGACCGACCTGACCGGCAAGGTCGTCACCATCTATGGCCAGCAGGAGGTGGTGAAGGACCTGATCGCCGCGCGCCTGGCTGCCGGCACCCATTCGGGAAATCCTGCGATCCTGTTCGAGGTGGCGGATGTCGCCGTGCACGACGTCACCTCCGACCACCCGCGCATCAGCTTCACGCATGAGGGTCAGGCGCAGGTGCTGGATTGCCTGTTCATCGGCGGCTGCGACGGCTTCCACGGCATCTGCCGCGGCGCGATCCCGGAGGACATCATCCGGGTCTATGACCGCATCTACCCCTTCGCCTGGCTCGGCATCCTGGCCCATAGCAAGCCGGTGTCGGAGGAGCTGATCTACGCCCGCCACCGCGAGGGCTTTGCGCTCGCCACCATGCGCAGCGAGACCGTGACGCGCATGTATCTGCAATGCACGCCGGATGAGGATCTGGCCCTGTGGCCCGATGCGCGGATCTGGGAGGAACTGCACAAGCGGCTGGGCTGTGGGCCGGAATTGCAGGAAGGCCCGATCTTCCAGAAGGGCGTCACCGCCATGCGCAGCTTCGTGGTGGAGCCGATGCGCCATGGCCGGCTGTTCCTGGCCGGCGACGCCGCCCATATCGTGCCGCCGACCGGCGCCAAGGGCATGAACCTCGCCATCGCCGACATCCGCGTCCTGGCGCGCGGGCTGGAGCAGTTCCTGAAGAAGGGCGAGGCCGGGCTGCTGGAACGCTATTCGGAGATCTGCCTGCGCCGCATCTGGAAGGGCCAGCGCTTCTCCTGGTGGATGACCTCCATGCTGCACCGCTTCGATGGCGAGGACGCCTTCGAACACCGGGTGCAGGTGGCGGAGCTGGATTATGTGGCGACCAGCCGCGCGGCGATGACGACGCTGGCGGAGAATTATGTGGGGCTGAATTACGAGGTGTAGCCGTCCCTCCGCTCCGCCAGCAGCGCCGCCAGCACGCGCCGGGCGGACTCCCCGGCGGGACCGGGCGCGTGCCAGGTGATCAGCGCTTTCCACAAGGCCCAGCCGCGGGCGCGATCCCAGGTCTCGCGACCGAGCCGCAGACCCTCGTGGAAGCGTCGGCGGGCCGGGGCGTCGAACATGGTCCAGGCCGGCACCAGGTCGCAGGCCGGGTCGCCGACACCCAGATTGCCGAAGTCGATCACGGCGCAGAGCCGGCCCTGGCGCAGCAGAAGGTTGCCCGGCGCCACATCGCCGTGGATCCAGACCGGCGCAGCGTCCCAGCGCGAGGCGAGCGCCGCCTCCCAGATCGCCATGGCCGCCGGCGCATCGATCTCCGCGCGCAGGCTGGTGATCCCCGCACGGGTTTCCGCGTCATAGACGGCGAGCGCCCCGCCACGATGGAAATTGTGCTCGCCCGCGGCGGGACCCTCGCGGGCATCGGCTGCCTGAAGGGCCCGCAGGAAGGCGGCAAGGTCGTCGGCGAGGCGCAGCGGGTCAGTGATGCGCTCCGGCCGGGCCGTGTCGCCCTCGATCCATTCATAAATGGACCAGGGCCAAGGGAAGTCCTCGCCAGGCTGGCCCAAGGCCAAGGGGCGCGGAATGGGCAGGGGCAGCAGCGGGGCGAGGCGTGGCAGCCAGGCCTGTTCCTTGGCCACCTGCGCGACATAGCGCGCCGCGCTGGGCAGGCGGATCAGCAGATGCGCGCCGAGGCGAAAGGTCAGATTGTTGATGCCGCCCTCGACGACCGGGCGCACCGGCAACTCGGCCCAGCGTGGCAACTGCGACTGGACAAGACGTCGGGCCAGGGCGGCATCGCGGAGGCTCATAGGTCACCCTGCGGCGGTTCGGGGACGCCTGTACCAGTCCGCCTGGCGATGACGGCGTGAAGCTTGAATGGCGTTCGGCCTGATGCTCAGCCGCAGTCGTGAAACCCGCCGCCCGGCAGCGGCACGATGTCCAGGATGCCCAGCACCCGGAAATCCGCACCGCCGGGTTCCAGCACCAGCGCCGCGCCTTCCGGAAAGGCGCGCCCGCCCACGGGGTCACCCGCGACCATGATGGCCGGGGTGCGGTGGCCGACCAGCACGCGGTTGCTGCCGGTGGGGACGGGTTCGGAGAACAGCCGCCTATGCTCCGCCAGCACCCAGGCGAGGCGCCCGCCGGCATAGTCATCCGCCAGCAGGCTGTCCGTCACCGTCACCTGATCCGCGCCGAAGGCCAGCTCCGCCGTGTCCCGCGCCCGGAACACCGGGCCCGCCAGCACCGGCCGCGCGACCGGGATGCCGAGTGCCGCCAGCCTTTGGCCGATCTGTACCGATTGCGCGCGGCCCTGGGGCGAGAGGTTGCGCTGGCCGGGCCGGTCGCCGAGGCGGAAGCTGCGGTCGCAATTCTCGCCGCGGGTATCGGCATGGCGGAAGAACAGCACCAGCCCGCCCTGGCGCAGCCGCGCCAGCAGCGGTGCGGCCTCCGCGCTCTCCGCCCTCCAGGGCACCAGCCGCCCCTGCGCCAAGGCAGGGCCGGCGAGCAGCATCAGCCCGAGGAGGGTACGACGGTCACAGCCCAAGGATCGCTTCCACCACCTCCTGCACCTCCAGCGCCTCCCGCAACGTGGCGAGGTTCTGGGGCTCGCCCCGGGTCAGGGCGGCCAGCTTCGAAAGCTGGTCGCGCAGGACCATGGGGCGCATGCGCTCATTCGGCAGCGCATCCGGCGCGGGGCGGTAGACGCCGTCAGCCTCCTGCTTTTCGGCGAAAGACCAGTCGCGCAGGCGGATGCTGCCGGTCGCGCCTTCCAGCCGCCATTCATTCGTCTCGTCGCGATCGGTGCCGCCGACCTGCCCGGCGAGGTCCACCGGCACGCCGCCGGCGGTCAGCCTGGCCCGCACCGCGATCTCCGACCCATCGCCGGGCGGGAAGGTCGCGTCGCGTTCCAGCAGCACCAGCGGGCCGAGCTGGCGGCGGGTCAGGAACAGGAAATGCGACAGCACCTCGCGCGTGAAGCCGCCCTCGGCGCGCTTCGCCAGCCAGCTTGCCGCGTCCTGCTGCCAGCCGCGCGGCCAGGTGGCGAAATCGGCGCGCAGCGTCAGGGCGCGGGGCGCGCCGATCTCCGCCCGCCAGGCTGAAAGCTGCGCCACGGCGGGGGAGGAGGCCATGGGGAAGTTCACCGCCGCCCGCGCCTCGCCAGCCTCGGCTGCCGTCACGAAAGCCCGGGCGGCGGGAAGGTCGGCCGCCAGCGGCTTTTCCAGGAAGGCGGCGCGGCCGGCGGCGAAGGCGGCTTCGGCATGGGCCAGATGCGCGCTGGGCGGGGAAGCGATGTAGAGCACGTCGCAGGCGGCGATGACCGCCCGGGCGCTGTCCAGCATCGGCAGCTCCGGCGCGATCTCCGCCAGCCGCTCGGCGGCGCTGGGGGAGGGGTCCCAGACCGCGACGGGGCGAACCGCCGCCAGGTCCTGTGCCAGGGCGGCGCGTAGCAGGCGCTCTCCCATGATGCCGAAGCCGACCACCCCGAGCCTGATCGCCATGCCGCGCCCCTTCGCCGATAGGAGGGCAGCTTTAACGGCTGTCCGCGCCGCCTCCAACCCGCAGCATCAGGACGAAGGCGGAGACCGCCGCCAGCAGGCCGCAGGCCACGAGATAGGGCAGCACCCAGCTTCCGGTCGCCGTCACCGCCCATGCGAAGGCGGAGGGTGCGGAGAGATAGCCGAGGAAACACAGCAGGATGGCGCCGGAGGAGGCCTCCGCCACCCGGTCGGGTGGGGAGACACGGGCGACCTCCGCCAGGAAGATGCCGTTCCAACTGGCGGCGGTGAAGCCACAGGCCACGGCCAGCACCAGCCCCACCGCCCAATGCGCCCCGGGTCCGAACAGCACCCAGAGCAGCGACAGGAAGGCGGCGACGAGACCGTGGATGGCCAGGCTGCGGGTGGCGTCACCCAGCCGGTCCGCCGCCCAGCCGAGCACCAGCCGCCCGGCCACGCCGGCCAGTTGCATGGCGGCGAAGATGCTGCCGGCGGCGGGCAGGCTGGCGCCATGCGCCTGCACCAGCCAGGTGACGGTGAAGGCGAAGAGGCTGCCCTGCAGGGCCGCGAAGGCGAAGGCCTGAAGCGTCAGCGGCGGCAGCACCGGGTGCATGCGCAGCGCCGTGATGGGTGCGGCCAGGCGTCGCAGGCGAAATGCCTCCCGCAACGGCCGTTGCGGGTCCCGTTCCGCATCCAGCTGCGGGCGCAGCGGCTGGATCAGCGCGGCGCAGGCCAGGGCGACCGCGATTCCCACCAGCAGTGCCGCCTGCCAGCCCCAGATCGCGGCGACCGGGGCGGCGATCAGCCCCGCCAGCGCGCCGCCCGCCGGGGCGCCGGCCTGCTTGATGGAGAAGATCAGCACCCGGTGCCGCGGCGGTGCCGTGGCCTGCAGGATGCGGCTGCCCGCCGGGCCGGTCGGGCCATAGCCGATGCCCATCAACAGCGCCGCCAGCGGCAGCAGCCAGACGATCCCAGCCGCGGCGGCCAGCAGGGCGACGCTGCCCAGCAGCGCGCCGCCCTGCAACATGCGCAGCGGCCCGAAGCGGGCGACCAGCGGCGTGCCGAACAGAAGAAAAAGGATGGCGCCCAGGGTGTTGAGGCTGGCGAAGTTGCCCACCGCCTCCGGCCGCAGCCCCAGCTCCGCCGTCATCAGCGGCGCCACCACCGGCACGGCCTGGCTCAGAAAGGTGCCGACCGTCTGCATCAGCAGGGTGGCTGACAGGGCGGCGACCCAGGGTGAGCGCATCGGGCCGGTCAGCGCCGCAGCCGCAGGTCCAACCCCTTTGCGACCCAGCGCGCCTCGATGCTGTCGAGATCCGTCTGGCCGGAAGGCCTCGTCTTGGAAGGCTGGTCGCGCAGCCCCGGCGCCCGGTCGCGCAGCCAGATGCCATACAGGCGCCGCAACTCGACCAAAGGCAGCGGATGGTCGTCGACCCGCAGGGAGATGTCGGGGAAATCCTCGGTGGTGGTCAGCAGCAGCGCCGCCGATTGTCGGCCCCGGCGATCACCGCCCGCCGCTTCCCCGGCATCGAGGGCGGCCAGCAGGCGTTCGGCCAGGGTGAGCTCGGGGTTGGTGACGAAGCCGGCATAGGTATCGGCCAGCACCGCCGGCCCGGCCAGCATATTGCCGGCGAAGGAGACATGGGCGGAGGTCAGGTCGCCGCACCATTCCACGCAATTGGTCCCGGTGAAGGCGGCGCTGCGGCCGTGCCGGTCCACCGCATGCACCTGCCGCAGCCCCTTGCCCTCATCCCCCACCAGCGCGCCCTCGATCGCCGCTGCCGGCGACAGGCCGCGCGCCATGCCGTCCAGCACCGCGGGGCCGAGGTAGCGATTGGTCATGGACTGGGTGGAAACGGCGCCGACGCCGGAGCGGACGAAGGGGCAGGAGGCGCCGACGGCGAAGGCGCAGGTGGTGACGGCCACCGCGAAGGCGCCTGTCTCCGGGTCATGGGCGACGATGGACCAGGTCATTGCAGGATTCCGACTCGGAAGTGCTGGCACACTACATGGGCTTCTCAGATTGCGCGCCAGCTAGTCGTGGGTCATTTTGGGGACAACGTCTCACAGGGGGGAATCAAGAATGTCCATCAGACTTTTGCGCCGTCATCTTCTGGCCGGTGCGGCGGCGCTGGCCGCCCCCGCGGTGGCCCGCGCCCAGGGGGCGGCCTGGCCTGACCGGCCCATCCGCCTCATCGTGCCCTTCGGCGCCGGCGGCGCGATCGACACCCTCTCCCGCACCTTCGCCGCCAAATTCGCGGAAGTGACCGGCGGCCAGACGCTGGTGGTGGAGAATCGCCCCGGCGCCGGCGGCACCATCGCCGGCGCCTTCGTGGCGCGGGAGAAGCCGGATGGGCTGACGCTGATGATGGCCGATATCGGCGCCAATGCCATCGGCAAGGAACTGATCCCCAGCCTGACCTACGACCCGCCTACCGCCTTCACGCCCATCATCCATCTGGTGAACCTGCCGGCCGTGCTGATGGCGCATCCCACTGTCACCGCCCGCACGGTGCGGGAGGTGATCGACCAGGCGAAGGCGCGGCCGGATGGCTTCACCTATTCCTCCGCCGGCAATGGCAATGGCAGCCACCTGTTCATGGCGCTGTTCCTGAAGGAGGCCGGCATCCAGATGGTGCATGTGCCCTACCGTTCGGGGGCGGAGATGGTGACGGCGTTGATCCGTGGCGACGCGCAATTCGGCTTCCCCACCGTCTCCTCCGGCCTCGGCCAGATCCGCCAGGGCAATGCGCGGGCGATCGCGGTGGGCAATGCCGCGGGCACGCCGCTGCTGCCGGATGCGCCGCCCATCTCCACCGTGCTGCCGGGCTTCGAGGTGGCGGTCTGGCACGGCATCGTGGCGCCGGCTGGCATGGATGCGGGCCTGGCACGGCAGATCAACCAGGTCTTCGGCCGCATCGCCGCGATGCAGGATGTGCAGCAGCGGGTTTTCGAGGCGCAGGCCGGTACGGTGGTTGGCGGAACGCCGGAGGATTTCGCCGCGCATATCGCGCGGGAAGTGGCACGCTGGACCCCCGTCATCCGCGAGGGTGGCATCACCAGCGGCTGACCGCACGCCCGGAAGGCGGCATGGCGCCGTCTTCCGGAGCGCCCTCAATTATGCAAATGAGAGTCATTCGCATAATTGAGGCCAAGCCATGACCGCCGTCTCGCATCCGCGCGCCCGCTGGATGGACCCCGCCACCGCTGCGCTGCTCGATCCGGCCGTGCTCATGCACAGCCTGGCCGGCCGGCAGGCGGTGCTGCTCGGCGAGAGCCATGACGTGGCGGAGATTCATCGCTGGCAATTGCAGGTCACCACCTGCCTGCATCTGCTGCGCCCGAACATGGCGGTCGGGTTCGAGATGTTTCCCCGCCGGCTTCAGCCGGTGCTGGACCGCTGGGTCGCCGGCGACCTTCGCACCGCGGATTTCCTGCGCGAGGCGGAGTGGGAAACGGTCTGGGGCTTCCCGGCCGAAATCTACCTGCCGATCTTCTATTTCTGCCGCCAGCAGGGCGTCCGCATGCTGGCGCTGAACTGCCATCGCCCGCTGGTGACGCGGATCGGCAAGGAGGGTTGGGAGTCGGTGCCGGAGGCGGAGCGCGACGGCATGACCCCGGCCGCCGCGCCCACCCCTGGCCATCGCGACTACATCGCCTGGCTGACCGGCCGCCCGGTGGCCGACATTACCGACCGTTTCCTGCGCGCCCAGCAGGTCTGGGACCGCGCCTTCGCCTGCAACATCGCCGCGGCGATCGCGGCGGCGGGGGACGCGCCGCCGCTGGTGGTCGGCATCATCGGCCGTGGCCATCTCGATTTCGGCCATGGCACGCCGCACCAGCTTCGCGACCTCGGCGTCACCGATGTCGCCGTGCTGGCGACCACCGAGGCGGCCGAGATGGACACGGCGGAGATGGCCGGCATCGCCGAGGCGGTGTTCCGCATCGACCCGCCGGAATCGCCCGCGCCGCGGCAGGCCCCCAGCCCGGCCCGGTAGGCGCGGCCGCCTGGGACGTTCGAATCCCTGCCGGCGCGGCACCAACCATCTGGCCGCTCGGACCGGTCGTTCGACCGGTCCGCGGCTCCTCGCCTTCAGTCGCTCTCGCCAAGGGCCATGCGGCCGTAGGCGTCATACTGTGCCGGCACGAAATGGGTGCGGTCGTTCGGCAGCAGGCGCTCGGGCGGAATGTCCAGCAACGGCAACCGGATGCAGTCGGCGCTGTCGAAGGCGTCCGCCAGCGCCACCGACCGCAATCCGATCTCCGGTCGCTGCTCATACTGAGAGCCGGGGAAGGGCATGAAGACGATCCGTGCCCGTGGCAGCTTGCGCCGCAGCCAGGCCACCATCTCCGCCCAGTGACCGGCGCAATCCCGTGCGTCCAGCAAGGGCTGGCCGGCAAACAGGCGGGCGGTGTTTTCGGCCATGGTGTAAAGGAAGAAGAGGCTTGAGCCGGGGTGGCGGCGCGGCCTCAGCATCCGGGCCCGCAGATCCATGAAGTTGTCGAGCAGCACCAGATCGACATCGCCGCTTTCCACCGCGGCCATGAAGCCGGGCCGGCCGCGCGGAAGCGCGTGCATTCCCAGCCGTTGATGGCGGTACTGATTGCCGATCAGTTCCTGGAAGGCTCTGATCTGGTCCGGCAGCAAGACAAGCTCCCGGAGCACCGCCGGATCCAGTTCCTTCGTCTCGCCGGTGACATAGGTTGGTACGAAACGGTCGATGCGGTTGTGGTAGACCGAGCCAAGCAGGGGCGTGCCAAAGCGCTTTGCGAGCGCCGCGCCGGTGAAGCGGGCAAGGCAGGATCCGAAGGTGACGATTCTCATGTCTTCCGCACCAGCAGACAAAAGCCCAGCGCGTCTTCCGGCCCGGCGCGGCGGCCGAGGCGGCGCGCGGCCTCGATGAATTCCGGTTCCTCCTCCAGCGCCGCCAGTCCCGGCGCGGCGCCGGGCAGGGCCCAGCCGGGGGAGACGAACAACCCGTCGGCCCGCTGCACCACCAGCCCGGCGGCGCGCAGCATGCCCGTCAGCTCCGCCACCCCGAAGCCCAGCGGCGCCACGGGCAGGCCGAGCCGGCGCTGGGCGCGCAGGAACAGGCTGTCGCGGTTCATCGCGCTGACCATCAGCCGGCCACCCCGCGCCAGCACCCGCGCGGCCTCCGCCAAAGCGGCGGCGGGGTCGGCCAGCATTTCCAGGCTGTCGATCAGCAGGGCCGTGTCGAAGCTGGCTTCGGGAAAATCCAGCCGGGCCGCATCCATCCGGGCGAAGGCGAAGCGCGGCAGCGCCGCATGGCGGGCGCTGGCCTCGGCCAGCGCGCTCTCCGCGATGTCGATGCCGGTGATCCGCGCCGCGCCGGGCAGAAGCTTGCCGAGCCGCCCCTGGCCGCAGGCGATGTCGAGCACCGCCTCCTCCGCCGCCGTGCCGAGGTAATCGGCGATCAGCCAATCCAGCTCCGCCTGGAAGGCCGCCTCCCGCCGCGTGCCGGGCACGCCGCCCGGCGTCAGCCAGGGGCGGGGCGGGGCCTCGGCGGGGCGGGCGGGTAGGCGGGGTGGGCGGGGCGCCGGGCGGGGCCTCGGGGCAGGCTGCGCCGGGGGCGGCGGCTGTTCGGGGTCGTCCAGAGCCAGGGCCAGCGGTTCAGCCTCCGGCACGGGCTCGGGCGGCAGGGCCGCCAGATTGGTGGTGAAGGCGCGCACATGGTCGGTATCGGTCAGGTCCGGCTGGCCGGGCTGGGGCGCCGTCGCGAAGACGACAAAGACCGAATTGGCGAAGACCGGGCGCGCCTGCCGCGCCAGCGTGCCGAGGAAGGCACGCGGGATGCGGTCCAGCTCCCCCTTATGCGTGACCACCCAGGCGAAATCGGCGGGCGGCCGGCCCGTGGCGGCGGCGAAGGGCTCGGCGCGGGGGATCGCCCAGCGGAAGGGGTCCGGCGCCACCACGCGGTCGGCCGGGGCCAGCTGGCCGCGCAGGAAATGCGCCGTCTCGGCCCAGGCGGTGTCGTCATGGGGGAAGGACATGCGGGATCGGAGACCTGTCAGCGCTGCGCCGCCAGTGTCGCGGCGCACCGGGCCTTAATCAAGCCGACGGGCAGCCCAGCGCGTCGGCGAGCGCCGGGAAATCCGCCGCGACGAAATCCCAATCCTGATCGGGGCTGAAATCCTTGTCCTGATGCGGCCCATATTCCTGCGGGCGGGGGATGAAGGCGGTGCGGAAGCCCACCTTCCGGGCCGCCGCCAGGTCGCCGTTATGCGCCGCCACCAGCATGCATTCCGCCGGCGCCAGGCCGAGGATCTCTGCGGTGTTGAGATAGGCGGCCGGGCTCGGCTTGTAGGCCCGCGCCACCTCCGCCCCCAGAATCGCGTCCCAGGGCAGGCCGGCGCGCTTCGCGACATTCAGCATCAGCGCGATATTGCCGTTGGACAGCGGCGCGATGATGAAGCGGGTCTTCAGCCGCCGCAGCCCCTCGACGCTGTCGGGCCAGGGGTCCAGCCGGTGCCAGGCCTTGTTCAGATGGTCCAGCACCGCTTCCGGCAGCCCCGCCGGGTCGATGCCGTGGTCGCGCAGCACCGCTTCCAGATTCTCGCGGTGCAGGATGTCGAGCCGGGTGAAGGGCCGTGCGCCGCTGCGCACCGCTTCCATGGCCGGCTGGTAGCGGCGGCGCCAGGCATGGGCGAATTCGGAGGGATCGGTGCCGGGGGCGTGGTCCGCGAGGAAGGGCGCCACCTCCCGCGCCACGGATGTGCGCCAGTCGACCACGGTGCCGAAGACATCGAACAGAAGGGCGCGCGGCTGGTCCATGGCGGTGTCCTCTTCGGGTTTCCTCCCGCCCAGAGTGCCGCGAGGGCGATGCCCTGGCGACCCCATCCGGGTCAGATCGGCTCCGCCCCCAGGGTTTCGGTCCAGTGGGCCAGCCTGGCCTTCAGGCCGCGGTCGCGGTCATCGGCAGAAAGGTCTGTCGGCAGGGCTTCCAGCACCTCAAAGCGAAAGGCCTCGGCGCCATGAACCGCGCAGGCCTCGCGCAGGGAGCCATGGGGCATGGCGCCCTGGCGCAGGGTGAATGCCATGCGGTTCCAGATGGTCGAGAGATCCGGCGCGCGGCCGATCCAGCTGCGCGCCGCCGCCGGGCAGTGCAGGGCGTAGATGCCTGGCGTGACCTTCCGCTCGCGCCAGGCACCGGCCGCCGCCTTCCGTTCCGCCCTCTGCATCGCCGCCTGATCCTGCTCCGTCGCGCCAAGCACTAGCGGCCGGGTGCGGGACGGTCAATAATACCCGGGTAAAAATATGGTCTGACCCTATGACGTCCCCACGCCCCTGCACCGCCTTCGTCAACACACGCCGCCTCGCAGGCGGCCCGCTGCACATGGTTGCCCTAGCAGTACGGGAGGCGCTGAGGCGCGATCCCTTTTCCACGATACTGGTGTTCGACGATGCCACCGGCGAAGCGGTCGATTTCGACCTGCGTGGCACCGAGGAGGAGGTGCTGGCCCGTCTGGCCCCGCCGCCGGCGGAGGAGGCGCCTTTGCGCGGCCGGGGCCGCCCACGCCTCGGCGTGACGGCGCGGGAAGTGACGCTGCTGCCGCAGCAATGGGCCTGGCTGGCCGCGCAGCCGGGCGGCGCTTCCGTCGTGCTGCGGCGGTTGGTGGAGACGGCGCGCCGGGCCGATGATGGCCCCGCGCGCGCCCGGGCGGCGCAGACCGCCGCCTATCGCTTCGCCTCCGCCATCGCCGGCAATCTTCCGGGCTTCGAGGAGGCGATGCGCGCTTTGTTTGCCGCGGACCTTGCGGGGTTCGAGGCCCGCATGGCCGGCTGGCCCGAAGATATCCGCGCCCACGCCATGGCGTTGGCGCGGGGGTGACTACTCCGCGGCCTTCGGCAGGTTGCCGGCGGCCTCGGCCCACTTCCGGTCGAACTCCCAGACATCCGGGAAGCCCATCAGCTCGCACATCTTGGCGAAGCTGTAATCGGCATTGACCGACATGTTATTGGAGTGCCCGTCCGCCTTGAGCTGGCCATAGGCCTTCTCCAGCGCCGCCGCGACGGTCAGGAAGCCCACGGCCGGATAGATGGCGATGCGGTAGCCCATGGCGTGCAGCCGGTCCGCCGGAACGATCGGCGTGCGGCCGCCCTCGACCATATTGGCAAAGAGCGGCTTCTTGATCCGCTTGCCGACCTCGGCCATCTCGGCCTCGCTTTCCGGGCTTTCGATGAAGATCACATCGGCCCCGGCCTCGGCGAACATCTGGCCGCGGCGGATCGCCTCATCGAGCCCCAGCGAGGTCCGCGCATCGGTGCGGGCGATGATCAGGAAGTCCTCGCTGCGGCGGGTCTCGGCGGCGACGCGGATCTTCAGCGCCATCTCCTCCGCCGGGATCACCTTGCGGCCCGGCGTGTGGCCGCACTTCTTCGGAACTTCCTGGTCCTCGATCTGGATGCCGGTGACGCCGGCCTCCTCATAGCCGCGCACCGTGTGGCGCACGTTCAGCAGCCCGCCATAGCCGGTATCGGCATCGGCGATCACCGGCGTCTTGCAGCCCTTGGCGATGGTGCCCATGCGGCCGATCATGTCGGTGTAGGTGGCGATGCCGGCATCGGCGAGACCCAGATGCGACGCCGTCACACCGAAGCCGGTGGCGTAGAGCGCCCGGAAGCCCATGCCGTCCGCGACCTTGGCGGAGATCATGTCGAAGACGCCCGGGGCGAGGATGAATTCATCGGCGGCGAGCGCCTGGCGCAGGCTGGGATGGGCCATGGATCGGGACTCCTGTCAGGCTTCGGTCAATAGGAAGGGCAGGCCGGCGCGCTCGCAGATCCCGCGGATCTGCTGCTCCAGCCCGGCCGGGATGGGAATGCCATGGGCGCCGCGATCGGCCTGTTCGGCGCGTTCCGGATCGCCGGGCACCAGCACGGGCTGGGCCGGGTCGGACGGCGGGGTGGCGCGCAGCACGTCGATGGCGGCGTCCATATCCGTCTCGAAGGCGCCATCGGCGCGGAAGGCGGTGGGGTCGATGGCCAGCATGAAATGGCCGATATCGTCGGGGTCCTGCGGCCGCTGCGTCTTCACCCGGATCGGGGAGAAGCTGGCACCCGACAGTGTCGCGCCCAGGATATGCGCCATCAGCGCCAGGCCGTAGCCCTTGTGGCTGGCCATGTCTGGCGTGCCGCCGACCGGGGAGAGCCCGCCCTCCGGCTTCTCGAACACCTGGGCCACCGCGGCGGCCCCTTCGGTCACGGGCTGGCCCTGGCCGTCCATCACCCAGCCGGCCGGGATCGGCTTGTTGCGCAGTGCCCGGGCCCGCACCTTGTTCGCCGCCGCCGTGGTGGTGGCCATGTCCAGCACCACGGGCGGCTGCGCGCCCGCGGGGGCGGCGAAGGCGATGGGGTTGGTGCCCAGCACCGGCACCGCGCCATGGGTCGGCACCATCGCCATGGTCCGGGTGCCGCTGGTGACCAGGCCGATGCAGCCGGCTTGCGCGGCCAGCTTCACATACCAGCCGGCGGCACCGAAATGGTGGCTGTTGCGGACGGCGACGGCGCCGATGCCGAAGCGCTTCGCGCGGGCAATCGCCTCCCGCATCGCGAAGGCCGCCGCCGGGTGGCCGAGGCCGGCACCGCCATCCACCAGGGCCACGGCGCCATTGTCCCGCTCGATCCGCGGCCGCGCGTCCAGCTTCACCTGGCCGGCGCGGCGCATGCCTTCATAGCTGGTCAGCATGCCGATGCCGTGGCTGTCGACGCCGGCGAGGTCGGTGTCCAGCATCACCTCCGCCGTCTGGGTCGCCAGGTCATCCGGCATGCCCCAGGCCCCGAGAATGGCCAGGATCTGCGCCCTGACGCTCTCCGCACTCGCCCGCATCTTGTGTCGTTCCCCCGCATGGCCGTCGTATCCAAGGGGTGGACCGGGGCGGGCGCGGCGTCAATCGGGTGCCGGGCGATGGTCGGGGCGGTGGACGTTCTGCTTCCGAACGCGATTCTGTGACCCGCGCCCAATGCTCACTTCTGGCCCGCGGCGGCGTTACGAGTGCTCATCAACCATGGCGCGGGCTGTCCGGGCCACGCCGCAACGAGGAGGCTACGATGCCGTCTGACACCACCAAGCCGCTCGGTCCCGGCGTTGCCGTGGCGCCGCACGAG
Organism: Roseomonas sp. F4; assembly: GCF_053891155.1. Classification (NCBI taxonomy): domain Bacteria; kingdom Pseudomonadati; phylum Pseudomonadota; class Alphaproteobacteria; order Acetobacterales; family Roseomonadaceae; genus Roseomonas; species Roseomonas sp. F4. Next base: position 69,573 of record NZ_JBSSHK010000008.1, read on the forward strand.
ATGATCTCCAAGCCCAATCCCTTCAATCCCCGCGTCGAGACGCCGCCGCGCCCGACATCGCGGCCGGAGGAGGGCGAGGCCAAGGGCGAGGGCTTCGCGGCGGTCGGCTCCGGCCTTGTCATCCTGGCGCTTGCCGGCCTTGTGGCCTGGATGCTGTATCTGGCACTGGGCTGACCATTCTGTTTCCGGCGGTGCCGGCTTCCTGACGGCGTAGGATCCGATCGCGCAGCGCGACGAAACCCATATGCGTTTGCAACCCTGGCAGCGCTTCGGTATTTCAGCATCATGCAGATCGAACGCCGGCCACTTCTCGCCGCAGCCCTCGCCCTGGTCGCAGCCCCGGCGGCCTCGCCCGCCTGGTCTCAGATCGCGCGACCCGTGAATCTTCCGATGGCGCAGGCAGGCGCCACCACGGGCCTGGCGCCGCTTCAACCCACCGATGCGTTGCTGCGTCTGGTGGACCGGCTGCTGCGGCTGGAGGAAGACGGCCTCGACCCCGCGCATTACGGCATTCCGGACAGCACGCTGGCCGCCAGCGACCCGGCGGCCTATCGCGCGGCCCTGCACAGCGCCTCCGCCGCCGCGCTGTCTGACCTGCTGCTGGGCCGTGTGCGGACCATGCCCGGCCGGCCGGATCTGCGTCGCGACCCGGCGCTGATCAATCTGGAAACCTGGCTGCTGGAACTGGCCACCACGTCGGATCCGGCGGCGCTGATCGACCGCGCGGCGCTGCTGCCGCCGACGGCGGCGGTGCTGAAGGCCGAATTGGCGCGGCAGCGCCAGCTTGCCAGCATCCCCTGGTCGCCGATCCCGGGGGAGGGGACCCTCGACCCCGGCATGGTGGACGCCGCCCGCGTTCCGTTGCTGCGCGCGCGAATCGCGGTGGAGGACCCAATTCTGGCCGCCTCCCGCGATGCCGGCGCGCTGTATGATTCGGGGCTGGAGGATGCGGTGCGCCGCTGGCAGGCGGCCAATGGGCTGGAGGTGGATGGCCGCGTCGGCCGCATTTCCATCGGCCTGCTGAACCGGCCGCTGACCGCGCGCGTGGACCAGCTTCGCGTCGCGCTGGACATGGCGCGCGCCCAGCCGGCGGTGACCGCCGAGCGGCGGGTGGATGTGAATGTTCCGGACTACCGGCTGCGGCTGGTGGAAGGCGATCGCGAGCTGCTGTCCATGGCCGTCATCGTCGGCCGGCCGGATCGCGCCACGCCGATGATGGCCGTGCGCCTGACCGCCATCCAGTTCAACCCGCCCTGGGGCGTGCCGGAGCGCAATGCGCGGGAAGACCTTCTGCCGCGCTTCCGCCGCGACCCGCAGGCGATGATGGAACGCGGCTTCCGCGTGTTCAGTGTGGTGGGTGGGGAGCGCATGGAAATCGATCCGCGCACCATCGACTGGTCCAGCGTCAACGGCCAGCGTTTCCCCTATTTCGTCCGTCAGGATGCCGGCGATTCCAGCGCCCTCGGGCGGCTGAAATTCATCATGCCGAACAATGAGGACATCTTCCTGCACGACACGCCGGACCGGCACCTGTTCCGCCGGCCGGACCGCGCCTTTTCCTCCGGCTGCATCCGTCTCGCGGATCCGAACGCGCTGATGGCGGCGCTGCTGGAAGGCACGCCCGGCTGGAACCTGGCGCGGGCGGAGCGCGCCCTGGCCAGCCGCGGCACCAGCGTGGTGTCGCTCAGCCGCAGCCTGCCGGTGCGGCTGCACTACAACACGGTGGTGGTGGGCCCCGGCGGCCGGGTGCGCATCCGGCCGGACATCTACCGCCTGGACGCGGCCTATGCCCGCGCCATGGCGAATGCCCCAAGGCCCCAGGTGGCGGGGCTTGCACGTCAGGCCGCCCGCTGATGCGGTCTGTGCATGGGGGCCTGTGGTCCGGCGCCTGCCCCTGCTGCGGGGAGGCTGGGCTGGTGCCGGCCGAGGCCCTGCCGCGACGCGGTCTGCTGGCGGCGGTGATCGGCGGCGTGGGCGTGGCAGCCGCTGGCCCGGTGGCCGCGCAGGGGGCGACGCGCAGCCTGCGGGTGCGGCGGCAGGTGACCAATGACAGCTTTTCCGGCGTCTATTTCCGCGATGGTCGTTATGACCGGGAGGCGCTGCGCCAGCTCGACATCGTGTTCCGCGACCTCTCCCGGGCCGAGACGACGCCCATGGATCCGCGCCTGTTCGACGTGATGTCGACGGTGGCCCGGCAGATGGATGCGGATGAGCCCTTCGAGGTCGTCAGCGGTTATCGGACTCCGGAAACCAATGCCGGCAATGCCAGCCGTAGCGGCCGCGTCTCCCGCGTATCGCTGCACATGTCGGGCATGGCGGCGGATTGCCGGCTGCCCGGACGCTCCAGCCTGCAGATGGCGCGGCTGGCGGCGGATATGCGGCTCGGCGGGGTCGGGCTGTATCAGCGCGACGGCTTCGTCCATCTGGATTGCGGCCCGGTCCGCCGCTGGTAGCCGGCAGCGGCCGGCCCGGCGTCAGGCCGCCAGGGCGACGCCATTCTCGCTGGCGCGACGGAAGCCGTCCTGGATATGGTCCGCCAGCGTGTCCACGGCCGGCACGCCCAGCGCGGATTCATGGCGCAGCAGCAGGATGCCCATATCGGGCAGGGGCGGCAGACCTTCCGCCTCGCCGAGCCAGGCGAGGCCGACCGGCAAGGTGGCCGGCGTGCTGACCGTGATCGCGAGCCCGGCCAAAGCGACTGTGAAACAGCCCGTCTGCGTCGCGGAATTGTAAGTGACGCGATAGGCGCGTCCCGCGCCACGCAGCGCCGCCAGCGCGGATTCCCGCCAGGCGCAGGCAAAATCGGGCCGCAGCAGATTCAGGTTCGGCCGCGAAAGCGCCAGAGGCACGGGGTCCCGCCGATGCAGCCCATGGCTGGGGCTGCCAACCCATCGCAAGGGGCCGCGCCAGATGCGTTGGGCGGCGACTCCGGCGGGTTCCTGGCCCTCACTGACCAGGGTCAGGTCGAGCTGACCCTTGCGGAACTGCTCCACCAGCACGTCCGAATTCAGGCAGGTGACGTCGAGCTCCACCGCCGGATGCGCTTCCGCGAAGCGGGCCAGGATGCCGGGCAGCCAGTTCAGCGCGTAGTCGTCGGGCGTACCGAGACGGACCGAGCCGACCATGGGCGGCGCGCGGAAGTTGGTGACGATCTCATCATTCAGGGCCAACAGGTCGCGGGCGCGGTCCAGCAGCCAGGCGCCCTGCGGGGTGGTCTGCACGCCCCGGGACGTGCGGACCAGCAGCGACTGGCCCAGCAACTGCTCCAGCCGGCGGATCTGCATGGAGACAGCCGATTGCGTCCGGCCGACGCGATCGGCGGCGCGGGTGAAGGAGCCGCCTTCGGCGATCAGCACGAAGGCGCGCAACAGGTCGGGATCGAGGCCGGGGGGCAGGGGCGCCATGAGGGGCAGCATCAGTGATCTTGATGCGTTACGTCAAGATAAGTCGTTTTACTGATGGCGGTGTCTGGGCTGATCCTTCCCATGGATGGATCAGCAGAAGGATTGTTCCAGATGTCGGGCTTCATGCTTTCACGGCGCGATGGGCAGCGGCAGGCGCAGGCCAGGGCGCGCCGCGCCGTTGGTGGCGCCGGGGCAGCGGGCTGGCTGGATTGGCTGGTCGCGATGGTAAACGCCATCGCGACGCGGCGGCACCTGGCGGTGATGGACGACCGGATGCTGAAGGATATCGGCATCAGCCGGTCGGAGGCGCTCTATGAGTCGAGCCGCGCCCCCTGGGATATCGGCCCCCGCGCCCAGTAAGCAGATCGGGACGGTCAGCGGGCGGAGGCTTCGGCCACTTCCTCGAACTGGTCCATCTGGCCGAGGGGTCGCACAACCACTTCGGCCAGCCCGGCCTGCCGCATGCCGAGCTCCTCCGCGATGCGGGGCGAGAGGTCAATGATGCGGCCGCGGATGAAGGGGCCGCGATCGGTGATGACCACGGTCCGGCTCTCGCCGTTTCGCAGATTCGTCACCTCGACCACTGTTCCGAAAGGAAGAGTGCGGTGCGCAGCGGTGTTGGAATCGGGATTGAAACGTTCTCCGTTGGCCATATGGCGGCCGGTGAATTTCTGATGGTAATAGGAAGCAATTCCTCGCTGCGACGCCGGCTCATTGGCCATGGACGGCAGTGGGACGACTGCCAGTGCCAGGATGGCCAGCAGCGCGGGGCGCCGCATGGGCAGGTTTGGCATTCACTCTCCTCCTTCACACCGCCCCTTTCGGAAGCGGTCTCGCAGGCTGGGGCAGCGCTTGGCCGGTTCTGGGACCGGCCTGGAACGGCGCAAAAACAGCTTGCCGCTGGCGCAATGCCGCGGTTGCCCTAGCCTTCGATGACGAGGCGGCGCGCCGGGGGGTGCGTCGCGGTGGTCAGCCGCCCATCGGGGGTGGCGGCGAGGGCCTAAGGGCCGCAGGGGGTGCTCCGCGTCAAGCGAAGACGTAAGGCGGGTTCCCGATATGGCGCGATCCGCTGGGAATCGATCGCCCCTATGCGCGCGGATAGGACCTCAGGCTTATAGACATCACGTTCTTGTGATATTCGGACAGCCAAGGGAAGCTCGGCATGAGTCCCCAAACATCCCTCAGGATGGGATGAATCACTGTCTCTCACCCCCGGCCGGCGCTGGAGGGCCGGAGGCCTGTCGAGAATATTTGCGAATGACTCGCAATTGCGGTAATCCGGAGTCCGTCAGGCAGGAGTGATTCCATGGCAACCACCGGCCTTCCCAAATGGCCCTGGACCGGCGCCGAGGCGGATGCCTTGCCCAATGCCGAGCGGCTGCTGATCGATGCCGCCCGCGCCTGGGCCGCCGCCGCCCGCCAGGGCCAGCCCGCCTTGTTGGCGTTGCGCCGGCTGCTGGCGACAGAGGATGCGATGTCCGCCGCGGAACCGCTGGATGCGCTGCTGCGCAGCCTGGCGCAGCATCCGCTGACCCTCGGCTGCCCGCTCTGCCCCCGGCTGGTGGGGGAGGAGCCGGCGCTTTTGCTCGCCGTTTCCTGCGCCCAGCGCGGTCCGCGGCGAGAGGCCCTGGCCTGCCTGCTGCGCCGGCTGCCGCCCTATCAGGCCTATGCCGCGACCTCCGCCGCCATCGCGCTGGGCTGCGCCTTTCGCCGCGCAGGGCTGCAACTCGGCGATCCCTGGTCGAACTGAGCCGCGCCTTACGCTCCCCCGCCCGCCGTGGCATGAGCCGGTTTCTCTGGCGTTGGGTGGATCGAAGGCATGGATCGCCGCATCTGGCTGCTGACCGGCGCGCAATTCGCGGCGGCCACCGGTGCCTATGCCTTCACGGGCCTGATCGCCCGCATGGCCCAGGATCTCGGAGTCAGCCTCGCCACGGCCGGGCAGCTCGCCGCCTTCTACGCGCTGACCTTTGCCCTGGCGGGCCCGCCGATCGCCGCCGCCACCGCCCGAATCGACCGCCGCCGCCTGCTGACCCTGGGCCTCGGCCTGGTCGCCGCACTGAACCTGATAACCGCGACCGTGCCGGACTTCGGCTCGGTGCTGGTGCTGCGGGTGCTGACCGCGCTCGCGGCGTCCCTGGTGCTGCCGGCGGTGGCCGCTTCCATGCTGGTGCCGCCGGAACAGCGCGGGCGGGCCATCGCCCTGGTGATGGCGGGGCTGACGCTGGCCTTCTCCCTCGGCATTCCGCTGGGCACCGCCATTGGCGGGGCGGTCGGCTGGCGCGGCACCTTCATCTTCTCGGGCCTCCTGGCGGGGCTTGCCGCGATGGCGGTGCGGATCGGCTTGCCACCCTTGCCGAGTACGGATCGCGGCGGGGCAGGGTCGCTGCGCCTGGCGCTTCGGCCGGATCTCCTGACCGTACTCGGCACCAGCTTCCTGGCCTTCGCCGGGCTGTTCTGCATCGCCGCATATCTCGGTCCCATCGTCACCGCGACCACGGGAATCGAGGGTTCCGGCATCGGCGCCGTCCAGGTCTTCGTGGGACTCGGAAGCCTGGTCGGCATCGGCCTGGGCGGCCGGATGGCGGAGCGGGAGGGGCCGGCGCTGCCGGTGGCCCTGAATATCGTGCTGGCCATCGCCTTGATCGGCTATTCCGCGCTGCTCGCCGCGCCCGCCGCCCTCTGGCATGTCGGCCCGCTCTGCATGCTGGTCTTCGCCGGTTCGGCCAGCCTTTTCGCGCTGGCGCCGTTGGTGCAGGCGCGTCTGATGGGGCTGGCGCCACAGGACCGGTCGGTGGCACTGGCGCTGAATGGCGCGGTGATCCTGGCCGGGCAGGGCGTCGGGGCGGCCTATGGCGGGCTGATCCTGGCCGCCGGCGGGCTGGCCTGGACCGGTCTGGCGGGGGCGGTGCTCGCCTTGGCCGGCGCCGCCCTGTCCCTCCGGGCCTTCCGCCGCGGGACGTGAGGCCGCGGCCGAGGCGTCATCGGTTTCCACACTTGCTTTCCGCCACGCCGCCATGCGGCAATGCCAGAAAGGGAAACGGAGCCGTCATAAGATGCATCGCCGCCTATTGCTGGCCGCACCCGCCGCCCTGGCGTTGGCCGCGCCGCGCCTGGCCCGCGCCCAGGCCGCCTGGCCGGACCGCCCGGTGCGAATCATCGTGCCCTATCCGCCCGGCGGATCGAACGACACGGTGGCACGCATCCTTCAGCCAAAGCTGACCGAGCTGCTGGGCCGGCCGGTGGTGGTGGAAAACCGGGCCGGGGCCTCGGGTTCGGTCGGCTCCTCGGAGACGGCCCGGGCGGCACCGGATGGCCATACCTGGCTGCTGGCGAATGACACGCTCGCCACCAATGAGACGCTGATGCAATTGCCCTACAAGGTGATGGAGGCGTTCTCCTTCTGCACCCTGGTCGGCACCTGCCCCTATGCGCTGGTCACCCACCCCTCCACGCCGTACCAGAACTTCACCCAGATGGTGGAAGCCGCGAAGGCGCGGCCGCAGACTCTGAATTACGCGACCACAGGTGTGGGCAGCGGCGCGCATATCGCCACGGTGCTGCTGCAACAACGCGGCGAATTCAAGTTGGAGCACGTGCCCTATCGCGGTGGTGGGCCGGCGCTGCAGGATGCGCTGGCGGGGCATGTGCCGCTGTTCATGTCGAACATCGTGATCATCCTGCCGCATATCCGCGCCGGCGCGCTGCGCCCGCTGGGCCTGACCCAGAAGACGGACAGCCGCTACCTGCCCGGCGTCGTGCCCTTCGCCCGCCAGGGCTTCCCGGACTTCGAGGCACTGACCTACTGGCAGCTGGTCGGCCCCGCCGGCATTCCGGCACCGATCCTGACCCGCATGCAGCAGGCGGTGAAGCAGGTGCTGGCGGAGGCGAATGTGCAGGCCCGCATGGCCGAGCAGGGGGCGGATATCGTGGGCTCCACCCCCGCCGAGACCGAGGCCTTCGTCCGGGCCGAGATCGAGAAATGGGGCGCCGTGATCCGCGAGAACAATATCCGCGCGGATAGTTAGGTCGCGAACGGACGGGCTTGGCGGCAGGGCGTCGCTGCCCCTAACCTGTCTGAAGTATAACAAAGGGAGGAGTCCTGCACATGGTGCAGCGTCGCAAGCTACTGGCCCTGACCGCCGCCGGACTGGCTGCCCCCGCCGTGCTGCGGGCCCAGGGAAACTGGCCGGACCGGCCGATCCGGCTGATCGTGCCCTGGGCCCCCGGCGGGTCCACCGACACGGTGGCCCGGCTGTTTCAGCCGCGGCTGGCGGCCTTGCTCGGGCAGAATGTCATCATCGAGAATCGCGGCGGCGCTTCGGGCTCCATCGGTGCCTCGGAAATGGCGCGGGCGCCGGCCGATGGCAGCACCTGGATGCTGGCCTATGACAATGAGGCACCGAACCAGACCCTGCTGCGCCTGAACTACAAGACCCTGGAGGATCTGACCCCGGTCAGCCTGGTGGCAACCGGCCCGCTGGTCATGACCGCCCATAGCTCCACCCCCTTCCGCAACTTCCGCGATGTGATGGAGGCGGCGAAGCGGGATCCGGACGCGCTGAACTACGCGAGCTCCGGCGTCGGCGGGCTGGCGCATATCTCGACCACGCTGCTGCAGCAGCAGAACGGCTTCAAGCTGACCCATGTGCCCTATCGTGGGGGTGGTCCGGCCGTGACCGCGGCGATCGCGAATGAAGTGCCCCTGTTCATGACCAATGTGGTCATCGTCTCCCAGCATATCCGGGCGGGGACTCTGCGGCCGCTGGGTGTGACCACGCGGGGGGAGACGCGGCATGTGCCGGGGACCCAGAGTTTCGCCCAGCAGGGCTTTGGCAATTTCGAGGCGCCGACCTGGTGGGCCTTCTTCGGTCGGACCGGAACGCCGCGGCCGATCGTGGAGCGGATGCACGCCGCCCTGAAGCAGGCGCTGAACGAGCCAGAGGTGAAGGCGCGGATCGAGGAGCAGGGCTGCGACATCGTCGCCTCTTCCCCCGAGGAGTGCCGGACCTTCGTGGCGGCGGAGATCGAGCGCTGGGGGGCGGTGATCCGCGAGAACAACATCCGGATGGACAGCTGAAAGTTTTTCGCCGGAAAAAATGCAGGAAGATGACAGGGGCGGCCCGGCGGGGCCGCCCCTTTTGCATGTCGAGGCGAGGGTTTGCCTGGGGTTTTGGGGCGGGCAGGGGGTGCTGGAGGGCCATTTGACAGGGAGGCCACCCGCCATTAGAAAGCGCCCACCGACGACGAGGCGGCCACTTGAAAGACGCGGAACACTCCGCTAGCTTCAACGGCCCGCCAAGGCGGAGGTAACCGGGACAGCAAGGGCTGGCCCCTCGGAAGAGGGTCTGGCCACTTCGTCCCACGGCTCATTCAAA
>NZ_JBSSHK010000009.1:0-31732 GCF_053891155.1 Roseomonas sp. F4
TGTCGAGATGTTCCGGAAGCTGCTGGACTCTGGGCAGGCGGGCGACAACATCGGCGCGCTGTTGCGCGGCATCAAGCGTGAGGATGTGGAGCGTGGCCAGGTTCTGGCGGCGCCGGGTTCGATCACGCCGCATACCGGCTTCTCGGCCGAGGCGTACATCCTGACGAAGGAAGAGGGCGGCCGCCACACGCCGTTCTTCACGAACTACCGGCCGCAGTTCTACTTCCGGACGACGGACGTGACGGGCATCGTGAAGCTGCCGGAAGGCGTTGAGATGGTGATGCCGGGCGACAATGTGACGATGGAAGTCGAGCTGATCGCGCCGATCGCGATGGATGAGGGCCTGCGCTTCGCGATCCGCGAAGGCGGCCGCACCGTCGGCGCCGGCGTCGTCGCCAAGATCGTCAAGTAAGCGACGACGGAAGGGTACGGGCCAAAGCGCCATGGACAGCCAGAACATCCGCATTCGCCTCAAGGCGTTCGATCACCGCGTGCTCGATGGCAGCACGCGGGAAATCGTCAACACGGCCAAGCGGACGGGTGCGCGGGTGCGCGGGCCCATCCCGCTGCCGACGCAGATCGAGCGTTTCACCGTCAACCGTTCGCCGCACGTCGATAAGAAGTCGCGCGAGCAGTTTGAGATCCGCACGCACCGTCGACTGCTTGATATCGTCGATCCCACCCCGCAGACCGTGGACGCGCTGATGAAGCTCGACCTGGCCTCCGGTGTGGACGTCGAGATCAAGATTTGATCGACGGATAGAGGACCGACATAATGTCCATCACAGGCCGTCAGGTTACGGGCCGTTCCGGGCTGATCGCCCGGAAGCTGGGGATGACCCGGCTTTTCAATGAGGACGGTTCCACCGTCCCTGTCACCGTTCTGCACGTCGACAACGTTCGCGTTATCGCGCAGCGCACGCTCGAGAAGGACGGCTACGTGGCCGTCCAGGTCGGGATCGGCGTGGCGAAGCCGAAGAACGTGACGAACCCGCAGAAGGGCCACTTCGCCAAGGCTGGCGTCGAAGCTCCGCGCAAGACCGTGGAGTTCCGCGTGGCCGAGGACGCGACGCTCGCGCCCGGCACCAAGCTCGGCATCGGCCATTTCGTGGCCGGCCAGAAGATCGATGTCACGGGCACGACCCAGGGCAAGGGCTTCGCCGGTGCGATGAAGCGCTGGAACTTCGCGGGTCTCGAAGCGTCGCACGGCGTTTCGGTCAGCCACCGTTCGCATGGTTCGACCGGCAACCGTCAGGATCCGGGCAAGACCTTCAAGAACAAGAAGATGGCCGGCCATATGGGCGTCGAGCGCGTGACCACGCAGAACCTGGTCATCGCTGGTCATGACGCCGAGCGCGGCCTGCTGCTGGTGAAGGGCGCCGTTCCTGGCTCGAAGGGCAGCTACGTGCTGGTGCGGGACGCTGTGAAGCGTGCGCGCCATGCCGATGCGCCTTATCCGGCCGGTCTGGCCGCCGAAGCTGGGGCGGAAGGGTAAAGATCATGGCCATCCAGCTTCCTGTCATCAATCTCAACAATGACTCCGTCGGCCAGGTCGACCTGCCGGAGGCGCTGTTTGGCGCCGCTCCGCGGGCTGACATCATGGCGCGTGTGGTTCATTGGCAGTTGGCCAAGCGTCGCGCCGGGACCCACAAGGTCAAGGGGATGGGCGAGGTCTCCGGCACCACCAAGAAGCCTTATCGGCAGAAGGGCACCGGCAATGCGCGCCAGGGCTCTCTGCGGGCACCGCAGTACCGCAAGGGCGGCATCGTGCACGGCCCGGTGGTGCGCGACCACGGCTACAATCTGAACAAGAAGGTCCGCCGTCTTGGCCTGATCTGCGCGCTCTCCGCCAAGGTGGCGGCCGGCAAGCTGATCGTGCTGGACACGGCCACCGCCGGCGATGAGGCCAAGACCTCCGCCATGGTGGCGCAGCTGAAGAAGCTGGGCTGGGACAGCGCATTGGTCGTCGATGCGACGGTGGATGAGGGCTTCGCCCGCGTCACCCGCAACATCCCGAAGATCGACGTGCTGCCGACCATCGGCGCGAATGTCTATGACATCCTGAACCACGACGTGCTCGCGGTGACGCGGGCAGGGCTCGAGGCTCTGGCCCAGCGGCTGAACCGCGGCGAGAAGGAGTCCGAGGCATGAGCGAGACGGCAACCAAGCCGCGCGGCAAGGTCCTGTCCGCCGAGCGCCTGTACCAGGTGATCCTGGCGCCGGTTGTGACGGAGAAGGCGACGCGGCTGAACGAGAGCAGCCAGGTGACCTTCAAGGTCACGCTGGACGCGACGAAGCCGGAGATCCGGCAAGCGGTCGAGAAGCTGTTCAGCGTCAATGTCGAGGCGGTGAATACGCTCGTGATGAAGGGCAAGGCCAAGCGGTTCCGCGGTCGTAAGGGCCAGCGGTCCGATTGGAAGAAGGCGGTGGTCAAGCTGCAGGCCGGCCAGACCATCGACCTCACGACGGGGCTTGCGTGACGCCATGGCATTGAAGAACTTTAACCCGGTTACCCCGTCGCTGCGCGGCACGGTCCTCGTGGACCGTTCCGACCTGTGGAAGGGCAAGCCGGTCAAGGGGCTGACCGAGGGCAAGTCGCACTCGGGCGGCCGCAACAACCATGGTCGTACCACGGTTCGGTTCCGGGGCGGCGGACACAAGCAGTCCTACCGCATTGTCGACTTCAAGCGCCGCAAGTATGACGTGGCCGCGGTTGTCGAGCGCCTGGAATACGACCCGAACCGCTCCGCCTGGATCGCGCTGCTGAAGTATGCGGATGGCGAGCTGGCCTATATCATCGCGCCGCAGCGCCTGAAGGCGGGCGACAGCGTGGTGTCGGGCGAGAAGGTCGACATCAAGCCCGGCAATGCGATGCCGCTGGCGAATATCCCGGTCGGCACCATCATCCATTGCCTGGAGATGAAGCCGGGTGCGGGCGCCAAGATCGCGCGTTCGGCGGGCACCTTCTGCCAGCTGGTCGGCAAGGATGCCGGCTATGCGCAGGTGAAGCTGATGTCGGGTGAGGTTCGCCTGGTGCGGGCCGAGTGCATGGCCGCTATCGGCGCCGTGTCCAACCCGGACAACAGCAACCAGCAGATCGGCAAGGCCGGCCGCATGCGCTGGATGGGCTTCCGTCCGCATCAGCGCGGCGTGGTCATGAACCCCGTCGATCACCCGCATGGTGGTGGCGAAGGCCGCACCTCTGGTGGTCGTCATCCGGTTACCCCGTGGGGCAAGCCCACCAAGGGTGCCAAGACCCGTAACAACAAGCGTACGGACCGGCTCATTGTCCGGCGCCGCAACGCGACGAAGGGCTGACGGCAATGTCGCGCAGCGTCTGGAAGGGGCCGTTCGTCGACGGCTACCTGCTCAACAAGGCAGAGGCATCCCGCGCTTCGGGTCGCAACGAGGTCATCAAGATCTGGTCGCGCCGCAGCACGATCTTGCCGCAGTTCGTGGGTTTGGTGTTCGGCGTCTACAACGGGAAGAAGTTCATCCCGGTGCAGGTGAACGAGAACATGGTGGGCCACAAGTTCGGCGAGTTCTCGCCGACGCGCACCTTCACCGGGCATTCGTCCGACAAGAAGGCGAAGCGGGGCTAACATGAGCAAGCCGAAGCACGAGCGCGGGCTCGAAGAAACCGAAGCGCAGGCGATCACGAAGAACATTCGTGTCAGCCCGCGCAAGCTGAACCTGGTGGCGGGGTTGATCCGCGGCCGCACGGCACAGGATGCCGTTGCGACGCTGACCTTCTCCAAGCGCCGCATTGCACAGACGGTGAAGAAGACACTCGAAAGCGCGATCGCCAACGCCGAGAACAACCACAGCCTGGATGTCGACCGCCTGGTCGTCACCAAGGCCGAGGTTGGGCGCGCCGTGGTGATGAAGCGTTTCCATGCGCGTGGCCGTGGCCGCTCCTCGCAGATCGAGAAGTGGTTCAGCCATCTGAAGATCGTTGTGGCGGAGCAAACTGTTCCGGCGCCGGCGGCACAGCAGGAGGCCGCGTAACATGGGTCACAAAGTCAATCCGATCGGGCTCCGGCTCGGCATCAACCGCACCTGGGACAGCCGCTGGTTTGCGGAGCGTGACTATGCGCGGATGCTGCATGAGGACCTGAAGCTGCGGAAGACGCTGCGTGAGCGCCTGAAGGGCGCCGGCGTGTCCCGCGTGGTGATCGAGCGTCCGGCGAAGAAGCCCCGCGTGACGATTCATGCCGCCCGGCCGGGCGTGGTGATCGGCAAGAAGGGCGCGGATATCGAGAACCTGCGCAAGGACCTGGCGAAGATGGCCGGGGCCGAGGTCTCGCTGAACATCGTTGAAATTCGCAAGCCGGAAATCGACAGCACGCTGGTGGCCGAGAGCATTGCGCAGCAGCTGGAGCGCCGCGTGGCGTTCCGCCGTGCGATGAAGCGCGCCGTCCAGTCCGCCATGCGCCTCGGCGCCGGCGGCATCCGCATCAACTGCTCCGGCCGTCTCGGCGGGGCGGAGATCGCGCGGATGGAGTGGTATCGCGAAGGGCGGGTGCCGCTGCACACGCTGCGCGCGGATATCGATTTCGGTGTCGCGACCGCGAAGACCACCTATGGCACCTGCGGTGTCAAGGTTTGGATCTTCAAGGGCGAAGTCATGGCCCATGATCCGATGGCGCAGGACAAGCGCGCCGCGGAACAAGCCCCGCAGCGCTGAAGGTAACTGATCATGCTGCAGCCTAAGCGCACGACGTTTCGCAAGGCCCATAAGGGCCGTATCAAGGGTATCGCCCGTGGCGGCTTTACCCTGACCTTCGGCGGTTTCGGTCTGAAGGCGCTGGAGCCCGAGCGGGTGACGGCGCGGCAGATCGAGGCGGCGCGGCGCGCCATCACGCGCGCCATGAAGCGCCAGGGGCGGGTGTGGATCCGGATTTTCCCGGATGTGCCCGTCTCGACCAAGCCGGCCGAAGTCCGAATGGGCTCCGGCAAGGGCGCGCCGGAATACTGGGTGGCACGGGTGAAGCCGGGCCGCATCATGTTCGAGCTGGACGGTGTCTCTGGTGAGATCGCCCGCGAGGCGCTCGAACTCGGGGCGGCGAAGCTGCCGATCAAGACTAAGATCGTGACGCGCCTCGGCGCCACGGCGGAGGCCTGAGATGGCAGAGACCAAGATCGCGGACGTCCGGGCCAAGACCCCGGATGAGCTGCAGGAGATGCTGGTGAACATGCGGAAGGAGCAGTTCAATCTGCGCTTCCAGCGGGCCACCGGTCAGCTCGAGGCGACGGGCCGCATCAAGCAGGTGCGGCGCGACATCGCGCGGGCGAAGACCATCATGGCCGAGCGCGCCCGCGCTTCGGCGAAGCAAGCTTAAGGGGTTCGGGCGATGCCGAGGCGCGTCCTCACGGGCCGGGTGGTCAGCGACAAGACCGACAAGACGATCACCGTCTTGGTCGAGCGTCGCGTGATGCATCCGCTCTACAAGAAGTTCATTCGTCGTTCCAAGAAGTACGCAGCGCATGACGCGGCGAACGTCTGCAAGGAAGGCGACCTGGTGTCGATCGAGGAATGCCGCCCGATCAGCAAGAACAAGTCGTGGCTGGTAGTCGCGCGGAATGGCGATGCGGTTGAGCGTCCGGAGGGCTTCACGGCCCCGGTCGTCGCTGCGAAGCCTTCCGCCGATGCGCCTGCTTCGGCCAGCTGAGGCGGACAGGACATGATCCAGGTTGAATCCAATCTCGACGTCGCCGACAACTCCGGTGCGCGCCGCGTCCAGTGCATCAAGGTGCTGGGCGGGTCGAAGCGCCGCACGGCCTCCGTCGGTGACATCATCGTCGTTTCCGTCAAGGAAGCGATTCCCCGCGCCAAGGTGAAGAAGGGTGAGGTGCATCGCGCCGTCATCGTCCGCACGGCCTATCCCGTGCGGCGCATCGACGGCACCGCGATCCGCTTCGACGGCAATGCCGCGGTCCTGATCAACAAGCAGGGCGAGCCGGTCGGAACCCGTATCTTCGGACCCGTTGTGCGCGAGCTGCGCGGGAAGAAGTTCATGAAGATCATCTCGCTGGCGCCGGAGGTCCTGTAAGGCCATGGCCGCGAAGATCAAGAAGGGCGACAAGGTCGAGGTTCTGGCCGGTCGCGACAAGGGCAAGCGGGGCGATGTCATTCGCGTCGTTCCCGAGGAAAACCGCGCCTTCGTGCAGGGCGTGAACATGGTGAAGCGCCATACCAAGCCGCAGGGCATGGGCAAGCCGGGTGGCATCGTCGAGAAGGAAGGTCCGATCGACCTGTCCAACCTGGCGCTGCTTGATCCGGTGTCCGGCAAGGCGACGCGGGTGGGGTTCAAGGTGCTCGAGGACGGCAACAAGGTTCGTGTTGCCCGCCCCTCCGGCGAGGTGATTGACCGATGAGCGGGACCAAGAAGGGCGCCAAGGCGCCGGCGAAGTCGACGCCCCCGAAGAAGAGCAACGCTGCGCCCGCCGCCAAGGGTGGCGAGCAGCGCGTGGCCCCGGCCTCTCCGGCGGCGGTTGCCAAGGCTGGTGCTGCCCAGGCGGCGCCGGAAGGGCAGGCGCGGCTCCGGAAGCTGTATGAGGAGGTGGTGCGCAAGCGTCTCTCCGACGAGTTCGGCTACAAGAACCCGATGCAGGTGCCGAAGCTCGAGAAGATCGTGATCAACATGGGCGTTGGCGAAGCCGCCGGCGACCAGAAGAAGCTCGATGCCGCCGTGGCGGACCTGATGGCGATCGCCGGCCAGAAGCCGGTGAAGACCCGGGCCCGCAAGGCCATTGCCGGCTTCAAGATCCGTGAAGGCCAGGCGATCGGCTGCAAGGTCACGCTGCGCAAGGCGCGGATGTACGAGTTTCTTGACCGCCTGGTGACGATTGCCCTGCCGCGCGTGCGCGACTTTCGTGGTATCCCCGGCAACCGCGGCTTCGACGGCCGTGGTAACTACGCCATGGGCCTCAAGGAGCAGATCGTGTTCCCTGAGATCAACTACGACAAGGTCGACACGGTGCGCGGCATGGACATCCAGTTCGTGACCACCGCGAAGACCGACAAGGAAGCCAAGGCGCTCCTCAAGGCGTTCGACCTTCCTTTCGCAAACTGATTTGGAAAACCGCCTGACATTCGTCAGGCAGGTTCCGGAGGATTAGAGACGGTATGGCCAAGACCTCGTCTGTCATGAAGAACAAGCGTCGTGAGCGGCTCTCCAAGCTGCACGCGCCCAAGCGCGCCGCCCTCAAGGCGGTGGTGATGGATCGCGAGCTGCCCGTGGAAGAGCGGTTCGAGGCGACGCTGAAGCTGGCGCAGTTGCCGCGCAACGGCGCCAAGATCCGCGTCCGTCTGCGCTGCGAGCTCACCGGTCGTCCCCGCGGCAACTACCGCAAGTTCAAGCTCAGCCGTAACCAGCTTCGTGATCTCGCCAATAATGGCCAGATTCCGGGGCTGGTTAAGGCCAGCTGGTAAGGAGGGCCGCGTATGTCGCTGTCCGATCCGTTGGGTGACATGCTCACCCGTATTCGTAACGCGCAGCGCGCACGGCAGAGCCGTTGTGTCGCGCCGGCCTCCAAGCTGCGGGAGAATGTTCTCGATGTGCTGAAGCGCGAGGGTTACATCCGCGCCTTCGCCACGGAACAGCTCCGCCCCGGCATCAAGGTCATCAGCATCGAGCTGAAATATTCCGAAGGCGAGCCCGCCATCAAGGAAATCGCACGCGTGTCCAAGCCGGGCCGCCGCGTCTATTCCAAGATCGCGGAGCTGCCGAAGTTCTACTCCGGCCTCGGTATTTCGATCCTGTCCACGCCGAAGGGCGTGATGAGCGACAATGAGGCTCGCGCTGCCAATGTTGGCGGCGAAGTCCTTTGCCGCGTATTCTGACGGGAGGATAGACATGTCTCGCGTCGGCAAATATCCGGTCCCGGTTCCGGCGGGCGTCCAGGTGGCGCTGCAGGGCCGTAAGATCGTGGCCAAGGGCAAGAATGGCGAGCTGTCGCTCGACCTGACCGAGGAAGTCGATGTCACCATCGACGGCGGCCAGGTCGCGGTGGCGCCGCGTGGTGGGGACCGCAAGGCCCGCACCATGTGGGGCACCACGCGCAGCCTGATCCAGAGCATGGTGACGGGCGTTTCCACCGGCTTCGCCCGGAACATGGAAATCACCGGCACCGGTTATCGCGCGGCCGTGCAGGGGAAGGAGCTGGTGCTCAACCTCGGCTACAGCCACGATATCCGCTATCCGATCCCGGCGGGCATCAAGATCACCTGCGAGAAGCCGACCTCCATCAAGGTGGAAGGCGCTGACAAGCGCCAGGTTGGCCAGGTGGCCTCTGAGATCCGCGCGTATCGCGGCCCGGAGCCCTATAAGGGCAAGGGCGTGCGCTACGACAACGAGGTGATCCTCCGGAAGGAGGGTAAGAAGAAGTAATGGCCGACAGGAAGCTCGCACTCACGGAGCGCCGCCGTTCGCGGCTGCGCTACCAGCTCAAGATGAAGTCGGGTGGCCGCGTTCGGCTGTCCATCTTCCGCTCGGGCCGGCACATCTATGCGCAGATCATCGACGACAAGGCGGGCCGTACATTGGCCTCCGCCTCCTCGCTCGAGAAGGCGATGCGCGATGAGCTGAAGACCGGTGCCGACAAGGATGCGGCCGTGGCCGTTGGCAAGCTGGTGGCGGAACGCGCCCTGGCCGCCGGCGTGTCGGCGGTGGTGTTCGATCGTGGGCCGTATCTCTACCACGGCCGCGTCAAGGCGCTCGCGGAGGCTGCCCGCGAGGGCGGCCTGTCCTTCTGAGGAGTTCGGGAATGGCACGGGAACCCAGGAGCGGCGAGGGCGGCGGTGGCGGTGAGGGCGGCGATCGCCGTCGGGGCCGCGGTCGCGACCGCAACGAGAATCGGCAGGAGCGCCAGGACGGCGACGACCTGAAGGACAAGCTGGTCACCATCAACCGCGTGGCCAAGGTGGTGAAGGGCGGTCGTCGCTTCAGCTTCGCCGCGCTGGTCGTGGTTGGCGACCAGAAGGGTCGCGTTGGCTGGGGCGCCGGCAAGGCGCGTGAGGTGCCGGAGGCCATCCGCAAGGCGACGGAACGTGCGAAGCGCACGATGATCCGCGTGCCGATGCGCGAGGGTCGGACCCTGCATCATGACCAGATCGGCGAATATGGCGCCGGCCGGGTCATCCTGCGCGCCGCACCGGCCGGTACCGGCATCATCGCCGGCGGCCCGATGCGCGCGGTGTTCGAGACGCTGGGCATGGGCGATGTCGTCGCCAAGTGCACCGGCACGACGAACCCGCATAACATGGTGAAGGCGACCTTCGCCGCGCTCGGCCGTTGCACCAGCCCGCGGGCGGTTGCGGCGCGCCGCGGCAAGAAGGTCTCGGACCTGCTGGGTCCGCGCAAGGACGCCGTGGCCGAGGGCGCGGCGCCGGAGGCTGCCAATGTCTGACAAGAAGACCGTGAAGGTGACCCAGACAGGGTCGCCGATCGGCCGCAAGCCGGGTCAGCGCGAGACGCTGATCGGGCTGGGCCTGAACAAGATCCGCCGGAGCAGCGAACTGGAGGATACCCCTTCGGTGCGCGGCATGATCCGCAAGGTCGCCCACCTGGTGAAGGTGGACGGGGAATAACATGAAGCTCAACGAAATCCGCGACAACGACGGCGCACGGCCGAAGTTCAAGCGCATCGGCCGTGGCATCGGCTCCGGCAAGGGCAAGACCTCTGGCCGCGGCGTCAAGGGTCAGAAGGCCCGCACCGGCGTGTCGCTGAATGGGTTCGAGGGCGGTCAGCTCCCGATCTATCGGCGTCTGCCGAAGCGTGGCTTCGTCAATATCTTCCGCAAGGTCTATGCGCCGCTGAACCTCGGCGCGCTGGACAAGGCGATTGCCGATGGCCGGCTGCCGGCCGAAGGCGCGATTGACGAGGCGATGCTGCAAGCGGCTGGCGTAGTGCGGAGCTCGCCGAAGTATTCCGGCGTGCGCCTGCTGGCCACCGGCGAGATCACCCGCGCGGTCACGCTGACCGTCTCCGGTGCCTCCGCTGCGGCCGCGGCCGCGATCCAGGCCGCTGGCGGCTCGCTGACGTTGCTGGTGACCCCGGCGGCAGAAGCCGAGGTCGAGGCCTGAGGCGACCGAGCTGTTGTCGCCCTTGCACCCGCGGGTGCTGGGCGGCACTTTAGGATAGCTGCGACGCGGCGTCCCGGGCCTGCCTTTTTTGGCGTGGCTTGGGGGCGCCGCTTTCGCGAGGAGGGATCGCATATGGCGTCCGCCGCCGAACAGCTTGCGGCCAATCTGAACCTCGGGGTGCTGGCCAAGGCCACCGAGTTGAAGAACCGGCTGTGGTTCACCCTGGGCGCTTTGATCGTCTACCGGATCGGCTCCTACGTGCCCGTGCCTGGCGTTGATGCCGGCGTGATGGCGGAGCTGCTCCAGCAGATGGGCGGCGGCATCCTGGGCATGTTCGACATGTTCACCGGCGGGTCGCTGGGGCGCATGACGATCTTCGCGCTCAACATCATGCCGTATATTTCCGCCAGCATCATCGTGCAGTTGATGACGGCCGCCATTCCCTCATGGGAAGCCCTGAAGAAGGAAGGCGAGTCGGGGCGGAAGAAGCTCAACCAGTACACCCGGTACCTGTGCCTGTTCATCGCGATCTTCCAGGCCTACGGCATTGCCGTGGGGCTCGAGAGCCTGCGCGGCAGCTTCGGGTCGGCGGTGCATGATCCGGGTTGGTTCTTCCGCGTCTCCTGCGTCATCACGCTGGTCGGCGGCACCATGTTCCTGATGTGGCTGGGTGAGCAGATCACCGCGCGCGGCATTGGCAACGGCATCAGCCTGATCATTTTCGCCGGTATCGTGGCGAACCTGCCCTCCGCCCTGGCCAGCACGTTGGAGCTGGGCCGGACGGGCGCGCTCTCGCCCTTCTTCATCATGGCCTTCCTGGCCATCGCGCTACTGGTGATCGCCTTCGTGGTCTTCATCGAGCGCGCCCAGCGGCGCATCCCGGTGCAGTATCCGAAGCGCCAGGTGGGCAACCGGATGTTCGGCGGCGAGAATACGCATCTGCCGCTGAAGCTGAACACCGCCGGCGTCATGCCGCCGATCTTCGCGTCCTCGCTGCTTTTGCTGCCGGCCACCTTCGCCGCATTTCGGTCGGACCAGACCGAATCCTCCTGGGTGACCGACATCTCCAATCTGTTGGCGCATGGGCAGCCGCTTTACATGGCGCTGTACCTGGCGCTGATCATTTTCTTCGCCTTCTTCTATACCGCGGTGGTGTTCAACCCGCAGGAGACGGCGGACAATCTGCGCAAGTATGGCGGCTTCGTGCCGGGCATCCGGCCCGGCCTGCCGACCGCGCAGTATTTCGACCGGGTGCTGACCCGGCTGACCGCCGTGGGCGCCATCTACCTATCCATCGTCTGCATCCTGCCGGAGCTGCTGATCTCCAATTACGGCGTTCCCTTCTATTTTGGCGGGACCTCGCTGCTGATCATCGTCTCCGTCACCATGGACACGGTGGCCCAGGTGCAGTCACATTTGTTCGCCCATCAATATGAGGGGCTGATCAAGAAGGCGCGGCTCGGCGGTCGTGGCACGCAGCCAGGGGGACGTGGTCGATGAGGTTGATCCTGCTGGGTCCCCCGGGCGCCGGCAAAGGCACACAGGCAAAGAGGCTCGAAGAGCGCTACGGCGTCGTGCAGGTCGCCACGGGCGACATGCTGCGCGCCGAGGTGAAGTCCGGCTCAGCCATCGGCCTGGAGGCTAAGGCGATCATGGAGCGGGGCGAGCTGGTGCCCGACAGCATCCTGATCGGCATGCTGGCCGGGCGCGTGCGGGCGCCGGATGTGCAGAAGGGCTTCATCCTGGATGGCTTCCCGCGCACCGTGCCGCAGGCTCAGGCGCTGGACCAGATGCTGGCCGAGACGGGCATGCCGCTCGACCAGGTCATTGAGCTGAAGGTGGACGACTCGGCACTGGTGGATCGAATCGCCGGCCGTTTCACCTGCGCGAAATGCGGCGAGGGCTACCACGACCGCTTCAAGCCGACGGCTGTTGCCGGCGTCTGTGACGTCTGTGGCAGCACCGAATTCGTCAGGCGTGCCGATGACCGGGCCGAGACGGTCGCGGCGCGTCTGGAGGCCTATCACCGCCAGACAGCGCCGTTGCTGCCGCATTACGCGGCACAGGGGAAGCTGCGGCAGGTGGATGGGATGGCCGAGATGAACGAGGTGACGCGCCAATTGGCCGAGATCCTCGGTCCTCCGGCCGCGTGACTTGACTCCCCCTCAGGGGTCGGTGTAGCACCCGGCCCCTGCGGTCCGGGGGTTCCTCCGGCCGCTCTTCGCCGTTGCATGCCTGATTGGGGTTTTCCAGCGAGTCCCGCTGGTAGTGTTCCGCTTCCGCGGAGCCCCTGCTGGGCCTGGTTCTTTATGTATGCGGGCCGCAAGCCCGTCTGTTTGATGCGGGCCCCAGGCCCGATGAGGAGAGAGGCACCGTGGCGCGCATCGCCGGCGTGAACATCCCAACCAACAAGCGGGTGCTCATCTCGCTCCGCTACATCTATGGCATCGGTCCGCAGAACGCGAAGGTGATCTGCGAGCAGCTCGGCATCCCTGAGGATCGCCGTGTGAACCAGATGACCGACGATGAAATCCTCCGCGTGCGCGAGCTGATCGACCGGGAATACCGCGTCGAAGGCGACCTGCGTCGTGAAGAGGCGATGAACAAGAAGCGGCTGATGGACATGGCCTGCTATCGCGGCCTTCGTCACCGCAAGGGTCTGCCGGTCCGTGGCCAGCGCACGCATACCAATGCGCGCACCCGCAAGGGCAAGGCCGTGGCGATCGCTGGCAAGAAGAAGGTGACGAAGTAAGATGGCTCGCGAACCTCGCGCCGGCGCCGGCTCCCGCCCCCGTAAGAAGGAGAGGAAGAACATCTCCTCTGGCGTGGCGCATGTGCTCGCCTCCTTCAACAACACCGTGGTGACCATCACCGACGCGCAGGGCAATGCCATCGCCTGGTCGTCGGCCGGCAGCCAGGGCTTCAAGGGCAGCCGCAAGAGCACGCCCTATGCCGCCCAGGTCGCCGCCGAGGACGCCGGCAAGAAGGCCCGCGAGCATGGCATGGAGACCCTGGAAATCCAGGTTTCCGGGCCGGGTTCGGGCCGTGAGTCGGCGCTGCGCGCTTTGCAGGCTGTCGGCTTTTACGTCACCGCGATTCGCGACGTGACGCCCATCCCGCACAATGGCTGCCGCCCCCGGAAGCGTCGCCGCGTCTGATCGGACGTGGCTGGCGCATCGGTGCAGGCAGGGGAATAGACCGTGATCGAGAAGAACTGGCGTTCGCTGATCGAGACCAAGAAGGACGTCGAGCTCGGCGCCGACCCGACGCGGCTCGCGACGCTGATCGCGGAGCCGCTGGAGCGCGGCTTCGGCATGACGCTGGGCAACGCGCTGCGTCGTATCCTGCTGTCGTCCTTGCAGGGCGCGGCGGTGACGGCGGTTCGCATCGACGGCGCGCTGCATGAATTCAGCAGCCTCCAGGGCGTGCGTGAAGACGTGACGGACATCGTCCTGAACGTGAAGCAGCTTGCCGTGCGCATGCAGGGCGATGGGCCGAAGCGCCTGCAGCTGACGGCGACGGGCCCCGGCGAAGTGACCGCCGGCCAGATCCAGACCTCGGGCGATATCGAGATCTCGAATCCCGACCTGGTGATCTGCTCGCTCGATGACGGCGCGAAGCTGTCCATGGAGCTGACGGTCGACACCGGCAAGGGCTATGTGCCTGCCAGCGAGAACCGCCCCGAGGATGCGCCGATCGGCCTGATCCCGATCGATGCCATCTACTCCCCGGTGCGCCGCGTGGCCTATCAGGTGCAGCCGACCCGCGTCGGCCAGAAGACCGACTATGACAAGCTGGTCCTGACCGTCGAGACCGACGGCACGGTGACGCCGGAGGATGCGGTCGGCATTGCCGCGCGCATCCTGCAGGAGCAGCTGCAGCTCTTCATCAACTTCGAGGAGCCGCGCCAGCGTGTGGTGGAGGAGATCCGCGACGATCTGCCCTTCAACCGCAACCTGCTGCGCAAGGTCGACGAGCTGGAGCTCTCGGTCCGCTCGGCGAACTGCCTGAAGAACGACAATATCGTCTATATTGGCGACCTGGTTCAGAAGACCGAGCAGGAAATGCTCCGCACGCCGAACTTCGGCCGCAAGTCGCTGAACGAGATCAAGGAAGTCCTCGCCTCCATGGGCCTCGGCCTCGGCATCACCGTGCCGGGCTGGCCGCCGGAGAATATCGAGGACCTGGCGAAGAAGCTCGAAGAGCCCTTCTGAGGGCGCCTTCGGGCAGGCGGAGGGGCAGTCACGCTCCCCGACTATGAGTGTGAAACTGCGCTGCACATATACACCGGGCCCCCGCCGAGGCGGGGGTTTGGGTTCTCTAAGGAAACAGGACCATGCGTCACGGCGTATCCGGCCGTAAGCTCGGCGTTACCACCAGCCACCGGCTCGCGATGCTCCGCAGCATGGCGACCGCCCTGCTGAAGCACGAGCAGATCTCCACCACCCTGCCGAAGGCGAAGGAGCTGCGCCCCTATGTCGAGCGCATCATCACGCTCGGCAAGCGCGGTGACCTGCATGCGCGCCGCCAGGCCTATGCGCAGATCCGCGACCCGAAGGTGGTGGACAAGCTGTTCTCGACCATCGCGGATCGCTACAAGACCCGCGAAGGCGGCTATACCCGCGTGCTGAAGGCCGGCGTCCGCTACGGCGATGCGGCCGACATGGCGGTGATCGAGCTGATCGA
Organism: Roseomonas sp. F4; assembly: GCF_053891155.1. Taxonomy (NCBI): domain Bacteria; kingdom Pseudomonadati; phylum Pseudomonadota; class Alphaproteobacteria; order Acetobacterales; family Roseomonadaceae; genus Roseomonas; species Roseomonas sp. F4. The sequence goes on from NZ_JBSSHK010000009.1 coordinate 14,775, forward strand.
GCGCGACGTCGCGGCCAAGGGCCTCGACAGCGGCCCGCGGCCGGAGACGGTGCCGAGCGAGGCGGATGAGGCGTAAGCCTCTCTCTCTCTCCAGGGATACGAGACAGGGCGCCGAGAGGCGCCCTTTTTCATGCGCGCTCGGGCACCAGCCAGCCGCGATAGCGCACGACGCGGCCGAGGCCCAGCGGTAGCCGGATCTCCACGTCGAAGGTGAAGCGACCCGCCCCATCCACCGCCTCCTTGGCATCGCTCAGCGGCGCCAGGCGGCGGGGCAGGGGAATGCCGAGGCATCGCCAACCCCGAACCTCCAGCCGCATCCCCTTGGCGTCGCAGGGCAAGGCGAGATCGAAGGCGAAGGGGCCGAAGCGCTCCGTCACATGTCCCGGGCGGCTGGCGGAGAGCCGGCTGGTGAAGCGGCGCTCGCCGAAATGGCGGGTCCAACGCTCACCCTTGTCCGTCGTTTCCATCTCGACCCGCACCGGCATGCGACCTGCCGGCGGGAAGCCGATGAGGCGCGCGACCAGGGCGGCCAGCCGGCTCGAAGGCCCATCCACCTCCGCCATGCCGGACGCGGCTTGCCACCAGCCCGGGTGGTGCAGCTCGCGCAGCGGTTCCGGCAGCCGCGCAAAGGCGTCGGCGCCAAGGGCGCGGGCAAAAAGAGGCAACGGTCGGCTGACCTCCGACGTGCAACGGATCTGGTAAGGCGCGAACTCCGCCTCGATGGCCGCCAGATCCACCACGCCCACGCAGGCGGAGGCGCCGGCACGGCCCTCAAGCCTTCCCTCCGCCAAGGCACGCAGCACCGCGAGTGCCGGCAGGGTCGGTATCATGGGCCCATCCCCCGCCTCGGCCAGCAGCATCCAGCGCGCCAGGGTTGGCAGGCCCTCCGCATCCCGCCCGCGCGCTTCCACCAGCATGCCGCCGCGATCGGTTCCGAAGCGGTCGAAGGCAGCGGCCAGCCCGCGGAAGGCGCCGCTGAAGCGCGCCAGATCCAGCCCGGCGCGTCCCGCAAGACTGGCGAGCCACAGGCCGAGATGCAGCGGCGCTAGCTCCAACCCCGCCCGGAAGATCGCCGCGCGGCGGGGTGCGAAGCGGGCCGGCAGGATGTCGAGGTCCGGCGTGTCGCAGAGCGACAGCCACCGCCGGCCAAGCCCGGGCAGCGGCCGGCGCCGCAGCATTCCCCAGCCTGGTTGAACGCGCCAATGCCCGCCGCCAAAAACCCGGACGGGCCGCCCGGCATAGGACAGGATGGCCCATACCACGCTGTGCCCGCGCGGTGCCCGGTTGCCGGGGGAGATCGCGACCTCCACCCCATCGACCCGCCGCCAGCCGCGCAGCAGATGGTCCAGCACGGCATTGGACAGCGCGGGCGTGGAACTGGCGCCGGCCAGCGCGAAGCGACCGGCGCGGCGTGCTTCCGCATCCAGCGCCGCCGCGAAGCCTGCCACATGGTCGCGCGCATCGGACAGGTCGATGGCGTGCATCCCGGCGGCAAGGGCGGCGCGGGGCAGGTGATAGCCGGCGCCCTGCCAGGGACCCGCCGCATCCACCAGGGCGAAGGCGCCGGTGGCCCCCAGGGCTTCCGCCGTCACCTGCGCCGCATCCAGGGCCAGTGCGGAGATGTCACGCCCAGGATGCCTGGCCTGTAGGGCGCTGGCGAGCGTCTCGGCCCGGCCGAGATCACGACCGGCGACGACAATGCCGAGCGTGGTGGTCTCCGCCAGGCCGCGCACCAGCCGGGCGCCGAAAGTGCCGGTGCCGCCGACCACCAGCACACGCTGCGGGGTCATGGCTCCCGCGCGACATGCCGCCGCAGCTCCGGCCCTGGCACCATGCAGGTGTCCGTTCGCCCGAACAGCCGGTAGCGGTTCCGCGCGATGCGGTCATAGGCCCAGTCGCGCCATGCTTTCGGCACATGCCGCAGGTGCCGCACCCAGCCCCAGCGGGGCAGGCGCGACAGCACCTGAAGCGCGGCGTCCGACTTCATATGGGCGACGCCATCCAGAACCACCGCATTGCTCGCGGGGTTTTCGGGATTGATGCCGAGTTGCGCCGCCAGCCGCCCGCCCAGCGGGTCCTGCACCGCGGTGAAGCGGAAGCGGGCCCCCGGATCACGTGCCGCGACGAAGCGGAAAGCGGCGGAGCAGATCACGCAGACGCCGTCATACAACACCGTCCCCTCGGGGATGTCCCGCACCGCACGCGGCGCCCAGCGATCCCCGCTCATCCGCGCCGCGACCCCCGCAATTCCAGCCGCGTCAGCCAGAAGCCGGCGGCGATGATGATGGCGACGCCCACCAGCATGCCCGGCTCCGGCACCTCATCGAAGAAGATCCAGCCGAACAGGATGGCCCAAAGGATCATGGCATATTGCCAGGGCACCACCACCGGTGCCGGGGCCAAGGCGAGCGATCGTGTGACGGCCAGATGCGCCGCCACCCCCACCACGCCCAGCAGCATCAGCAGCAGCGCATCACCCCAGGCCACCGGCACCCAGCCGAAGGGGGCCAGCACCAGCCCCAGGACCAGCGCCGCGCCCATCTGGTAGGTGGCGAGCACGGTGGCGGAGGTGCCGCGCAATTCGCGCGTGGCCAGCAGATAGCCCGAATAGAGCATCATGCCCCCGAGCGCGACGAGGGTCGGCAGCCAGCCATGATCCAGCCCGGCGCCGAGCGCCACGACCACGCCCACAAAGCCCAGCAGCACGGCCGCCAGCCGCGCCGGCTCCAGCCGCTCCTTCAACAGCAAGGCGGAGGCCAGCGCCACGAAGATCGGCGTGGCCATCCAGAAGGCCATGGTATCGGCCAGCGGCATCATGGAGACGGCCCAGTAGAAGGCCGTGACCTCCAGCGTCCCGCAGGCCACGCGCAGCATTTGCAGGCCGGGGCGGGGCGGGCGCAGCAGGCGCACGGGACCTTCCCGCGCGATCATCGGCGCCAGGATCAGCAGCGCCGCTAGGCTGCGCAGCACCAGCACCTGTGCCACCGCATAGGTGGCGACAAGCCATTTGCCCAGCACATCGTTCAGCGAAAAGCCGAGCACCGCCACCGACATCAGCAGGATGCCGGCGAGGTGGCGGTTGGGGGCGGGGGTCACTCGGCGCGGATATTCGCCTCGCGCACCAGGGTCGCCATGGTCTCGCGCCCCTCCCGCACGAAGCGGGCGAAGTCATCCGGGCGGGTGGCCAGCGGCACGCAACCGATCTGGATCAGACGCTGCCGGATGCTGGGCACGGCGACGGCATCGACCAGCGCATCCGACAGGGCCTGCACCACGGCGGGCGGCGTGCCGGCGGGGCCGAACAGCCCGGCCCATTCATTGGACTCGAAGCCCTCATAACCGCTTTCCGCGATGGTCGGCACATCCGGCCGGCTTTCCACCCGCGTCGCGGTGCCAACGGCGATGAAGCGCGCCCGGCCGCCATCCACCACCGGCCCGGCCGAGACCAGCGTGGTGAAGACCGCGTCGATGGCGCCGCCCGCCAGGTCCTGCGCCGCCGCGGCACCGCCGCGATAGGGCACGTGGATCACCTCGATCCCCGCCCGGCGGGCGAAGGCGACCAGCCCCAGATGCCCCGCCGTCGCATTGCCCTGCGTGCCCACGGTGATCGCCCCCGGCCGCGCCTTCGCCGCCGCGACGAATTCCGCCAGGTTTCGGGCCGGAAAATCGTTCTTCACCGCGATCGCGGAGGGGAAGGTCACCACCAGGCTGATCGGCGTGAAGGCGGTGGCGTAGTCGAAGGGCAGGCGCGGCAGCAGGGACGGGTTCACGAGGTGGGATGAGGCATCCCACAGGAAGGTATGGCCATCCGTAGCCCGCGCGACCTCATTCCCGCCCAGGCTGCCGCTGGCGCCGGTGCGGTTCTCCACCAGGAAGTTCTGGCCGAGCTTTTCCGTCATATGCGGCGTGATCACGCGCGCCGCGCTATCCGCGGCGCCGCCGGCGGAAAAGGGCACGATCAGCCGGATCGGCCGGGCCGGCCAGGCGGCCTGGGCCTGGGCGGCCCCGGCGAAGGCGAGGGTCGGGGCGGCGGCCAGCAGGGCGCGGCGGGTGGTGTGCATCGGGGCGTCTCCTGTTTCGGTTGCGCGGCAGATCGGGCGAAGCGGGCGGATGGTCAACCCACCTCGATCCTGGCGTCGCGCACCAGGTTCCTCATGATCTCCCGCTGCTCGGCGACGTAGCGGGCGAAGTCGGCGGGGTTGGAGCCCAGCGGCAGCGCGCCCAGCGTGTCCAGCCGGGCGCGGATGGTCTGATCCGCCAGCGCGTGCCGCGCCGCCTCATACAGCCGCTGCGTCACGGCGGCATCGAGGCCCGCGGGGGCGTAGAGGCCGTTCCACTCGTTCAATTCGTAGCCGGCGAAGCCCTGCTCCGCGACGGTCGGCACATCCGCCAGGTTGGGGATGCGGCTTGCGGTGCTGACCGCCAGCGCCCGCAGCCGTCCATCCCGCACCAGTTGCAGGGAGGAGGAGACGGTGCCGAAGACGAAGGCGATGGCGCCGCCCAGCAGGTCCTGCAAGGCGGGCGTGCCGCCGCGATAGGGCACGTGCTGAATCTCCAGCCCCGCGCGGTTCAGGAACAGCGCCGCCGCCAGATGCGCCGCCGTGGCATTGCCGGAGGAGCCGTAGGAGAGGTTGCCCTGTCGCGCCTTCGCCCATTCGACGAATTCCGGCAGGGTCCGCGCCGGGACCACGGCCGGGTTCACCACCAGCAATTGCGGCAGCACCACCACCTGGCTGATCGGGGTGAAGGCGGTGGCGTAGTCGAAGGACAGGCCGCGCAGCAGCGACGGATTCACGGTATGCGCCAGCGCATCGATCATGATGGTCTGGCCATCCGGCGCGCTGCGCGCCAGCTCCGCCGCCGCGATCGAGCCGCCGGCGCCCGCGCGGTTCTCCACAATCACCGGCTGGCCCAGGAAGGCCCCCATCGGCACGGCCAGGAGGCGGGAGGTGGTGTCCACGCCGCCGCCAGGCGGATAGGGCGCCAGCAGGCGGAGAGGCCGGGAAGGGGACCATTGCGCGGCCGCGCCGCGACCGAGAAAGGGCGTGGCCAGCAGCGCGGCGGACAGGGTCCGGCGGGTCAGGGTATTCATGGCGTGATCCTCCTCGATCTTTGCGCGCAACATGCCGTGCCGGCCCCGTTCCCGCCACCCCGCATCGGGCTAGGATGGCGGCATGACCCGCCCCCCCGATCTGTTCGGAAGTCCTGAAGCCGAGGCCCCCAACGGGCCGCCCCCCGGCCCGCGCCCACTGGCCGACCGGCTGCGACCGCGCAGCCTGGACCAGGTGGTGGGGCAGGATCATTTGGTGGGGGCGGAGGGCACCGTTACCGGCATGCTGGCGCGCGGCAGCCTCTCCTCCATCATCCTCTGGGGGCCGCCCGGGGTGGGCAAGACCACCATCGCCCGGCTGCTGGCGGAGGCGGCGGGGCTGTCCTTCGTCGCGCTATCGGCCGTGTTCTCGGGCGTGGCGGATCTGAAGCGGGCCTTTGACGAGGCCCGGATGCGGCGCCGCAATGGGCGCGGCACGCTGCTGTTCGTGGACGAGATCCACCGCTTCAACCGAGCCCAGCAGGACGGCTTTCTGCCGGTTGTCGAGGACGGCACCGTGACGCTGGTAGGCGCCACCACCGAAAATCCCTCCTTCGCCCTGAACGGCGCGCTGCTCTCGCGCTGCCAGGTGCTGGTGCTGAAGCGGCTGGATGAGGCGGCGCTGGCCGATCTGATGGCCCGTGCGGAGACCGAGGAAGCGCGCACCCTGCCACTGACGCCGGAAGCACGCGAAAGCCTGGCCGGCATGGCCGATGGCGATGGGCGCTACCTGCTGAACATGGTCGAGCAGTTGCTCGCGCTGCCGCCCGGCGGCGAGGCGCTGGACCCGGAAGGGCTGGCCGCGCTGCTGGCCAAGCGCGCCGCGCTTTATGACAAGGACCGGGAGGAGCACTACAATCTCATCTCGGCGCTGCACAAATCGCTGCGCGGCTCCGACCCGGATGCGGCGCTCTATTGGTTCGCCCGCATGCTGACCGGCGGCGAGGACCCCCGCTACATCGCCCGTCGGCTGCTGCGTTTCGCCAGCGAGGATGTCGGCATGGCCGATCCCCGCGCCCTGCAGATCGCCCTGGCGGGGTGGGAGGCCTATGAGCGGCTGGGCTCGCCAGAGGGCGAGTTGGCGCTGGCCCAGGTGGTGGTGCATCTCGGCACCGCGCCGAAATCCAACGCGCTGTATGCGGGCTTCGGTGCGGCGATGCGCGCGGCGAAGGAAACAGGCAGCCTGATGCCGCCGCCCAATATCCTGAACGCGCCGACGAAGCTGATGAAGGAACTGGGCTACGGCGAGGGCTATGAATACGACCACGACGCGGAGGAGGGTTTCTCGGGCGCCGACTACTGGCCGCCGGGGATGACGAAGCAACGCTTCTACAGCCCGACGGAGCGTGGGGCGGAGGCGGCGGTGGCGGCGCGGCTGCGGGAGTGGAACGCGCTGCGGGGGAAGAAGCGGCGGCCGGGCAAGGCCGGATGACCGACACCTTCGAGCGCATTCTCGCCGTGGATTGGAGCGGCGCGATGGACACGCGCTCCATCGCCGTCGCCGCCCATCGGCAGAACGGCCAGGTCCAGCTTGTGGCCGCGCCTACAACGGCGCGGTCGACATGGTGGAGTCGGGGAGGCATTTTCAGCCTGTTGCTGAGCGCCGCCCGCAGCGAAGGCCGGACGCTGGCCGGGCTGGATTTTCCTTTCGCGATGCCGCTGCCAATGCAGGAACAGATCGCATGCGCCACGGCCGCCGACCTCTGGGCCTTCGTGGAAGCGGCCGCCGCTGGAACGCCGGATTTCTATGGCAGGCCCGCGGCGGAAGCACCGCAGTGGCGGCACTGCTTCCATCGCGGCGGCACCCTGGCCAGCCAGCCTGACGTTCAACTGTTGCTTCGCGAGACCGAGGAGGCCTGCAAGCGTGCCAAACTCGGCCAACCCTGGAGCACCTTGCGCTTGAGTTCGCAGCCAGCCGGCGTGCAGGCACTTGCCGGCATGCGTCTGCTAAACGCACTACGCGCGGCGCTCGGACCTGCCTTGGCTGTCTGGCCCTTCGATGATGTCGATGCTCCAGGCGTGCGCCTGGTGGTCGTGGAAATCTTCCCGCGCACAGCGATCCCGAGAGAACTTGCAGGCCTCACCAAGGTGTCGCTGGATAATTTGCCGAAGGTTCTCGCGCATCATGGTGCCAGCCTCATGGGCGCGCCGGCGGTGAAGGATCACGATACGGACGCGCTGGTCGCGGTCGCGGCCCTGCCGAAGGCTTGGCGCGAGCGGCGCCATCTGCGCGAGCTGCCCACGCAAGCCAGTCGCGAAGGCTGGATTCTGGGCGTGGGGCCATAGTGCCCATGCCGTCCTTCACCTCCTTCCTCCTCGTCGCCCTCGGCGGGGCCCTCGGCTCAGTCCTGCGCTACGGCGTCTCGCATCTCGCGGTGATGCAGTTCGGTGCCGGTTTCCCCTGGGGCACATTGGCCGTGAACATCCTCGGCAGCGCCGGCATCGGCATCGCCGCCGCGCTGGGCGTGCAGGGGGAGGCGCGGCTGCTGCTGGTCACCGGCGTACTGGGCGGCTTCACCACCTTCTCCGCCTTCAGCCTGGAAACCGGGCTGCTGTTCGAGCGTGATCCCTGGCTCGCCGCCGCTTATCTGGCGGCGACGCTGGTGCTCGGCCTCGGCGCCTTCGCGCTGGCCTTTGGGATGCTGCGGCGGTAGCTCAGACCTCCGCCTCGGCGCAGGCAACGTAGCGCCGGCGGTGCAGGCTGGGGCTGCCGAACTGGTTCGACAGCACCATCGCCTTCCGCAGAAACAGGCCGACATCGTATTCGTCGGTGTAGCCGATGGCGCCGTGCATCTGCACCGCCTCCCGCGTTACCAGCAGCGCCGCCTCCGCCGCGCGGTGCTTGGCGCGGGACACGGCGGCGCGGCGCGCATCCTCCGCCGCGCCGGCATCCAACGTCGCGGCCGCGGCCTCCACGCTGGCGCGGGTCAGGGCGATCTGGATCTTCAGATCCACCGCGCGATGTTGCAGCGCCTGGAAGCTGCCGATCGGCTTGCCGAACTGCTGGCGGGTGCGGAGGTAGTCCAGCGTCATCGAGAAGGCGCCTTCCATCACGCCCAGCAGCATCGCCGCCATGGCGAGCGTCGCCTCATCCAGCGCGCGGTCCATCAGCCCGTCCGGCAGGGTGCCAAGCCGTGCGCCGGGTACCGCCCGCAGCGTGCCGTAATGGCCCCCATCCTGCGTCTCGACGATGTCGGGCGTGCCCTCAGCGGCGTGCAGCACCAGCCCGCCATCCTCCCGCACCGGCACCAGAAAGCCGGAAGCGCCGGCCGCCATCGGCAGGAACAGCCGCGGCGCTTCGGCGGTGCCGGGCGCGCTCAGCGTATCGGGCGCCTCCTGCCAGGCGGTCAGAGGCAGCGCCTTCCCTTCCAGCAACGCCGCCAGCCCCGCCGCATCGCCGCAGCCTTCCAGCAGCGCGGCGGACAAAACGCCCTGCACCAGCGGTTCGGGCACCAGGCCGCGCCCCATCTCCTCCGCCAGCGCCACATATTCCGCCATGCCGAGGCCGGTGCCGCCGGCGTCTTCCGCCACGCGCAGGCCGATCCAGCCCATCTCCCCCATTTCCCGCCACACAGCGGAATCGAAGCCTGGCCGGGTGAAGCGCAGGGCGCGAATGCGGGAAAGATCGCTACCGCGCGGCGCCACGGCGGCGGCGCTGTCGCGGATCATCTCGATGGTGCTCATGCGACGATGCCGGCCTGGGTCAGGCGTTCCGCCTCCGCCGCATCGGTGCCGAGCCACTCGGCCAGCACCTCCGCCGTATGCGCGCCGAGGGCCGGCGGCGGGCGTTCGTAGCGCACCGGGGTTTCGGAAAAGCGCACGGGATTGGCGATGGTCGGCGCGCCATCCGGCAGTTCGGTGAACAGGCGCCGGTGACGGATCTGCGGATCCTCCGCCACCGCGCCGAAGTCGTTGATGGGGCCGGAGGAGACGCCAACGGCGTTCAGCGCATCCATCCACTCCTGTGCCCCGCGCTTCAGGAAGGCGTCCTGCAACAGCGGCAGCAGGATATCGCGACCCGCCATGCGCTGCGGATTGGTGGCGAAGCGCGGATCGGCCGGCACGCCCAGCACCTGGCACAGATTCGCGAATTGCCGGTCATTCCCCACCGCCACCATCAGCGGCCGGTCGGCGGTCGAGAACGCCTGCCAGGGCGTGTTGATTTGGGAGGCGGTGCCCGCCCGCACCGGCATGCGGCCGGAGACCAGGTGGTTCATGGCGATATGCGCATGCGCCGCCACCTGCGCATCCAGCAGCGCCAGGTCGATATGCTGGCCCTTGCCGCTGACCGTGTCGCGGTGATGCAGCGCCGCCAGGATGGCGATGGTGGCATAGAGACCAGCATTGATGTCGGAGACGCTGTAGCCCACCACGGCCGGCCCCGCCCCCGGCTGCCCATCGGCATTGCCGGTCACGCTCATCAGCCCGGACATCGCCTGGAAGATCGGGTCGTAGCCCGGCAGCGCCGCATAGGGGCCGGTCTGGCCAAAACCCGTGATGGAGCAATAGACCAGCTTCGGATTGACCTCGGCGAGGGCGGCATAATCCAGCCCGTATTTGCGCAGGCCCCCGGTCTTGAAGTTCTCGATAAAGACATCTGCCTGCGCCACCATGGCGCGCAGCAGCGCCGCGCCCTCCGGCTTGGCGATATCCAGCGCGATGGAGCGCTTGTTGCGGTTCATCGCGAGGAAGGAGGAGGTTTCGCCCACCGGCTTCCCATCCTCGCCAACCTTGCGGAAACCCATGCGCCGCACATCGTCGCCGCCGCCGGGCTGTTCGATCTTCACCACCTCCGCGCCGAAATCGCCGAGCATCTGCGCGCAGAAAGGGCCGGCGAAGACGCGCGTCATGTCCAGCACGCGGATTTTGGGCAAAGCGCTCATGCGGGAAGATCCAGAAGGGCGCGCGACAGGACGTTGCGCAGAATTTCGGAGGAACCGCCGAAGATGGTGGAGGGCCGCGCCAGCAGGAATTGCCCTGCCGGATGCAGTGCCGGCCCGGGCATCGGGTGCAGCAGCCCCGCATTTTCGCCTGCCAGTTCCAGCATCGCCTCGCTGATCCGCTGGAACAGCTCGCTGGCGACGATCTTCAGGATGGAGGCATCGGGCCCCAGCTCCTCGCCGCGCTTCAGTGCCGCGACATGGCTTTCATACAGCGCCTTGAGATCGGCGAGGTCCAGCCGGAAGCGGGCGATGCGGTCGAGTAGCACCGGGTCCTCCGCCCGCCCCATCGCCGACGCCAGGCGCTGCATCGCGGCCAGGGCATTGGCGGAGAGGCGGGGCGATCCGATGGCGATGCGCTCAAAGCCCAGCAGCGCCTTGGCATAGGTCCAGCCCTTATTGACCTCGCCGACCAGCATGTCCTTGGGCACGCGGACATTGTCGAAGAAGACCTCGCAGAACTCGTCATGCAGGTCGAGGTTCAGGATCGGGCGCACGCTGATGCCCGGGCTGTCCATCGGCATCAGCAGGAAGGAGATGCCGGCCTGCTTCTTGGCCGCCTTGTCGGTGCGGGCGAGGACAAAGATCCAGTTCGCGTCATTGGCGAAGGTGATCCAGGTCTTCTGGCCGTTCAGCACCCAATGGTCGCCCTGGTCCACCGCTTCAAGCCGCAGGGCGGCGAGGTCCGATCCCGCATTCGGCTCGGAATAGCCCTGCGCCCAAATATCCTCGCCCGAGAGGATGCGCGGCAGGAAATGCGCCTGCTGCGCCGGGGAGCCGTGCTTGATGAGCAGCGGGCCGAGCATCAGCACGCCCATGTCGCTGATGCGCGGCGCACCGTGACGCTCCAGCTCCTCGATCAGAATCAGCTGCTTGGCGGCGCCGAGGCCGAGCCCGCCATGTTCGCGCGGCCAGGCGGGCGCCAGCCAGCCCTGGGCGGACAGCTTCAGGTACCAGGGGCGGTTTTCATGCCAGTGCAGGCGGCGCTGGGGGTGGCGGAGCTCCGGCGGGCAGTTGGCCACGATCCAGGCCCGGACATGCGCGCGGAAGGCGCCATCCTCCATCGCGTCGAGGCTCTCGCCCATATTTCCCCCGCTTAGGTCAGTTGAATGACCTTTATCCAGCGCCTGCGCGCCTGTCCATCCCGTGCTATGGCCCGTTGCATGACCGTGCAGTTGAAAAAAGTCGCCGCCGATGAGGGCGACACCCGTCTCGATCGCTGGCTCAAGCGCCATGTGCCCGCGCTCACCCAGGGGGCGGTGCAGAAGATGCTGCGCACCGGCCAGATCCGCGTGGATGGCAAAAGGGCGGAGGCGAATACGCGCCTGGAACCCGGCCAGGAAGTCCGCATCCCCCCCTTCACCGAGAACCCCAACGCCGCTTTGCCGCGCGCGCCCAAGCCGGTGGATGAGCGGGACGCCAAGGCGTTGCTGCGCCTGATCATCTACAAGGATGCGGAAGTGCTGGTGATCGACAAGCCGCATGGCCTGCCCGTGCAGGGCGGCCCCGGCATCACCAAGCACCTGGACGGCATGCTGGACGCGCTGCAACTGGATGCGGCGGAACGTCCCCGGCTGGTGCATCGGCTGGACCGAGACACCTCCGGCGTGCTGGTGCTGGCCCGCACGGTGGGCGCCGCTGCCAAGCTGGCCGCCGCCTTCCGGACGCGCGATGTGGAAAAGACCTACTGGGCCGTGGTCCTGGGCGAGCCCAGCCCGCCCGCCGGGCGCATCGACATGGACCTGATCCGTCAGGGCGGGCCGCGCGGCGAACGCACGGCGCCGGCCGAGAAGGGCGATGACGGCGTGCATGCCATCACCGAATTCCGCACGCTGGACGTGGTGCGCCGCAAGGCCGCCTGGCTGGAGATGAAGCCCCGCACCGGCCGCACCCACCAGCTGCGCGTGCATGCGGCGGAAGCCCTGGGCTGCCCGATCGTGGCCGACGGCAAATATGGCGGCCATGCCGCGCATATGGAGGGCTTGCCCGCGCAGTTGCACCTGCATGCCCGCGCCCTGCGCCTGCCGCATCCGGCCGGCGGATGGCTGGAGGTGGCGGCCCCGCTGCCCCAGCACATGAAGGAAACTTTCGCTTTCCTAGGCTTCGAGACACCGCGCACACCCAAGCCGCGCCGGGTGAGTTGAAGCCGGCGGCGGGTTGCGGTGCGGGGCAGGGGGGGCAAGATCGCCACCATGTCTGACACCCCCCCGTCTCCCCGCCCCACCCCCCGCCGGCGTCGCTGGCCCTGGATTCTCGGCGCCGTCGTCATCGGCGTGCCGGCGCTCGGCCTGGGCACCGCGATGCTGCTGCTGGACGCCGAATCGCTGCGGCCCCGGCTGGTCGCCCAGGTGGAACGCGCCACCGGCCGCAGCTTCACCGTGGGCGAGATGCGCCTTGCCTGGTCGCTGGTGCCGACGGTGGAACTGCGCGACGTGGCACTGGCCAATGCGGAAGGCGCAAGCCAGCCGCGCATGCTCACCGCCGATCGCATGCAGGTGCAGGCGGCACTGCTGCCGCTGCTCTCCCGCGAAATCCGAATCTCCCGCATCGAGGTGGAGGGCGCGGAGCTGCGGCTGGAGGTGGATGCCCAGAGCCGCGGCAACTGGGTTTTCGCGCGCCCCGCCGGCGCTCCCGCCGCCCCCAGCACGCCTGAGGAAGGCGCGCGGGAGGCCTTGGCGCTGGGCATCGATTCCCTGCTGCTGACGCGCAGCCGCATCCATTGGAACGACGCCCGCAGCGGTTTTGCCGAGACCATGGAGATCGCGCGGCTGGAGGCGCAGGCGCCGCTGGATGGCACGATCAGCGCCGAGGGCGAGGTCGCGCTGCGCGGCCAGACCGTGACGCTGGAGGCCGAGACCGGCGGTCTGGCCGCCTTCGGTGCCGGCGCCGCCTGGCCCGTCGCCGCCACCTTCGGCGTGCAGGGCGCGGCCCTTCAGCTGGAGGGCAGCCTGACCGGCCAGGCCTGGGACGGCACGGCCACGGCGACCATCCCCGATCTGGCCCGGCTCGCCCCCCTGCTGCCGGGCGTCGCGTTGCCGCCGCTGCGGGACGTGACGGCCGCCGCCACCGCCTCCGGCACCGGCGGCACCGTCTCCGCCGTGCGTGACCTGCAGGTGACGCTGGGTGCGGCGGATCTCGCCGCCTATCGCCCCGGCCTCGCGCTCCGCCGCGCCACGGCCTCGGCGCCTGGGCTGGAAGCGCCGATCACGCTGGAGGCCGAGGCGACTGTCGAGGGCCAGACCCTGCGCGCCACCGGCACGGCCGGCACGCCCGCGCTGCTGCTGGCCGGCGCCAGCGGCCCGCTGCCGCTGGATCTGCGGATCGAGGGGCCGGGCGTGACCGGCACGGCGCAGGGCCGCATCGCCGATCCGCGCGCCCTGCGCGGCGTCGATCTGGCCTTGACCATCCAGGCGACGGACCTCGCCCCCTATGGCGTGGCCGGCGCCGGCAGCCTGGCCGGGCGCTTTGCGCTGCCCGGGCCGGGCATGGCCGGAGGTGGCCGTGTGACCGGGCTGCGGTTCGCGATTCCGGCGGCCGAAGCGCAGGGCGATCTGGCGCTGGCGGCGGGCGCGCGGGTGAATGTCACCGGGCAGCTCACCTTCGCCCGGCTCGACCTGGATGCGCTGCGCGCCGCCCCCACCGCCACGGCGCCCGCGACCTCCGCGGCGCCGGCCCCGGCAGCGGCGGCCCCCGCGGCACCCGCGGACAACCGCGTGATCCCCGCCACGCCGCTGCCCTGGGACGCGATGCGCCGCTTCGATGCCGATTTGCGGCTGGCGGCGCCACAGATGCGGGCCGGTGGCCAGGACTGGCGGCAGGTCTCGGCGCGGCTGGTTCTGGCCGGCGGCAAGGCGCGGATCGCGCCGCTGAACGCCACAACCCCGGCCGGGCCCCTGGCGCTGGAGGTGGAGGCCGATGCCACCCAGACCCCGCCGCGCCTGCGGCTGGTGGCGAAGTCGCCGGGCCTCGACCTCGCCGCCCTGTCGCGGGCGGCGGGGCGCGATCCGGTGCTGATCGGCCGGGCGCAGCTCGATGCCGATCTGGCAGGGCAGGGGGCTGATCTGCGCGCGGTGGCAGCGACGGCCAACGGCCATCTCGGTCTGGCGCTGGTGGATGGCGCGGTGCCGCGCAGCCTGTTGCGGGCCTTGCCGCAGCAGGTGCTGGGCGCGGTGCTGCCGGGCGGCAGTGGCGATATCCCGCTGCGCTGCTTCGCCCTGCGGGCGCCGGCCAGTGGCGGCGTGCTGCGGCTGGAGACGCTGTATGCCGAGGGCGGCCTCGGCCGGCTGGGCGGCGCCGGCCAGATCGACATGCGCGACGAAACCTTGGCGGTGCGGCTGCAGACCGATCTGCGCACCCCGCGCATCGCGCTGCGCGCCCCGGTGAATGTGGCCGGGCGCTGGAACGCGCCGCGCGTGGGCGTGGAGCCCACCGCCGCCGCGGCGGCTGGGCTTGGCGCCTTCCTGTCCCAGCAGGAAACGCCGGACCGGTCCTTGCAGGCCCTGGCCGAAATCCTCGGCAATGCCGGCAATCGCGGCGGCGCGGCCCCCGGCGTGCAGGGCGAATGCGCGCCGGCCCTGGCCGCTGCGCGGGGCGGTGTGGCCGGGCCGGCGCCGACCGTGCAGGGCGCCCCCGATGCGCCGGAGGCGGAGGCGCCACAGCAGCAGGCGCCGCAGCGCGCGCCGAATGCCGCGGACCTGCTGCGCGGCCTGCTCGGCCGCTGACGGTTCCCAACCGCCGCCGTCCAGCTTAAGGATGGCGGGGGGAGTCGAACCATGAATTGGAACCGCGTTCTGGGCGCGTTGCTGAATGGCGCCACGCGACCGCCGCGCCGCCGGCTGCGGCGCACCGGGCTGCCGGGAGGCGGCCAGATGGCCATGGCCCGCACGCTGGCGCGGCTGGCCACGGTGGCGATCGAGGCGATGACACGCGGCGGCCAGCCAGCCCCGGCCCCAGCGCCCGTGCGCCGCCGCACCACCAAGGCGGCAAGCGCCCCTGCCCCCACACGTTCCGCCCGCCTGCCGGACTGGACCGCCAGCCCCTACAGCCCGCCATCCACACCTGAGCCCGAAGCACCCGTGGTGGAGACGGCGGAGGCGGTGCTGATGATCCGCGCCATGGTCGCGGCCGCCAAGGCGGATGGCGCCATCGATGCCGCCGAACGCCAGGCCATCGCCAGCCAGCTCGACGGTGCCGGCCTGACGGCAGAGGAGCGCGACTTCATCCTGGCCGATTTCGACGCGCCGCTGACCCCGGAAGCCCTGGCCCAGCAGGCCGGCGACCCGATGCTGCGGGCGCGCATCTATGCCGCGGCAGTGGCGGCAATGGACGATATCACGGCGCCGGAGCGCGCCTGGCTGGACCGTCTGGGCAAGGCGCTCAGGCTGGACAGGCAGGCGGCCGAGGCCATCGAGGAAAGGCTGGCATCATGAGCGGCACCGACGGGCTGACCCTGGAGCAACGCGCCCTGCGCGATCGCGCCCGGGAGCTGGCGCAGGAAGCCGCGGCCCAGGCCGCCGAGACCGACCGCAGCGGCCAGTATCCCTGGCCGATGGTCCGCAAGATGGCGGAGGCCGGCTTCACCGGCCTGACCATCCCGAAGGAATGGGGCGGCCCCGGCGGATCGGTGCTCGATGCCGCGCTGGTGGTGGAGGAATTCTCCAAGGCCTGCGCCGTCTGCGGCCGCATCGCGGTGGAGGCCAATATGGGCGCGGTTGGCGCCATCATGGCCTATGGCACGGAGGCCCAGAAGAAGCTGGCCGCCGGCTTGGTGCTGGCCGGCGACAAGCCCGCCATCTGCATCACCGAGCCCGAGGCCGGCTCCGCCGCCACCGAAATGGCGACCACGGCGGAACGCCGCGGCGACCGCTGGATCATCAATGGCCGCAAGACCTGGATCACCGGCGGCGGCGTTTCGCGCCTGCACCTGATTTTTGCGCGGGTGGTGGAAGACGGGTCCTTCAAGGGAATTGGCGGCTTTCTGGTCGTGCGGGATGAGGCTGGCCATCCGGCGGAGCTCATCGTCTCGCGCCGAATCCCCTCCCTCGGCCTCTGCGGCATGCCGGAGGCGGAGCTGGAATTCCGCGACCTGGAAGTGGCCGATGACATGGTCGTGCGCGCCCCGGGCGGCTGGCAGCGCGGCTTTGGGCGGCTGATCGACGCCTATAACGGTCAGCGGGTCGGCGCTGCGACCGTGGCGCTGGGCCTCGCGGCCGGGGCCTATGAACACGCGCTGGGTCGCGCCAATGACCGGCGGCAGTTCGGCCGCCCGATCAGCGAATTCCAGGGCCTCGGCTGGATGCTGGCCGATATGTCGATCGAGGTGGAGGCCGCCCGC
The DNA here is from genome assembly GCF_053891155.1 of Roseomonas sp. F4. Taxonomy (NCBI): domain Bacteria; kingdom Pseudomonadati; phylum Pseudomonadota; class Alphaproteobacteria; order Acetobacterales; family Roseomonadaceae; genus Roseomonas; species Roseomonas sp. F4. The sequence continues at coordinate 31,138 of NZ_JBSSHK010000009.1, forward strand.
GCTTTGGTCCATCGCGCCGCCCGCAGCGCCGGCCCGGCCGGCTTCCCGGATCGCCTCGCCGCCGCACAGGCCAAGGTTTTCGCGAGCGAGATGGCGATCCGCGTGACCAATGGCGCTTTGCAGGTCTGGGGCGCGGCGGGTTATTCCAAGGACAATCCGATGGAGCGCTATCTGCGCGACGCCCGGATGTTCGCCATCGCGGGCGGCACCGCCCAGGTGCTGCGCACCCAGGTCGCCGAGCAGATCCTTGGCCGCAAGCTGCCGCAGACCCGCGACGGCTTCCTGCGGATCATCGCGGAGGAGGGGGCTGCGGGGAAGCTGGCGGCGGATTGACCTCCGCGAGGTTGACTCGCCCCGCCCCGCCCCTTATCTCGCCCGCCTTCACAGGATCATGACCATGAAGATTCGTAACAGCCTGAAGACCGCCAAGACGCGGGACAAGAACTGCATCCTGGTGCGTCGCCGTGGTCGCACCTATGTGCTGAACAAGAAGAATCCCCGGCTGAAGGCCCGCCAGGGCTGAGGCCACGGCCCCTTTGGGGGCCATCTGGGATTCGTCGCGGGGGGGGGGGGGGGGGGGGGGAGGGGGGGGGGG
>NZ_JBSSHK010000010.1:0-27366 GCF_053891155.1 Roseomonas sp. F4
CCCGATGCCCTGCTGCGCGTTCTGCATAGGTGCCGGGTTGCGGTTGCGGTATGAAGGCGACTGTGTGGCTAGTGGGCGGCCTTGTACTGTGTGGCGAGCATGTTGAATTACGCGACCAACTGGCGTTTCGAAGCACCGGGGGAAGGAATTCCGCCGACTGTCATTGCCAAGTTCTACGAGTACATCTCGCGGATGGCGGGCCAGGGGAACCGCTGGGACATCGTGGAGCATTTCAAGGCGTCGTTTGCTGGTGCGGCTGGCTTCTCTTACGGCCGCAGCTCCAGCATGAGCTGGGCTGAGTCCGACCTTGACAGCGCGATGCGCAGCGCGGCCGAGAACGCCCCGGTTTTCATCGAGGCGTTCTACGACGCCTGCCAGAGCTTAAAGGCAAAGAACCCCAACTTCGGGGTACCGGACGTTGGGAAGATGAACCGTGTCCTGGCCGAGGCTGGCACCGGCTACGAGATCCGGCCGCCCGACCTCTTGTTTTCTGGAGACTCGGCTCCCGTGGCCGTGCCCGAGAGGCAGCCATCCCTCGACGAGCAAGCCCAAGAGATCATCCAGCAGGCACTTCGGGAGTCGGAACGCCTGCTGCTGGAGGGGCGCCATCGTCAGGCGGTCTCGGAGATCCTGTGGCTGCTGGAGACCGTCGCCACGGCCTTCCGTGGAATGGAGACGGGCTCCGGGACCGTGCAGGAGAAATACTTCAGCAAGATCGCCCAGGAACTCCGGCGCCACTCAAAGGGCCAGATGCTCGATCAGGTGCTCGCCTGGGTGACCACGCTCTACGGGTTCCTATCCTCCCCGACGGGAGGCGGGGTGCGCCACGGCGCGGACATCCGGAACCCGGTCGAGCTGCCCAAAAGCGATGCCCGGCTCTACTGCAACCTGATCAGGAGCTACGTCACCTACCTCATGGCGGAGCACGAGCGCATGAGCCGCGTAAGCAACCCGTTCCTGTGACTTGGAAGCCCCTGTCTGAAAGGCGGGGGCCTGTCCGGGGGGCGGCCCTATTTTCAGCCCGCCTTGCCGCATCGGCGCGCGCGATCCGTTCGGCACGGGCGCCGCTGCCGACCTCCTCAAGCACCTGGTCGACTCCTGCTGCCCGAAGGGCGTCGAGCTGCAGAGTCGGATTCTGATCGTGGGTCGAGGTGCGCACGTAGCCATGCGTGGTCACTGGGCGATCTCGAGGACTGCGTGGTCCGGCAGCTGTGCGACGATGGCCGCGACGGCGAGGCGGCAGTCGAGGCCGAGCCCGTCGAGACCCCGCCACGTGCGACCGTCGGACAGCTCGTCGGCCAGCGCCGCATAATCGACGGCCGCCAGGAGCGCGTGCAGCACGGCTCGCTCACCTGTCGATGCTGTCCGATCGAGCCGACGAGCTCGAGAGACGAAGATCGTCCCGTTGGCCGCGACGATGCGCTGAAGTTCTTGCCAAGACCCTGGCTGCTTCATGCCGAGAGCGGCGATGATGCGACCGCCAATCCCTTCGGCGAAATCCTCGAACATGATTCCTGTGCTCATTGCGCCCCCAGTTGCCGGACAGATTTCCCGGACAGTCAAAGGGTTGATCGGGCAGGGGTCGGATCGCAAGCATCATGACTGGCCGGAAACTAGAGTTTCCCGGTCACCGTGCAGTCGGAGGGCGGCGGGACTGGCGATCCCCGAACAGATCAGTCAGCCCGGGAGCTGATCGCCGATCTCCTCGCGTCGAGCTTCACGCACGTCCGGATCACGTTCTGCCGCTTCGTGCTCGCGCTGCCGGGTGCAAGCCAGGCGCTCTGCCGCGGCCTCTTCCCGGGCGTGCTTCTCAGTGATGTCGCGGCCATCGAGGCGCACGATGCTCGCTGCTCTGGCAACCTCGTCAGCGCGCTCAGAGGCCTCACGGAGGCCGTGCTGATGCCGATGGCGCCGAGAGTACAGCGTTCGAGAAGCTGGCCGCGGCACTCTCGCGCCGGTCGGACATTGATGCACCTTCCGGCAGCCGCTGAGAGCTGTTCTAGCAGCAGTCACCGGCGGCTGGCCCTGCGCCGACGGGCTTGGAGCGGGTGCATCAAATCACGACTGCTCGCCAGTCGGAGGATGTGACCTTTGCCAGCCAGCTCGATGCCAGTCGAGTCGCGGAGCCCGCACTACGGAGTGTGATCCTTACCAGCCAAGCTGACGACTTTGGTTGAGCTTCCAGACCTGTCTTTAGGTCCAAAGGCCCTCTCTTCTGTGTGAACTATGCAAGCCGCCGATTCGCAGGGATCTTCAGTGGAATCAAACTCCTGCAGAGTTATCCACGTGAACCATGCCAGCCCTCTTTCAATACAATCGGAATCTCCCCTTTCTCATTGCCCTGAGCTTGCAAGGTTCATATCGACACACGGCGAGTGCACGAGGCACATTCCCGGCCCATGGCACTGCCTCTCATGATGGACGAGCAAAACGGCTTCGAGCAGGGCGACTTGTTCAAGCCGACAGCAACCGTCCATGACGTCGTGGAAGCCAAGGGCGCTAAGGGAGCGGTGACCGCAGCGCAGATCGTTGCGCTGGAACCAAAGGCTCCCTCCCTGTCTCGAGCCTTGGCCGGACGCATGGGCAGACAGATCGCAGACACGGCCGCCGCCACCATCGTCCGTGAATTCGAGGGCGCTGCCGAGCGCGGCTACAGCTACTCGGCTTGGTGCCTCGCAGGTCTTCCACACCGAGAGCTTGCGGCTGGAAAGAACTGGCTCATTGAGACGGATTTCGCCCGCCTTCTGGTGCGACCCGGCGTGCGCCTGCGCGACGACAACAGCGAGGAAGCACTACGCGTCCCAATGGGAAGCTTCGCAAGGCTTCTGCTCGTGGACTGGCAGACCGAAGCATTGGAGCGCGGCAGCCGGGAAATCATCATGGGGAAGTCCGCCAGCGCCTTGATGACGCGCCTCAACATCAACCGTGGTGGCCCCAGCAACGGCAAGGTGGTCAACCAGTTGGAAAGGCTGGCTACTTGCGCGGTCGATTTTTCCTTCGGCAACGACCGTCGCGGAGTGATCGTGAACCAAAGGTTGGTGGAAGCCTTCGAGTACGTTGCTAACCCCGACCCGCGGACGCGGCAGAGCATGCGGCTGATTGAACGCGTGCGGCTTAGCCAGGCCTTCTTCGACGAGTTGCGGCGCCATCCGGTTCCCGTGGACCGCGGCGCCATCCGCCAACTGACGAAGTCGCCGATGGCAATCGACATCTACCTGTGGCTGGCCTTCCGCCTGCACAGCCTTGAGCGCGAGACGCCGGTTTCCTGGGACAAGCTCTGGCGCCAGTTCGGGACGCGAGTTGGCCTGCTGAAGAATTTCCGGCCGCAGTTCGAGGGACCACTGCACTTGGCCCTCTCGACCTACAAGGCAGCCAGGGTCCGGGTAGTGGATCGTGGACTGATCCTTGTGCCTTCTCCGGCCCCAGTCCCCCGCTGACGAAGCCAAAAAGCTAAGCTGACAAGGATCACATCCAGATCCCTCGATAGGATCAGCTCCCGTCCATCAGTGACCCACGCGATGGACTAAGCTGACAAGGATCACACAAGGATTCCTTGCAGGAACCGGCTTCCAGGCGGCTGGAAAAGATCACACTCAATCCTTTGCGCCAAGCAGCCACGGGGCTCGCTACCATCTGTCCAGAAAGGGTCCGCTATAGGACAGAGAGCGGACCTTCCTGATGCTGACCCTGCGCAACCGTATCGCCAGGCCGCACCCGCTGGCCAGCGCCGAGTTCGTCACTCAGCGGCTGCACATGCTCAAGGTCGCGAGCCGCGTCATCAAGACCGCCAGCCACGTGTGCATCGCCTTTGCCGCCGCCTCCCGCACGCAGTGCTGTTCCGTGGCCTCGCCCGCAGCTTCCAGCCAACCGGACCATGAGCAACGGGGCCAATGCCCCCAACGCCGCACGCCCCAAGCCCGGCATCACCGCTGCAAGCGGAAGCATGCGCAGGCCCTGTGCTCAATCAGACCGCCAAACCCGCTGCTGCTGCCGTCCGGTGAATGGGGCGGGAGCGTCAGTAGCTCCGCGTTGCCGCTTGGACGTGCATCCAATCAAAATCGCGCTGGCGTCCAAGGCTGAACCAACCCTGCCCCTCCCAGATTTCCCACCATTCGCGGCACTCAGGGCGCGCAAGTGTCGCGCGCAGGCGGTTCCAGTTGAGGGGGTTCCGCTCGGGATCGAAGTCGTACGCAACGCCCCACGCATGCAGCGACCAGCGATCCGCTCCCACCATCTTTCGGAGGACCCGGTCACCACCGAAGCGGTCAAATCCAAGCGCCCTGATCTCGCCAGACCCGTAACGTTCCCAAACACGTTCCAGGACCTCTGCCAGGCTGGTAGCGACACGGCGATGAGCAATCAGATCCCGCCGGATGGCGCCGTGCTGCCAAACGACTTGAAGCGGCCACGGGCATCGCACACGTACGAGCTGGGAGTCGTCGCGGGGATCACCATAGAACGCCCACAGATCCTTCTGGTCGCGGGTTTCGTGCGGCCACGGACGCCGTACCCCGGCACCTCCAGCCGGGGGCGGGGTGTCAGGGTCTTGATTGTCATTGGCCGCCACCAACGGCTTTGGTGCAGCGAAAGTCGGAAGCAGCGCCCCAGCAGCACCTCCGAGGAGCAGTCGCCGTGTAGGGCTCTTACGCTCCTCACTGATCATGGCGGCGGCTGGCCGAAAAGTTGCGCGCGTCATTTTCCGTTCTCCCCATTCGTCGAGCTTTCGACAAAGTCGACCGCAATCGAAACCAGCGGCGCATCTCGCCCCGAGGCACTCACGGTCATCTGCACGCCGCGGACGCCGCAGGCACCGAGCACCAGCGCGAGCACGATGTGCAGCACGAAGAACTTCGTCATGGGTTGGTCTCCTCAGCGGTCAGCGCTCATCGCGCCTTGACTCGGACGCTGAGGCATCTTTGTGCCGGTCTCCATTCGGAATAACGGCCGCGCCAGCCTGGGTCGCCGCATCCGGTAATTCCGGGCGCGTCCTGCCATCCCCGGCTATTCCGAGGCGTTTCTCCCCGTCTCGATTTTGCCGAAAATGACCCATCGTTTCGGCAAGAAGCCTTGCTATGAGGCTTACAGCGAAACTGGAGAGCGAGCGTGAAAGCGATCGTCGATCCCCTCTCGCCAGTGGGTATGGCCGAGGGCTACGTCCATCTTCTGCGCTACCATGGCAGGAAGAAGGAGATCCGCAGCGACCGGGTGTTCACCGACACTGTCGTGCGCGGCTCCCTTGGACTTGAGGTTCCGCGGGACACTGTCCTCTCTCTTCTCCGTGGCGAGCCCGTCGCGGTTACTCGTGAAATGCTGAGCCAACTGCTGGAGGCTGCCTACAACGTGGCCACTCCGCCTTGGAGCCTCCACAGCGAGAAGCGATGGCTGACCGTGTACGAGGCGATGGGCGAATTTGGCAAACTCGTCGGAGATCGCGCCAACGAAGTCGTACATGACGCGCTGCGCGCCTGGGTGCCTGCCGCTCTGAAGGGCAGCAGTGCTGGAGACCTGAATCGCCTATTTTACGGAATGATCGCCAGCTACGTCCTGATTGCAGCCACCGAGCCCAGGCGCATGGCACTGCGCAACACTCTCGATCCTGAGCTGCTGAAGGAAGCGCTGGATCCCGCTACGCGCGAGCGCGTCAGCCGAGTGCTCGTTCAAATCCAGAGCATCCTGGCTAGCCTCCCTAACCAACCCTCTGGAAAGGAAAAGTTGGGTCTTGATCTTACTAGGTTTCGGCTCGCGACGTTCCAAATCGGAGTACTTCACGTAGACGGCGTCGTCTCGAAGGCGGTCGAAACCGCAGTCCGGGCAGCGGTGAAACGGGGGTATGTCGATCAGGCGCTGTTCGTTTCCGAGATCTATCGCAACCGGCGTGTTTACCCGCTCACGAACGCTTGGCTCTCTCTGCTCTACACCGGGGCCTGGCAGCAGAGCGTCGAATTTGCCAAGAACCTCTTCACGGAAGATCGCTTTCTCAGCCATATCGGAAGCGAAGTCCAAGGGCGAATGGCACTGATCCGTGATCGGGATCATTGGATCGGCTTCGCCGCCATCGTCGCGTATGACGACATCGCGATCCCGGCCCTTAGCAAAGCTCGAAAGGTCCTCGATGCCGAGAAGGCCTCAGATCAGACGTTCGCTTCGGCGATGCGCCGCCTCGAGCCCATGTTCCGATCAAACCGTGGGGCGGACGGCGTGTCGTTCCGCGATTGCCAAGCAGTTCTCTACCAAGAATCGAAGGAGTAATCACATGTTCATCGCCCGCTTGCTGCTGCTGCTGCTGCCTTTGAGCTCGAGCCTTGTCGCTGGGATCGGCTCTTCGGCAGGTCCTGTAGATCCTGCTGCCGACAGCCCCGTCGTAGTTGCAGTGGGCGGTTGGACCGTAGGACGGAAGTAGCTGTCGTCGGAAAGCTCGTGCAGCCCATTCTTGTCGCTGTAAAGTCAAGTTTAGGATTGTTTGCGCCGTCACAGTGCCGACGCAGGGTGGCGACATCGGCGCCGAGGAGTGCCGCGACACCTGCGCGCGTCTCGGTGCCCAAGGCGGTCAGCTGCGCGCGCAGGGCGACTTGGTTCGGAACGACAGCCCCTTCTCGGCATAGAGCCGGTGGACGTCCTTGTGGTTCACCGGCCAGCCTTCGCGCCGCAGAAGCACGTGCAGACGTCGGTAGCCTTGGCGGACCCGGGCCGCAGCCAAGTCGCGCAGGCGCATCCGCAACTCGACCTGCGGGTCACGCCGCGACCGGTAGCGTTGTGCGGAACGGTGGAAACCCATCGCCGAGCAGGCCCGCCCCGCCCCTATCGTCAGCAGATCCAGGGCCACAGGCTATGTCTACATTATGCTGGACACAGGATCGGAAGGGCTGCTGACGATTGGCCACACGACGAAGCACCCCGAGGTCAGGCTGCATCCCGGCATCTGGTCCGCGCCTTGGGACAGCTCAGGCGGTGATAGGTCGAGGAGTTACGGCGTCAGCCATTCTCTCCGTTTGGCCTCGAAGCAGTCACGGGACTGCTCCCAGGTTGCCGCTGGCGAGGCAAGAGACCGAACCATCATGAGATTAACCGGCTTTTCGCGGTCCCAATAATCACCATCATGGATGGCCAGCCAGCCTCCTAGGTTCATCTCTCGCAGGCGAGCCTCCGCAGCCTCGATCTCCTCCAGAGCAGGATCCGAATGGCGACCAAGCCAGACATGACGGCCATCCTCGGCCAGGAGCATCCAACGCTTTTCCCGCCCCCCCATCGTCGCTGCTCGCCTCCAAAGCCGTCCCATATTAGCCCCAACGACGTGTCAGCAGGAGTACCGTTCGGGTATGGACCGCCTGACCCAAGAAGAACGATCCCGCCTGATGTCGCGCGTGCGCGGCAAAGATACGGGTCCCGAGATGGCTGTCCGGCGGGTAGTGCATAGGCTCGGATTCAGGTTCCGGTTGCATCGTCGAGGCCTTCCAGGCACCCCGGATCTTGTTTTTCCCCGGCTCAGGAAAGTGCTCCTGGTGCATGGCTGTTTCTGGCACTCCCATGCAGGTTGCCGGGCGGGCAGGATGCCCTCAACCAACCTGGCGTTCTGGGAACAGAAGCTCCGTCGCAACGTGGAGAGGGACGCCATTAACGAGGAGGCACTGCGGCAGCTCGGGTGGAACGTTTTGATCGTCTGGGAATGTCAAACGAAGCTTGCAACTGATCTTGAGCAGCGCCTCGGCAGCTTCCTGAGATCCGACTGAGCGTCAGCTGGCCTCTTGCAGCTCAGTCCTGCCGTTAGCCAACGCTTCTATTGTGGCCTCGAGAAGTCTGCCGAATACTGCGGGATCGTGTCCGGGTCGTGCTACCGCAACGCATGGGGCCGCTCGCGGCAGGCGTCCGACGATAGGGGGCGGGAAGGTGGCGCGGGGAGCAAGGGCAACGGCGGCACGCACAAGCGGGGATCCGTCGCTGCCGAGAACTGCATCTCGGTAGACATGCAGGTCCCGTATGCCCTCGAGCAAGGAGGCGCCTGTCCTGTACTTGGGGTCGAGCACCACCACACCTGCGACTTGTCCTAAGGGGGCGAGGCGCTCGAGAACAATATCAGGGATCGCGTCGACGACCAAAGTCCGTGCGCCGCCTGCATCGGGCATGGGGCTGAAACGGCGCTGGTAGGTTAGCCGCAAAGACGGCTCCAGATGCACCGCCGGGGCCATTCCCTGAAGCAGGCGAACTCCGAGCTCGCTTGGGGAGGCACAGCCCCGCAGGATCGATGCCACCCCGGCCCTAGCGGCCGGGTAACGCTCTGCGGCGGCGCGCAGGATGAGCACGTAACACCAAATCTCGTAGAGGACGTGCGTGCGCTCCAACGGCACTGCCGGGGCCGCCGAGACCTTTCCGCCTAGGCCCGACCGCATTCGCGCCATGGCATTGAAGGCGGCTGCGTAGTCCGGCCTCATCCGGAACGCGCTCGTCGGCCTGAGATGCCAGTCGGGCCGCAGTTGCGCGAACAGGGACCGCCGCGCCAAGCCGCCCAGCCGAGCGCGCCAGAGCGCAAGCCGGGCAGCTTGGACCGCAGCGGCCGGATCGGGGGAGTAAGCGGACCTAACTGAAAGTCGTCGGGCCATGTCGCCGAGCGCCGCATCCAGCCACCGCACGAAACCCAGGATCGCCCGGTGCTCGTAGATGTTGATGCTCTCGTAGCCCGTGCGCTCCACGATCCGCGGGATCCAGGCGCCTCTTAAAGCAGCGACCAACGCCGGAGAGGCTCGTGTCTCCGCATCTGAAGCCGGTCGGGCATGGCGGCTACGCAAGGCGCCCTCGAGCGCACGATCGTCAAGGTGCTTCGCGTGCTCGATGGCCGTCTCGGACACGGCGGAGCGCAGAACGCGCAGGGGGCGGTCCGCGATCCGGCCGACGGCCCGCTCGAACGCGTCGATGTTTGTACGCACCAGATCAAGCGTCACCACGTCGGAACGCTGACCCGAAGGTCCGACCGCCGCCGCTACGGTTGCACCGCCCAGCCTGTAGAGGGCCAGCGTGGCTTCGGATATTTCTGCGATCATTGCGGCGTACTCGTCCCGGGTGAGCTTGGCCACAGCCGGATCCACGACGATCTCGACGGATGCGACAACGCGCCTGGCCCGGACGACATCGACACGAATGGCACCGGCGGCGAACTCGGCTTCGTAAGGAAAGATGGCCCGCCCGGCGCGAATCAGACAGTCCCTGGGGACGTCGTTGACGAGCACCGCCACATCGGAGGGTGGGGGAAGGCCGTCCAAGAGCAGCAGGAACTCGTAGCGGCCGTTCTCCATAAAGAAGCCGGACGGCACCGCCATTGCGGGCAGCATCGAATACGTCTCGGCGGTTCCGGCACGACGGACGGAAAGGGTCAGCTCCAGAATTGGAAGCTCCCCAACCTTTCGAGATCGGCCCTCATGCGCGTCACGACGGACGATGCCGACCCAGGGCCGTTGCCTAAGGGAGCGAGCGCGGCCTGCAAGGCTTCAAGCGCCACGGACCAGCTTTCGCCCTCGCCGCGCAGCTTGACGAGGATCTTCTGCCGCAACTGCAGGTCCAGGGCCGCATTCACGTCGAGTGCTCCGCCCGAGCTAGCCTTGGCCTCGGCCACGAACCGGACGACGGCCCTGGCTGTCCTGAAGCCGAACTGCGCGCCGACCTGGGCAAGGATGCCCCAGATCCCCGTGACGATGTCGCGTATCCGCGCTTTCTCTTCATCGTCCAGGCCCGCCTGACCGCTCAGCCAACCGTCGAGCGGACCTGCCAGATTGATGTCGCTGGTGTCGATCACCTGCGCACGGTCGAGCACCTTGTCGCTCACTGGAAGGGTAGTCTCGTCGACGTTGATGGTGCCGAACAGACAGAGGTTCGGCTGCCAAGCCAGGCCCGGCGGCACGGACATGTCCCCGCGGCGATCGAGCGGCACCTCTATGCCCGACTCCATCGCGCTCAGAAACTCGGCGAGATAGTACTCGACACGGGCTAAGTTCATCTCGTCGAGGCAGACGAACACGGGGGCGCCCGGGGTGTCTCTTGCCGCCAGCAGCGCGTCCAGGAACGGCCTCCGGACGTATCGGCTCTCGACCGTGGCGTAGTGCCCGAGCAGGGGCATTCCGTCCGCCCAATCCGGCCGGACTTCTATCATCGTCAGCCACGGGGCCGGGACCGCCGCCATGCCGTAGACCGCCTTGGCGATCGCCGCGACCAAGCGGGATTTTCCCGTGCCGCTGACCCCCCTGAGGATGACAAAGTTCTTGCCGTCTCCAGCGCGTAGGGCCGCTACAACCGAAGCCAGGAGCGCATCTGAGAAGCGAAGGTGTGGCTCGTGCGCGGCGAGAGCGGCTTTGACGGCAGCAAGCGTAAGATTGGCAAGAGGTATGGCCACGGGAGGCGGGGAGAGTGGCGGGATGTTGGGCGCTGCAGGTGGCGCGGTGTCGCCTTCGCAGAACCACTCAATCCACTCCTGAGTGGTAGGGAAATCCTTGGCTTCCGGAGGCGTGGACAAGGCTTCGGTGACGGCGGCCCGCACCTGAGAGGGAACCGTCCAATACCCGCCGCCGCCGCCGCCCGGCGACTCCAGGAGCAACTCACCAAACCCTGCCCGCTTTAGGAACGGGGTCATCTTCTGGTCACGCAGCTGGCCTTCAGGCGTCTTCCCGGCGGGAGCACTCGGCTTCGCTGGATGCGCCCGTCCCCGGAGCAGGCCCGGACCGTTGGATCCTCCACCCAGGAAGGCCGAGTAACCCGGATCCAGGCGCGCCGTCCGGATGCGGTTGATGACCGCTTCGAGCTCCTCGTCACGCTTGATGCGCATCAGTTCGCGATCCACCTCGTCCCAATGGATCTTCCAATCGAGCTCCGCGGCGGCTTTCAGGATGGCCCAGTAGGGATGAACCGAGCAGCCGCGCGGCATGCCGCGCTCGACCGGATTGTCGAACTGGTAGCGCCAAAGAACTGGGATGACCTCGCGGGCCACCAGGATCCTCATTCCGCCAGGTTCGGCGGCATCCCGAAGGAAACGTCCGAGCCGCCCTAGCCGGAGCGCGCCGTCGCCCGGGTGGAAGACGGCCAGCCGCTCGAGCATCTTCACCCATCTGCGTGGCCGCTTGACCTCCAGTCCAGTCACGGCCTTTACAGCGACCTCGTCGCGTCCCTGGAGCCCGTCCATCCGGAGGAGGGCTCCAACTCTCGGTGCAGGCACGTAGCTTGGGAATTCCCCGATCTGGAGCGCGTCGCGATCGGGCGCGGGCCAGCACGGATCGCCCTCTGGGGTTCTTGCCGGGCCTCCTGAATCCGCAATCGCGTCGTCTGCATCGTCGGCAGATGTATCCTCGCCGGGCGCAGTTAATTGGTCGTCAGGTTCGATCGAGTCCGACAAGGCTTGCCCAGTTCAAGAAAACTGCGCGAGGGTCGCCGCCGTCCGACCGTAATGTCAACGATGTGCGGCCCTCAGGATCGCCTCACCCATACGTCGGGCCAAGAGTGGCGGTACCGCGTTCCCCACCTGGCGGGCGCCGTCCTCGCGATTCCCCTCAAAGTGGAAGGTATCCGGGAAGGTCTGGATCCTGGCGCCCTCGCGTACGGTGAGGCTGCGGTGCTCCCGGGGATGCGCGAAGCGCCCCCTTGTAAAACTGTCGAAGCGCGCTGTCAGCGTCACTGACGGCTCGTCCCACGCCAAGCGGCCATAGACATCCATGTGGCGGTGGCTGGGGTTGTTCTTGTGGCAATCAAGCTGAAGATGATCTGGGAGGTTTTCCCGGCCGCCACCCTCGGGCACATGGCGGATACGCTCTGCGTTCACGGCCGAAAGGCGCCCTTCCCGGTAATGGCCTTGATAAAACGGGTGTGGGCTTCCGTCGGCCGGTGGGCTGGGTAAATCGCCTATCGCGTCCCGAACGGTTTTCTTCTTCCCTTCGAGAGCATCAGGAAAGGAAAAACGTGTGTCGAGGCCGGGCGCGTGCTCGCCGACCAAGAAGGCGCGCTTTCGAACCTGGGGAACTCCGTGGTCTGCTGCGTTGAGCAGATCAACGTGGATGACGTAATTTAGCTTGGATGTCCGTAGGGAAAACTCGCGCAGCAAATCCTTGCCGTGCTTTGTAAGCAGCCCGCCGACGTTTTCCATTAAGAAAAAGCGGGGGCGGATCTCCTCGACCATTCTAAGGAACTGCAGGACAAGGACGTTGCGCGGATCATCTCGGTCCCCCCTACGCTGTAGGGAGAATCCTTGGCAAGGCGGCCCACCGGCTAGCAAGGTCACTTCGCCCCGCCCGAGGCCCGCCCTCGCCAGGAGATCGGCCGCCGACACCTCTTCTATCGGAGCCGCCGACGCATGATTGCCCAGGTTCCGGTGATACGACGCGATCGCGACGGGATCGTTGTCCACCGCCGCGGCGACCGTGAAGCCCGCCTGGGAGAGCCCTAGAGAAAGGCCGCCAGCGCCAGAGAACAGGTCAATCGCGACACCCCCGACCGGGACGTCAGGCTGCGACGACATTCTCCAGCTCCTGTTCCCGCCGCCTGCGGCGCTTGATGCCGTTAATGGTCACGGCAAAGCCGGGGCCCACGGAGGCCGATACCTTGATCGGCGGCACGCCTCGCTCCCATTCCGTGCAGTCCAAACCCGCAAGGCGTCCTGCGATAAATTTTGCGAGCTGCATCGCGACCAAAGGCGAAACCGCGTTTCCTACTTGCTTGAAACCATCGTCGAAAGGACCGACGAACATATAATCCGGTGGAAAGCCCTGCAGCAGGGCCGCTTCCCGCGTAGTCAGACCACGATCCTGCTCTGGGTGCGCGTAACGGCCACAGGACGGGGTGCGGCAGCGGGCGGTAACGGTGACGGAGGGTTTGCCCCAGGCGAGGCGCCCATAAACATCGGTGTAGCCTCCGTGTTTGCTGCGCGTGCGGTCGAGGCAGGCCGGACCGACACCTTGGGGGCGGTTTCCCCCATCCTTGGGAACGCGGCGCAGCGTATCCAAGGTGCTCTGCCGGTGATTGGACGCGACATGCATCGGATCGGAGGGATCTGCCTCTCCTGATGCCAATGGCCGCAAATGCCCAATCGCGTGGCGAACCGTACGATAGCCGTCAGGTCCAAGGGGGGCTGCCGGAAGCTCGAAGTCCTCCCTGAACGCCATGACGACGGCTCTAAATCTCTCCTGCGGCAGACCGAAGCCTGCAAAATTGTAGATACCGCTCCGGATTTTATAGCCTTCCCCGGTCAGCAGGTCGTGACCCGCCTGGAAGTGCGACCAGTGATCGGCCGAAAAAATGTCCGGGACGTTCTCCATGAGGATTGCGTCCGGCTTAACCACCACAGCAATCCGACAGAACGCCTCGAATAGGTTCCGTCGGGGATCCTCGCAGTTAATAGACTTGCGATGGGCAGCGAAGCCCTGGCACGGGGAGCAGCCTACGAGCAGGACGCGGTCGAACCGACCTAAGTCCCATGACTTGATCTTCGACGCCAATGCCTTCCGCGAGCGAGAGAGGGCGAGGATGTCGGAAGTATCGCAGGGAGAGCCGACCATCAGTTCGTAGGTGCGAGCACAATAGGGATCGTTGTCGATTCCCTCGACGATAACGTACTGGACACGGTCGTTGGATGCGGCCTTGAGCCCGATGCTAACGCCTCCAGCCCCGCAGAAGAAATCCACCACGCCAATCGTAAGCGGACGTGAGGTCTCATCCTGCCTCGGAGAGCGAGGTGGGAGGGCCTTCAAACCAGTTTTCTTCTCGCGCATTACAGCTTCCGCCGTCCTTCTCCCCGGGTCGGACGAATGTCCGCCACGGCAACCGCCTTTCTCCCGCGGCCGAAGAGTTCCGGCTGGGAAGCATACCCTTCGCTATTAAGGTGCTCCTTGATAAGCCGCGCTATCAGCGTGCTCTTCTTGTGGCCACGCTCGCGGCAGAACGCATCAAACCGTTCGCCTTCAACCTCCGTGAGCAGAACGGCCACGCGTGTCATTTCCAGCTCCGCTCTATTTGAGCCACGGCACCCCCTTTGAGTCGTGCTGCGCCGAGTGAGTGTGCATTTTTGCCCATATTTGAGCAGAACTGACAAGGGTGCTGTCTGTGCTAGGTCCGCCTGCCGCACGCGGTAGTGGCATGTGGACGGCAAGATGCCCTGCGTCACACCGTCCGTTGGCGTGCCGCCGGTAGGCCCGGCGCCCGGCCAGGTTCAAGACGGGCATCCTCCGCCGGGCTTACGAGACCTGCTGGCTGCCAGAGCGCGGCGCGGAGACCTGGCGTTGGTCAATTACGACGAGCGGCGCGGGCACGGGCTTTAGGATGCCGAGCGTCAAGCCCTGGCGCTGCCGGTAGATGCGCCGGTCAGTCGCATGTGAGCGGTGGGCTGCGGCACGTGATGCGCACCGGCTTCCGCTTGTGCCGCCGCGAGATTTCCCAGCGACGGCCTAGGGACTCTACGAGATGGTCTACAGCAGTCGCTTGGCTTGGATGACGGGCGCCGTGCCGGACCGCGAAGCGGCGTTTAAGGCCACGAGTCGGCTCATGAGATATATTACACGGCTCACGCAACGTATTACCCGGGTCCACGTAATGTGATTCAAAATCATGGAGTAACGGGGGGAGCAGATGCTGCGACCCTCGGACGTCGAATTCAGAGGACGTTTTGTTGACCGCCGACGTGCCGCTCTACGAGGGGCTGCCGCCGTGCAGTAGAAGGGCGCCGATGGGTGCCACGCCGATATACCGCCCCCAGACTGGGATCCGTCAGCCAGCTACCCGCCCGAGGCCGTCAAGGCCGAGTTCGTGCGCAGGCTCCAGGCCGCGATGATCGGAAAGGAATGGATGCAATCGGAGTTCGCCAGGCGGTCGGGTATCGGTCGGGATTCGGTGTCGGTCTATATCCGTGGCTGCAGCATGCCCGGGCTGTCCGTCCGGACGACGTCGCGGATCTGGTCGACGGCGCCAGCTGGTCAGCCTGACGCGCCGCTGGAGATGCGAATGCTGGAAGACGGCTCGTGATGGCTGCAGGTCAACCAAAATGTGGACTTCATAGTGGCGGCGAAGATTATCGAACTCCTGGCACCCAAGCCGAATCAACCTCTTAGCCAGTTACGGATGCCGCACGCATACTTTAGGTAGCTAGTATGTAGCAGCTAGTTGCCGGATATCTAGCGAGTTTGATGCGGCACAGTGTCGAGTACCCGGGGCCGATTGCCGCAGGACCGGCAGCGCAACCGGTCCGCGATCTGCCAGAGCCTGGTGTCCGACGGCGCGTCTAAAGCATCGAGTGGCAGCAGGCCCGCCCGGCCGCAGCCGCACCGGATTCACGGCGCGTGCCTGCGGCAACGCCAAAAGGGACGTCGCAGGGCTCGGCGCTCTATCCAGTCGGTGGGTTCCCGTGTCGGGAGCATAACCAGAACTTCCCTGCGAGCCAGCGGGAGCGCCTGGACCTTGGGGGTAGATAGTTGCTACCTATCAGACACCAAGCGGAGATATAGGTGTGGCGGTGATTGCATTCGTCAGCCAGAAGGGCGGCGTCGGGAAATCGACCCTCGCCCGTGCCCTTGCCGTCGAGGTCGCTCGCGGTGGTCTCAGCGTCCACATCGCGGACCTCGATCTGAACCAAGGCAGTCAGATAGACTGGCATCGGGACCGTCTTGCGGCCGGACTATCCCCTTCGCCCACCGCCCAACTCTACGCGCACCTGGCTGACGCGCTGCGCCGACAGGACGGTGCCGATATGCTGGTCCTGGACGGCCCGGCGCGGGCCGACAAGGACACGGTGGCAATGGCCAAGGCGGCGGACCTCGCCGTGCTGCCTGCTGGAGCCAGCCTGGACGACCTGCGGCCGGTCGTCCGCGTCGCCCACTCGCTCGTCAAGGCGGGCATCCCCGCAGGTCGCATCATCTGCGCGCTGACCCGGATCTCGACCGAAGCCGAGGCAGAGGCGGCGCGGTCCTACATCGGTGAGGCGGGCTATCGAGTCGCAGCCGGATACCTGCCAGAGCGCGCCAGCTACCGAGCCGCCCAGAATGGCGGCCGCGCCGTTACTGAAGCGGCCGCGCCCACGCTCCGGGCGGCGGCCGACGTCGTTGTCCAGTCCTTGATCGACGCCATTCCGGAGTAGCACCATGGCCGACGTCTCGAAGCTCAAGCGGCGCCTGCCGTCCCCGCCACCGTCCGACGAGGGCGCCGCTGGCATCGAACGGCCGCCGGATCCGCCGGTGTTGGTCGCCGCGCCGCCGGTGCTAGACGGCCGGTCTCTGAGGGCGACCGGGCGCGATCACCAACTGAACGTCCGGGTCACGGCCGAAACCAAGTCGGCGATTCTGCGCCTCGCCAAGGAGCGTCAGCAGGTCATTGCTGAGGTCATTGAGGATGCCGTGGCCGCGTTAGTCGAGCAGGGCAGATAGATATCGGCATGATAGTCACTAGGAAGCAGCTATATCGGTGTCCGGGATGATCTAACTGGTTTTGGGCCACTAGCCTCTGCCCGGCGGCTACCAGCTATGATTCCAGGAGCCGGTCCGAGAACCGACCGGGGAGGTCGCGCCGGTGCGGGTGGTCGTGTCACCGGGTGACATCGTCCAGGTCAGGGCCGCTCCCGTTCCCGCGGCTCCCGCCCCCGATGCTAGGATCGAGGAGGCCAAGGCTGTCGACGCGGGGCGGGCGCCGCGGCGGGTCGTAGCCCGTTCAGGCCACGCAGAGTTCGCGCGCGAGCTCGTCGGCTCGCCGCAGCCGTTCAGCAGATTTCTCGTCCCTCCCGGCGTCGATGGTCGCGAGGTCGAGCTCGTATCGGGTCTGAAGGTTGGCGAAGAAGTCCTCGGACATCCCGAAAGCATGCCCCAGGAGCTTCGACATCGGCCCACTGATGCCCCGCTGGCCATTGACTATCGCGGTGATCGCATTGGGCGGTACGCCCAGGCGTGTCGCCAGTTGGTGCGGGTTCAGCCCGTGCGGGCCCAGGAACTCTTCCTTCAGGATCTCGCCGGGGTGGATGAGCATGTCCTGTTTCATCACCTGCCTCCTCTTATTCACTCGTCGTGGTAGTCGGTGATCTCGATGCCATAGGCCTTGTTGTCGGTGCCCCAGGTAAAGCAGACCCGATACTGGTCGTTGATCCGGATCGCGTGCTGCCCCTTCCGCTTCTTTTTCAGCTCTTCCAGCTTGTTGCCGGGAGGGTTTTTCAGGTCCCCTAGGTTTCTCGCCGCCTCCACCATCAGAAGTTTTCGGCGGGCTACCCTGGCGAAGCTTTGCCAGCTCCGGTGTCCTTTTCCTCCGTTGAAGAGGTCTTCCGTCTCAGTGTCGTGCCAGCTGCCGATCATCTAGCCTACCTTACGCATTACGTCCAGCATAAAATTTGATGCAGTGTCCCCCTAGCGGGGCTTCCTGCGCGTTTCCCAGCGGCCAACCGGCTCCTCCCCCTCTTGGGCCAGCAGCAGGTCGATGGCGTCCAGCATCAGGGTCTGGAAGCTGACATTGCGGTCAATCGGCGTCGTTCCGAGACCTGTTGGCATAGCCAGAGGTGAGAACGGTTTGCAGGGCAAGGCGGAGGGCGTCGTTCACGGTGCAGCCGTTGCGCTGGCATAGGCGCCGTAGCAGTTCATAAGTCTCCTCACCAATGTCGATCGAACGGGTTTTTCGTCGTGTGCGGTAGGCGCGCTGGCGTTCGACTCCGGAACGGGGGGGGCGGGGCGAATCCTCAGTCTTGATGCTCAGTGCAATTCCGACTGGAGATGGTTCAGTCACCGGGTGACGTTCAACCTGTGCTGCTTTGCCGGTCATGATGGCGAAGCCATCTCTCCAGCCCAACCACCAGATGGCATCCTGTTCGCGCAGGCGGCCGCGGTAGCGGAGAGTTGGGGTGGGTATCAGCCCGCGGCGCCCACATTCGACGCCGTCTTCGAAGGCGTCGCGCTGCACGGAACTCCAGGTGGCCCAGGGGCAGTCCAAGAGGGCCAAGGCGACCTCAAGGCGCTCCCTAGCCTCCTCGTATCCGCGTGCGGCGGCCTTCGCGATGGTAAAGCCCGCCTGCCAGCCAGCTTTAAACGGCGCCTTCGGGTGCCCCTCCGCTCGGGCGCTCTCGCCGAGACCATTCCATCCGCGCGCGAAGCCCGCGCGCCATGCGATCTGGTCGGCACCGGTCAATCCGGCTGGGATCAGCCCAGGCGAATCAGCCGCTTTATCGCCTTCTGCGATCGCTCGAAGCTCGACATCCGTCCACGCTGCCATGGTTGCCGCTACTATCACCGGGTGACGAGCCGAGCCAGCCTCGCCTCATCAGCATTACCCATGAACGTCGCATTCGGGAGGGCTTCCAAAGCTCTCGCCGACCTTGGTCAACGTCTCTGGAATCGAGATTGTCGAGCACTCGGGCGCAAAAGGAGTTCCTCCGGGAACCGGCAGGAGCGGACTACTTCTGCGATCTACGGTGTCTGCCTCTGCCGAACCTTTCACGCGCGCGGAGGCCGGGGTGAACGCAGTAAGTTCCCGGAGTGGCATTGAGGCCGGAGGCAATGGCAGGGGAGCGGGGGGGATAAGTCCGTTGGCAGCGACCGACCCTGCGGCACCCTTTTTATCATCAAGGGAGCAAACTTCCGGTGCCGCAGCGGCGAGAATCTCCGACCAAAGAGGGCGAAGGGCTCGATCGCTCCGGCCGACAGCGGCAGCGACGGCTGCCTGGGTTGGCCGGGCGCCTGTTGCCGCGATGCGGAGGAAGGCGACGACGGCGGCCGCCATAGTATTGGCCCGGCGGCTCATGGCTGCCCGCTCCTGCCCGCCCTGCCTGGCCGCCCTGACCTGCTCAGGGGTCAGCACCTGCTTGGACACCTCCGACTTCGGCCGGTAGTGGGTCCAGGTCCAGGCGCCCACGCCCTCGGCCCTGGCAATCGCCACCTTCTCGGCCCTTCGACCGTACGGCACCAGCCGGAGGGCCTCAGTCGCCAGCTCCTGCACCAGCTCAATCTCGGAGCCGTGCTCGCGGTGCCACTCCACGCGTTTCTGGGCCAACCGGACGAGGGCGCGGAACAGCGCGTTGGAACCCGCTGCAACGACTGGGTCCGGGTGGTCCTGTAGGAGGGGCGCGGGGCATGCACCTGCGCGCTCGGTCACCGCCGTCTTGAGCTTCGCCGACGCTTTGCCGAGGGGCAGGGCGGCTTTCAGGGCGGCGAGGCTGTAGGGCTCAGCCGCCATGATTCGACGGTCCCAGAGGGGCGATAGGGGGTTCTTGTGGCGCGCTGAGTTTGCCAGGCCACCCGGGTCGGCGCCGACGTCGAGCAGCTCGGCCGTAAGGCTGCGCAGGACCGATGCGAAAAGGGCTTTGTGGGGCATCATGCCTTTGGCCGTGTGCGGCACCGCCGCATCGATCAGCCAGATCAGGTGCGGGTTGACCACCCGGCCGTCGGCTAGTTCAAATCCCACGACGATGTTCGGCAGCGGGACGCCGCGAGTCTGCAGGGCCCGCTCAATGACTTCCCAGGATGAGAACGCGCGGTCGAGCTCGACCCTCAAAACCCTCCGCATGACTTTGTTGGTCTCGACGTATTCGCAATCGAGCGCGAGCACCTTGCTGTCCGTGCCCGAGGCCTCGGCTTTGATCGCGCCGGTGAGCAGTGCGTAGGCGCGCCGCGTCGATGCCGCGAAGAGGCGCAAGATAGGCGCCTCGTCCGAGACCAGGCCGCGGTAAGTAAGCGGCTGCCGCCGGTATAATGAGTTCCCGGCGACTGGACCGCCACGCCACGTGTAGCCCACGGTCCAGCGCAGCTCGACCAGGGCGTTGCGGGACAGGCGCCGGTCGCGTGCGAGGTCGGCCAGAGCGCGCTGACTGGGCGTCGGCCCCTGCCCAGCAGCGGCCTTGCGGGCCCGGCGGATCCGGTCCTGAGCGCGACGGTCGGCGCGGCGCTGGCGATTCAATCTGCTGTGGTGCTGATAGGTGCCATCGTAGATGTCGGCCCAGTCGCCTAGGCCGCCGAATGTGTCTGCATTACGGTCCTGCGCCATAGCCGCCCTTCCGGGCGGCCAGGGCAACGGACACGTAGTGATTGACTGATGCTCTTCGCATGGCCAGAATCCCCCTACGACAGCGTCGTGCTCTCCCCCACCTGGCCGCGAACCGATTGGGAATGCTCGACGTAGAAGGCCCGCCACCCCGGCGGGCCTTTTGTCGTTTCAGGGTCTGCGATCCTCTGGCTCCACGCAAGCATTTGAAAACCAAACAAATGTTGACAACGGGCCAGCGAGAGCGGCACTTATTACTGGGGATAAGCGGCACGCCAGGCCCTTATCGGCGGTGCAACTCAAGAGCGGCAAAGCGCTCGGCCTCCTGCAATAGGCTCAATCCCGGCAGACGACGACGATTGGGGTCGAACTCTGCTCATAGGCGTTGCAGCCCGGCCACGCGGACACCTTGAGGACTTCGAGGGCTGGCTGCACGCCGATGCCTACACCGGCTACGACGCGATGGCACGGCCGCGCGGCAACCAGCCGCCGCAGGCCATCCATGTCACCTGCTGGCGCAAGTACCTGGGTCAGCTTGGCGGCACCCCGCCTAAGGTCTCTCCTTGTCCCGGACGATCCGCACCATTCGCCGCTCCAGCTCCTTCCTGTCCTCGGCCAGGTGTGCCCGGCGGTGATCAAGCGGGCAGAGGGCGATCACGTTGGTCCGCCGGTCCTGGCCATCCTCGGAGAGCGCCAGTATGTGGTGGGCCTCGAGGTAGACCGAGCCAGCCGAGGTCCTGAAGCCTGGCTCGTCGCAGAACTCGCACCGGCCTCTGGCACGCGCCAGCACGGCGGCCCGGACCCGAGGGTCCCGGACGAACCGGCGGCCGCTGGAAGGTACGGAGTGCGGCACGTCCGAGCCGATGTCGAGATCGTTGAGGCTGTCGTCGGGCGTTGATGGCTCACGATCCATGAGGCGGTCCATCATGACGTCATGGGGTACCTCGTCGCGCATCCGCTCCCACGCCTTCTGCGCACCGAGGCCGCGCAGTTCGGACAGCGAGGCAGCGATCGCGGCCTGGTCGTCGGCTGTAAAGCGGTGCTGGCGAGCCTCCTCGATGATGGCCTCGCGCAGCTCGGGGACGGTGTCCGTCCTCCAGGCCGCGTCGTTGACCTCCCAGTCTCTGTCCCGGACCGTCCAAAGCGCCATCAGCGGGCGCCTGGCATGGGTGGCGGCGCTGTCCAGGAGATTGCACGCCTGGGCGACGGCACGGGCATCGGTGCGGGGCCTGCCCAGCGCCTCCGCCACATCGCCATAGCGGGTCAGGGTCCCCTCCTGGGCGAGCTTGCCAATGACTTCGAGGATCTCCCGCGCCAAGTCGTGCTGGTTGGAGGCGCGCACCACCTGGCCCTCTGCCGCATCCTCCCTGCGGCCCCTGATGCGGTACCGGATCCTGAGGTTGGCTCCGTTCCCAAGAGCCGGGCTACCTTCAAGGATCTCGTCCCCAGGCTGCATCAGGCGACGCATTGTCCGGCCCAAGGGAGCGAACCTGTGGTCGTTCTTCTGCCCCGGCCCGTATCCGCCGAGCCGGTCGTGGATCTCGCGCGCCGCAAGATCGACGAACTCGACGTTGTCAGCCCTGGCCTGGGCCAAGCGTGCCAGGACCTCCCTTTCGAACTGCCTGGTGGTCGGCTTCACGCTCATAACGGTTCTCCCGTGATCCGGTCGTTATGCGATCGGAGAGTGCGGCCGAAACTCACCGTCCGGGGTGCCGGTGCTTCTCGCGGACAAGGGACAGCTGGAGACCGTTCTGGTCAACCTCGCGAGCAACGGGCGCGACGCGATGGCGGGCAACGGACTGCTCACACGCTCACACTGACGGCCAGCTCTGAGATCATGCAGGACAACACCGATCCGGGTCACCCGGTGACGCTGGAGCGCAGGCCGCTATGTGTGCCTGTCGGTCCAGGAAACAGGCTCTGGCATGTTGCCAGAGTTCTGACGCGGGTGGCGACGTCGACAGTTTCGGCATCAGACGCGGCGTGCAATGCGAGCCGGACTACCAGCGCTTCAGGACGGCTACTCGCCCGACATCAGACGGCTGTACCGGTTCCTGTTTGTCTCAATGAACGCCTCAACTGCATTCGGATCGCTGCGCGGTGGCGCCGCGGTCTTGAGGTGGCGCGCCATCTTGCAGGCAAGCACCCAACGCCCGGCTACGAACAGGTCTCCTGCAACCGGGGGCGCGAGGTGCGGGTCGTCGAGGTACGGTGCAACCAGAACAGCGAAGGCAACCTTAGCTTCCTCGTCCGGCAACTGGTCGAGCTCAATGCGCTGCCCAAGCGCATACCGGCGACCACTCATAGTTTGTGCACGGCTGTAGTCTGCCGCGAACCACATCACCCGGGAGCTTCTCACCCACGACAAGCCGCCCAGCTCGTTGTGCTCGACGGCGTAGCCAAAAAGGATCTCTACGCCGCCGTCGATTTCCACGGGGCACCACGGATCCATGCGGGCGTTCGGACGCCAATCTTCAGGCGCCGTCATGCTGTCCTCGCTGGCTGACGGTGGGTCTGCAGGGTTGTCCGCTGTCGCCGCGAACTCCGATTCCTGGGCTAGCGGCGGCGCAGCACACAGTTGCCTCACAGAAGCAACCCGCAGAGACAATCTTGGAGACCTTCGCGCTGACGCCTGCGGTCACTGCGTTCACGCGGCGAATCGACGGCATGATGTTCATTGTGGCGAGGCACCTGTCCGGCGGCAGGCGCGCTTCTCTCGTCCCAACAGCCGAGCGAACCCGATGCCGAGGTGAACGAGTAGTCCGACACCGGACGCAGTCGTCGCAATTGCCAGAAGCCAAGTTGCAGAAATGGCGACGAGTTCGGCACCCGACAGCTCCGTGCTGTGGAACGCCTGAACAGCTTCGCGCGCCACGGCGGCTGCTGTGAAAAGCCCTGCCAGAGTTCCGGCTGTCCTATCGTGCACCAGCATGTCTCAGGTCACATCCAGCTCATCGATGCTCCTGATGACGAGGCAGGGTACCGTGCATCCCGCAGGAAGCACGTCGGGGTTCGCTTCGACGAATCCGGCGCTCTCGCCGCAGCGCAAGCACTCACGCAGGCCGGTGACTGTGTCGCCCGGTTCGGAGAGCGTGATGCAGTGAATCCAGCGACAGCGGCGGCATTTGACGTAGCGATCTGTGGGGATTGGCATTCTCGTCTCCGGCGCGAGTCAGAAGATCTGGCGCCCCAAAAGAGCGTCTTTGATATCGTCGTCGGGTCCTGGCGGCGTCGACATGTTGAGTGCGTTGGGCAACAGGCGAAGCGCCAAGTTGGGCATCCCGCATCGGAGCAGCCGTGCGGGTGTCTTGTAGCCGACTGGCACCGTCAGCCCTTCAAGCCACCGGCACATCTCAACCCGGCGACCGCTGAAGGCGGCATGGACCTCGGCGGGGATGTCCCGCTCGTCCAGGCTGAGCATGCCGAGGCGCTCGTTGAAGCCGTGGAAGTAGCGAATGGCGGCTGCCGCGTCGCGGACACCGAGTCCCTCGACGCCATCAACGAGAAGTGTCGGTTCTGGTGTTGTGCGCGGCACGTCATCGATTACGAGCCACTGGCCTGGCTGCTGCTCGGGATGATTACTCAGCCAATTTTCAACGTCTCTGTACTTCACCTTCTCGCCATGCTGCATCAGCGGACAGGCCCAGTCTTCGTGCAGCATGTCTTCATCGAGACCCTGCTCAATGAGCTTGGCGCGTGTTTCTGCGAGCCCGACGCTGTAACGCCAGTCGCTCGATACGACGTAGAGTGCACCGGTGGCCTGGTGGATGTGGGCGAGCAGCCGCATTGCGCTGGGCTCAAAGACCACATGGCGCCCGATCTCTCGGGATATTTGTCGACCCGACAGCCAAACTATGCGCTTACGGAGCTCACGGTTGCTCGGTAGCAGCCACGCCCGTTTGCTCAGCAGCGGGCCGTCGACGTCGATGAAAATGACAGGCTGAGTGTCTAAGGGATGCATCACAGCAGTCTTCTGCCAGGGCGACTGAGGTAGCGAGTCAGGTTGTCGACGATGAATTTCCCGATTGCTTCGGGGTCACGGAGCGGCGGCGCGTCGGTCGCGAGGTGTCTGGCCATCTTGCATGCGGCCACCCACCAGCGGGCAGTTTCCAAATCTTCCGTGACCGGCGGTGCGACACGTGGATCGGCCAGGCGTGGTGTCATCATGATCGCGAAGGCGTACCTGGCTTCCTCATTTGGCAGCTCGCCGACGGTGATGCGGCGGCCGAGCGAGTATCGGCGACCGCTACTCGTCCGGGCACGGCTGCCATCCTCACGCATCGATTCAACCGGCGAACTTCTCATCCAGGCCAGCCCGCCCGTTGCATCGTTCTCGATGGCAAAGCCGAAGAGGGCCTCGGTGCCGTCGGCAAACTCGACGATGCACCAAGGGTCCAGAATGACGTTCGCGCGCCACTCCTGAATCGCGTTCATGGCATCGCTCTGTTCATGGTCATAATTCCCTCCATGCATTGAGCGGCACTGGAAGACCGGCACCATGGATGCGAGCGACAGCCGACGGTCAGCACGGCGCGAAGGTGCCTGCCATCATCGGGTATTGCGTGCCAGGGCCTGAGCGTGCGGGAGATCGCGCACCGGACCGGCTACGGCCGGAACTCGGTGGCGGCACAGCGCGATCATCTGGATCTCTAGTCGCGCATGCATGCTGCACCGTCACTGTACTCGCAGCGATTAAGTCAACGTCGGTGAATGTGTCGTGCAGGAACATCACCTCATTGGAGAAGCTCCTGAAACCCTCGGTGACCTCGTAGAGCATGTCCGCTTCCTCCGCGGCGTCCGAAACCGGCAGCCGCTGAGACAGCAGCTTGCCACGGACTGCCTGTAACCTCAAGCGTGGCGCCGCGGTAAGTCATTGAAGGAAAAGGAAAATGTTGACAAGGACACCGCGGGGCGTGACTGAGCGGCGCCACTGCCGCTGCCACCGAAATCCTTAAGGCTGCCCTATTTCCGGCTGCTGTCGCGTGGTCCTGCTAAATTTGCGCGTTGGTAGCGGCAGCGGTCACCTCTCGCAGGCGAAATCGGGGCGCCCATCATCCCGTTGACGGCGATAACGACGAGCACCAGGTCGGCCGCGCCGCCTGGGTTTGAGGATGTCGTAGTCCCACTCGTCCCCGACAATCTGCTGCCAAGTCAGGTGCAGGTGCTCGGTGTTGGGCTCACGCTGAATCATGACATTGAGGGGGCGCAGATTGGCGAGTTCCGGCACGATCAGACGGGCCGCCTCGGCGATGTGGCGCTGCGTCTCTGGCTGCCAGTAGCCCTGGCGCCGCGATGGCGTGCTGCTCTCCACCTTGAGTTCGACCCAGAGGGCGCATTCGGTCGTGATAACGAGCAGGTCGGGCCTCGCCAGGAACATGAAACGGAGGCGCTCCACCAAAGGCGAAGCGGCGCGCATCTCGTCCGTCGACCAGGACGCCGGTGAACGCAGGAGGTCCCTCACCTCGTCGAACATCGAGGCGATCTGGGCCGTGTCCACGGTTGGATCGACCCAGTGCAATAGGCGCTGCACCAGGGGCCACCTCTCAGCATCGCTCAGGGATTTCCAGACGTCCCTGAAGGGCGCGGGCTCGACAAAGACCTCCCTGATGGGGCCGACTGGCCGCTCCTGCGTAGCGTCAAGCAACGCCAGAAAGCGGCTGCCCACGACGGACGGTTTCCGTAGTTCGCAGAACAGCATCGCCGCGAAGTGTGCTTCCGACCTGATGATCCGCTTCAGCATGCCGCCGACCCGGGCCGCATCAAAGGAAGTCCCGCCCCGCGTGTTCCTCGAACAGCCGGGCCGACCTGACGTACCCTGATAGCGTTTGCACCGATCGGTGGCGGCTCTGTTGCTGCATTTGAAAGATGCTCGCCCCGGCGCGGGCGGCCGCGGTCAGGAAGCCCGCGCGCAGGCTGTGCCCGCCGTAGGCGGCGGGGTCGAGCCCGGCGGCGGCGATGCGCGCCTTCACCACGCGGGCGACGGCGCGGTCGCTCATCGGGTCGGCGGTGACCGTCCGGCCGTCGTTCGAGATCCGCCGGAACAGGTATCCGTCCGCGATGCCTCCGGCCGCCAGCCAGGCCTCGAGATGCTGCACCGGCCGGATCCGGCGGCCCTCGGGCACAGCGATTTCCTGGCCTTTGGCTTCCTGGTCGCCCTTCGATCTGCGGATGGCGACACGGAATCCTTCCTGGGCGCGCCAGAGATCCTCGACGCGCAGCGCGACCAACTCCGAGCGCCGCATGCACGAGGCCATTCCGAACGCCCAGAGCGCCCGGTCGCGAACGGCGCGCAAGGAATCACCC
Organism: Roseomonas sp. F4; assembly: GCF_053891155.1. Classification (NCBI taxonomy): domain Bacteria; kingdom Pseudomonadati; phylum Pseudomonadota; class Alphaproteobacteria; order Acetobacterales; family Roseomonadaceae; genus Roseomonas; species Roseomonas sp. F4. The sequence goes on from NZ_JBSSHK010000010.1 coordinate 26,260, forward strand.
GTTATGTGGACCAGCACGTCGCGCACGATGTCGGCGTCGGCGGCGGCCTTGCGCACCGGCAGCCTGCCGTCTTCGCGCCGGATCCCGGCGAGGATCTCATGGATGACGGCGCCCTGTTCCGTCTTCTGCGGTGGCTGCCGTCCGGCGCGCCGGTGGACCCAGCCGATGGCAGAGAGCTGCAACTGCACCCAGGAGGGCGACACGCCCCGCGCGGCCTCGGCGGCCAGGTAGCCCGCGACTACTGCGGGGTGCGCCGGGAGCGGCTCGTGGCCTTGGGCGCGACACCACGCCGCGAATGCGTCCCAGGCGGCTTCGTACTTCAGCCGCGTGCTTGCCGCACGCGAGGCCGCGGCGAAGCGCCGGGCGTGCTCGACGACCTCCGGCGCGAGGGCGGGAAGCCTGCTCTCCGGGGCCGGGACGAGGCCGCTGTCCTCGTGGTCCATGCCTGGCCTCACGGCTTCAGCCCGAGGGTCTTCTTGGCGGTCTCCGACGCCACGTCGGTGACGACCTTGATAGCGATGTCGTAAGCGGGCTTCTGCAACTTCGAAAGCAGCTTTTTGAGCTTGAAGACGGCGACGTCGGTGCGAGGGGTCGTCGCGGCGACGTCTGGTATCAGCGCTGCGGCCTCGGCGGCGTCCTTCTCATCGAGTTCGAGCTGCACGGCCTCGACTGCGGCTGCGAGCGCGTGTTGCCGCCAGGGATAGGCGGTCCCGCAGGCATGGCAGTTGTTCGGGACCGGGGTCGTGCGCAGGCTGAGCACCCCGGGGCTATGGTAGTGTCCCTGGATCGGCGCTTTGCATTCGGGGCAGGTGGTAATCGTCTCCTGTCCGCACTGCGAGCAGAAGGGCTTGTTGAATTGCGGCATGGTCGCCGCGTGCTCGGTGATCTGGTGCCCGTTCAGGCACACCTGCATTACGTCGTGGCCCTCGTGAATGGCGCCCTCCTCTGCCCGCTAGTTGTGTCCGGAAAGGGATTTTTCCGGACACACACCACGATAGCCACGGCGTTCCGATAGGGCAACTTTCTCGACGACGTTTGTTGTGCCCGTGCATGAGCACTCCGGTTGCCTGACGAAGCAATGTCGCTGGTGATAACGCCGTTATGTCA
>NZ_JBSSHK010000011.1:0-15207 GCF_053891155.1 Roseomonas sp. F4
ACCGCCCGTCTTCGCCAGGATCTTCGTGATCGCCGCCGTCAGCGACGTCTTGCCGTGGTCCACGTGCCCGATCGTGCCGATGTTGCAGTGCGGCTTGTTCCGCTCAAATTTCGCCTTGGCCATGGTGTCAGGTCCTCAAGATCGGATCGTGTTACCAGCGGTAGTGGCTGAAGGCCTTGTTCGCCTCCGCCATCCGGTGCGTGTCTTCGCGCTTCTTCACGGCGGAGCCACGATTGTTCGCGGCATCCATCAGCTCGGCAGACAGGCGGTCTTCCATCGTGTGCTCGCCACGCTTGCGAGCGCTGTCGATGAGCCAGCGGATCGCCAGCGCCTGGCGCCGCTCCGGCCGAACCTCGACAGGCACCTGATAGGTCGCGCCACCGACGCGGCGCGAGCGCACCTCGACGGCCGGCTTCACATTGTCCATCGCCTGATGGAACACGGCCAGCGGGTCGGCGGCAGCGCCGGCACGACGCTTCAGCGTGTCCATCGCCGCGTAGACGATGCCTTCGGCCGTGCTCTTCTTGCCGTCGTACATCAGCACATTCATGAAACGGCTCAGCACGAGGTCGCCGAACTTCGGGTCCGGCAGGACTTCGCGCTTGGTGGCGCTATGGCGGCGCGACATCTCTCAGTTCCTCACTTCGGACGCTTGGCGCCGTACAGCGACCGGCGCTGACGACGCTTGGCGATGCCCTGCGTGTCGAGCACGCCGCGCAGGATGTGGTAGCGGACGCCCGGAAGGTCCTTCACGCGGCCACCGCGGATCAGCACCACGGAGTGCTCCTGCAGGTTGTGACCCTCACCCGGGATGTAGCTCACCACCTCGTAGCCGTTCGTCAGACGCACCTTGGCGACCTTACGAAGCGCCGAGTTCGGCTTCTTCGGTGTGGTCGTGTAGACGCGCGTGCAGACGCCCCGCTTCTGCGGGCTGCCCTGCAGGGCCGGAACCTTGTTCCGCTTCGCGATAGGCTCACGCCCCTGGGCGATGAGCTGGTTGATCGTCGGCATGACGCCCCTTCGTGCTCGTCTCGTCTGCCTCCATCACCGCAAACAGGATGGCCCGCGTGGAAGGCCAAGAGGCTCTTCCCTGCGGGCACCTGTCCGACCCCCGACCTAGGCACCCCTGAGGGATGCGGTTCCGGAAGCGCGTCGCTGGAGACCAATATCAGCCCGGCCGAGTGAGCGCGGGCTGCGCTATATCCGACCAAGGTCGCGCCTAATATCCGGCGCCCCTGGTTGAGTCAAGCGAAGTAGCGCCCCGAGGGGCGCCACCCGCCCTTATTCGGCCGCGCGCGCGGGGCCGGCGATGGGTGCCGGAGCCACCGGCAGGCGCCCCCGGTCCCGCTGCGCCGCCACGGCCCGCAGCTTGTTCATGACGGAGCCCGTACCCGCGGGGATCAGACGCCCGACGATCACGTTTTCCTTCAGGCCCATCAGGTTATCCACCTTCCCGGCCGTGGCCGCCTCCGTCAGCACCCGAGTCGTCTCCTGGAAGGAGGCGGCGGAGATGAAGGAGGTGGTCTGCAGCGACGCCTTGGTGATGCCCTGCAGCACCGGCTCGGCGCGCGCAGGACGTTCCTTGGCGAGGAGGCGCTTCTCGTTTTCGATCTCGAACTCGATTCGCTCGACCGTCTCACCCACCAGGTAAGTCGTGTCGCCCGGATCGAGAATCTCGACCTTCTGAAGCATCTGCCGGACGATGACTTCGATGTGCTTGTCGTTGATCTTCACGCCCTGCAGACGATACACGTCCTGCACTTCATTCACGAGGTAATTGGCCAGGGCTTCAACGCCCAGGACTCGGAGAATGTCATGCGGCACGCGCGGGCCGTCGACCAGCGGATCGCCCGCCTTCACATAGTCGCCTTCCTGCACGGACACGTGCTTGCCCTTCGGCACCAGGTACTCCCGGGGCGTGGAGGGCTCGTCGCCCACCTGCTCCGGCACCACCAGGATGCGCCGCTTGGCCTTGTAGTCCTTGCCGAACTCCACCCGCCCATCGACATCGGCGATGATCGCCGCATCCTTCGGACGACGCGCCTCGAACAGCTCCGCCACCCGCGGCAGACCGCCGGTGATGTCGCGGGTCTTGGAGGATTCGCGCGGCATGCGGGCGATGACGTCGCCGGCATTCACTTCCTTGCCATTCTCGATCGAGAGAATCGAGCCCGGCGGCAGGAAGGTGATCGCCTCCGAACCGTTCTCGCGCTTCACCACTTCCCCACGGCCGTCGCGCAGGATCAGTCGCGGACGCAGATCGGCGCCGCGGCCGGTCGACTTGTACTCGACCACCTCCTTGAAGCTCAGACCCGTCACCTCGTCAGTGCGGTCCATCAAGGTGATGTTCTCGAGCATGTCGGCGAATTCGACCTTGCCCTCGCGCTCGGTGATGATCGGCAGGGTGAAGGGGTCCCACTCAGCCAGCTTCTGGCCGCGCGTCACCGCCTGGCCTTCCTCGGTCAGCAGCCGGGCGCCGTAGGGCACGCGGTTGCGGCCGCGCTCGCGCCCGTTCACGTCGTACAGCACTGCTTCGCAGTTGCGGCTCATGACGATCGAGGCGTTGGAGCTGTTGATAACGACCTGGCGGTTCAGGAACTTCACCGTGCCGTCCGCGATCGCCTCGACGGCCGAGGTCTCCGCGCCACGCTGCGCCGCGCCACCGATATGGAAGGTGCGCATGGTCAGCTGCGTGCCCGGCTCGCCAATGGACTGCGCCGCGATCACGCCCACGGCCTCACCGGTGTTCACCGGCGTACCGCGCGCGAGGTCACGCCCGTAGCACATGCCGCAGACGCCGACGCGCGAGTCGCAGGTCAGCACGGAGCGGATCTTCACCGCCTCGACGCCCGCATTCTCGATGATCTCGGCCTCCGGCTCCTCCACCAGCGTGCCTACCTTCACCAGCACCTTGCCGTCCGCCGGGTCGATCACGTCTTCCTGCGTCGTCCGGCCCAGAATGCGCTCCGAGAGCGAGGAGACGGTCTCGCCGCCATCCATCACGGCGCGCACGGTGATGCCGCGCTCGGTGCCGCAATCGTCCTGGACGATGATGCAGTCCTGCGCCACGTCGACCAGTCGACGCGTCAGGTAACCGGAGTTCGCCGTCTTCAAGGCAGTATCGGCCAGGCCCTTACGGGCGCCGTGGGTGGAGTTGAAGTACTCCAGCACGGTCAGGCCTTCCTTGAAGTTGGAAATGATCGGCTGCTCGATGATCTCGCCCGAGGGCTTGGCCATCAGGCCGCGCATGCCGGCCAGCTGGCGCATCTGCGCCGGCGAGCCACGCGCACCGGAATGGGACATCATCCACACGGAGTTGGCGGGCTTGCCGATCTCCTGCTTCATGATCTCCTTCATCATCGCCTGCGCCACTTCCTCGGTGCATCGCGACCAGGCGTCGACGACCTTGTTGTAGCGCTCACCAGCGGTGATCAGGCCGTCGAGGTACTGCTGCTCGAACTCCTTCACCTGATCCTTGGTGCCGTTGATCATCGCATCCTTCGTGTCGGGGATGACCATGTCATCCTTGCCGAAGGAGATACCGGCCATCGCCGCGTGCTTGAAGCCGAGGCCCATCAGGCGGTCGGCGAAGATCACCGATTCCTTCTGGCCGCAGTGACGATACACTGCGTCCATGACGTCGGAGATCGACTTCTTGGTCAGCTGGCGGTTGATCAGGCTGAACGGCACCGCCGGGTGCAGCGGCAGCAGCGCGCCCATGAACATGCGGCCAGCCGTCGTCACCGCACGCTCGGTGACGATGTTGCCGTCCTTGTCGGCCGCCTTGCGGCGCGCCCGGATCTTGCTGTGCAGGTTGATCACGCCAGCCGCCAGCGCCTGCTCGATCTCACCGATCGAGGCATAGGCGGGCGCCTTCTGCTCCTCCGCCACCTTGAACTCGGGCGTCTCGAGCGAGAGGTAGTAGAGGCCGAGCACGATGTCCTGAGACGGCACGATGATCGGCTTGCCGTTCGCCGGGCTGAGGATGTTGTTGGTGGACATCATCAGCACGCGTGCTTCGAGCTGCGCTTCCAGGGACAGCGGCACGTGCACCGCCATCTGGTCGCCGTCGAAGTCGGCATTGAAGGCCGTGCAGACCAGCGGGTGCAGCTGGATCGCCTTGCCCTCGACCAGCGTCGGCTCGAAGGCCTGGATGCCCAGGCGGTGCAGCGTCGGCGCGCGGTTCAGCAGAACCGGGTGCTCGCGGATCACCTCCTCGAGGATGTCCCAGACCTCGGGACGCTCCTTCTCCACCATCCGCTTGGCGGCCTTGATGGTGGTGGCGTGACCGTACTTCTCGAGCTTCGAGTAGATGAAGGGCTTGAACAGCTCCAGCGCCATCTTCTTGGGAAGACCGCACTGGTGCAGCTTCAGCTCCGGACCCACCACGATGACCGAACGGCCGGAATAGTCGACGCGCTTGCCGAGCAGGTTCTGCCGGAAGCGGCCCTGCTTGCCCTTCAGCATGTCGGACAGCGACTTCAGCGGGCGCTTATTGGCGCCGGTGATCGCACGGCCGCGGCGGCCGTTGTCGAACAGCGCGTCGACGGCCTCCTGCAACATGCGCTTCTCGTTGCGCACGATGATGTCCGGCGCGCGCAGCTCGATCAGCCGCTTGAGGCGGTTGTTGCGGTTGATGACGCGGCGATACAGGTCGTTCAGGTCGGAGGTCGCGAAGCGGCCACCCTCCAGCGGCACCAGCGGGCGCAGTTCGGGCGGGATCACCGGCACGACGTCGAGAATCATCCACTCCGGACGGGCACCGCCCTCCCCGAAGCTCTCCAGCATCTTCAGGCGCTTCACCAGCTTCTTGCGCTTGGCCTCGGAGGTCGTCTCCTTGAGGTCGGCGCGCAGCTGGGCGGCTTCCTTCTGCAGGTCGATGGCGGCCAGCATCTGCTTCACAGCCTCGGCACCGATGCCGACGCTGAAGGCGTCCTCGCCGAACTCGTCCTGCTTCGCCTGGAACTGGTCCTCGGTCAGAAGCTGATGCAGCTTCAGGTCGGTCAGGCCCGGCTCCAGAACCACGTAGGATTCGAAGTACAGAACCTTCTCCAGCTCCTTCAGCGACATGTCGACCATCAGGCCGACGCGCGAGGGCAGGCTCTTCATGAACCAGATATGCGCGACCGGGGAGGCGAGCTCGATATGGCCCATGCGCTCACGGCGCACCTTGGCCAGCGTCACCTCAACGCCGCACTTCTCGCAGATAATGCCGCGGAACTTCATGCGCTTGTACTTGCCGCACAGGCACTCGTAGTCCTTGATCGGGCCAAAGATCCGCGCGCAGAACAGCCCGTCCCGCTCCGGCTTGAAGGTGCGGTAGTTGATCGTCTCCGGCTTCTTGATCTCGCCATAGGACCAGGAGCGGATCTGCTCCGGTGAGGCGATCGAGATGCGGATCTGATCGAAGGTCATCTGCTGGCCGGTTTGGCCCAGGATCTTCATCAGCTCGTTCATGCGGTCCACTCCGTCCGGCGCTGCAGCAAATCGCGGCTGCGCGCCACGAAAAGGGAGAGCCGCGCCACCTTCCGGCAGCGCGGGTAATCAAACCAGACGATCAGCTCGGCCGGTTTTCGAGATCGACGTTCAGGCCGAGCGACTTGAGTTCCTTCACCAGCACGTTGAAGGACTCCGGCACGCCCGCCTCGAAGTTGTCCTGGTCGCGCACAATGGCCTCGTAGACCTTGGTGCGACCCGAAACGTCGTCCGACTTCACCGTCAGCATTTCCTGCAGCGTGTAGGCGGCGCCGTAGGCTTCCAGCGCCCAGACCTCCATTTCGCCGAAGCGCTGACCACCGAACTGCGCCTTACCGCCCAGCGGCTGCTGGGTGACCAGCGAGTACGGGCCGATGGAGCGGGCGTGGATCTTGTCGTCCACCAGGTGGTGCAGCTTCAGCATGTAGATGTAGCCGACCGTGACCTTCCGCTCGAAACGCTCGCCGGAGCGGCCATCGGTCAGCCAGGACTGGCCCGACTTGTCGAGGCCGGCCTTGGTCAGCATGCCCTCGATATCCGCCATGCGGGCGCCGTCGAAGACCGGCGTCGCGATGGCGACGCCCTTCTTCAGGTTCTCGCAGAGCTCGATCAGCTGATCGTCATCCATCGGATCGATCTCTGCCTTGATCGTCTCGTCCGGATAGGCCTCACGCAGCTTGGTGATCAGCTCCTCGCGCATCGCACCGCCACGGCGGTACTCCTCGACCAGTTCGCCGATCTGCCGGCCGATATTGGCGCAGGCCCAACCCAGATGGGTTTCCAGGATCTGCCCGACATTCATGCGCGACGGCACGCCCAGCGGGTTCAGCACCAGATCCACCGGCTGGCCGCTTTCCAGGAACGGCATGTCCTCGATCGGCACGACGCGGGAGACAACGCCCTTGTTGCCGTGACGGCCGGCCATCTTGTCGCCCGGCTGCAGCTTGCGCTTCACCGCAACGAAGACCTTGACCATCTTCATCACGCCGGGCGGCAGCTCATCGCCGCGCTGCAGCTTCTCGACCTTGCTCTCGAAGCGCTTCTGCAAACGCTCGACGGCCGCGTCGAACTCCCGCTTCAGCGCCTCGATCTCGGCCATCGCCGCATCGTCCTGCACGCCGATCTGGCGCCAGGTCTGCTTGGCGAACTGGTCCAGCACCTCGTCATTGATCTCGGTGCCCGCCTTCACGCCACGGAAGCCGCCCGAGGCCTTGCGGCCCAGCAGACGCTCGCGCAGACGAGAATGGAACGACCGCTCCTGGATCGCCTTCTCGTCGTCGCGGTCCTTAGCTAGGCGCTCGATCTCGGCGCGCTCGATCGCCATGGCGCGCTCGTCCTTGTCGACACCGCGGCGGCTGAACACGCGCACATCCACGATCGTGCCCGCCACGCCCGGCGGCAGCCGCAGCGAGGTGTCGCGCACGTCGGAGGCCTTCTCGCCGAAGATGGCGCGGAGGAGCTTCTCCTCCGGCGTCATCGGGCTCTCGCCCTTCGGCGTCACCTTGCCGACCAGGATGTCGCCCGGCTGCACTTCGGCACCGATATAGACGATGCCCGCCTCGTCGAGGTTGCGCAGGGCTTCCTCGCCGACATTCGGGATGTCGCGGGTGATTTCTTCCTGGCCCAGCTTGGTGTCGCGGGCGCTGACCTCGAACTCATCGATATGGATCGAGGTGAAGACGTCGTCCCGCGCGATCCGTTCGCTGATCAGGATGCTGTCTTCGAAGTTGTAACCATTCCACGGCATGAAGGCGACGAGGGCATTGCGGCCCAGCGCCAGCTCACCGAACTCCGTCGACGGCCCGTCGGCGATGATGTCGCCGGCGTTGCAGCGGTCGCCCACCTTCACCAGCGGGCGCTGGTTGATGCAGGTCGACTGGTTGGAACGCATGAACTTGCGCAGGCGGTAGATATCGACGCCGCGCGTCGTGCCGTCCGTGCCCGTCGCACGGACCACGATGCGCGCGCCGTCGATGCTGTCCACGATGCCGTCGCGCTTGGCCACGATGGTCGCGCCGCTGTCGCGGGCCACCGCCGCTTCCATGCCGGTGCCGACCAGCGGAGCGTCCGCCTGGATCAGCGGCACGGCCTGCCGCATCATGTTTGAGCCCATCAGCGCGCGGTTGGCGTCGTCGTTCTCCAGGAACGGGATGAGCGCCGCGGCGACCGAGACAAGCTGCTTCGGGGAGACGTCGATCGCCGTCACCTCCTCCGGCTTCACCAGCCGGAAGTCGCCGCCATCGCGTACGCTGACCAGTTCCCCGGTCAGCTTGTCATCCCCATCCAGCCCGGCATCGGCCTGGGCGACGACCAGCCGCTCCTCCTCCATGGCGGAGAGGTAGCGCGGCGCGCCGACCACCTTGCCGTCGCGCACCAGGCGGTACGGGGTCTCGATGAAGCCGTACTTGTTCACCTTGGCGAAGGTCGCCAGCGAGTTGATCAGGCCGATATTCGGGCCTTCCGGCGTCTCGATCGGGCAGATGCGGCCGTAATGCGTCGGGTGCACGTCGCGCACCTCGAAGCCGGCACGCTCGCGGGTCAGACCTCCCGGGCCAAGCGCCGAGAGGCGGCGCTTATGCGTCACCTCGGAGAGCGGGTTGGTCTGGTCCATGAACTGGGACAGCTGCGAGGAACCGAAGAACTCCCGCACCGCCGCCGCTGCCGGCTTCGCATTGATCAGGTCATGCGGCATGACGGTGTCGATATCGACCGACCCCATGCGCTCCTTGATCGCGCGCTCCATGCGCAACAACCCGACGCGGTACTGGTTCTCCATCAGCTCGCCGACCGAACGCACCCGGCGGTTGCCGAGGTTGTCGATGTCGTCGATGGAGCCGTTGCCATCCTTCAGCTGCAGCAGGACGCGCACCGTCTCGACGATGTCCTCCTTGCGCAGCGTGCGCTGGGTGTCCGGCACCTCCTCGGCGGAGAAGCCGAGGCGCATGTTCATCTTCACCCGGCCCACGGCGGACAGGTCATAGCGTTCGCTGTCGAAGAACAGGCCGCGGAACAGCGTCTCCGCCGTATCGGCGGTCGGCGGCTCACCCGGGCGCATCACCCGGTAGATGTCCATCAGCGCTTCTTCGCGGTTGCCGTTCTTGTCCACCGCGAGGGTGTTGCGCATCCACGGGCCCGCGCCCTGGTCGATGGCCAGGGTCGGAAGGCGGTCGAGCCCGGCCTCCTCGATGGCGGTCAGCTTCGGCTCGGTCAGTTCCTCGCCGGCCTCGGCCCAGATCTCGCCGGTCTCGAGGTTCACCATATCTTCCGCGACGAAGCGGCCGAGCAGGTCCATGCGGCCGACCAGCACCTCGGTCGTGCCACCTTCGGAGATCTTGCGGGCGGCGCGCGGCGTCAGCTTGACGTCCTTCTCGGCCACCACCTCACCGGTGCGGGCGTCGATCAGCGGCTCCTGCAGCTTCACGCCACGGAAGGCATCGGGATCGAAGGGGCGCGACCAGCCCTTGGGGCCACGGGCGAAGACCACCTGGCCGTAGAAGCTGTTCAGGATCTCCTCGGCATCCATGCCGCGGATTTCGTTCACCTCAAGCGGCGGCAGGCCGGCGGCGGCGCGCTCCGCGCGCTGCTGCTGGGTCCAGGCCGAATCGAGGGCATAGAGCAGCGTCGTCGCCGGCAGCTTGCGCTTGCGGTCGACGCGCACGTAGCAGATGTCCTTGGCGTCGAATTCGAAGTCGAGCCAGGAGCCGCGATAGGGGATGACGCGCGCGGCGAACAGGTACTTGCCGCTGCTGTGGGTCTTGCCCTTGTCATGGTCGAAGAAGACGCCCGGCGAACGGTGCATCTGGGAGACGATGACGCGCTCAGTGCCGTTGACGATGAAGGTGCCATTGTCCGTCATCAGGGGCATGTCGCCCATGTAGACGTCCTGCTCCTTGATATCGCGCACGGAACGAGAACCCGTGTCCTCATCCACATCCCAGACGATGAGGCGGAGCCGCACCTTCAGCGGGGCGGCGAAGGTGAGGCCGCGCTGGATGCATTCCTCAACGTCGTATTTCGGCTCCTCAAGCTCGTACTGGACGAATTCCAGCCGGCCCCGGCCACCGAAATCGTCGATCGGGAAGACCGACTTGAAGACTTCCTGAAGTCCGGCGTGCAGGCGGACATCCGGGTCCACCCCCATCTGCAGGAACGCCTCATAGGAGGCGCGCTGCACGTCGATGAGGTTCGGCATCGGGGCTACCTCGGGCAACCGCCCGAAAGACCGCCGAATGCGCTTCCGCGCCGTGAACGTCTTCGTGATAGCGTTCATGCCTGTCCCGCTTCCCGTGCCTGCCGGCAGCGCACCGCGCCCGGAGGATTGTCGCCAGTTTGCCCCACCCGACCCGGCGGGGCGCCATCGTCAAACGCGGTCGCGGGCGGGATTCCCGATTGGGAGTCCCGCCCGTTTCCGTAGATATGTCGCCCGGAGGCAGACCAAAGGCCCACCACCGGGATTCCGCGCGCCCCGCCCCACCGAAGGGGCAAGGCAGGGGCGCGCAGGCCGATCAGCTGATCTCGACCACGGCGCCGTTCTCTTCCAGCACCTTCTTGATCTTCGCTGCGTCGTCCTTGCTCGCGGCTTCCTTCACGACCTTCGGCGCGCCCTCGACCAGGTCCTTGGCTTCCTTCAGCCCAAGACCGGTGATGGTGCGGATCTCCTTGATCACGTTGATCTTCTTGTCGCCAGCGGACTTCAGGGTGACGGTGAACTCCGTCTTCTCCTCAACCGGGGCGGCAGCGGCGGCAGCCGCCGGCGCGGCCGCCACAGCGGCCGGAGCCGCGGCGGAGACGCCCCACTTCTCTTCCAGCATCTTGGAGAGCTCAGCGGCTTCCAGAACGGTCAGGCTGGAGAGCTCGTCAACCAGCTTTGCGAGGTCGGCCATGTGTGTATCCTTCGATATATTGGCTTGGCTTGGTATTTGCAAGACCCAAGCGGGAACCCTTCCCGCCGGGCCGAATCGTCAGGCTTGGGGAGGTGGCGCTCAGGCCGCCTCCGCCTCCGCCTCGTCCTTCTTGGCATACGCGGCAAAGACCCGCGCGAGCTGCGAGCCCGGTGCCTGCAGCACGCCCGCGATCCGCGTCGCCGGCGTCTGGATCAGGCCCAGAAGCTGTGCGCGCAGGGTCTCGAGCGACGGCAGGGCGGCCAACGCCTTGACGCCATCGGCGTCCAGCGTCTGCTTCCCGAGCGCCCCGCCAAGGATCACGAACTTGTCGTTCGCCTTGGCGAAATCCACGGCGGTCTTCGCCACGGCCACCGGGTCCCGCGACCACGCAAGCGCGGTCGGACCCTTCAGCAGCGGCGAGATGCCCTGGAAGCTGGTACCATCGAGGGCGAGCGCGGCCAGCCGGTTCTTCGCGACCTTGTAGGTCGCACCGGCTTCCCGCATGCGCCGCCGCAGCGTCGTCGCATCCGCCACCGTCAAGCCCTTGTTCTGGCTGACGAGGACGAAGGACGTCTCCGCGAACACCGCTTGCAGGGCCTGCACGAAGGCCTGCTTTTCCGTACGGTCCACGTCCGTCTCCGTAAATGGCCTTGCCTTTTGGAAGGGCTGCGGCCGGTTCAAGCGCGGGGTGGAAGCCACCCCGAAAGGCCTGCTGGAACGGGACCGACCAAGCCAAGCCGGGCCGGGCGCCATGGCGCCCAATCCGACGAAACTCCGGCACCCCATCTCTCACCTGCGCAGCTGACGCCGCTTCAAGGCCTTACGGCCACAGGAGGTCTCCGACAGGTTCGGACAGGGACCGAGGCCCCTGCCCTGCCCGGCATCCGAGGATGCCGTATCTCAACCGGCCGCCAGGCGGCCGGACATTCTTCAGCCCGCCGAAAGCGTGGCGATATCGACCTTGAGGCCCGGCCCCATGGAGGAGCTGAGCGACACCTTCTTCACATAGGTGCCCTTGGCGCCGGTCGGGCGGGCCTTCTGGATCGCGTCGATGAAGGCGCGGGCATTGGCGAGCAGGCTCTCCGCCTCGAAGCTCGCCTTGCCGATGCCGGCATGCACGATGCCGGCCTTCTCGGCGCGGAACTCCACCTGGCCGGCCTTGGCCGCCTGCACGGCGCCCTTGACGTCCATGGTCACGGTGCCGAGGCGCGGGTTCGGCATCAGGCCGCGCGGGCCAAGCACCTTACCCAGGCGACCCACCAGGGCCATCATGTCCGGCGTCGCGATGCAGCGGTCGAACTCGATCTTGCCTTCCTGCACGGCGGCGGCCAGGTCGTCCGCGCCGACCACATCGGCGCCGGCGGCCAGGGCCTCCTCGGCCTTCGCGCCACGGGCGAAGACGCCGACGCGCACGGTCTTGCCGGTGCCGTTCGGCAGACCAACCACGCCGCGGACCATCTGGTCGGCATGGCGCGGGTCGATGCCGAGGTTCATCGAGATCTCGATGGTCTCGTCGAACTTGGCCTTCGCATTGGCCTTGGCCATCTTGATGGCCTCATCCAGCGCGTAGTTCTTGTTCTGGTCGAGACCGGAAACGATCGCCTTGAGGCGCTTGCCCTGCTTGGCCATGGTTCAGCCCTCCACCACGGTCATGCCCATCGAACGGGCGGATCCGGCCAGCATGCGCACCGCGCTCTCGATGTCGGTGCAGTTCATGTCCTTCATCTTCACGGCCGCGATCTCCCGCAGCTGCGTCTTGGTGACGCGGCCCACGGTCGCACCCTTGCCGGGGGTCAGGCTGCCCTTCTCGATCTTGGCGGCCTTCATCAGGAAGTAGGTGTTCGGCGGCGTCTTGGTGATGAAGGAGAAGGTACGGTCGGAGAACGCGGTGATGACGACAGGGGTCGGGGTGCCCGGCTCCATCTGCTGCGTCGCCGCGTTGAATTCCTTCACGAACTGCATGATATTCAGGCCGCGCTGACCGAGCGCCGGGCCGATCGGCGGGGACGGGTTCGCCTTGCCCGCCGGCACCTGCAGCTTGATGTAGCCAACAATCTTTTTCGCCATTGGGCGATCCATCCTCGTCTGAGGACCGCGGTGCCTGCGACGCCCACCTGGGCGTCTCCCGCGTTCCATGCCACGCCAAACGGCCCGGGGAAGCCCCGGGCCGATCAGCGGAGGCGGGCGTATAGCCCCCCGATGGGCGCGAGTCTAGCGCGAATATCCTGTTGCTACTGGACGATGCGGGTGGAGGCTCGCAGCGTCTCGAGCCGCGCGATCTCGACACCATGCGGCGAGGCCGGGTCCGCCGTGCCGCCGGCCGCCGTGTTCAAGCCGGCGACCAGGGGCGCGAAGAAGGCGTCCCGGCTCTCAGCGGAGGGAAAGGACTCCGGCACCAGCACGACAGTGGCCTCGGAGGGGTAATCGTACATCGCACCGGTGGCCGATGCGGCAGCCAGTCCAACCAGGCCGCCCGCCAGGATATACAGGCCCGCCGTGCCGGCATTGGTCACGGACGGCACGATGGCGCGGCCTGTGGCATGGCCCGGCGCATCGCAGGCCAGGATAATGGGAGAGCCGGAATTCGTCACACGCAAAAGGCCAGGCGTCGGAGAGACGCGGCCGATGATGTTGTTGTCCCGCTGCGCCTCGCAATTGGCGCCCGCGGGGCTGCTGCTGACCGCGATACGAACCGGCGGCTCGGCATTTCCGCCGGCGCAAGCGGCTAGGCCGCCCAGGCTGAAAACAGTTACGACAACGCGCCCAATTCGAACCATGCCGACCACCCCTGACGGCGCCCTAATGCGCCATGCTCCGTATCATCACGGAACATTCCGGCATGGTAAACCCAGGGATGGAGGGGTATTCGGCTGGCGGCCAGACTGGCTGGCCGCAGGCATGGATGGGGGCGGCTACAGCTTCTCGACCTGCCCGTATTCCAGTTCCACCGGCGTCGAGCGCCCGAAGATGCTGACCGAGACCTTCACGCGGCCGCGCTCCTCGTCCACTTCCTCGATATTGCCGTTGAAGCTGGTGAAGGGGCCATCGGCCACGCGGACCTGCTCGCCCACTTCGAAGACGATGGCGGGGCGCTTCGGCTTGTCGGCGCCGTCCTGCACCTGCTTCAGCATGCGCTGGGCTTCGGATTCGCGGATCGGGGTCGGGCGGTTCTTCTCGCCGAGGAAGCCGGTGACCTTCGGTGTGTTCTTCACCAGGTGCCAGGCGTCGTCGGTCATTTCCATCTTCACCAGCACATAGCCGGGGAAGAATTTTCTTTCCTGATTGGTCTTCTGGCCGCGGCGGACTTCCACCACCTCCTCGGCCGGCACCAGGATCTCCTCGAAGGCGTCAGCCAGGCCCTTCTGGGCCGCCTGCTCACGCAGCTGCTGGGAGATCTTCTTCTCGAAGCCCGAATAGACGTGGACCACGTACCACTTCTTGTCCGCCATGACCCGCCTCAGGCCCCCACACCGAACAGCCAGCGCATCGCGAAGGCGATGATCTGATCGACAACCAGGAAGAATACCGCCGCCACGGCCGAGAGCGCCAGCACGAGACCGGTCGTGATCAGCGTCTCCTTGCGCGATGGCCAGGTGACGCGACCCACTTCCTGCCGCACCTCGCGGACATATTGCGTGGGATCGAACTTGGCCAAGACAGGCCCCTTTTCGGATGGACGACGAACGAAGGCTTTTGCGGGCTGCGCGTCGCAGGCCCCTCCCTGGCGGGAGGGGCCTTCGGCCACGAATCTCGCGCGGCCGCATGGCAGGGGCGGAGGGTCTCGAACCCACAACCTCCGGTTTTGGAGACCGGCGCTCTAGCCAATTGAGCTACGCCCCTACGGCTCCGCGCGAGCGGGGTCCTCTATCCCAGCCTGCGAAGCCTGTCGAGATGCAGCGCGGCGGGAGTTTCACCTTCCTGAAAGTTTCAGCTCTTCCCCCAGCGGCTGGTCCGATCGACCACCACCAGCGTCCCGCCCATCTTGTCGTGCCAGGCCTGCCGACGGCCGTCCCACAGCATCCACAGATAGCCCAGGCAAAGCGGCAGGGCGGAGACCAGATAGCCAATATAGCGCAGCACCAGCCGGCCGAAGCGGGGCGGCAGGCCGGTCTCGGCATCGACGATGCGCAGGCCGAGCACCAGCTTGCCCGGCGTTGCCTGGCGATCCACCCAGAAAATCAGCACGATGAGGGCGCCGATGACATTGGCCATCGCCTCCCCGCCCGCTGACAGCTCCCCGTCATTCAGCAGGGCGCCGAGGGTGCCCAGCAGGATGGACAGCGGCAGCAGCCAGACCAGGTCCAGAAGCTGTGCGCCCAGCCGCCGCCCGAAGCTCGCCAGTTCCAGCCCTTGGTCCGACATCGCATGCTCCCGAAACGCGAACGGGGTGGGCCGCCCGAAGGCGACCCACCCCGTTCTACCACCCGGTGGGGATGGTTACTTGACGATCTTGGCGACGACGCCGGCGCCGACGGTGCGGCCGCCTTCGCGGATCGCGAAGCGCAGGCCCTCATCCATCGCGATCGGCGCGATCAGTTCGACTTCCATCGTCACATTGTCGCCCGGCATCACCATCTCCACGCCTTCCGGCAGCTTCACGATGCCCGTCACGTCCGTCGTCCGGAAGTAGAACTGCGGCCGGTAGTTCGTGAAGAACGGCGTGTGGCGGCCGCCTTCTTCCTTCGTCAGGATGTACGCCTCGGCCGAGAAGCCGGTATGCGGCGTGATCGAACCCGGCGCCGCCAGAACCTGGCCACGCTCCACATCCTCACGCTTGATGCCGCGCAGCAGCGCGCCGATGTTGTCGCCCGCCTGCCCAGAGTCCAGCAGCTTCCGGAACATCTCGACG
>NZ_JBSSHK010000012.1:2500-5668 GCF_053891155.1 Roseomonas sp. F4
CGGATCGGCTGACAGGGTGAGAGCCCGGTTGGTGCGGTTTGGTCCTGCGCGCGGACGGTGATGGGAAGTATGGAGCAAGACAAGGGCGTTCGGTGGATGCCTTGGCGCCAGAAGGCGATGAAGGACGTGGCACGCTGCGATAAGTCGCGGGGAGATGCGAGCAATCGTTGATCCGCGAATTTCCGAATGGGGAAACCCACTCCGCAAGGAGTATCGTGCACTGAATACATAGGTGTACGAGGCAAACCCGGGGAACTGAAACATCTCAGTACCTGGAGGAAAAGACATCAACAGAGATTCCGCGAGTAGTGGCGAGCGAAAGCGGAGCAGGCCAGTGGTTTATCAGAAAGAAGGCGAGCAACCTGGAAAGGTTGGCCATAGTGGGTGATAGCCCCGTAGCCGTAGTGTTCTGATAGATCCTTGAGTAGGGCGGGGCACGTGAAACCCTGTCTGAACGTAGGGGGACCACCCTCTAAGCCTAAATACTCTCTGGCGACCGATAGTGCACAAGTACCGTGAGGGAAAGGTGAAAAGCACCCCGACGAGGGGAGTGAAAGAGACCTGAAACCGAACGCCTACAAGCAGTCGGAGCCCGCAAGGGTGACGGCGTACCTTTTGTATAATGGGTCCGCGAGTTTCTGTTGGCAGCGAGCTTAAGCCGTTAGGTGTAGGCGCAGCGAAAGCGAGTCTGAATAGGGCGCTGAGTTGCCGGCAGAAGACCCGAAACCTGGTGATCTAGCCATGGACAGGCTGAAGGTGGGGTAACACCTACTGGAGGGCCGAACCCACGCCTGTTGAAAAAGTCGGGGATGATCTGTGGCTAGGGGTGAAAGGCCAATCAAACCAGGAAATAGCTGGTTCTCCGCGAAATCTATTGAGGTAGATCGTCAGGCGATCACCGTCGGAGGTAGAGCACCGGATGGGCTAGGGGGACCCAAAGTCCTACCAAACCCAACCGAACTCCGAATGCCGATGAGTGCAGCCTGGCAGACAGACAGTGGGTGCTAAGGTCCATTGTCGAGAGGGAAACAGCCCAGACCACCAGCTAAGGCCCCTAATTCGTGGCTAAGTGGGAAAGCATGTGGGACGGCCAAAACAACCAGGAGGTTGGCTTAGAAGCAGCCATCCTTTAAAGAAAGCGTAATAGCTCACTGGTCTAATAGCTGTTCTGCGGCGAAAATGTAACGGGGCTCAAGCCACGAGCCGAAGCTGTGGGTGCATCGTAAGATGCGCGGTAGCGGAGCGTTCCCTAGGCCTGTGAAGCGGTATCCGTGAGGGGCCGTGGAGGTATGGGAAGTGCGAATGCGGACATGAGTAGCGACAAGGAGGGTGAGAAACCCTCCCGCCGAAAATCCAAGGGTTCCTGCGCAAGGCTAATCCGCGCAGGGTGAGCCGGCCCCTAAGGCGAGGGCGACAGCCGTAGCCGATGGAAACCAGGTGAATATTCCTGGGCCCGTCAGAAGTGACAGCAGTGAAGTGCAGTTATCCCTTATTGGATTGGGGTGGCTGTTGGATCTGCTCGGGAAATAGCTCTGACATATGGACCGTACCCTAAACCGACACAGGTGGATTGGACGAGTATTCCAAGGCGCTTGAGGGAACCATGCTGAAGGAACTAGGCAAATTGCTCGCGTAACTTCGGGATAAGCGAGACCTGGCTGCACGCAAGTGTGGTTGGGTGGCACAGACCAGGGGGTGGCGACTGTTTAGTAAAAACACAGGGCTCTGCGAAATCGAGAGATGACGTATAGGGTCTGACGCCTGCCCGGTGCTGGAAGGTTAAGGGGAGGAGTGCAAGCTCCGAACCGAAGCCCCAGTAAACGGCGGCCGTAACTATAACGGTCCTAAGGTAGCGAAATTCCTTGTCGGGTAAGTTCCGACCTGCACGAATGGCGTAACGACCTCCCCACTGTCTCCAGCATGGGCTCAGCGAAATTGAATTCCCCGTGAAGATGCGGGGTACCCGCGGTCAGACGGAAAGACCCTATGAACCTTTACTGCAGCTTCGCAGTGGCGCCAGGAAGGGACTGTGTAGGATAGGTGGGAGGCTTTGAAGCATGGGCGCTAGCTTGTGTGGAGCCAACCTTGAAATACCACCCTGTGCCTTTCTGGCGTCTAACCGAGCTCGGTCACCCCGAGCCGGGACCCTGCGTGGTGGGCAGTTTGACTGGGGCGGTCGCCTCCCAAATGGTAACGGAGGCGCGCGATGGTGGGCTCAAGCCGGTCGGACATCGGCTGTTGAGTGCAAAGGCATAAGCCCGCCTGACTGTGAGCGCGACAGCGCGAACAGAGACGAAAGTCGGCCTTAGTGATCCGGTGGTCCCGCGTGGAAGGGCCATCGCTCAACGGATAAAAGGTACTCTAGGGATAACAGGCTGATCTCCCCCAAGAGTCCACATCGACGGGGAGGTTTGGCACCTCGATGTCGGCTCATCGCATCCCGGGGCTGGAGCAGGTCCCAAGGGTTCGGCTGTTCGCCGATTAAAGCGGTACGTGAGCTGGGTTTAGAACGTCGTGAGACAGTTCGGTCCCTATCTGCCGTGGGTGTACGAGACTTGAGAGGATCTGTCCCTAGTACGAGAGGACCGGGATGGACGCACCTCTGGTGAACCAGTTGTCACGCCCGTGGCATGGCTGGGTGGCCAAGTGCGGAATGGATAACCGCTGAAGGCATCTAAGCGGGAAACCAGCCTCAAGACGAGGTCTCGCTGAGGGCCGTGGAAGACCACCACGTTGATAGGCCGCAGGTGTAAGTGGGGTAACTCACTCAGCTGAGCGGTCCTAATCGCCCGATAGCGCTCCATACCCCATCGCCGCACCGGCCCAGGTTCGAAAGAACCAGGCGCCGCGCGCAGCACCAAACCGCACGCTACCCTCACACACACACCAAATCCAAACACCGAACAGCATATGATGTTCCGGTCTGGTGGCCCGGTGGCCATCGCGGGGATGATACACCCGATCCCATCCCGAACTCGGACGTGAAACACCCCAGCGCCCATGGTACTGAGCCTTAAGGCTCGGGAGAGTAGGTCGCCGCCGGGCCACCACACCGGAACATCATACGCCTCTTAAACAGAACACCACCGCGGGGTGGAGCAGCCCGGTAGCTCGTCAGGCTCATAACCTGAAGGTCACAGGTTCAAATCCTGTCCCCGCATCCCATTC
>NZ_JBSSHK010000013.1:0-1273 GCF_053891155.1 Roseomonas sp. F4
TGACCTGCCCCCGATTGGGGATCCACCAGCTATGAGAGACTTGGCCCGTGTTCTGGCGTGGTCGTCTGGCCCTGCCGGAGCGGAGCGTAGGCGGGGTCAGACGGCCAGGGCAACACGGCTTCTGGTGCCGGCGGTCGATAACCCAGCGCGCTGTGCGGCCTGATGGTGTTATAGTGCCGCCGCCAGCGCTCGATCAGCACTTCGGCTTCCCGCAGCGAGTAGAAGATTTCCCGGTCCAGCAGCTCATCGCGCAGCTTGCCGTTGAAGCTCTCGTTGTAGCCGTTCTCCCACGGGCTGCCGGGCTCGATGAACAGCGTCGTCACCCCAACCCGACCTAGCCAGCCACGCACCACCTTCGCCACGAACTCCGGCCCGTTGTCCGAGCGAATGTGCCCAGGCGGGCCGCGCTCGACGAACAGGTCGCACAGCGCCTGCAGCACGTCATCCGAGGTCAGCCGCCGCGACACCACGATCGCCAGGCATTCCCGCGTGTATTCATCAATGACCGTCAGCATGCGGAACCGCCGCCCGTCATGCGTCCGGTCCTGCACGAAGTCGTAGGCCCAGACATGCCCCGGCCAGCACGGCCGCAGCCGAACGCAGGAGCCGTCGTTCAGCCACAGCCGGCCCCGCTTCGGCTGCCGCCGCGGCACCTTCAGCCCCTCGCGCCGCCAGATGCGCTCCACGCACTTGGCGTTCACACGCCAACCCTCCGCCCGCAGCAACGCCGTGATCCGGCGGTAGCCGTAGCGGCCGTACTCTCCCGCCAGCGACACCACCGCATCGGTCAGTGCAGTCTCATCGGCCGACACCGCCCGCACCTTGCGCTGCGTCGATCGCGGCTGGCCCAGCGTGCGGCAGGCGCGGCGCTCGGACACCCCGAGCACCGACTGCACATGCCGCACCCCGGCCCGGCGGCGCTCGGGGCCTAGAAGTTTCCCTCCGCGGCCTCTTTCAGAATCTGCTTGTCGAGCGTCAGCTCCGCCACCGCCCGCTTCAGCCGCGCATTCTCGCGCTCGAGCTCCTTCAGCCGCCGCGCCTGGTCAACCTTCAGGCCACCGTACTCAGACCGCCAGCGGTAGAAGCTTGCCTCCGACACACCAAGCCCGCGGCAGATGTCCCCCACCGTCCGGCCCTGCGCCAATTCCACCTCGGCCTGCCGCAACAGCCCGATGATCTGCTCCGCCGTATGACGCTTCCTCGGCATCCCTGCCTCCTTCCAAGGAGGCCAACTCTCTCACTCCACGTGGATCCCGGTCAGGGGGGAAGGTCA